>CAZDQL010000246.1:0-1530 GCA_964507325.1 uncultured Planctomycetaceae bacterium | reverse complement strand
GCAGTCGATGGCGATAACCACCGAGAATCATCGGAATCAGATCGCCGTCGACAAGGGGCCGTAACCGCTCGCTCCCGCAGCACCAGAGATGCCAGAGACTCCGAGAGCATCCTCACGCAAGGCGCGCGCGGGATTCGGGGCATTCCAGCCAGGGGCCCGCTCTCTCCTCCACGGACGGAGAGCCCGAAGCGCTCCGCCGAATCGTCCCAACCCCCGCCCCGTCCCAGCCTTCCGCCACCCCTCCCCAGGCACGAAAAACCGCCGCCAGATCACCGGCGGCGCTCTCTATTTGCCTCCTTCCGAGGCAGTGGCTCCCCTTCGTGGACGGTTATCGAACCCTCTGCATCGCCCCTCCGCCTAGCGTGAGGGCCGTTTTCGAGGAGTTGGAGGACCTCCCACTGGCCGTGTAGCTGTCGAGCGATGCAGATGCGACGCCCCCTGAAGCCGTACCTCTCGAACTCCCCAGGAAGGTGCCGCCGCGAGCTCAGCTGACACATCTTGGGGAAAGGGGGAAAGTCCCGGCTTCTACCGCATCACCGCCGACACCAACCAGTGGATGGTGGCCGCGTCCTCATCCAGGGGCCACGCAGCGAGAATCCGGGCGAGGAACGCCTAGTTCCCCTGACCTATCACCCGACGATCGAGCTCGCCCTTCAGGCGGTGTCAGAGCGTGTTCTGCGCGACCTCGCTCCAGGAGAAGGCTGGGAACCCTCCGAGGTCCCGGCAGCCATAGTCACGCTCGTGCCGCGCCTACGCGAGGCAATGGCGGAGGCGATCCAGGGGCTGCCCTGACCCCGAAGGCGTCAAAAGGGTGGTCAAGACCCGATTGACTGCAGGAACGGCCTCGAGGCGGAGCCATGCCGTTCCACCGATCAGGCGTTTCCTGGGTCTACCAGGAATTCTGATCCCGTCGCGAGCACTCAGCTCCGAGCGCGACGGTCACCCTCCTGTTGCTGTTGCCGGCGACTCTTGTGACATCCCGGAGCCAATGATTGCGGACGATGATGGGCAGGCTAGAGGCGGGCGACAAGACGGAAGCCGAGGCTGCCACCGCGCTCCGACGGGATTGCGATACCCCGGTGCGCCGACCGCAGACCCGAGTGAATTCCACTCGGGGGGCTGGCCCAACCCCCACCCCGGCACACGACGTATGAGCCTGATGCAGGGCCGGTGGGGTTGTTGGTCGGACTGTACGAATAGTAGTTAGGGTCGTACCAGTCCCAGCACAGCTCATGCACGTTGCCGGACATGTCGTACAGACCATACCCGTTCCCCATGTCTGCACCGGGAGGCGTCTGGCCCCCATCGTAGTATCCTACAGGAGTCGTTGGCGGCCAGTTTTGACCATACGGATCGCCGGAGTCGAAGTAGTTGGCCATCGACCCGTCGATCGAGTCCCCCCAGGGGTACATGGTGTACGGGGGATACGTTCCCCCCCGCGCTGCGTACTCCCACTCTGCCTCGGTCGGCAGCCGGAAGCCGTATGCGTCGAAGTCGCAGGTCCAGGTCGTCTCGTTGTAGCAGAGGGGC
>CAZDQL010000245.1:0-1552 GCA_964507325.1 uncultured Planctomycetaceae bacterium | reverse complement strand
GCGTCCAGGCGATCGATCAGGGCCTCGTGGAAGAGGAGCGAGACGCCGCTCGGCCTGGGTACGTTTCGGGCTCCGATACTCATGCGCAGTTCACCGCGGAGGGTCCCTGCGCTGATCGGCCGAACCTGCGTAGACCTTTATGGACTGCCTCCCTTCGATGTGCATTCCGTCGGGATCCTCGCCACAACCCCATTGCCGACAGGGATTTGGAGCGCCCAGCTCTCAGCTCAGGCCCCGTGGAAGTGCAGTGAATCCGGAGTCCAGGGATGTGCGTGCCGGTGCGGCCTGAGGGACGTCTCGAACACGGGACCCGGGACGGTCGACGCCTGGGAAGCCCACCGATGGGGGGCAGTTCAGACCTTCAGCCCTCGAACTCCTCCAGCATCGCCCTCACCAGCCGGGTCACCTCCGTGTCGTGGGCGGTGCGGGTCAGGGGGGCGAGCTTCTTGGCGAATCTGCGGCCGGCGGCGTCCCGGCGCGCGGGGAAGAGCGCCGGGCGGGAGCCCTGGAGCTCAGCCCAGGTCAGGCCGTCGACGAGGGAGATTCCGGAGAGGGTCTTCTTCGCCTCGGCGATCTGCTCCTCGCAGGCCTTCTCCAGCTCACCGCGCGGCAGCCCCCGCTCCAGGGCCCGCGTGAGCAGGGCCAGCTCGAGGTGGTGGCGGGGGCCGGTCAGGGTGGGGATGTGGGCGGAGAGCTCGCGCTCGTGCTCCTCCAGGCGTCCGAGCAGATAGGCGGCCCCTTCGGGGCTCTTGCGCGCGGCCTTCTTAGCGGCCTTGCGCGCCCGGGCCCAGCGCCCGGCGTAGTAGTGCTCGAGGGCGTCGCCCAGCTGCTCGTCGAAGTCGTGCTCCAGCCGGGGTGCGGGCCAGGTGTCGAGCGCCTCCGACAGGGCGCCCAGGAACTCCTTCTCGTCGGCGAGCGGATCGCCGCTCCACGCCAGACCGCCGGCGCGCCCGACCACTGCCAGCGTCACCCCGCCGTAGGGAGTCTCCTCCGGGGTGATCAGACCGATCGGGTGGGTCAGGTCGTGGTCCCCCACGAGGTTCCGCGCGCTGTCCCCGTCGTCGGGGGCCGCCAGGCCGATGGCGGTCAGGTCGCGGTCGGTGTTGCAGCGCAGGAGGTCCGCCACGAGCTGCAGCCGCTCCCGATCCTCGTCGACCCAGTAGAGGAGCACCACCTGGCCGGCGAGCTCGGCGAGGGTGCCGCCGTCGGGGGACGGGGTCTTCGAGCTGCGCCGCACGATTCTTACCTCACGCGAGCCTTCCTCCGCGGAGCGGCTCTCCTGCCAGGTTTCGACTTCGTGTTCGGGCGCGGGTCGCGCCACTTCCAGTTCGGTGGGCGCGAGGAGGGGGAGGAGGGCGATCCACATGGCGATTCTCCAGGTGTCGCATCGTAGCGCCCAGGGCGCATGTGGTTACACGCGCAGGTCGGGAGCCGGGGGCGCTCTCCGTCACCCCTCCCCCCTCGAGCTGTCTTCCAGCGAGAGTCCCCCCCGGCGCAGGAGAGACCGTATCCTGCTCTCCTCCCCCAATCGATCCCACCATGCGTACCCTCC
>CAZDQL010000244.1:0-1584 GCA_964507325.1 uncultured Planctomycetaceae bacterium | reverse complement strand
GCACGAACTCGAGCTGCAGTTCGCCCTGAACGAGAACGACCCGCACAGCCTGCTGGTCGAGGAGCTCGTCGTGCCTCGATGGGGGGGTCGACTCCACCGCTTCTACTTCTTCGATTCTCCGCACGGAGTGATACACAAACCCCGGGAGCTCACTTTCGGGGGCCTGTCCTCGATCGAGGAAGAGACTCGTTTCCCTGACTGCAGGAATCGCGAAGGCCCCCTCGCCTGGATCCAGGTGGCCGCGAAGCTCGAATCGGAGAACGTCGAGGCGGTGACGCTGACGATCGACGGGGAGCGGTTCGAGAGCGCCCCGAGCCTCTGTGCGTTCCGCATGCCTCTGGGCCGGCACAAGATCCTGATCGAGGCTCCGGGCTACCGGACGATCGAGCGCACGATCGATCTCGAGACCCAGGAGCTGTGCATGCTCTCGTTCGAGATGGACCCCTCGGGAGAGGATTGGCCGTGGCACACCGTCCTGCTCTACAGCCCAGCGGAGTACGACGTTTGCCGCGACCTTGTGATGGAGGGCCTCAAGGTCATCTGCGAGCCCGGGCAGGAACCCGGGAACTTCAGCCACTTCGTGCACAAGGCCTACTGGGCGCCGCTCCTGGACTACGAGCCCGGATGGGCCCTGGTGAAGGTGGACCTGCCGTTCGATTCCCCTTCCGACATCGAGCTGGAGTTCTGCACGCGGACCACGGCGTCGCGCGGCTGGAGCGTGGTGGAAGCCGGGGTGTCTCCGGACGAGCTCGCCCCCATCTGGATCGTCGGCCCCGGCGATCCGCCCCTCGACCTGCGCACCGCCTTCCCCGCCGATCGCCCGCGAGAGCCCACGAGCGCGGAGGCGTGGCGTGGCTCCGAGGTGGAGGTCTGCCGCGACCTCGTCGATCAGCTCCACGGCACACGCACTCTGTACCTTCGCTTCTGGGCCGGTGGCGTCCCCGTGGGCGACAGCGTTTCCACCGCCTGCGCATTGCGTTGCAACGCACTGCCGGCCGGGATGCAGGGCGAGCGAATGGACTGGGAGCCGGCGGCAACGATTCGAGTTCGGAACTGAGAGGACAGCGGAGCCTCCTCCCCCTCGAATCCCCCACGTTTTCCCGGGCGTGAAGTTACGGCTCGGAGTTCAGGAGGACTCTTCCCTTCATATGGAATCCACGGTGGCAATCACCGCGAATGCGAAGGTTCAGATGAAGGTAGATAACCTACAGGAACGGAAGCAATCGCTCTCGGCGACTCTCGAGCTGCTGGCGGATGATCCCTCCATTCCGGAGGAGAAGAAGGTCCAGTTGATCATCCACCTCACGTCCCTGGTGTGCGCAATCGTAGCCGTACAGCCGATTCCATTCGCCGATATCTTCGTGCTGACGCCGATCCAGATCGTCATGGTCGCGGCCATGAGCCGGGTCATGGGAGGTCCGGCCGGAGAGGGTAAGGCCCAGCGAATCGTCAAGAGCCTCGTGGGGGTGGTAGGGTGGGGGCTACTCGCGCAACAGACCATTCTGGGCCTGTACAAGACGGTCCTTCCGTTCCTGGGGGGATTCACGACGATACCGCTGGTGTATGCAGCGACGGCTGGGCTCG
>CAZDQL010000243.1:0-1619 GCA_964507325.1 uncultured Planctomycetaceae bacterium | reverse complement strand
GGTGCAGGGTGTTGGCCTTGCCGAAGGTGGAGCGGAAGCGCCCCAGCCGCGGCTGGACGTCGTGCGGGACGGTCAGGAAGGTCGCGTAGGCCTCCTCGATCGAGATCGAGAAGTCGCCGCCGTCCTGGGCCACGCTCAGGAAGGCGTCGGCCCGGGCGTAGGTGTCCACCGCGGCCGAGTAGTTGAGCTCCAGCTCGCGCAGCAGGAACTGGTCCTCGTAGTCGGGATTGTCGCGGTTGCTGGCGTGACCTAGGACGTCGACGATCACGCTGGTGTTGGGGTTCATGCTCTGGAACGAGCCGCCTCCGCTCGTGGGCACGACCAGCTCGTCCTGCCCTCCGAGATCGAGGGCATCTCCCCCCGTTTGCTCGTCGAGCAGGGCGTCGAGGTCGTCGGACTCGGCGGCGAGCAGGGCGTCCAGGTCGTCACCCCCCTCGGCCAGGAGGTCGTCCAGGCTCTCCGTCTCGGACGCCTGCCCGCGCAGCGTCGCGATCTCGCGCTCCAGCGCGGCGATGCGCTCGTCGGACTGCGCCTGCTGCGCACTCATCTCCCCGCGCAGGCGGCGCAGCTCCTCCCGCAGGGCTCTCAGGGGCGGCTGCTCGGCGTCGCCCTCCTGTGGCGCGCCGCCCGCAGTCGATGCGGTCGATCGTGCGGCAGCAGCTTCCTGCCCCGCCGCGTTGACGGCGCTCAACGAGAGCGCCAGTGATACGACGATTCCTCTACTTCCAGCTCCAGACTTCATTGGACTGCACTCCTTCCCGTGATCCGGTCCGAGAGGGTGGCGACGGATCGCCCCCCAGAAACTGCCTACGCCCCTCCCCTCAGCGGGGAGGCAACGCGTGCTGGGTCAGAGACCCACGCAGATCAGGGCGGGAGGAGCCCGCGACCAGCCCTTGCCGATGACCGTGTCCTCGAGGCACGGTGACTCGACGTGACTGACCGCGAAGTGGATCAGGGGAACCGCGAGGCTGACGAGCTGTACGGGGGTCTCCAGCTGCGCCCCGTGGGCGAGCTTGCAGAGCGGGCAGCCGTCGTGATCGTACGGGCACTCGCCGATTCCGTGGACCGCGGCCAGGGTGAGCACGCACAGGACCAGCACGATCAGACACAGCCACAGGACTCTGGTGGTCCGTGTCCGCTTCTCGTCGCAGAGATGGAGGTGCTTGGTGCCGGCCATCGAGCTCTGGGGATCCGTAGCGCGTGCCCTGGGCGGGCAGCGATGCTAGCAGCGGTCCTCGGCGCTTGGGATCGCCTTGCGCAGATCTCACCCGATGCTCCGCGGGGTTGGATCAGCGAGCGAGGGCGAGTCCCGGGCTCCAAACCCTGACGTCCAGGGTAGCTTCGGGGCCGGCGAGCGGGCCCAGGGTCGCCTCAGCCCACGCGGGAGCTCGCGCGCCACCACGACCAGCGGATGGCGCGCTCGTCGACTCGTCTACTTGGGAGCGGCCTCTTGGGCGCGCGCCGCCGCCCACTCCTCGAAGCTGGGGCTGGTGGGCGTTTCTGCGGAGACCTCGTCGGTGGTCGCGGGCGCGCTGACCTCCGGCTCCTCCTCGGGAACACGCGCCTGAACGAAGCGCCCCTCGACCCGCCTGAGCAGTTGCCACAGCTCGTGCCCCGCC
>CAZDQL010000242.1:1432-1663 GCA_964507325.1 uncultured Planctomycetaceae bacterium | reverse complement strand
GGGGCCGGGGGGGGGCCCCCTGCCCACCCAGCCGGCTCGGGGGGGGCCGTCCGCCCCCGCGGGGGGGCTGGAGGTGACCGCCGGGATGACGCTGACCGCCGTAGGAACTGCGGAGCGACCGATCGTTTTTACTTCCTTGAGAGATGACGCCGAGGTCGGCGACACCAACAACGACGGAACCGCATCGGTGCCAGCGACCGATGACTGGTACGGGATCAAGGTGGCTGGGGA
>CAZDQL010000242.1:0-1420 GCA_964507325.1 uncultured Planctomycetaceae bacterium | reverse complement strand
GTTCGAGCACGCGATAGTGCGATACGGAGGGGGGCACGGCGGCGGTGTCAGCGGTGTCCTGCTGGAGGTGGATAGCGGCGGGACCGCAGCACTGCGGGACTGCGATCTGAGTCATAGCGATGTGGGGATCAAGGTATGGCGGAGCGCGAATCTGGAGGTACAGGATACGGTCGTCCATCAGGCCAGCACGGTAGGGTTGATATTGGGCAGCGATGGAGACGTGACGGTGTCCGATTCACGTATCGTGGATAGTGGGACAGGGGTGCAGGTAGACTTCGGGCACCCGACGGTGCGGAACTGTTACTTTGAGGGGAACATGACCGCCGCGGAGGTGACCTGTACGGGCAGGGGAGGAAGCGACTGCTCCCCGGTCATCTCTCCGCACAATCGATTCGTGGGGAGTGGACAGCAGGGGATCATCAACAGGTACTCTAGTGAAGTCTGCGTCGAGGCGAGAGACAACTGGTGGGGGGACAAGACGGGTCCGCAGGATCTGTCGAGTGCGGAGGACGCGTGTGGTCTGGTGGATAACCCGGGGACAGGGACCTCTGTGGGCGATGGCGTGGACTACAGTCCATGGGAGGGAGGAGTGGCCCGACCTATCATTGCCACTCCGCGCTGTGGCGAGACTGGCGAAAGCCGGCCGGAGTTCGTAGGGCGGAGCCAGGCTGGAGCGACGATATCCTTCTACGATGGCGATGCGCTGCTGGGCCAGGGGACAGCGTCGGCAGATCACACGTTCCGTTGGACGCCGCCGGAGCCCTTGCCGGACGGTCGACACCTGATCACGGCCAGAGCCACTATGGGGGCTGATAGCAGTCTCCCATCGGCGGAGCTACCTCTCACCGTAGATTCGACCCTTCCCTTCAATCCGCAGGGCGTAAAGATCATCTACGACTACCATGGCACGCCGTTCACTCAGACCATGCGGGATGCATCAGGCTGTGTGAGTTCTGCTGGGAATCTGCGGACGCCTCTCTTCTTTCGACGGGGATCGATGATCAGGGTCATCGTCCCGATCCGAGAGGACCTTCTACGGTTTGTCGGCCCAGACGGCGGGCAAGATGCCCCGCTAGGCCGTGACGTGGAACTCGCGCCGATCGTGGACGGAATTCCGCGGCCGGCGAGTTCCGACGACCAGTCGGCGACCGTCGAGGCCCAGAACGAAAGCGGCTACGCGGTGGGATACGCCCGGGTAGCAAACTTGAAGACAGGCACAGTCGCGGTATACGAGGTCTATGGCGACAAGCAGCTGACGGCCGGAATTCCGGACAAAGACAAGGGCACTCTCAGTCTTACTCCCGGTGACTACGACATCTCCTATTGGGCTGCGGGAGGGGGACGACTGCTGGGGAGGAAGCAGGTGAGCCTCGCGCCCGGAGATACAGCGACGACGACAATACCGAAGCGAGACTTCGTA
>CAZDQL010000241.1:0-1714 GCA_964507325.1 uncultured Planctomycetaceae bacterium | reverse complement strand
GATGGCGAGGATGACGGGACTTGAACCCGCAACCTCCGGCGTGACAGGCCGGCACTCTAACCAATTGAGCTACATCCCCGTGCGAGGTGGCGCAGTATAGCCATCGGTCGCGGGACGTCCAGACCGTAGGGGGAAAGAGCGGTCCCGAAATGCCGATTCGGCGCCGATCTCGGGGGCGGGAGGCGCCCCGGGACGCGGCTCCGCCCCTTTTGCCTGTCCCCCGGCGGCCCCCCCGGTTACACCTCGACCATGGGGCCCGGCTCACCCGGCCCCGGGGAGGCGGGGCGGCCTCCCCTCCCGCGATGAAGCAGCTCATCCAGATCCTCGGCGCCGAGCACTCCCTGGACCAGGTCGCCCAGGCGATTCACCTGTCGGCGGTGGAGCGGCAGCCGGCCCTGGTCGGCGCGATGCACATCACCTGCGCCGACGAGTCGGAGAACGAGTGCGCGACCGCCTTCCAGCACGGCTTCGTCAACTTCCTGGTCCCCGCGCTGAAGTTCGCCCAGCGCGCGCCCTTCCGCCTCTCCAACCTCGGGGGCCGGTACGACTGGGGGGCGGTCATGATCGCCGAGGCGCACTACGCCGCCGGGGCCGCGGCGTCGGCCGCGCCCAAGCTGCTGGTGGTCAAGGTCAATGCTCACGTCGGCGTCGACGATTCGGGCGAGGCTCCGCTCTTCGGGACGATGAGGCGCTACTCGGCGGAGTCGGAGTGCTGCGGGGCGCTGCACGCGATGCTCCGGGGCGAGCACCTCCCCGCCGCGGAGGAGCTGCGGCGCCTCTTCGTCGCGGAGAGCCCCGATCGCCTCGCCGGGCTGCTCGACGAGAACCGGATCGGCCGGTCGCGGCGCTACCTCCACGCTGCGCTCCTCTCCGCCCGGCTCCAGGCGCGGCAGGTGATCCTCGACGTGCAGGAGCACGAACCCGTCTCCCCCACCGACTATCTCGTCGTACCCTGCGTCACCCTCAACCGCGAAGGGCGCGACACCGAAGTTGTTTGCGGATACTACCTCGCCGAGGCGGGGTCGACCGGAGAGCCGGCCTACCACGGCCTCGGCGACGACCCGACCGCGTACGCGCTCGACTGGGCGAACGGTCGGATGCAGGTGAGTGACGAGCACCTCGAGGGGCCACGGCAGGCGCGCGACCACCGGATGCTGGTCCTGGAGGAGTGGCACCGGCGCATCGACCGGCGCAAGGTGACGATCGCCGAGGAGCGGATGCGGGCGATCAGGAGCGAAGCGGCGCGGGAAGGTGACGTTCCGCACCAGCGCACCAAGGCCATGCTGAAGCTGCTGCTCGCGCTGCTCGCCGACCTCGACCCCGTCTCCGCCGCGGTGTTCCTGTTCGCGGGCGGTGCGACGGGGATTCACCACGCCTTCCGGATGCACCGGCTGGTCCGGGATCTGGAGAGCTCGCACGAGGCGAAGCGGATCCTCGAGGAGCTGCGAGCGCGCGTCGACTCCCTGGAGCCGGAGCAGGCGGCGGCAATGATGGAGGTGCTGTCGAGGGAGTACTCCCTCTGAACCGATCGGCGCATTCGCGCCTTCGGGCAGGACGAGCCGGCTGCGGGGGTACCGCAACGTGCTCGTCACCTCCAGGAGCGTGAGCTGTTGGTCGGAGAGTGGTGAATGCCTCGATCGGGTCTCGGGGTCCGCGATTTGGGAATCCAGAAAACCACAGAGGCACAGAGGCAGAGAGCCTCACAGAGACCAGA
>CAZDQL010000240.1:0-1732 GCA_964507325.1 uncultured Planctomycetaceae bacterium | reverse complement strand
AGGTAGTCCAGGTGACCCCCGCGCCGGTGGGCGACGATCGGCAGCCCCGTGGCGAGCGCCTCGACCACCACCCGGCCGGAGGCCTCGTACCAGTCCGCCCGGGTGCGGTAGAGGAAGACGTCCAGCTCGCGCAGGAACTCGTCCGGGGCGTCGGGGCTGGCGGCCTCTAGGGAGACACCCGGGAAGTCCCCCAGCTCCTCCACCAGGCAGGTCCCTCCGCGCACCCGCACCCGCATCCCCTCGTCGGCGAGGCGCCGGTACAGCTCGGGATCCTCCTCCCCGTGCTTGTAGCGCACGTCGCGCGACAGCCGCCCCACGCGCAGACGCGTCCAGGCGCGCGGCCCGGGACGGAAGCGCTCCAGGTCGATCGGCGAGAGCTGCACGGTGCCGTGATAGGGCACGGTCGCCGCCAGCCGCTGGGAGGCGAAGACGACCTGGACCGCGCATCTTCCGCCCGCACTCCCCTGCCCCGGCTCCCCCGCCCAACGCAGCCGCCGCAGTCGGCGCGCCAAGCGTCGAGGGGTGTTGCTGTTGTAGATCAGGGTGATGCGCTCCGCCCCCGAGCGCCGCACCCAGCCCCCGAAGCGCGGCGCTCCGACGAAGATCAGGTCGCGGTCGCGGGGGTACGCGCCGCGCAAGGCGCGCACGCGGCGGATCGGCCAATCGCGGGCGAGCTCCGGGTCGGGCTCCTGCTCGGTCCAGAGTTCGACGTCCGCCCGCGGCGCGAGCAGACGGTAGAGCCCGATGGCCCGCCCTTCACTCCCTCCGCAGGCGTCCGCGAAGGTCGACAGGATCGCGATCCGGGTGGTCATCAGGAGGACAGCTTACCCCACCACCGCGCCGCGCCGTAGGATCCACGCCGTGAGCGTGCGTCCGCCCCTCGTAATCGCCACCCAGAAGCTGTCGGGCCTCTCCGGCAAGGTGGCCCTGGTGCGCGAGAACGCGCGCATCCTGGCGCGGCGCGGTTGGTCGGTGGAGGTCCTGGCGCAGAGTCTCGATCGTCATGCGTTCGCCTGCCCGGAATGGCGCGCGCGGCGCCTGGTGTCCTTGCACCCCTTCTCCCGGCAGGCGCGCTTGGACTCCTTCTCCCGGCGGGTCGTGCGGCGCGCACGTCGCGCTGGAGCCTTGCTGGTGGGGCACGGCGAGAGCCTCTTCGAGCAGGACGTCCTGCACGTCCACAACTGCGTGCACCTCACCCACGAGGCGATCCACGGCCGGCCTCTCGCGCCCGATGAGGAGCGCGTCGCGGCGCGCGCACAACGACGCATCCTCTCCGAGGGGAGGTTCCAGCGCGTGATCGCCAACTCCCAACTGACCGCCGAGGAGCTCACGCGGCGCTACGGGATCGCCGCCGAGTCGATCACCGTCGTCCACCCCGGCCACGACCCGCAGCGCTTCCATCCGCGCGGTGCGCAGGAACGCCAGGCGCTGCGCCGCGCCCTCGGATCGCAGCCGGAGGAGCTCCTGGTGGGGCTCGTCACTTCGGGGGACTTCACCAAACGCGCGGTGGGGCCCTTCCTCTCGGCTCTGGGGGGCGTGCCGGAGGAGGTGAAGAGCGCCCTGCGCGTCCTGGTGGTGGGCAAGGAGCCGCGGCTCGACCCCTATCGCGAAGCGGCTCGCGAGGCGGGGCTCGCTGGGCGCGTGGACTTCCTGCCCCCGCGGCCCGACGTGGAGGCGCTCTACCCCGCCCTGGACCTCTACGTCCACCCGGCCCACTTCGAGGAGTTCGGGA
>CAZDQL010000239.1:0-1778 GCA_964507325.1 uncultured Planctomycetaceae bacterium | reverse complement strand
GCATCCACAGGCTGCGTGAGGCCGAAGTCACCCTGGCGAGACCCCTTCTCTGGCCAGGCACAGTCAGGGACATGGCCCAAGTGGCTGGACTCACATAGAATGGGGTACCGGTATTGGAAACCGCTCAAGGAGGTCCGCCATGCGGTTGTCTTCGCGCACGTGCCCTTGCCTGCTCTTGCTGGTTTTGATCAGTCCGGGGCCGCATGTCAGCCCGGTGAGTTGGAGCTGGTGGCAGACCGGCACCGGATCGAAGCCAGTTGAGCTCGAAGCGGCCCAAGACCTGCAACGATCGAAGGAGCTGCAGGCGGAGAAGCTCCACCGCACCCGAGACCTGAGCCAGGGTTTCGCCGAGCGCCACGATCTGGAGGTGGCCCTCCACCACGACCTGACGGATGTGGAGAGCGCCGGGTTCTCCGGATACCTGGCCATGGACATCGCCGTGTCGGGGCCCGACGTATTCCTGCTCGTGCAGGGGACCGGCGAGCGCGAAGACCAGATCCTGAGATTCCGCAAGGATGGAGACGGGACGATCCTCGCGAAGCACCCCATCGGCCGCAACTTCGCGCGGGCCATCGACTACGCGGACGACCATCTCTGGGTGCTCAGTGGCCGCAGCAGTGCCTTCCTGCGTCGCTTCGATCCCGAAGGGCAGGAGCAGGCATCCATGGGCCGGCCCGCGGACCTGCCCGCGGGGAAGCTGTACGGCCTCGCGGTCGACGGCGGGACCGTCTACACGTCCTGCGCGTCGGCCAGCGACTCCACCATCGTTCGTTTCAGGGCCGCCAGAGACTTCTACGCACCCAAGGCCAAGGGCGGGCTCGAGCGATTGCCGCCGGTCGTGGGAGGTGGAGTCGAGCAGCTGCATACCGCCCCCGGGCGGATCTACAGCCTGACCCACGCCGACGGAGTCCTCTACGCGTATCGGAAGCACTTCGACACCTATGCGAGCCACTGGCTCCTCGCCTACGACCTCCATAAGCGCCAGCACCAGACGCTGCACTTCCTGCACTCCCACGCGTGGGGTCTCGCCTCCGACGGGAGCAAGCTGTTCTACATGCGGCGTCGAAGCGTCGACGGTCAAACACGGGCCGCAGTCGCGAGCTTCGCCGCCTTCCCCGCGGAGGGTGTGGTCGTGGGCCGACCCTTGAAGAAGCGGGTGACGCTCTTCTACCACCTGCGCAATGCGACCCAGAATCCCTACCACGCGCGGATCTGGGTGCCGCAGCCGACCACGCGCAGCTTTCAGAAGGTCACGGACCTCGACATAGCGCCCGCGCCCAGCGCCGTCGAGACCGATGAATTCGGCAACGACTGGCTGCGCTTCGAGTGGAAGAACCGCACGCCGGACGTCACGGTCAGGTTGAGCTTCACACAGGTCTCGGTGGACGCCGCCTTCACCCTCTCCCGGACTTATGTCCACGATGCGGACGACGTCCCTCGCGAGCTCCGCGACCTGTACACCAAGCCCACGACCTGCTTCGACCACGAGCACCCCTACGTCCAACTCGCCTGGATGCTGTACACCAAGCGTGAGCAGCCGGCTCCAGCGCCGAGCGCGCCCCTCCTCGAGCAGCTGATCTTCCTGCGCGACTTCACCAACACAGCCATCGACGTCCAGTACGACGACGACGGCAACTCCATCGCCACCGGGGGCCAATCCCGTGCCAGTCACTACTTCGAGAGCGGTGCCGGGCGCTGCTACGCGCACACCTTGGGTTTCGGGGCCATCGCTCGCAGGCAGGGAATCCCGACGCGCGCCATCGGCGGACTGATCGTCG
>CAZDQL010000238.1:0-1851 GCA_964507325.1 uncultured Planctomycetaceae bacterium | reverse complement strand
CCCGCCGCCGACGATGACGATTCGCTTCTCGCTCATGAGGGGGGACAGTCTATCCGCGCAGTCGTAGATCGCACCGCTCCGTCGTCGGCAACCTTTCGGGCGGCTTTCGCGTCAGGAATGGCCTTTCTGGGGCTTTGGGGTGCGTTGCGACGAGTTTCGAGGGGACCCGAGGTCGAGGCCGCCAGACCCTCCTTGTCGCATGTTGTCGCATCTGCTCCGCCCTCGGGGACCAAGGGGGGGACCAAGAGAGGATCGCCCATCGTGCCGGTGCCTACCGCTACGGTCAGTGCATCCGTGGGGAGCCCGAGTTCGGGGAGTGAGTCCAGGGCTCGCAACTCGTCCTCGACGTGCGCGTGCGTGTAGGTGTTCATGGTCAAGCTGATCGACGCGTGTCTAGCGAGGATCTGCGCTAGCTTTGGATGAACTCCACTCCTGGCCAAGCGACTGATGAAGGTGTGCCTCAAGCTGTGGAAATCCACCCGGCCATCCTCGTCGTCGGGCTCTATCCCTGCTGCCGCGAGGTCCTCTCTGAGCATCTTGGCCATGTCGTTGGAGATGGGCAAGTGAAAGGCGGGGGCGGCGGGCAGCCGGTCCGAGAGGTGTTGCCGCAAGGCATTGACGAGCACCGGGCGGAGGAACATCGTCTCGGTCTTCCGTCGCTTCGAGTAGCCTGCCTCGACGACCAGGCGGGGTTGTTCGTCGTCCAGGTGAAAGCTCGACCGGCGGAGACTGCGAATCTCAGCGGACCGGAGGCCAGACTCCAGGACGAGCCAGTAGGCCAAGGCGCGCTCAGCGCCACTCATCCCGTAGCGTTCCGGTTCACGCGCGGTCGTGGTCAGTAGCTTCTGAATCTCCTCCTCGACTAGCGCCCGGCGGGGGCTCTTCGTCTCCACTCGCCGTCTCCGCAGGTGGGCGATGGGGGACTCGCTCGCCCGGCGCTCCTCGACCATCCACTTGCAGAATTGTCGGACAGCGCCGAGGTGGTAATTCCACGTTGTGGTGCCGAGCGGCCTGGGGTTCGTCTTTCCGGTGAGCAGGCCACCGAGGGCCTCTTGGATACGGCTTCCGGTGATGTCGCTCCAGGTCCGGCATTTCGCGGCATCGAGGACCTTCTTCACGCGCCCAACGGTCAGTCGGACATACTGCGCGGTCGTTCCACGCGCCTTCAGGTAGGCCTCGAAGTCGTCGAGGTGCGTATCCAGAAGCGAGCAGGCGGTCACTCGCGAGGGGTCAACCAGGTCCCATGCGGCGAGTTTTGCACGAATTCGGTCCGGCAACGCTTCCATCCAGCGGGCCATGTCCGGGTCCAGGGGAGACCGGCCCACCCGCAGGCCGACTAGCGTCTTCAGTCTCCGCTCCAGCGCCAGGGTTGCCCGGCGGTCCTCGAACCCGGGGAGGCAACGGCGCACGTCGGAGTGGTCGCGGAAGTAGAGGTAGTATTTTCCCGTGGTCCGAGGCTGGCCCTGATAGGTGTAGGTGTGCTTCCTTACGCTCATCGCATCCTCCGGCCACCGGGGCGGCGGCATTCGATTCGCATGTCGAGGAGTTGCCCCAGACGGTCGAGGGTCTTCAGTGCGAGTCCGCACTTGCCAGTCATGAAGCGCGACATGACACCCTTGTCCAGATCGATCCGACGGCAGATCTCAGCGCGGCTCATCCCGCTCGCCTTGATGGCGGCACGGATCTGATTGCTCAAGGGGACGAACCTCACCACAGGATTGATGATGGCATATGGTTGCATGATAGTCAACGGATTGATTGGCAGGAAAGGTGTATGGTCGTGGCGTTCATCGTCTGGTCTGTGGGGCCCCGCGTTTCCCCAGGGTCAACTCCCCCCCAATCGCCACGCTG
>CAZDQL010000237.1:0-1884 GCA_964507325.1 uncultured Planctomycetaceae bacterium | reverse complement strand
AGGCGTCGCTGGACCACGCGGTGACGGCGATGCGGCTGGGCGCGGTCAACTTCCTCAACAAGCCCTTCGACCGGGACGCCTTCGCCGGCGCCGTCGCGGGCGGGCTCGCCACCCCGGCGAAGGCGGTCTCGCAGCCGCAGGTGCCCATCGCCAAGCCCGTGCCGGCGACCGAGGCCAAGAGCCCCGACACCGACCTGGAGGTCGGCCCCCATCCCGCGGAGGAGGTCGCGGAGGAGCGGACGCTCTCGAAGCCGACCCGGACGGTGATCGGCGAGGTCCGCGAGCACCTCCAGTCCGGCGCGCTCAACCTCCCCATGGTCTCGGTGGTGGTGCGGGAGCTGCGCCGGGTGATGGACGACTCCCGCCACCGGGTCGACAAGCTGGTGGCGGTCATCGAACGCGACCCCGAGCTGGCGATGCTGGTCATCCAGCGCGCCAACAACGCGGCCTACGCGGGCTTCGCCAAGGTCACCAACCTCCACAACGCGCTGGTCCGCCTCGGCGGGCGGGCGGTGCTCTCGGTTGCGCTGCGGGCGATGGCAGAGCGGATGTGCCACGGGATCCGGGACCCGGCCCTGGAGAGCCTGGCCTTCGACCCTCTGGAAGCGCTCGGTCCTGCTGGCCTCGGCCGTCCGCCACCTCGCCAAGCGCTCCCGCAGCCCGGAGCCCGAGGAGCAGTACCTGATCGGCCTGCTCTCCGAGATCGGGGAGCCGTTCCTGGTGCGCTTCCTGGACGACCTGCTGCACGAGAAGGGCGAGCGGGCCACGGCACGGCAGATCCGGCGCGAGATCGCCAGGAACCACTGCGAGATCGGCGCCGCGCTGCTCGAGCGCTGGGGCCTGCGCGAGGACGCCATCCTGCTGGCCCGCCACCACCACGACCGCGACAGGCTGGAGGAGTTCCTGGACGACGAGCCGGAGACGGCCCGGATGCTCTACACGCTGGCGCTGGCACGCCACGTCGTCGGGCGCTTCGGCACGCCGATCGACGACCTCCCCCGCCTGGAGCGCACGCCGGCCAAGGTGGAGGACTGCCTGAAGGCGCTGCGGCTGAAGGAGGCCGACGTCGACTGGGTGCTGGCGGAGCTGCGCAAGGAGCACCCCGATCACCACGTGGCGGAGGGAGCGGAGACGGAGGCGGAGGCGGAGTAGCCCCCCGGACTACTGGCACCTCCGGTCGGGCTGGCAGCGCTGGCCGCCGGGACAGTCGGCGTCCTCGTTGCAGGAGACGACGCCGGGGACCTCCACGCCACGCTCGACCTGCGAGGAGAGCACGAGGTCGACGCGTCCGCGCGCGATCACCGCCGAACCCACGGCCCGGCGCGGCGCGGGGGCTCGGGCTGGGCCTGACCCTGTGCCGGTGGATCGTGGAGGCGCACGGCGGGGCGCTCGAGGCCGCTCCCAGAGAGGCCTGACGGCCTCGACCACCGCTTCGTCCATCGGTCACGATTCTCCCCCGCCACCCGGGCGCGTCAGCTCCCGACCCCGTCCCGTCCACCGCGGATGCTATCTTCCGCCTACAGGCGGCGCAGACCACGTACAGTCTGCCTTCGCCCAGGGTTGTGGCGGCCGAGGACCCCTGGCCCGAGGACCGCGCCACGCCATCGGACCTCGCGATCCGGCGGCACCAGGCCAGGCCCCCCAGGGTCCTCGGCGGACACAACCCGGGGGATGGCCTCACCGGATGGACGAAACGATGATCGACGCCGGCCTGACGCCGCGCGTGGCGCTGCCGGGGGCGGGGTAGCCGACGACGCCCTGGACAGCCCCCGCTGCCCGCCAGTAACGTCCCTCCCCATGTTGGGCACGGGGGAGACGACACGGCCGCCGGCCGGTGGGTAGGCAGCATGACCCAGGTTTCGCCTCCACGCCGAGTATCGCGCC
>CAZDQL010000236.1:0-2003 GCA_964507325.1 uncultured Planctomycetaceae bacterium | reverse complement strand
GGCGGGCGCGGTGCGCGGCTACGTCGACGACCCCGAGCGCTACGCCGCCACCAGCGCGGCGGCCCTGGATGCCGCGCGGGAGCATTTCGAGCCGACCCGCAGGCTCGAGGAGGTTCTGGACGTCCTGCACGGCTACGCACACGGAGAAGCGCGACCCAAGGAGGCTACCCCGGTCCGATGAGCCAGCCCCTGCGAGTCGTCTACGTCGTCAGCCGCGCCCACTCCGGCTCGACCCTCCTGGACCTCCTGCTCGGCACGCACCCCGAGGTGTTCAGCGTGGGCGAGGCCAAGATGTTCGCCCAGGAGTCGGAGAAGCTCTGCACCTGCGGCGCGGAGCGCTGGGACGCCTGTGAGTTCTGGAGCGCGGTCGACGCCCGCATGCGCGCCGACGGCGGGAGCGGCGTGGCCCAGGCGGCGATCGAGAGCGACGAGGCAGCGCTCTTCGGCGACTACAACCGGCGCTTCTTCTCCGCCGTCGCCGCGCAGAGCGGCGCTGCGGTGGTCGTCGACTCCTCGAAGGACTACACCCGGCTGCGGCGCTTCCTGAAGAGCGGCCTCGAGCCCGCGGTGCTGCACCTGGTCCGCAGTCCGCGCGGCGTGGCCTTCTCGAACATGCGCAAGGGGGGACGCCTCGGTCGCGAGTGTCGCACCTACGTGCGCGAGCACCTGGCGGCGCTGCGGGCGCTCAGGGGCCGACCCCACCTGGAGGTCCGCTACGAGGACCTGGCCCGCAACCCCGCGGGGGAGCTCGAGCGCATCCTCTCCTGGCTGGGACTCGTCTTCGATCCCGCCCAGCTCGCGGGGTGGAAGGGGCACGAGCGCCACAACTTCGGCGGCAACCGCATGCGCTTCTCCTCCAGCGAGGAGATCCACCTCGACGAGGCCTGGCGCGAGGGGCTCTCCTGCTGGCAGCAGGCCTCGATCCTGGTGCGCACCTTGCCGGCGCGGGTGCGGTGGGGTCCGCTGGTGGGCCTTATGCACCGGCTCTGCGTCGGACGGCGCGACGGCGCCTCGTAGCTCACCGGCGGCGGATGCGCAGCATCGAGTTGGTGCAGCCGAGCGCGGGGTCGATCGGGAGCTCCTCGAGCGGAAAGGACTCCGCCGCCACTCCGTGGCGCGCGCAGGCAGAGACCAGCTCGGCGGCGGGCCAGCTCCAGGTCAGGCTCGCCACGCGCCGCTGACGCCGGTCGTCGTAGAAGGAGATGCAGGCACGGGTGGTCGAGCCGACGAGGCGCGCCAGCCGACCGAGGTAGACGTCCAATTCACCGGGGGGGACGTGGATCACGACCCCGATCGAGATCAGGAAGTCGGGGGGATCCACGGCGCGGCGCGCCAGCTCCTCCTCGCCGATGACCGCCAGCTCGGGGCGCTTGGTCGTCACGAGCTGCGGATCGAGCTCCGCCAGTCCGGCGCGGAAGAAGCGCTCGGTCAGGTCGAGGCCCACGTAGCCCCCCGGCTCGAGGAACTCGATCAGGTGCCGTCCCACGCGCAGGCTGCCGCAGCCGTAGTCGACCACGCGCTGATCGGGGCAGAGCCCCTCCGCGCGCAGCCGCTCGAAGACCTTGCGGCCCGTCTCGTGGAAGCGCTCGGTGGCGGTGCTTGCCCCGCCCAGGGTGGGGTGCACCTCCCCGCCGTCGAGACGGCGCTCGACGCTCGCTAGGTAGAACTCGCTGAAGCGCCCGGTGGGGTGGGTGAGCTTCCAGGCCAGGTACGGTGAGCGCTTGCGCCACCAGCGACGGAGGGTCTTCAACCGGGACACGGTTGGGGGGCGCCCTCCAGGTAGAAGCGCGCCAACTGGTCGAGGGCTCGGGGCGAGTAGAGCTCCTCCGCGCTCCTGCGCGCGGCAGCCTTCATCTCCGCCAGCAGCTCGGGGTCGTCGCGCAGGCGCCGCAGGTGCCCGAGGGCTTCCTCGTCGTCGTCGTAGAGCAGGGCGTTCTCACCGTGCTGCAGGTAGTCCAGGTGACCCCCGCGCCGGTGGGCGACGATCGGCAGCCCCGTGGCGA
>CAZDQL010000235.1:0-2026 GCA_964507325.1 uncultured Planctomycetaceae bacterium | reverse complement strand
GGCAGCGCCGCGGTGCCTTCGATCTCCAGCAGGGCGCCCTCCTCGAGCAGGGCCGCCACCTGCACCAGGGACATGGCGGGGTAGTGGCGCCCCATCAGCTCGCGGTAGACCTGGCCCACCTCCCCGAGACAGGCCTGGTAGGCCGCGGTGTCGGTCACGTAGATCGTCAGCCGCACCAGGTGTTCCGGCATCCCCCCCGCCTCGCGCACGATCGCCAGCACGTTCTCCAACGCCTGGCGGAACTGGGCACAGAAGTCCCCCTCTCCGACGATGCGCTCCTCTGGATCCCAGGCCACTTGACCGGCGACGAAGACGAAGCGCGAGGGGTCCTCGACGAGCACCCCGTTCGAGTAGCCCTTGGGGCGGGCCCAGGTGGGCGGATTGATGGTGTGGAGTCGCATACCTGTCGCTGGGGTGTGGGTCGAGCCGAGCGACAGGGTACTCCAAAGAGGATGTGACGGAATCCCCCTTGAAGGCTGACCGCCCGCGGGGGACCCTCGGGGAATGCGTACTCTCCTCCTACTCCCGCTCTTGCTCTTCGTCGCCTTCGCGCCGCCGCAGGAGTCTTCAGCAGCCTGCGCACTGACACGTCGGGTCGCCGTGATCGGTGCCAGCGTGTCTGCGGGCTTCGGCTTGGAGAACGAGCTCAAGGCGGAGGCCGCTTTCGGCGACGTCCTCGACTGCGCCCTGGTGGGAGAGCGCGACGCCTGCACCGACCTGGGTGAGATCTTCTTCTTCCGGGATCCCTGGGGCCGGGGTCCCGAGCAGGTCGAACAGGCGCTCGCGATCGACCCGACCTTGGTGGTCGGCATCGACTTCCTCTTCTGGTTCGCCTACGGCTCCTACATGCAGGGCGCGCAGAGGCGCCTGGCGGAGCTGGAGCGCGGTCTGGCGCTCCTGGAGCGCTTCGACTGCCCCCTCCTGATCGGCGACCTGCCCGACATGCGCATCGCCCTCGAGGGGGAGGGCCCCTTCGGCGGCCCGCTGATCACCGAGAGGATGATCCCCACCCCGGAGGAGCTGGAGACCCTGAACGCCCGCATCCGCGAGTGGGCGGGCGAGCGCGGCGACGTCAGCGTCGTGCCCCTGGCGGAGTTCCTGCGCCGGGCGAACGCGGGGGAGAAGTTCAGCCTGCGCGACAACGAGTGGGGCGAGGGGTCCCTGCGCAGCCTCTTGCAGAAGGACCTCCTGCACCCCAAGGCGGGAGGGGTGATCGTCCTGATCGTGATCGCCCTGGATCGGCTGGAGCTGGACCGCGAGGACTTTTCCGGCGAGCACGCGCTCTGGACGGCGCGCTCGATCCACGAGCGTCTGCTCGACGCCACCGCCGCGGAGCGCGAGAAGACCTTGGAGGTGGAGCGACGGCGGGCCGAGCGCGCGCGGCGGCGCGAGGAGCGCCGCAAGGAGCGGGAGAAGACGGACGGCGGCGGGGGCGGAGACGGCGGCAACCGGCCAAGCGGTCAGCCGCCCACCGACGGGACGCGCCCCTCTTCCACGAGCTTCTCCAACCCCGCCGCCAGCGAGCGCGCGGCCGCCGCAGTCAACTCCGGCGGCACGTCGTCGTAGACCCGCGCCAGGAGCGCCTCCCGCGAACGCACCCCCGACGCGAGGGCCGCGACGAGCTTCGCCTCGCGTTCCGCGCGGTGCTTCAGGACCCCTTCGAGCAGCACCTTCCCCTGCCTGTGCGCAGGACCATGGGCGGGGTAGACCAGACCGATCGGGAGCTCGGCGATGCGCCGCAGGCTCGCCAGGTAGGTCGCCATGTGCCCCTCCGGAGGATCGATCACGATCGTCGAGAGGGTCGAGGCGAGGTCGCCGAGGAAGGCGGCGCGGTAGCGACTCTCCACCAGGACCAGGTGTCCCCGATCGTGGCCCGGGGTGTGGTAGGCCTCGAGCGCCCAGTCGGGGCTGCCGTCCGGCGCGCGTCCGAGCTCCAGTCGATCCCCGTCGCAGAGGGGGCGCGTCACCTCCACCGCCTCGGGCAGGCGCTCGAGGGTCAGGGGGTGGGCGAGGACCGCCGCGCCGT
>CAZDQL010000234.1:0-2054 GCA_964507325.1 uncultured Planctomycetaceae bacterium | reverse complement strand
TGCCCCTCGGCGGCTCCGGCCGCGAATCGACCCCTTGGAACGTCTATTCTCCGCGACCATGGGGCCACCGGACGGGTACCAAGGTGGTCCCGGCTCCCAACCCTACGCTGGACACGTAGGTTCCCCACAAGCGGAAGCTGCGGGGTGCGCGCAGGCGCAGCGACCCGTCCGCGATCTGTGCCCTCGCGATCTCTCTAGAGTGCCACTGCGTCGCTACTCGACATCGTGCGCTTCGAGGAACATCGCTTTTTCGAATGCGGCGAAGAACTGCTGGTACGGCTCGGGCTCCGTGACCGGCGTGATGTTGTACTGCGCATTTGCCCGCACCAGAAGCTGGCTCGCATTGCGCGGCCGCACAGACACGGTCATCTTCAGTTGATATCGATCCAGCTTGGTCGCGCTGACAGTACCGAGTTCCACATCGGCATTGTCGAGCACGAAGCCTAGATCCTGCAGGGTTGCCATCGCGGTCCTCAGAGTCTTCTCGGAATCGGTAGTGTCGAATGCTCTGGTCTGGATCTGCCGGAGCTCGACCTGTGACTCATCCGAATCGAGGATCCTGCTCTGTTGGGATTGGCACGCCAAGCATAGGCACAGTCCCAATGACAGACAGGCCACGACGCCACTAGTCAAGTTGTTCATATCTTCTGTGCCTCCAGGAACACGGCCTTGCCTAAGCGATCGAAGAAGCTCTCGTACACCTCCACGTCTTCGATGGGCTCCCGCTTCCACAGGACCCCCTTGTTGTTCCAGACGAGGCGCTGGAAAGTTACGCGAAGAAGGGTCTGACCCTCGTTGATGTCGGAGTCCCGCGTGATGAGCGAGGCCCGGATCTTCTGGACCTTGTCATATCCTGGGTTTGACCCAAAGAGAACCGCGACGAATACGGCGCCTACCACTTGCCCCGCCTCCGTCGCGTCCCTCTCCTTGGAGCCGACGAGCAGGCCAAGCGGGACTTCGCTCTCTTCGATCGTGTAGCCCATGTCCTGCAGGAGTCCGGCGGCCGCGACGAGAAGAGCACGCTCGTCCTTCGTCTCGAAGGAACGCGTTTGGAGCTGTCGCGTGGCAAGCGCCTCCCGGTCCCAGACGAGGGCGTCCTTGGGGATGGTGGCAACGCAGGAGGCAAGTAGGCCTGTCGCAAGGATCGCAACCAGGGTCAGACCGCGCACCATGCTCGACCTAGAATTTCGATGAGTGATACGCATAGTCGCGGACCTTCCCTTCCTCGTCGAACTTGATGATCACGGTGAGGGTCTTCTGAGTAGTGCTTGAGGCCCCGGTTGAGCCTCCAACTCCGCCGAGGATGAGGAAGAGGCCGCCTTCCGAGGTTGAGTAGGCCTTCTCCGTCGAGATCTTGTCGTAGATCCAGACCTCGCGACGTTCCTCATCGGTGGAGACCACGTTGGGCGAACCCAGAACCTCCGCCACTTCGGCGCCAGACATTCCCACACGGATATGCCGCTGTACTTCACCGGTGGTGAGCTCGCGGGCGTCTCCTGACTGGAGCGAATCCGCGTGTTCCCCTCCCGTCCTGCAGCCTCCAACCGAGAGCACGGCGGCGAGCAAGAACACATTCATGGCTGAGCGAGCCAGCATCGAGCACCTCCTCTTTCAGAACGTCATGGATTCTCGCCCATGTTGGGATAATCGTAGAGGGTGGCGAGAAGGGCACGCAAGCCCGCATGAGGAGGAAAACCGCTCGGGGGGTGAAAGTCGGGTCCTGGGCCACTGAGGTGGGGATGAAATGCGGTGCGGCGGCGGCTGAATGGGCCCTGGTCCTCAGGACTCTCTTTCGAACCCTCGGGTGGGTCTAGGGTGCCGCGGGGGCCGTCGAAGCCATTCGCGTCAGCGGACAGGTGTGGTGGCGGGGGGGCCCTGCCCAGAGAGAGTCGACGCCAACCCGGGACGAGGCAGTGCCTCTCTCCTCGGTGGGCGCCGAGACCCGCTTGAGCGGGGCGGGAAGGCTTCGCCCTGCGCGGACGCCGATCTCGCGGCCCGCGGCGCGGGGAGCCCCGCCCGGGCGGCCATGCAGAATCCTCCCTGCTGCGCAGCAA
>CAZDQL010000233.1:0-2055 GCA_964507325.1 uncultured Planctomycetaceae bacterium | reverse complement strand
CGCCGGCGGCGTGACGGCGCAGGGGCTCGCGGAAGGCGGGGCACTCCCGCTCGAAGAGCTCGACCCCGTGGCGCACCCGGTAGCGCTGGGAGCGGTGACCCAGGAACCCGGTCAGGTAGCGCTCCACGCCACCCACCTGGCCCAGGGACGCGTAGTGCAGGATCGAGAGGTCGGTGCGCATCTGGACAGCTTCCGGGCGCCCATTATGATGCCCGCCGATGGGCATCAAGCACTCGATCCTCAAGCGTTTCGGCCGGCGCAAGGCCGAGAGCGCGCCGTCGGTTCGCTGGCGACACGGGAAGTGGCCGGCGCGGGAGATCTCCCAGCTCGTGGTCTCCTTCCCCAAATCCGGCCGCACCTGGCTGCGCGTCTTGATGGGTGCCGCCGAGGGTCTGCGCAAGGGGTTGACGGTCGAGGAGGAGGTCGGCGTCTGGCTCTCCCAGGAGGTGCCCCTGCTCGACGGGCGCCCGCTGCTCTTCACCCACGCCCTCTCGGAGGAGGGGGCCGAGCCCCTGGCGCACCTCGACCTCTTCCAGCGCTACGTGGGCGAACAGCGGCGCGTGTTCCTGATGCGCGACCCGCGCGACGTGGTGGTCTCCTACTACCACCAGCGAGTCAAGCGCGAGGATCGCCCGGCGGGGCTGCCCACCGACCTCCCGTCCTTCGTGCGCGAACCCGACTACGGCATCGACCGCATCCTGAACTTCATGGCCACCTGCGCGCGGGCGATGGAGGTCGATCCCGGCCCGCACCTGTGTCTCTCCTACGAGGAGCTGCACCGCGACGCCGTCGGCTGCCTGGGGCGCGTCTTGGCCTTCTTCGACGTGGGGCCCCTCGACGCAGCGGTGCTCGAGGGGGCGGTGGAGTACGGCCGCTTCGAGAACATGCGGCGCCTGGAGACGTCGAACACCCTGGCCAAGACCAACGACAAGCTGCGGGCGATCGACGTCGACGACCCCGACACCTTCAAGACGCGCAAGGGCACGGTCGGCAGCCACGCCGACGAGCTGGGTGCCTCGGAGCTGGCGTACGTGGAGGAGCGCATCGCGCACCTGCTCCCCGAGTCGCTCGGGTACCGCTCCCCCGGGGCCTTCGGGCCCGGCTAGCCGCGCCCTCGCACCACCAGGAGGTGCGCCTGGCGATCCGCCGCCAGGGGCCAACCCTCCAGGGGCCCGTGATCCGCGTCCAGCCCGCGCTGCTCGACGGCGCGCACCAGCTCTTCACCGGGCCAGCTCCAGGTCATCTCGGAGAGGCGCCGGTGCGCAGGGGCGTGGAAGAAGGAGAGGTAGGCTCGCGTCCTAGGACCCACGAGTCCCAGGCAACCGTCGAGGTAGCCCGCCAGCTCCCGCCGCGGCACGTGGATCACGACGCCGATCGAGACCACCACGTCGGGGGGATCGGCGCGCTCCCGCTCCAGGAGCGAGTCGTCGATCGTGGCGAAACGGGGGGACTTGGCCGCGATCAGATCCCGTTCGATCGTCTCCAACCCCGCCTTCCAGAAGCGGTCGGTCAGGTCCAGGCCGAGGTAGCGCTCTGCTGCGAGGTACGCGATCAGGTGACGGCCGATGCGCAGGCTGCCGCAGCCGTAGTCGACCACGCGCTGCTCCGGCGTCAGGCCGTCGGCGACGAGCCGCTCGAGCACCACCCGCCCCGCCTCCTCGTACCCGCTCCCGCCCGCCTTGGCGCCCAGCGAGACGTGCTCCTCACCGGCGTCGAGCCGCCGGCTCACCCGCTCGACGTAGTAGTCGCCGTAGCGCCCCCGCGGGTGAGCGAGCTTCCAGCGCAGCCACCTGCGCCGGTCGCGCCACCAATCCCGTAGGGCCGTCATGGGGGTAGGGTACGGGCTACCCGAGCCCCCTCCCATCCTCCTCTTCCTCTACCCTAGCGGGAGGAGGCGGCCTGCCATGTGTCGGAAAGGCTCGACCCAACACCACCCGGACTTGAGGGAGCGCGGCACCCCGTGGCGCGTCTTCGATGCGCTGCTCCTCGGCTTGGGGTCAGCGGTCTTCGCCTGGGGTTGGCTGCGCGTCGCGCGATCCGACTTCGCCTGGCCCT
>CAZDQL010000232.1:0-2062 GCA_964507325.1 uncultured Planctomycetaceae bacterium | reverse complement strand
GATCTGCCTCTTGCACAGCTACGCGGACCCCTCGATCGAACGTCGCCTGGCGGAGGCGCTGGCTCCCCTGGGGCTGCCGATCACCTGCTCCGCGGAGATCCTGCCCGCCTACCGCGAAGTGGAGCGCTTCTCCACGGCCACCGCCAACGCGACCCTGGTCCCGGTCCTGTCGGAGTACCTGTCGAGGTTGGCGAAGGAACTTCCCGACGGCCACCTCTCGATCTTGCAGAGCTCCGGCGGGACCCTCTCCGCCGAGCGCGCCGCCCAGGAACCGGTGCGCGTGCTCTTCAGCGGTCCGGCTGGAGGCGTGGTGGGAGCGGCGCGCGCCGCGGCGGAGGCGGGGCTGGCGGGGATCGCCACCCTGGATCTGGGGGGCACCAGCACCGACGTCGCCTTCCACGATGCCGGGCGATCCGGCGTGGGCACCGCCGTCGACGTGCGGGTGGCGGGGCATCCGATCGCCGTGCCCGCCCTCGACATCCACACCATCGGCTGCGGCGGCGGCTCCCTGGTGCGCGTCGACGCCGGCGGTGTGATGCACGTGGGGCCCGAGAGCGCGGGAGCCGATCCGGGCCCGGTGTGCTACGGCCGGGGGGAGGAGCCCACCGTGACCGACGCCCACGTCCTGTTGGGGCACATCGCCTCCGACGGCTTTCTGGGTGGCAGGCTCCCCCTGGACGTCGACGCGGTGGCGCGCGCCTTCGAAGGGCTGGGCGCGCGCCTCGGCGTACCGCCGGAGCAAGCAGCCCAAGGGGTCTTGGACGTGGCGCGGGCCGCCATGCGCAGGGCCTTGGGCGTGATGACGATGCAGCGGGGAGAGGACCCGAAGAGCCTCTCGCTGGTCGCCTTCGGGGGCGGCGGGGGGCTGCACGCCAGCGCCCTGGCCACCGCCCTGGGGATGCCGGGCGCCCTGGTGCCGGCGGATCCGGGGGTTCTCTCCGCCCTCGGCATGGCCTCGGCGGACGCCCTGCGCGACCACGAGCGCAGCGTGCTGGCGCCCCTGGCGGAGTGGGATGCGAAGCACCGCCGCCGCGTCCTCGCGGAGCTCGCGGGAGTGGGACGAGCCGAACTCGCCGACGCCGGCCACCCCCCCGGGGGGATCGAGTTCGAGTACAGCCTCGACCTGCGCTACCGCGGCCAGTCCTACGAGCTCTCCATCCCAGAGGGAGACGACCCCGCCAGCGCCTTCGAGGCTCTCCACCGGCGGCGCTACGGTTGGATCCTGGAGGGGGCGGAGGTGGAGCTGGTCGCCCTGAGGGCGCGCGCCGTGGCCCGCAAGCGGCAGGCACCCCGTGCCCCCTCTCCCCGCGCAGGACTGCGGGACACCCCCCCGGAGGCCCGGGTGGGCGAGCGCTCGGCGGTCTTCGCCGGCCGGCGGGAAGCGACCCCGCGGGTGGCTCGAGGGCTCCTGTTCCCGGGGCACCGGGTCGAAGGCCCGGCGATCGTTGAGGAGTTCTCCGGGACCACCCTGGTGCCCCCCGGGAGCGTCGCGGAGGTCCTGGAGGAGGGCCATCTCTGGCTGAGGGGAGCCGGACGGGTAGGAACCGTCCCTGGGCCAGGAGCGAGGGCCACCTAAAGCAGTCGGGTGGGGGGGACGATATCGAAGAGGCCAACCGGTCCTATTCCGCGTCCGGTCGCGCATCAGTCCCCCGCAGGTCATGCCCCTACATTCGATTCTGAATAGACTCGCCACGGCGGTGACCCTCTGCTCCCGCGATGACGAGGCGAGCCTCAGAGAGCTTGCCGAGGGGTTCGAAGAGCTGGCGGCCGAGCTCGGCGATTCGTCCAGCTCCTTCGGCGAAGCGATCGCCCAGGCGGTGGCCTGCGCCAAGGCCATGTTGGCCTCGGAGTCCCAGGACCCGGAGCAAGACCTGCGCCTCTTGGAGCATATCGTCTGCTGGGCCCAGGACGCCGCCGACGCCTTGGAGGCGGGTCGGAAGATCGCTCCCTTCGGAGGGGCCGGCGAGGCGCAGGCGGAAATCGTCGACGAGGCGGATCAGGAGCTCTTGGGGATGTTCCTCGGCAGCGCCATGGACGCCTTGAACTCGATCGAGGCGGAGCT
>CAZDQL010000231.1:0-2075 GCA_964507325.1 uncultured Planctomycetaceae bacterium | reverse complement strand
GCCAATACCCCACCACCACTCCCACAAGCCAGCTCCCACAGCCCAAGAGCCGTCACCCCTCTGCGCCCCCGGCATACAATCGACCCCTTGGAGGATCTATCCTCCGGGCTGGGTAATGGGCCGGCGCGCAGCGTTCTTGGCAACGACAGGGGTGCGAGCGATCGATATCGATCGCCTGGATCGACGATCCGCACGGCGGGTGCCGTTCAAGGGTGCCGCAGCGCGCTTCCTGGAAGGACTGTTTGTTGCAGTACGACCGGGGTTCTAGCTCGCACACACCCGTCGGCTTGCGTCCGGCGGGGCATCGCACAACACGAAGGAAGAAGAAATGAGCTGTTCCTGCTCGCGCCGAGTTCATCCCCTCGTTCGGCTCCACTCCCTGGCCTTCGGCCTCCTCCTCCTCGCTCCCCTGCAGGCCCCGAATCCGCCCGGGACGACCTTCCGCGTGAGCGTCGACTCTGCGGGCAATCAGGGCAACTGGGGCTCTGCCAGCTACCTCCAGGCCGCCGGGGGCAGATTCGTGGCCTTCAGCAGCGAGGCCGACAATCTCGTAGCGGGGGATGCCAACGCCTCCGCGGACGTATTCGTTCACGATCTCCGGACTGGACGAACGACCCGCGCAAGCGTCGACTCGACGGGGATCGAGGGGAACCGGGGTGGCGAAATGGCCGCGATCACACCGGATGGCCGCCACGTGGCGTTCGAGAGCGTGTCGGACAACCTCGTACCGGGGGACACCAACGACGCTTGCGACATCTTCGTGCGCGATCGGATGACCGGCCTGACCTCTCGCGTGAACATCGCCCCGAACGGTCAGGAGGCGAATTCGCGGAGCGACCAGCCACTCATCTCGGCGGACGGCCGGTACGTGGCCTTCAGAAGCCAGGCGAGCAACCTGGTGCGAAACGACCTCAACGGTTTTCCGGACGTCTTCGTGCACGATCGGTGGACCGGTCGGACCGAGCTCGCAAGCGTCGACCCGTCAGGTCAGCAAGGGAACAACTTTAGCAGTCTCACGGGCCTCTCCTCCGACGGCCGGCACGTCGTGTGCTCCAGCTATGCGGACAACCTGGTTCCAGGCGATACGAATGGAACCTGGGACATCTTCGTGCATGATCAGCAGACGGGTCGGACTGCGCGCGTTAGCGTGGACTCGAGGGGGAATCAGGCGAACGACAAGTCCTGGACCGCCTCCATCTCCGATGACGGCCGCTGCGTGGCCTTCTGGAGCCTGGCCAGCAATCTCGTTGCCGGCGATACGAACGGCTTCGATGACGTCTTCGTGCACGACCGCCAGACGGGTGAGACTACCATCGTCAGCATCAGCTCCGCGGGCACTCAGGGCATCGGGCAGAGCATCCTTCCCACCATATCCAGCGACGGCCGATTCGTTGCGTTCAGCAGCAGTGCCGACAACCTGGTTCCCAACGACACGAACGGTGCCCTCGATGTGTTCGTGCATGACCGCCGCACTGGCCAGACCATCCGCGCGAGCCTCAGCAGCGCAGGGATCCAGGGGACTGGAGAGAGCATGCTGCCCTCGATCTCCCCGAATGGCGGCTACGTTCTGTTCACCAGTAGAGCAGACAACCTGGTGCAGGGTGACACCAACTACGCCAACGACGTCTTCATCCATGTGCTCCGCTGAGAGCTGGCGTCGGTTCCGCCGGAGGAGCCCTTCACTCGAAAGGCCTCTCGAATCTCGGACCTGCTGGTAGACGACCTCGACCGCGTCGGTGACGTCGGTACCCGAGCTCGACATCGGATCGTGCGCTCTTCCCTGGAATTCGACGGTCGTGCCCGGGGAGTGGTGAGCTGGTCCAGGGGCCTTCGCTGGCTCCACTGCTTGACGCAAGCCGCGCAATGACAACCAGATAGGTGGCCCTCTCTCGGATCCTCCTGACGGAGTTCCGTGGGAGGTTCTTATGCCTACCCAACGCTCCGAACAGCCCCTGCCGCTTCCCAGGGGGTGGCCTCGGCGAGTCCGCTCAGCCGTCCTTCACACGATCTCGCCAGCCGCCGGAGCCGCCCTTCCGCGCCCCGGCGCGTTCGCCTCCCGAACCCGCCCTGCCATT
>CAZDQL010000230.1:0-2100 GCA_964507325.1 uncultured Planctomycetaceae bacterium | reverse complement strand
CATCCAGCTTCCTGAACTCCCGCTCCAGTTCCAGGTCGCGGCGGGCGACGAGGAGCCGCTGGACGAGCCGATAGGCCGGGGTGAACAAGACCCGATAGCCCCTCTGAACCAACTCGTGGCCCACCGCACAACAGAGATGGGTCTTGCCTCTGCCGGGCAAGCCGAATGCCAACAGGTTCTCCGCCCTCTCGACGAAGCCCCCGTCGCAGAGCGTCGGCAACTGCCTCCTGACCTTGGTGGGCAGGCGGGACGCATCGAGCGTGGCCAACGTCTTCTCTCGCGGCAGTCCGGACCGCTTGAGGCTTCGCTGGATGCGGCGGCGCTTTCGGTCGGCGAGCTCCACCTCCACGAGGTGCCTGAGGTACTGGACGAAGCTCCAGCCCTGCCTCTCGGCCGCACGGGCGACCTCCTCGTAGTTGGCGACGAACGACGGCAGTCTCAGCGCGCGGAGCATCATGGGGAGGGTCTGCTCGTTGGTCTCGACGGGCGGCGCCATCAGGCCACCTCCTCAGCGCCAGGCGTACCGAGCAGCGCGTCGTAGGCGCTCAGGTCGACCTGGGGCACGGCGATCTCCGGCACCACCGGGGACTCCGGGGCCACCAGCGCCTTGACCTGATCCGCCATGGGCACCACCCCCTCCTCGAGCAGCAGCTCCAGGGCGAGCTCCACGTCCGCCTCCATGGTCGTCGCGGCCAGATGGAGAACGCGCAGGTACTCGATGTCACCCGGGCGGCCCGCGCGGGCCTCCTGTAGCGCGTCGTACGCCCGCCTGAAGACCACCGACGGGAAGAGGTCCTCGCGATACCTGTAGCCCTCGAACGCACCTGGCTTGCGCACCAGCGATGCGATGATGTGGCGGTAGTTGATGCGGTGCCCGAAGCGCCCCAGTAGGCGCTCGACCTCGAACTGATGCACGCCCGCGTAGTAGACCTCCAGCCGGTCGTCGTAGACGCGTACGCGCACCCGTTCGCCGATGAGCCGCGACGGCACCGAGTAGGCGTTGTGCTCGATCCGGATCGTGCTCCACCGGGAAACGAGGACATCGACCTCCTTGTACTCGGGCAGCCGGCTGACCCGCAGGGGGCGCATTGCTGACAGCTCCTCGCTGACTCTCTCTTTCCTCAGCCCGTTGGCCTCGTCGAGGATGTCGTGGAGCCACGCCTCGAACGCCTCGACGCTCTCGAAGTCCCGGCTGCCGCGCACCAGCAGGTGCTGCTTCAGGCGGCGTTTCAGCGCCCCGTGGGATGCCTCGACGTCGCCGTTCTGCTCCTTCTCGCCCACCGCGGTCGTCCGGGGCTTCATCCCCAGGTGACGCATCAGGGCCTCGTACTCCTGATTGAATCCCCGCCGTCCCGTCCGCAGGTCATGCGTCGCGGCACTCGAGTTGTCCGTCTGGTGGAACGTGGGCACCCGCCCGAGTCGGAACACGGCCGACTGGACGCCATGCCTCAGAGCTGCCATCGACTCCGACCGGCACATCGTCGCCCACTCCCAGTTCGAGTACGGCAGGACCAGGTGGCACAGCATCGCCCTCAGCAGCTCGCCACGGATCGTGATCCCGAGCTCCGTGATCCACGTGAAGTCGGTCTGAGCCGCCTTGCCCGGCTCGTGCACCTGAGGGAAGAACACCTCCTTCGGCGGCCCGTTCAGGGCGCGCCAACGTCGACACCGGCGTTGGAGCGTCCGCAGCTGCCCCGGCTGGTATCGCCCCGGCGTCCTCCGGCACAGGTAGTCGAAGATCGTCTTCGCCTCCAGCTCCGGTGCATCGGCGAGCATCGCCTCGACTCGCTCCCGGTCCTCGGCGAACGGGTCCTCCCGCGTCCGCCAGGTCCGCGGTTTCTTCAGCTGGGACGGCAGCTTGCGCAGCCGCCGGTACTTCCGGGCGGTCTTACGATCCATCCCGGCCTTCGCGGCCGCAGTCTCGAGCGGCCGTCCCCGACTCAACTCCTCCATCAGCTTCCTCACTTGCGCGTCCTTGATGACCGGCATCGAACGTCCTCCTCGGTCGAACCGAGTAGAACGTCTCAGGCCGCTACGGACGCGCTCCGTGGCGGGGAAACGTGATCGTCGTCAACGGGGCGATGCAATTGTCGTTGGCCA
>CAZDQL010000229.1:0-2166 GCA_964507325.1 uncultured Planctomycetaceae bacterium | reverse complement strand
CCCTCCAGCTCGCGGCGGAGCTGGAGGGCCGACTCCTCCAGCCGGGCCACGGCCCGGGCGGTGACCTGGGCCGAGGTCCCCGCGGGCATGGCGAGCTGCGCGGCGATCACGTCTCCCTCGACGTCGGGGAAGAAGAAGAACTTCACGAAGCCCCCGCCCACCAGGCCGCCCGCGGCCAGCAGCGTGGCGATCCCCGCCGCGATGGCCGCGTAGCGCCAGTGCAGGGCCAGCGAGAGGGAGGGGCGGTACACGCGATCGATGAAGCTCGCGAGGACGCGCGAGACCGCATCCTGCAGCCGTGTCCACCAGCGGAAGGGGCGAATGGAGGCGAGGCTGTGGATCAGGCGCCCCTCGTGGGACAGGTGGGCCGGCAGGACGAGCTGGGACTCCACCAGCGAGAACAGGAGCGCCGGGATGACCGCCAGGGGGATGACCCCCAGGAACTTCCCCATGATCCCCGGCAGGGCCAGCATGGGCATGAAGGCCAGCACCGAGGTCAGGACGGCGAAGACGACCGGCACGGAGATCCCCTGCACCCCGCGCACCGCCGCCTTCAGCCCGCCGACGCCGGGCTCACGCTCCCGGTCGACGTTTTCGGCCACCACGATGGCGTCGTCGACCACGATCCCCAGGACCAGGATGAAGGCGAACAGCGAGATCATGTTCACCGACTGCCCCATCCAGGCCATCACCATGAGCGCGCCCAGGTAGGAGAGCGGGATGCCGATCGACACCCAGATCGAGATGCGGAAGCGCAGGAAGAGCGCCAGAACGGCGAAGACCAGGGCCAGGCCCTGGGCGCCGTTGCGCAGGAGCAGGTTCAGGCGGCTGCGCAGGACCTCAGAGGCGTCCTGCCACACCTCGGCGCGGATGCCCTCGGGGAGCTCGGGGCGCAGGCCCTCGACGTACTCCTGCACGGACTCGGAGACCTGCAGGGCGCTCTCGTCGCCCACGCGGAAGACCTGGACCATCACCACCGGGAGCCCGTTGAAGCGGGCCTCCTGGTCGGTGTCCTCGAAGCCGTCGATCACGCGGGCCACCTCGCGCAGGTGGATCCGCGTCCCGTCGGGGTGGGTCATGACGACGATCTCGTCGAACTCGGAGCCGCGATAGGCCTGGCCCACGGTGCGCAGGAGGATCTCGCCCCCGCCGGTCTTGACCGAGCCCCCGGAGAGGTCCAGGGAGGAGCGGCGCACCGCGCCGGCGACCTCGTCAAAGCTCAGGCCGTGACGCCGCAGGGCCTCCTCGGAGACCTCGATGGAGATCTCGTAGGGCCGGGCGTTGGCCAGCTGGACCTGGCTGATGCCGTCTATTTCGTTGACCTCGTCCCGCACGCGCTCGCCGATGCGCTTCAGCGTCGCCTCGTCGGCCTCCCCGTAGACGGCGACGTTGATGACCTGCTGCCGCATCAGGAGCTCCTCGATGACCGGCTTCTCGGCCTCCTCGGGGAAGGTGTCGATGGCGTCCACCCGCGTCTTGACGTCGTCCAGAACGCGACGCGGGTCCTCCCCGGCGCGCACCTCGATCATGACGCTGCCCATCCCCTCCGAGGCGCTGGAGGTGATCTCCTCGATCCCCTCGATGGCGTTGATCTCCTCCTCGATGGGGATGCAGATGCTCTCCTCGACCTCCTGGGGAGCCGCCCCCGGGTACAGGACCCGGACCGAGACCATGTCCATGGAGAACTCGGGGAAGAGCTCCACCTTGATGTTGAACGCCGCGGCAATCCCGCCGACGATCAGCACCCACATCAGCAGGTTGGCCGCGACGGGGTTCTTCGCGAACCAGGCGACGACCGGCTTCACCGGGAGTCCCCCTCGCCCGCCGGCAGCCGCACGCGCATGCCGTCCACGGCCTCCTCCATGGGGGAGATGATCACCTGCTCAGCGGCCTCGAGCCCGCCGCGCACCAGGACGCGCTCTCGCTCGGTCCTCAGAACGTCCACGACGCGAACGCGCAGGCGTCCCTCCTGGTCGAGGACGAAGACGCGGTTCCCGCCCCGCAGGGCGCTGCGCGGCAGGGCGATGGCGTCCGGGATGCTGCGGCCGCGGATCGAGGCCTGGACGAACATTCCCGTCATGAGCGGGGGGCGATCGAGCATCTCGCCCCGGCCGTAGGGATCGGGGACGCGCGCCACGACGACCACCATGCGGCTGGCGGGATCGA
>CAZDQL010000228.1:0-2182 GCA_964507325.1 uncultured Planctomycetaceae bacterium | reverse complement strand
GATGCACCGGACCAAGGGGATCTGGGAGGTGACGGCACCCCTTGGAGCACCTAGCACGCAGGGATGCGTCAGTGCCCACCAGGCCGGCGGCGATCGGCGAGGGCGTGCGCAGCGGCGGCATCCTCCACGCGCACGATCGGCGGCACGGCGGAACCCTAGAAGGAGAAGGTCACCCCGAAGTACAGGTTGCGCCCCGGCCGGTTGAGCCCCGAGCCGTGGACGCGGTAGTCCTCGTCGAAGACGTTCTCGAGGCCGAAGTTGAAGGACCAGGCCACGCTCGCCCGGTAGCCCCCGCGCAGGTCGACCACCGTGAAGCTGGGCGTGCCCCCGGGGGGGATGCGCGAGGTGTCGCTCTCGTCGCGAGTGGAGAGCCGATCCGCGTCGTCCGCCCAGGTGAGCTGTCCTTCCGCGAAGAGCCGTCCGCCGGGATCGTCCCAGCGCACACCCGCGGAGAGGGTGAGGGGCATCAGGCGATCCAGGTACTCCCGCTCCACCACCGGATCGGAGGTGGGGTAGGTGTCGCGCTTGCCGTGCAGGTAGGTGCCCCCCCCGAAGAGGGTCCAGTGCTCCTCGAAGCGCCAGGCCCCCGCCAGCTCGAGGCCCGCCACGTGGCCATCGCCCACGTTGTCCTTGGTCACCTCGTACTCGTCGTCGTCATTCTGCTCGCCGGTGGGCACGCGCAGGATCTGGTCCTCGATGTCAGTGTAGAAGGCGGCCACCTGGGCAGAGAGGTCCTCCCGCTCGTGCTTCACCCCCAGCTCGACGCTGAGGTAGTACTCGGGATCGAGGCCCGGAGCGGGAACCTCGAACTCGTCGCTGCGCGCCGAGTCGAAGCGCGTCAGGTCGGAGAGGTTGGGCGCGCGGAAGCCCTGGCTGATGCCGCCGAAGAGGTTGGTGACCCCCGGCTCCAGGGCGTAGGTCCCCCGCAGGCTGCCCACCAGGGCGTTCCAGTCCTCGTCGATCGACATGCGCGTGTCCGTCTCGGGGTTGCGGACCGAGTCCGACTCCGCCGCGACGTAGGTCCAGCGCGCTCCCGCCACCAGGCTGGCGCGCTCTGACAGCGCGTACTCGTCCTGCACGAAGACCCCCAGGAGGTCGTAGGTCGCGTCGTCCGCCACCGGACCCTGGATGTCGTCCGCGGCGCTGTTGCCCGCGGCCTTGTCGAGGAAGGAGTCCACCTCGTCGTGGTAGTACTCCACCCCCCAGGTCCAGAGCCCCGAGTCGGCCGCCTTGGTCATGTGGGTGAAGAACCCCAAGGTGGCGTCGTCGAATCCCTGGTAGTCCTGGGCGCCGCTGCTCTTGACCCGGTCGCGCAGCTCCGACTGTTCCTGCCAGGAGAGGCTGGTCGAGATGCTGTCGTACCACCCCCCGTCCGCCTCGCTGTGCAGCTGCACGTAGGTCAGCTCGCGGTCCTGGTCCAGCTCGCGCTTCAGGTCCTTTCCGAGCGAGAGCCCCTCCCAGTCGATGCCGTAGATCGTCTTGTGGGTGCGCGGCACCTCGTTCTGGTCCACGTTCTGGTGGGCCACCACCAGGCGCGTCTCCGCGTCCAGGTAGTGCTCCACCGTGACGTCCAGGTCGAGTTCGTCGTACCCCGTCTCGCGCTGCAACCCGACCTCCTCGCCACCGTGGACGTCGCCGAAGTCCTTGGCGGAGACGCCGACGAGCACTCCGGTGTCGCCGCCGAGCACGCCTCCCACCTCCGCCCGCGCCTGGTCGTATTTGGCCGCGTCCGCCCAGCGGTACGTCAACGATCCGTGCAGAGCCCCGTCGTCGGGGAAGGACCAGGGCCCCTTGGTGATCGCGTTCACCGTGCCGCCGACCGCGTCGGAGCCGTAGAGCACCGAGCTCGGCCCCTTGACCAGCTCCAAGCGCTCGATGCTGAAGCCGTCGACGGTGTTCCAGTACTGGTTGGGCCCGGAGCGGAAGACCGCGTTGTTGAGCCGGATGCCGTCGACCAGCATCAGGTTGCGGAAGCTCGTGAAGCCGCGCACGTAGGGGGAGCCGTGTCCTTGGGCGGTCTCCTGGACCAGCACCCCGGGCTGGTCGCGTAGGGCCTGGGGGACCGTGCGGTAGGCGCGCTCGGCGAGCTGGGCCTCCTCCACCGCGGTCGCGGCGTAGGGGGCGTCGAAGGCGCGCTCCTCGCGCCGGTTGGGGGTGATGACCAGGGTGTCGAGGGACCAGG
>CAZDQL010000227.1:0-2229 GCA_964507325.1 uncultured Planctomycetaceae bacterium | reverse complement strand
GGGGATCGGCGCACGTGGGGTTTGGCCCTCCTGCCCTTGGCCCGGCGCGCGACTCCTGCGGCGGCTCCTGCGGGGGCGCTCGTGGCGGTCGCTGCCATGGTGGCGGTGGGCATCGCGGTCGCCGCTTGGTCTTTCAGCGCCGGTGCCGACGGTGGGCGCGGTTCGGATCCGGTCGCCCGGGCGACGTCGCGCCCGGAGAGGCCGGTCGCGATGGCGATGGAGATGGAAGCCGAGGGCGCTCCCGTCACCCGCCAGGCGCCCGACGGTCCACCCGTGCGCGTGCTCGACGCCGGCGGCGCGCCCGTCGTCGGCGCCGCGGTGCGCTGGTTCCGCCAGGAGGACCAGCGCCGCGGCGCGACCACGACCGACGAGGCGGGGGTCGCGCACTTGCCCGAAACCGGGCACTTCCTGGTCGCGGTCGAGCCCTTGGAGGGAGTCGGCGCGATCGACTTCCACGAGGTGGACGGGCACGGCTTCGCGGTTCGCCTACCCGCCAGTGGTGCCGTCGAGGTTCGGGTGATCGACGAGCAGGGCCGGCCGGTGGAGGGGGTGCGCGTCAGCCTCACCCATCCCGAGGGCACCGGCAGGAATCCGCTTGGCGGGTACGTCGACCCCGATCGGATGAAAGGGGAGGCTCCCTGGGTCGCGCTGGCCCGCGAGGCGCTCGCCGGGAACGCACCCGTGAACTTCCTCGGCCGACGCTGGAGGCTCGAGCGTCGCCGACCCCAGAGCGGCGGCTCGCCGATCGGACGCTTCTGGGATGAGGCTTGGCCCCCGCTCGAGTCGAGCAAGACCACCGATACCCGCGGTCGGCTGCACTTCCCCTTCGTCCCTCCGGGCGAGCAGTACCGGCTCCGGGTTGGCCGGGGCGTGCACCTGGATCTGCAGGGTATCCCGGAAGGAATCGAGCTCCGGGAGGATGGCTCGGTCCGGGGCCGCGTGGGCGTACCCGACCTGGGCCACGGCCCCGCCTTCGCCGTCGTAGCGGGTGAGGTCGCCCACCAGGAGTTGAGCGTGCTCACGCCGGCCGCGGTCGTGGGCTGGATCGATCCCGGCGAGCACGCCTGGGACGAGTCGCCCAGCCTCATCATCATGACCACCCCTCTCCACCTGCCGGGGTTCACTTCCAACCGCCTCGAGCGAGACAGCGCGGCTGAGGTGGACGGGCACATCGAGCTCACCGGCCTGCGCCCGGGAACGACGACCTTGCGGGTCAGTTGGCTGGACGAACAGGGGCGGCGGCGCGCGCTCGAGCGCCGCTTCGAGCTGCGCCCCGGCGAGACCCTGGACCTAGGCGTGCTCAGGGCCGCGGTGGGGCGCGAGCTCGAGCTGCGCTTCGTGGTGCGTGACGGGGAGGGCGAGCTGCTGCTGCCCGAGGTCGTGACCCCCGACGCGACTTTCGGAAGGCGATGCTCACTCAGATTGCGGATCGATCGCAAGTGGGTCGGGATCGCGGACGACGTGCAGCCCTGGATTGGCGAGTCCGTCATACTGACCGGCCTTCCCGAGGGCGAACGCTACTTCCTGTCCTACGGCCTCATCAGCGCTGGCACTGTGCCCGGCTATGTCTTCAGGAAGCGGAGCGTGCAGCTCGAGGGACCGTTCCCCGAGGAGGGAGTACTCGAGGTGCCAGTCGTGGTCCTGCGCACTGTGGAGGCCACCCTGCACCTGCGCGGCCTGGAGGAGGGGCAGAGACCGCCCAGTGCGGTGATCCTGAGGGGTGTCCGCTCGACCAGCGTGTGCCCCAAGGGAACCGGCCCATGGACCTTCGAGGCGGTTCCGGGACGCTACCAGGTGTACACCGTGGCCGCGTGGGACGAGCTCCCCGGCGTCTACTGCGCGGGTGAGGTCGACGTGCGCACCGGGGCCGACGTGGTGCTCGACGTGCGCCCTGCAGCGGGGGTGCGCGGCCGGGTGAGTTTGGGTGAGGAGGTCCTTTGGGCGGGGCCGGGCTCCATACTGCCGGAGCACAGTTATGAAGTGACCCATACCTGGTCTTGCCAAGTCGAGGACGACGGTCACTTCCAGCTCGGCGGGCTGCCGCCGCGCACCTTCCTGGTCCTAATCTGTGGCGACGAGATGCGCTTGATCGAGACCGGCGAGGCCGGCAGCGTGACCGAGCTCGACTGGCGGTAGTGGGGCGCGCACCTGCCCGGTTGGACGGGTGAGGTTGTGGGCTCCCTCTCGAGCCGTGCAGCGAGACGACGGGGAGGCCCCACCCCCCGCGCT
>CAZDQL010000226.1:0-2231 GCA_964507325.1 uncultured Planctomycetaceae bacterium | reverse complement strand
CCGGATCTGGAGAGGGCCCTGGGAGCGAAAGCTCCCGGGGCTACTCGACAGCTGCCCGCGCATCGTACCCGCTGCCGGTCTGGCGCGCTGCGAATCGGGCGCCGGACACTTCGGGCTGCCTGATCACCGAGCTGTCAGGGAGGATCGAGTCGCGGACGCTCGCAGCAGAGGAGGCCTCGAGCTCGAAGCCGCTCTTCATGTGAGCGGCGAGGGGCCGCGCTCGTCGCGCCTCGCTACAATCGCCCGCGGCAGCCCCTGCCGTTTCGCTGACCCAACCGAGGCCTGAACGATGATCGCCTACTGCGGCCTGACCTGCACCGAGTGCCCCGCCTACATCGCCACCGAGGCCGACGACGCCGCGCGCATCAGCCAGATCGCCAAGGAGTGGTCGGAGGCGTACAAGGCCGACGTCCGCCCCGAGCACGTCTGGTGCGACGGGTGCCTGGTGGACGGCAAGAAGTGCGTGCACTGCGGTGAGTGCAAGATCCGCGCCTGCGGGATCGAGCGCGGCGTCACCAACTGCGCCCACTGCTCCGACTACGCCTGCGAAGAGCTGGAGAAGTTCTTCGGCATGGTGCCCCAGGCCAAGGAGACCCTGGACGCCGTGAAGGCCGGTCTCTGATCCCCCCGTTCGCCGTCGAACCCAGCGCAGCATGAACGACCAGGAGCTCCTCTCGCCCCTCGCTGCCTTCCCCACGGCGACCCGCCAGGATTGGGAGGCGCTCGCCGACCCCGGTTCCCCCGCGCCCCTCTACACCGCCGAGGACGATCCGGCGGGAGTGCCCCTCGGCCGGCGATCGAGCCGCGGCTGGGTGCGGGTGGCGCGGGTGGAGGACGCGCATCAGGCGCGGGAGGCCCTCGGCTGCGGCGCCCAGGGAGTGGCGGTCGAGCGGCTGGAGGTCTTGGGGGGGGCCGCCCTCGGGGACGCGCCGCTGGTGTTGGAGTCCCACGCCCAGGGTCCAGCCGTCTTCGACGAGCACGCCCAGCTCGGGATCGGGGGAGTCCTCTTCGCCGGCGCCGATCCCCTGGGCGCCCTGGCCGCCACCGGGGAGCTGCCCTCTGAGCCCGAGGAGGCCCTCGCCTCCCTGGTCGAGGTGGCGCGCCGCGGCGTGGAGGAGCATCCCGCGGGACGCGCCCTGCGCCTGGACGCCGGCGTCTACCAGCGCGCCGGCGCCGAGGCGAGCCAGGAGCTGGCGATCGCCGCCGCCTCCCTCGTCGGCGTCTTGCGCGCCGGGGAAACGCAGGGAGCGGATCCCACCCAGCTCGCCGCCCAGCTCCTGCTCTCCTTCGAGATCGGGCGCGACCTCTTCGACGAGCTCGCCAAGCTGCGTGCCGCGCGCGTCCTGTGGGGGAAGGTCCTGGTCGCCTGCGGCGTCGACCAGCCGCCGGCGCCGTGGATCCACGCCGCCACCTCCTGGCGCACCCTGACCCGTCGCGACCCGATGACCAACGCCCTGCGCGCCACGACCCAGGTCTTCGCCGCGGCGGTGGGGGGGGCGGACTCCGTCGCGGTGCGCCCCTTCGACTCGGCCCTCGACTCCCCCTCCGCGCTGGGGCGGCGCTTGGCGACCCACACCCAGAGCGTCCTGGCCCTCGAATCCCACCTCGACCGCGTGGCCGATCCCGCCGGCGGCAGCCACTTCATCGAGCACCGTACCGACGAGCTGGCCCGCGCGGCGTGGCGCGAGCTGCAGGAGATCGAGCGCCTCGGCGGGCTCCCCACCTGTCTCCTCGACGGTTCCCTGCGCGCGCGCATCGACGCCAGTTGGGACGCCTGGAGCGAGCGCCTGGCTCGCGGGGAGGAGCACGTCCTGGGCGTGACCCTGCACCCGAATCCCGACGAGGACCCGCCGCCGCCGGAGCCGCCCTTCGCCGACTCCGCCGCCGCGCGGCAGATCGAGCCCTTCCCCGCCCGGCGCGACGCGGCGCTCTTCGAGAGTGAGGAGGCACCGGCGTGACGATCCCCTCCCTCACCGACCTGGACTTCGACGGCGTGGCCCCCGGCGCGCCCGCGACCCCCGAGCCGACGGAGGAGGCCACCACCACCCCGGAGGGGATCGCGGTGCCGCCGCTCCTCGGCCCCGCCGACCACCCGCACCTCGGGGGGCTGCCCGGCTTCGCGCCCTTCGTGCGCGGGCCCTACCCGACGATGTACACGCGCCGCCCCTGGACGGTGCGCCAGTACGCGGGCTTCTCCACCGCCGAGGAGTCGAACGCCTTCTACCGCCGCA
>CAZDQL010000225.1:0-2293 GCA_964507325.1 uncultured Planctomycetaceae bacterium | reverse complement strand
CCGGCCGCTCCCGCGAGTAGTCCGCCACCCCGTGGGCCACCAGCTGCAGCAGGGGGCGATCAGCACTGGACTCAGGACCGGTCCCCACCAGGGAAGAGGAATCAGGAAGAGGATGTCCGGCTCCAGGAGGGACTGCGGCCAGTCGAGGAACACCCGTAGCCACACGTAGTAGAAGACGTCCCAGAGCCCAAACGCGAAGAAAGCGTACCCCAGCCGGCTCTGCCAGTTCCTTCCCGCGGCCCAGCCCGCGAACAGCAGCATGAACAGCGTCGCCGCCTCCCGCGAGAGCTCGACCTTGGCCATGAACCGATCGAGCGGCGGCACGTCCTGGATCAGGTCGTCGATGTTCCACAACGCCCGCAGATAGACGACCACCGCCGCTTCCACACACGCGAACGCGATTGCGAAGAGGCCGAGGCCCAGAAGTCTACTGCCCAGGGATCGTGTCATCGGCACCGCATTCCCGCAAAGAAGACGGAGATTTTTCCAACTGATCGGGGCTCCGAGGACTCTATCGCGACGGTACGACCCCGTGGCGGTGCCTCCGAATCGCACCACACGAATCAACTCCTACTCCCTATACGAGCAGTCGTTCGATCATGCAGATGAAATCAATCCTCAGGTATGCGGCCGGGCTCGCATTGTTCTCCTGCTTGGGTGTCCCGGCCGGCGCCCAAGAGCCCGACTTCGAGATCGAGATCGATGGAAGCTGGGTGCTTATCAATTCGATCATCAATCCCCCCATGAAGGTCGAGAGCACTGATTTCCGAAGAGACAGTACTGGGCTCTACGCCTACGCCAAGGCGATAGCGACGTGCAGTATCAACGAGGGGCATTTCAATGGATTGGCATATATGCACCAACCGGCCCCGGGAAGTGATGCCTCTCGCATCGAAGCCGTTGCCATCGCCACGAATTCCGCAACAGAAGACTACGCCTACATCTATCCCTATCCCGAGTCCGACCGCAAACCCGTCGTAGATGTCGATGGATGCATGGATTCATTTAGCTGGATCAGAGCCAGCGCGAGCGCCGAGGGAATCCCCGAGTTCGATGCTGATGCCCACTGCACGTACGCAGACAGCCTCACCGGGGTGCATTACGTCGATGCGTATGCGTGGTACTTCCATCCTGGGCCGCCAGGCTACACTGACGTCTTCTTCGAAAAGGACTGGAACGCGTCGGCCAATGTTGGGTACTTCCACTGGGATACGGATACTCTCGCGAGTGGATGGGTCGCGGCGACTTCGCCTGAGTGCGCGATCGGCGGGGAAGTGAAAGCCCAGGCCTGGGCGAGTTTTTATCTCGGTGAAGAATGATCATGGGCACCCCCTGCGGGGGGGGCTGATCGGGCTGGTCGCTTTCCTGCTGTCCGCATCGGCTCTGCTCCTGGCCCCGTTGGTCGGGAACGACGGCGCGGGCGCCATCGATCCGCCTGAGGGCATGGATGGGCGAAACGGCGAGGTCCTCGCCGCTCTTGACTTGTCCATGCCCGAAGGGCGGCGAGCGGCGCCCACGGCGAACTCCATTCGCCTACGTCTGGTGGGAAGCGATGGACAGACGCCAGTGACCAGTGGAACGGTTCGCGTGGACGAGGGTCCGGAGCTGCGGACGGATGGGCAGGGGGAGATACTCCTCCATCACGAGGAGGAGGAGCTCGTTCTCGTTTCGGTCGATGCCCCGGGATATGTGCCTATCGAGGCTCGGTTGCCCCTTGAACCGGAAGAGGAGCGAACGGTCAGGCTCGATCCCGCGGGATCGCTCGTCATCGCCGCTCCCGCGTCTCCACTCCTCGAAAGTGGCGGGATCGTGGTGCTGCTTCACCCTCCGCTCGGGGGCCCATTGCGGTGGGAAGACAAGCCACGAATCGAGCGTTCACGCCTCTTGTCCCGAATGAAGCAGATCGAGCTGGATTGCCGGGGGATACCCGTCCTGGTCGAGATCGATGGGGTCTGGCGGATGCCAGGCGACGATCCCATAGAGCGCTGGCTGCGCAACGGGCCGACGCCGAGCGTGGTGGGCCAATTTCGTGGATGTAGCGAGGTTCGCTGGGATCGCTTGCCGGCAGCTGAAGGCTACCGCTGGGAAGTCGCTCCTCCCCACCCCCTCAAGCCTTTCCCCCCTTTCGAAAGGAGACGCCTGACACCGATGGAGAGGGGGGTGAAGGTCGGCAGCCCTCCGCCCCCGGGGCTCTCGGGGTCGTTTACGATTCCCCCGCACGGACAGGTCAGGCTCGAGACGAACCTCGTCCTTCCCGGCACGATCACCGGGACCTTGCTCTGCGGAGAGCCGA
>CAZDQL010000224.1:0-2370 GCA_964507325.1 uncultured Planctomycetaceae bacterium | reverse complement strand
TCCCGCGCAGGAAGCGGCCGTTGTCCTTGCGGATCAGCAGCGGAAGATCCGTCTGCTCCTGCACGAACTGCTTCTGGTACAGCTCCGCGTCGACGATCACCTTGCACATCGCCAGCGCCAGCGCGGCGTCGGTGCCGATGCGGATCGGCTGGTGGTTGTCCGCGTGGATCGCCGAGGGGCTGTAGTCCGGCGCGATCGTCACCACCTCGCCGCCGTTGTATCGGGACTCGGCCACGAAGTGGTACCACTGGATGTTGGTGTAGACCGGGTTCGCGTGCCAGATCAGCGTGAGGTCCGCCAGGAACCAGTCGTCCATGCTCGAGGTCGGGTTGTAGAGACCCCAGGTGATGTGCCAGCCCGGACTGAAGTCCTGGAACTCCGCGTTGCCGTCCGTGGTCGGCGATCCCAGCGTGAAGGTGTGGTAGCGGGCCGGTCCCGCGCCGACCTCGGGGGTGAGCGGGGTGATGATCGACTCCACGCCCTGGTCCTCGATGGCGTCGAGCATGGCGTCGGCGATGTCGGTCAGCGCCTCGTCCCAGGACACCGGTTCGAACTGGCCCTTGCCCCGCTCACCGACCCGCTTGAGCGGCTGGGTCACGCGGTCGGGCGAGTAGTGGCAGTGGCTCCAGCAGGCGCCCTTCTGGCACCCCATCGGGTTCAGGTCGGGCACTCCGGGCTCGGTCGGGCTCCAGAGGGCGGATTGCTCCTCGCGGACGATCTTGTCGCCCTTGGTGTAGACGCGAAACGAGCAGCCGCCCGGATAGCAGTCCACCGAGTGGCTGCCGAAGGTCACCTTGTCCCAGGTCCACTTCTCGCGATACCGATTCGCCCATGCACTATCCGTCCCCGTCACCACCAATCTCCTCTCCCTACCCGTATGGACAGGCTGGTTCTTCTCTTCGGGGTTTATGGAGCTTTGGGAAGGGGTGCGGTATGACCGGCGTCATGCCGCGGGCAGGGCGCGACGCCCGGACTGCTGCCAGGTCTGGAGGCTGGGAGCGCTTCTCGGCAGCTAGAGCTTCTCTACGTCGACCCGAACCGCGCGATCCGCGGGAATCGGCTGCCACGAGAAGCCGCGGTACTTGAGATGTCCGTAGTTGCCGACCATCCCCAGGTGCTTCACGTGCCCGGGCTCCAGGTCGGCCTGGCTGTACCAGTTCTCGTGCATGTAGGGCTCGAACCCGTTGTACAGGATCACCTGGCCCGGCCGGCAGGACGGCGTGATCTTGGCGGCGACGATGCAGTCCCCGACGTTGCTGACCAGCTTCACCTTCTCGCCGTTCTCGACCCCCAGCTCCGCCGCGTCCTTGTCGTTGATGAACACGAACGGCTCGCCCCGGTGGGTGTTCTGGATGATGTTGTTGGTCAGGTTCATCGAGTGGATGCTCCAGCGGTTGTGGCCGCTGGTCATCTCGAAGCGGCGGTTCCGTCCTCCGTGTCCCGGCGGCGGCTCCTTGTGCGTGGCCAGCTCTTCTCCCGCCTCCAGGAACCACTCGTGATCGATGTAGAACTGGGCGCGCCGGACCAGCGTGTCGTAGGGAACCTTGTCTTCCGTGTGCCAGCGCAGCGGGTTGTGCACCTCGTCGGGCCGGATCGTCGATCCCTGGGAGATGCCGTGGCCCACCATCCCCCAGCCGGTGAAGCGCACCTGCCCCTTCTCGCGCAGCGTCTGGAGCGTGGTCCCCTTCGGCAGCACGCCGTAGACCGCACTGTCGGCGACCTGTTCCTCGAACTGCTTCTCGGTGTCGCGCACCGCTCCGCCCAGCGTGGCGGCGTTCACCATTCCGACCAGGCTGTGGACGGTCCCGTTGGCGTCGGTGAACTCCTTCATGCCGCGCCCCGCGGCCCGCTCCTCGATCTTCTCCACCAGGCGAACCCCGATCTCGCGATCGGGCAGGGATTCCCCGCTCGGCGGGGTGGCGTGGTCGCAGAGCACGTAGTTCAGGTGGTGCACCGACGGCATGCTGTTGCCGAGCTTCTCGTAGTGCTGGGCAGCGGGAAGGATGTAGTCCGAGTAGAGCCCGGTCGTGGTGATCCGGTAGTCCACCGAGACGATCATCTTGAGCTTCGGCCACAGGTGCTCGAGCAGCAGCTTCTGACCGCCCCGCTGGCGCCGCAGCAGATTGCCGCCCGCTTCGAAGAACACCCGCGGCTCCACCTTCTCGTAGAGCTTGGTGCTGGAGGGCCTCCACCACTGCTTCTCCATCGCCTCCTCGAGGTACTCCCCGAAGCTGCGCTTCATGGTGGGATCGTTGTTCTCCGGATCGTTCCAGCGCTCCTTGTACCCGTACTGGTAGTACCAGAGGAAGGCCGGGGGCATCATCATGCCCATTCCGCCGAGCTCGCCCGCCTCCTCCGCCACGCGGTTCT
>CAZDQL010000223.1:0-2389 GCA_964507325.1 uncultured Planctomycetaceae bacterium | reverse complement strand
GCCCGCGTCGCTGCCTTCTTCTGGCATGGGCTCGACCAGGCGTCGCACGTCTTCTTCGCCGACCTCGGCGTCGGCCGCGGGTTGTTCGTGCAGTGTTCGAAGGTGTTCCAGGACGAGCTCGGTGGCCTCTTCCAGCCACGATCGCACGGTCTCCTCGTCGGGCTCCAGCGGCCACTCTTCGGGGGGATCTTCCATTTGCCCGTTCATCTCACCGAGGCTGCCGCCCCCCTGCCGGCCGCGTCAAGGCCTTTCGGCCCCTGATTCGGGAGACCGAAGTCCGAATACGCCTTCTGCCGTACAATCCCCCTCTCTTCCCCCCAAACCCGCGGACGCAGTTCCGCACGAGCAGGAGGACCGTGATGGTAGAGACGACGATCACGCAGGGAATGTGGTGTCACGTCGAGATCCCTTCGAAGGACCCCGCCGCTTCGGCGAAGTTCTACGGCGAGGTGTTCGGCTGGAAGTTCTCGGAGATGCCGATGGGTGGTGACACCTATCACCTCTACGAGACGGCCGAGGGCGGCATCGGCGGCGGCATCCACAACCCCCCGGAGGGCATGCCCCGCCAGATGATCAACTACGTCGCCGTCGACGAGATCGAGCCCATCGTGGCCAGCGTCGAGAGCCACGGTGGCTCCGTCGTGGTCCCCAAGCAGGAGGTCCACGGCATCGGCTGGTTCAGCCTGGTTTCCGACCCCGACGGCAACGTCTTCGGCCTCTGGCAGAGCAACCCGAACGCCAGTCACTGATCCGCCCCGGACGCCGCCCGGCCCCAGTGGAGCCGGGCCGGCGTCTCGCGTTCGAGACGCCCGGCCGACAGACGAGCCCGCTGGGCCCCTGGGAGATCTCCCGGGACCCCGCGGGCTTGACGCATCCCTCATCCGCCTGCCATCCTGAGCCCCACCGGGCCCTTAGCTCAGTCGGTCAGAGCGGTCGACTCATAATCGATTGGTCGCAGGTTCGAGTCCTGCAGGGCCCACTGCTCGCAAGTCCTTCCGTGCCAGTTCCTTGCAGGCGTCGGCCGGATCGCTGTCGGGGAGGGGTAGCGCGGCCCGTTCCAGGTTTGTTCCAGGGAACTCGCGGTTTTTCGGCCGTTTCGGGAGGCTTTTCGTCAGTCGAGATGGGCAGGGGATCCAGCTCCCGGAGCGCCTCCCGCGCGTCCTCCATCCGCAGGAAGACGTAGAACTCCATCGTGGTCTGGATGCTCGCGTGCCCGAGGAGGTACTGGAGCACCTGGGGCGGCACCCCCTTCCGCGCGAGACGGGTTCCGCAGGTTGTCCGCAGGGCGTGGATGTCCAGCGTGCGGCCCAGCTCGTCCTTCTTCGGGATGCCGGCCCGCTTCAGGATGTGGCGGAACGCTCGTAGCGCGTTCTGGCTCTCCCCGACTCGCCAAGGATCACCGTGTGGTGAGAGGAAGACCAGCGCCCACGGGCCAGGAGTCGCACCCGTCGCGCGGGAGTGGAGGCGCCGGAGGTTCCTCAGAGAGGCCGCCAGATCCTCGTCGATGGGGAGGGCGCGGGCGCGGCCGCTCTTTGCTACATCGGCGCGCACCGTCAGGGTCGCCGCTCGGAGGTCCACGTCGGCCCATCGCAGGGTAGCCACCTCACCCCAGCGCAGGCCGAGGGAGATGAAGGTGTCCCACATGGGCATCTGCGGGATGCGGATACGGTGCTCCATGCTGGCGTAGGCCTCCGCCCGCAGCTACCACTCCACGAGCCCAGCGAGCTCCAGGATCCGCAGGTAGTTGACGACGCTCTGGAGGTCCGAGCGGCGGGGGTTTTGCGCATCGAGCATGTCGCGGATTTGCAGGGCGCTTCGATGGCCGTCGATCAGGAGCTGTAGCTCGCGCGTGCTTGCGATGGCGCCGCGGCTGTAGGGGTACTTCTCGCGCTCCTCGATCGGGACGCTCTCGATCAGCTCTCGATAGCCCCTGTAGCCGTCCTCGGTCACCTTGGCAGTCGGCTTGGGGATCAGGCTGGCGGCGGCTTGCTCCAGCTCGGGCGGCTGAGGGGGAGATAGGTCGACGCCCAGTCGGGCCCCGACGACTGAAGCGTGGTGGGCGATGGCGGACTCCTGCCCCGATGCAACGCTCCGCAGGACATCCTGCATCTCGTCGATGTAGGCGGTGATTCGCTGGGGGTCGTCGGCGAGCTCGCTGATCGTGCTCAGGGTGTCCTTCTCGTTCTCCAGCGCGCAGGAGAGGTAGACGTGGGCCAGGCGGCGCGCCTCCGCGAACGTCTCGGGTGTGGCCTCGTTCAGCTTCTGGATGCCCCGCATGAGCTGGTGGGAGAGGCGGCGGGAAGCGTTGGCGGCGGTCTCGGCGGCGATGCGGATGGCCATGTCGTCGTCGGCGTTGGCGATCGTGTAGGCGCCGGCGGCGGCGATCGTG
>CAZDQL010000222.1:0-2389 GCA_964507325.1 uncultured Planctomycetaceae bacterium | reverse complement strand
TTGGTGGCACGGGGATCGTCGAGCACCAACAGGCGGTCCTGCAACAGCTTGCGGAGCCTCTCGACCGTAGCGGCGTGCTCGGGTGCATCGACGACGTTGTTCAGCTGATCCGGGTCCTCTGCGATGGAGTACAGCTCCTCCGCCGGGCGCTTGGCGAAGCAGAGCTCGAAGGAGCGGCGGAACACCCCATCGGTGTCCCTGTTGTCGATGATGAGGTCCTTCATCGGCCCGCCATCGCAGTCCGCGTACCACTGGTCGGGGAGGTTGGTCTTGCCGTCCTCGCCGGGCGTCCCCGCAGGCCACCAATCCGGCTGGTAGTTGCGGACGTAGAGGAAGTCCGGGGTGCGGATGCCGCGCGACGGGTAGCCACCCGTGTTCGGAGCTTGCTGCGCGGGAGTGTGGCGCTCGCGCCCGAAGACCGCGAAGGGGCGGTGCTCCGCATCGAGACGACCGGAGTGCTCTGACCGCAACAGGTCGAGGAAGCTGAGGCCACTCATCTCGGGGAGCGCCGGGACGCCGGCGGCCTCGAGCAAGGTCGGTGCGATGTCGACGAAGGAGACGAAGTCCTGCACCTCCCTACCCGCCGGGATGCCCTGCGGCCAGCTGACAGCGAAGGGCACGCGCGCACCGGCGTCGTAGAGGTTCCCCTTGCCACGAGGGAAGGGCATGCCGTGGTCCCCGGTCATGATGACGATCGTGTTCTCCAGCAGGCCGTGCTCCTCCAGCAGCGCGAGCGCCAGGCCCACCTTGGTGTCCCAGCGCTGGACCTCGAAGTAGTAGTCGGCGACGTCACGGCGGGCGACATCGGTGTCCGGGTAGTGACCGAAGAGGTGCACCTCAGCCGGATCGATGCCCGAATCCACCCCGGAGTCACGCTTGTAGCCACGGTGCGGGTCACTGGTGGCCAGCCAGTAGAAGAAGGGCTTGGTCTTGGCCTCCGTCTTCTGCAGGAAGATCTCCAGGGTCTTGTATTGGGGGCCCACCGGATGCTGTCCGTGGACCTTCTCCCAGGATTGGATCTTCCCCGGTCCCCAGGACTTCGCGCTGCTGCGGCCGATGACGTAGCCGTTGTCCTCCAACAGGTGGATGAAGCTCTCGTGCTCGGCGGGCAACGTGCTGTGGAGGTTTGCGCCAGGTCCGAGCTCCCAATGGTATTTGCCGGTGATCACCGCGTTGCGGCTCGGCGTGCAGGAGGGGCTGGAGACGTAGGTGTGGTGGAACAGCACTCCGCTCTGGGCGATGCGGTCGAAGCTCGGCGTCGCGATACCCTCGTCGCCGTAGGCGCCGGCATGGGGCCAGCCCCAGTCGTCGGCCATGCAGAGCAGGATGTTGGGCTTGGACGAGCGCGCCACCGGGGACGTGTCAACGGCTGCGAGGCATAGCACCGATGCAGCCAGGGGGAGCAAGGAGGCAGTCAAGGGCATCTTGTGGTTCGCAAACGCGGCTTGCCTGGAGCGGCTCTGGAACTCATTCGCGGGGGGAAGCGCCAAGATACACGACCCGTTGCATCTTCGACGTGCCGCACCGGCCCTCCTCGGCGTATCTTCCACTCACCTCCTCCTCCGCTGGCCACACCCGCCCTCGAGTTCCATGACCACCGACCCGACCCAGCCCACCTCCACTCCCCGTTCTCGCCGCGAGTTCCTCGAGCTCGCCGGCAAGTCCGCGGCAGCCTCCGCTCTGGTCACCGCCAACCCCGCCTTCGCCCACGGCGGGGCGGACTCCACGATCAAGCTCGCCCTGGTCGGTTGCGGCGGTCGCGGCGGTGGAGCGGTCGGGGACGCTGTCCACACCACCGGCGGTCCCGTGAAGCTGCACGCGATGGCCGACCTCTTCGAGCACCGTCTCTCGGCCTGCCACAACGCCATCACCAACGCCTACCCCGACAAGATCGACGTCCCCCCGGAGCGTCGTTTCCTCGGTTTCGACGCCTACAAGCGCGCGATCGACACCCTCTCCCCCGGCGACGTCGTGCTCCTCACCACCCACGCCGCCTTCAGGCCGCTGCACTTCGAGTACGCCGTGAAGAAGGGCGTCAACGTCTTCATGGAGAAGTCCTTCGCCACCGACGCGCCCGGCGTCCGACGGCTGCTGAAGGTCGCCGGCGCATCGGAGCGCAAGGGGCTCAAGGTCGGCGTCGGCTTCATGTGGCGGCACTCCCAGGCCCGCCAGGAGGTGATCCAGCGCATCCACGACGGCGAGATCGGCGACCTGCACACCCTGCGCATCTACCGCGTGCACGGGCCCGTTCACTGCCCGCCGCGGCCGAAGGGCGCGAACGAGCTGGTCTTCCAGATCCAGCACCCCAACAGCTTCACCTGGGTCTCCTCCGGCTTCTTCATCGACTGGCACTGCCACAACGTCGACGTCGCCTGCTGGGCCAAGGACG
>CAZDQL010000221.1:0-2395 GCA_964507325.1 uncultured Planctomycetaceae bacterium | reverse complement strand
GAGGTGGCGATACCGTGCAACTCATCGCGGACCCCGCCGGGGCTCCCGCCGCCGTGACCGATGCGCTCCAGGTCAACGCCGCCCAGTACACGGTTACCAGGGCTGGCCTAATCGACCGTTCGACTGCGGTGTTCGCCCCGGGAGCCGCGTTCAGGCTTGCGTGCCTCAACGCCGGAGCGGGCCAGCCGGGAGGCCAGGCCGTCCTGGTCCTGATGCCCGTGTAGGTGGGGGCCTCTCCTACCTCCACCTTCAACCGTCCTACATGGAGTGATTCGATGTCCGACAAGCCACGAGGCCACAAGGCGCAAACCGACAAGGACAAGGCCCCTCGCATCTCGGAGCCGGAGGCTAGGCGCATAGACGCCTTCTTCTCGGGCCAGGGGATGCCGCCCCTCGGGACCTACCTGCGTGCGATAGTGAACGCGGCCCCTTGCGGCACCTTCTCGAAGCAGCCCCCGGACCCCGATATGAGGGCGTTGCGGAAGGCTCGGCTGGAGAAGGCTGCCGACTTCCTGTCCATCGGGGAGAAGCACAAGGCTGGCCTGGCCATGCAGGGGAAACTCTAGGATGACGAGACGCCCGGTCACCCGCGTGGATGCTTCGCGGGCAACGTGGTCCCCCTCACGCCCCGCGCCCGTCGGGACGGGGGTGTCCGGGTGTCCCCCGCGATTCTCGAGCACTGCCCCCCGGTACGACCCGCCGCCCTCCCCGTCCCCTGTCCTGATGGGGGTAGAGGGGGATGGTCTCTCCCCTCGGGGAGCCGAGCCGGAGGCGAGGGATGGGGGTGGGCGGAAACCGTTCCCCGGGGGGGGCGATTCGAGCGAGGGGGGTGAGGCGCCGCGCCCTACTCCCACGCATGATCCCTGGGGCTCTCGATTGTTCCGGAAACGCCCCGCCGGCTGACACCTGACCTGCGTTGACGCCAACGCGGAACGCCCCAACCCGGTTGCAATCCACTGGTCGAGGCGTTCAAGGAGCACAGATGAACAGTGTAGCCCCTCCTCACCCGCACGTCAACACCCACGTCCCCATCGCCGAATCCTGGCCCCCCGGCCACCCCTGGCGGCAGCTGCTCCTGGGGTGGTCGCGAGTGCTGGACGCTGCCGCGGTGCGCCGCGAAAGGGCCTTGAAGTCCCTTGCGGGCGCCCCTCCGTTGGGCGACTGTGGCGAGTGCCCCCGTCGCCGGGCCGAGTGCTGGCAGGGGGGCATGTGCTACACGGTGGCTCTGGCGCGATCGGGCGCCGGCCGTCGACGCGAGCTGCTCGAAAGCGCCCGCTGGCTCGCGAGGGCGGAGCGTTGGCGGTCGGAACGCCATGGGGGTACGCCGTGAGCTGCCCAAAGTGCGCGTTGCTCGAGGAGACGCGGGTTGCCTATCCCGTGGGGCACAAGCGGATGGGAAGGCTGCGCCGCTGTCCTTCGTGTCTGACGCGGCTCCTCTTCGTTGTCGCCGCCAACTCCGAAGGCCTCGAGCTGGAGGCGTGCGAGGACGCCACCTTCTACATCGCCAACCTCGTGGGGGTTCAGGAAGTGAGCGGAGGAACGGAGCTCGCAATGGTCGAGGCCGCCGTTGTCTCCACCTTTACCTCCGTGGAGTGCCTCGGTGAGCTGTCGGACGCAGAGGCCGCTGAAGAGGCGTGGCGTAGGGGATGACCATGATATCCGACTACTTCATGTCGCGGTGTCCTCTGTGCGGCGCAGTCACTCCCTGGTCCTGCATCTCGTGGTGCGGCAACTGCGTCGCTCAATGCGGGTAGTGCGGGGGAGAGGGTTGCATCGTGCGAAAGGGGGACGGGAGATGCGAGGGGTGCGACCACTTCGATCTGTGCTGCTTGGCCGGGAGGGACCAATGAAGGGCCGAAGGGGACCGATGACTGCCCTCTCCCTGCGATGCGTCCACTGCAGCGGTGTCCCCTCGCTGACGCCGGTGGTCCGTGACACGGCCAGCCGCGGTCGCGTGTGCGGCCGATGTCTCTACCTGCTCCAGGGGGAGCAACGCACCCTCGCCCTGTATCGCGCATCCGAGCTGATGGGGTGGGTTCCCATCCTGGTGGACCTCCCCGAGCTGCTGCGTGTCCGGAGGCTCGCGATCGAGGGGAAGAGGGGGCCGGGATGATGCTTCCCTTGTTCAGCCTGAACAAAACGTGCCCTGCAGCGTCCGCCTGGTCGCCGAACTCAAAGACCCGCCTCCAACGATTCCATACACTTGAAATAGGTACTGATACACTGTTCAGCACTGAACGGGATAGATGTTGACCACTGAACAACATGGCCCCCCTGCCCGGTATGCCTACCTCGTGAGTGGTGTTTCCCGAACGGCCGGTGGCTCTAGTCCCCTCGACCCCTGTGAGTTAGCGGTCGAGCGAACGGGCGTAGAACCGTGAGCGTCAACTTGACG
>CAZDQL010000220.1:0-2406 GCA_964507325.1 uncultured Planctomycetaceae bacterium | reverse complement strand
GACAAGGCATCGATCACTGTAGTCTTGCCGACACCGTTCGGCCCGACGAGCACGAAGTGTTCATCGAAGACGAGGTCCGCCTCAGCGATCCCCCGGAAGCCGCGAATGCGAAGCGTCAGGACCTTCACGGGTCTGTCCGTCTCGATGCCATGCGAGGCGAACCGTAGGATCCGGCTGACGTTCTCCAGCGCTCCGTCGGGGATCTTCGTCTCCACCTCGAGGGCGAGGAGGACCTTCGCGCGGACCAAGGCCGAGAGATGGTAGAGAAGAGGGTCGTCATAGATGCCATCGAATTGTCTGCCCAAGGACTCCCGGATCGTCTGCTCCCAGAGGTGCGGATGTTGAACGAAATCGCTCCGCGGTGGCCAGAAGGACAAGGACTCCTCAGGCTTGCCCACGGAGGAAGGACCCGCGATGTAGACGAGGAAGATGACAGCCACACATGCGACCAAGGCCTGAGCCCCTCTCCTGATCCGGCTTCGCCGTTCGAGTCTTCTGCGAGCCTCTCTCTTCCTCCGGCTCCTGCGCCGCCTCTCGTCTGCTCCCGACTCTGTCACCATCTTGCTTCTCCCTACTCCCGGTTGTCTAGGGTCCCGAACGCTGAGGAGGCCGCTCCGTGCGCCACACTGACCCGGCGAGACCCGAGTTCCGCTGGCGAAGGCTCCACAGTCCTGTTGGGCCTCCATCATGCCCGACGACACCGCGGGCGCCAGACCAATTTGGTCTAGCCCCATACGGTCTCGAAAACTCACCGGCATGGCCGGCGCAGCCCACACGCCCGAGTACCGCCGCTTCCTGGTCAAGCTCCGCCAGGCGCGGCTGGATGCGGGCCTGAGCCAGGCTGAAGCTGCCGCTGCTCTAGGTGTCGGGCAGAAGTACGTCAGCAAGTCAGAACTCGGAGAACGGCGGGTCGATGTCGTGGAGGCCGAACGGTTCGCGAAGATCTACGGGCTGAAGCTCCAGGATTTCTCGACCGGCGTGGGCGGACGAAGGAAACGTCAGTGACAGAGTGGCGCGAAGGTAGCATCGACAAACTGCCGCCTGGGGTCATGGTCGTCGACTTCACACATCGGGGAGCGTGCAACCGTCTGCGGCTCGAACCGCTCGTCTGGCCGTTCCCAGTGAAATGCTACGGAGTCGAGTCACAAAGGAGGAGTGCGACACGGTCGTGATAGGAGCGAGGCGCGTGCCTGAAGGTCGGGCCGACCTGGGTACCGTGCCAAAGTCATCCAACGCCTCAACCTCGTACCTCAACGAGGTGGACAAGATGCTGGAGCGGGCCAAGGAAGTCACACGAAACGGCCGGTGGACGCAGATCGAGTACGCTCAATTCGCCGATGACCTGGTCACCCTGGGGACTCGCACCCGCGTCATGGCTGGCTTTGAATGGCGGTACACGAGAGGCTCCGGGAGAAGCTCGCCGACCGCAAGTAGAGGCGAACGAGGACAAGACTCGGATCGTGGGTCTGTCGAAGGGCGAGAGCTTCGGCTTCCTTGGATTTGAGTTCCGGCGGGTACTCAGCCGTGCGAGCCGCTGGATGATGACCTTGCCTGGGTGGATCGGACACCCCAGATCGCGCGGGACGCGCGAGGATGTCCGACATGGCAAGACGACCGAGAAGGAAGTACACGCCCGAGCAGAAGGCCGACGCCGTGCGCCTGATCCGAGAGGTCGGGAACCTGGCGAAGGTGGCCAGGGACCTGGACTTGACGGAGAGCTCCCTGCGGCACTGGGTGAAGCAGGCTGACATCGACGAGGGCTGCGGCCCCGAGGGCGCCCTCACGACGGAAGAGCTCGAGGAGTTGCGCATGCTGCGCCGGAAGGTCCGACGCTTGGAGATGGAGCGCGACTTCCCAAAAGCCGCGGCCTTCTTCGCGAAGGAAGAGGATCGGCGTTCGGGCTGATCGCCGCGGAGAAGGCCAAACTACCCCGTCAAGCTCATGTGCGAAGCCCTAGGAGTCTCTCGCAGCGGCTGGTACGCGTCCTGCTCCAGGCAGAGGCCGACAGCACGGGAGGCCGAGGACGCCGACCTTCTGGACAAGATCCGCGCGATCCACGAGGCCAGCCGCCGCACGTACGGCAGTCTGCGCGTCCATGCCCAGCTGGCACGGGACGGTGTTCACGTGAATCGCGATCGTGTTGTCCGCCTCATGAAAGCGGCGGGCCCGCATCCACGCGCCATCGTGACCGGACACCACCCCCACGATACCCCCCACGATCCCACTGCCGGGGATCCCCCCGGTCACGGCCCCCACAACCAGATCGGCCACTCCGTCCCGATCGAGGTCCCCGACCTCATCCACCGTCCTTAGGCGCCAAGTACCCCTTCCCAGGACCTTCAGGTGCTGCTCTTGCGCCAACCCCGGGTCTCCCCAGGCCACCAGGGCCACCAGGATCGCGAGCCG
>CAZDQL010000219.1:0-2462 GCA_964507325.1 uncultured Planctomycetaceae bacterium | reverse complement strand
CTGCGCCCTCGCTGCTTTCATCCTGAAACGCCCTCGCAGAGTGTGAACGGTTACGCTCCTCTTCGATCCCGTCGAGCGCCTGCAAGAACTCGTCGACGGACTGCAGGCGCCTCGGAACGTTTGCCTCGGTCGCGGAAGAGACGAGTAGGTCGACCGACTCGAGCGTGCCCTCCTCACTGGCACTGAGCTGAAGGCCGCCGCCTTCGACCTTCTCATAGAGGTCGTCGGAGTTCTCTGCCGGAGGCCGACCGGTGAAGACGTGGAAGGCCAAGGCGCCCAGTGAGAAGACGTCGAGCGTCGGTGCTACGGAGTTCGGATGCCTGCGCAGCTCCGGAGCCAGATAGACGGCGCTGGCCTCTTCTTGATAGGCCTCGGGGTGTAGCGTGGCGCTGACCACGGAAGCGGAGGTGGCCTGCTCCGAGTCGCGCACGCCGGTGCTCCAGTTCATGACCTTGACGCCCACGGCGTTGGCCTGTTTGTCATGGACGACGAGCACGCTCTGGGGACTCAGGCAGCGGTGCACGACTTGTTGCGCGTGGGCGTACTTGACCGCCTCGGCAACCTGGCGCAGGAGATCAAGACGTGCGTCTAGATCCAGGCGCTCCCCGTGATCCGCGAGGAAGCGATCCATGCGCTGGGTGTTCGAGAGATGCTCGAAGAAAACCGCCGGCCCGAGTTCATCGACCGTGTAGTCGAGAGCACGCAGGATTCCCGGGTGCTGCAGGCGTTCTAGAAGCTGGAACTCCCGCTTCGCCGAGCGCTGGATCTGCCCGGCGTCGATGGGGTAGTCGCGGGGCACGAAGTAGCGGCGAACTCTGCGCTTGGTCTTCGGCAGGCTGACGTGCTGGCCGAGCTCGTCGCGATAGACCTGGGTCTCTTCGAGGACGTCGCCCAAGTCGTAGTCCTTGATTCGCCGGCGCCCGGGGATGCGGGCGACCCCCATCTCGTCCTCTAGGGCTCTCTTGAGGATCTTGGCGAGCGGGCGGTCCCCGTAGATGTAGGGGTCTCGGCGGAGGCCCGGCGCCTTGCGTTCCTTGAGAGCGGCGATGACTCCGTCGCGTCCGGGGCGCTTGTCGGTCGCTTCCCGATCTCGAAGGACTAGGTACGCGTCCGCCGGAGAGTCCAGTTGGATCGCCGTGGCGTGCGAGAGGAACACGAGCGGCTCGATGAACGGGACTCGACTCTTGCGGAAGGCCTTCTGTCGCTGGAGCAGCCCCTTCAGTCGCTTGGCCTTGAGGTTTGTGAGGAACAGGGGATGGTCAATCGAGCGCGTTCCGCTCGCGTCACGGAACACCAGCGTGCCCTGATCTCCACCCGCCTCGCCGGGATGTCCTTTGATCTCGACGAGGAAGAGCCCAACTCGCGACAGAACAAGCGCGTCGATTTCATTGATGGATCCGTCGTCGGCAATGAACTGGAAGTTTGTCCAGACCCGCCACGGCTCGTGGTCGGGCAGGTTGTCGCGCAGGTACTCGAGCGCTTCCTTCTCCCACGGGAAGCGTGACGGCGAGACCTCCGTCCAGAACTTGTCAGACATCGCCATTGGCCACGTCCTCCTGTTCTTTGGTCGTCCCGCTTCGCTTCGGCGGCGAATTAGGCCCCTTCCTGTCCTCGACCTGCGCCGCTGCCCATTGGTCGATGTCGAGCCGGCGGAACCGCCACGAGCCTCCCGCCTTGAACGCCGGCATGTCGCCACGCTGGGCAAGCCTGTAGACGGTCTTGTCACTGAGCTTCAGGAGCTCTGAGACCTCACGCAGGGTCAGGAATTCTTCGGGCATGGGTATTCGCAGACTCTCGCACTACGATGCGCAGAGTGGCAAACTTGGGCAAGCCTGTCCAAGGCTGGATGGAGAAGACCAGGACGGCATGTGGAGGCCGCCTCGGCGGCAACCCCACCGTGAGGCCTCCTCGCGCTCAGCCACGGGCAGTCCGAGGAACCTGACATGCAGCCCAACGAACAGGCCAAGACCCGCGAGAGAATCCGCAAGTACATCCGGCACCGGCCCGAGCGATTCGAAGAGGCGCGGCAGTGGATTCTCAAGGCCTTCCCGACCCCCAAGGGACCCAGAAGACGAAGCTCTCCCGGGGGAAGGGAGAGGGACTGCCGGGTGCTGGTGGGGATCGAGTTCGGAGAGCGGGTCCGCCAGTTGCCCCGCCAGACCTCCGCCGCAGGAGCCATTGCCGTTCTGAGGAAGGGAGAGAACAACCGTTCGAGAGGTAGCGGCGGGGAAAAGGTGTAGGCCATGGGTCGCAACGGCCCCGAAACGGCACGGAAGTCGGCGCTTCGCGGCTGCTGGGGGGGCGCTCAGGCAACCAGCAAGCCGCTTGCACACACCAGAACCTCGGTAGGTCACACCATCGCTACGGAGCAGCCTGGTCGCGGACGCCGCTTGGAATTACTATCCTCCAGATGAACATCACCAGGAGCGCCTGGCGGTCGGCGAAGTCGGCCAGGCTCAGCG
>CAZDQL010000218.1:0-2472 GCA_964507325.1 uncultured Planctomycetaceae bacterium | reverse complement strand
CCAGCCTCATTCGCAGCCCCCCCCAACCGCACCGAGCCCGCCGGGCCCCTGCCTGATCGGGCGAGGGGGTGGGGGGCGGGGCCCTACGAGAGATGCGCGCTCAGCCGGATTCGTGCACCAACGCCCCCCCATGGCAGCCTGGACTTCCTGCCACCCATGACTCGGATCCCCGGATCCGGGTGAACAACGTCCCTGGAAACGACAGCTAGACCGCGTCCACACGTGGATTTGCGAGCAAGCGCGCTCGAAGGAGGCCTAGGACCTCCGCGGAGCGCCTCCTCGGAGGCGCTCCTCCTTTTCCGCCCACCTTGCTGGCCTCGTGCTGCTCGCCACCCTCCTCCTCAAGCGCCAGAGGGTCCTTCTGGGGGCCCGCCGCCTGAGCAGCCCTCGGACGAGAGCGCGAAAGATAAGTCCCAGCGGTAGGGCCGACCTGCGAACGTCCAGCAGACGGCTTCTCAGGAGGCCGGTTTTTCGGCAGCTTAGCCCACGCGGCCGGCGCAAGGCGAGAGGCGGAGCTCATGATCAATCGACCGGGACCCGCTGGAGACCTTCCAGGTGAACGCCCTCGAACTCACCTGCAGCCGTCGCGTAGCACACCAGGGGACCGGTGACACCGGGCGATGACGATCCGCCCGACCCGAACAGTTGAACCGACCGCGACCGGCGCACGGGTCTTTCGGGGCCGAAGCCCTCCGGTAGCGTCACGCGGCTCCAGTCACCGCTAGCCAGTTCCAAACCCCATAGACCGAGCTCGACCGGCTCCTCACGACGGAGATTGCCCCTCACGTAGCCAGGGTAGTGCCAGGCCGAAACGTAGAGCCACCCATGGCCCACGGCCATGTCGAAGTCGGGGGAGGCCTTCAATTCGGCGAAGGGGGAGGGTACAGCAGACCAAGCGCCATCGGCGTCGCGCCTGGACAGCCGCAGCGCAGCCGGCGTGGCAATCTCCTCGAGAGCTTCGCGGGTCAACATCCACAGTCGTCCCTGCGCGTCGTGGTCGAAACAGGGCCCCGAGCCTCGAGCGATGATGCGTCCGTCCGGGACTTCGAACTCGATGCCGGCGACGGGGATCTCGAGCACGTAGCTCGTGCGGCCTCTTCGTTGCCGTCCGGACGCGTACAGGACGAGCTCTGTACCGTCGTTCTCGAGCGTCAAGCCGCCGAGCGTGGAGAACTCCGTTTGCGTGGCGTCCTGAGCAGTGGTTGGCAACCATCCGCTCTCGGAGAACATCGCGGGGCTGAAGAGAGCCGAAATCGAGAGAGTCCGAACTTGGTGACTCCCACTCACCCAGAGGTCGAGGTAGCCCCGGCCTTGGCCTCCCAGTTGAGCGACGACGAGCTCATTGTCGCGTGTTCGACGTGCGACGGCGATCTCGCGATAGTAGGGGTTGCCCCCACAACCGTAATCTACGGTGCGTCTCGTTCCAACCGCTCCCGGCTCGTCCTGTCCGATTCGAACGCTCTCGAGGAAGAGCGTGCCGGATATCGCACGACCGAGATGCTCCACCCTGGCATCTGGGGCAACGCCAAGGAGGGCAACGAGACCGCCATCGAGTCGAGCGAAGCCCAGGTGGGTCGTTCTGACCGACGGCGGATCCGTGTCCTGCCCCGCCGCCGTCGCGAGCCCGAGAGCCAGCACGCTCGCCAGCATTATCACGGTACGCTTCCTTGTGCTACTTCGCCGCATGGTGGTCACTCCTGCATGAGGGTGTGAAGGGGCTACTGGACGATGATCCTGGTATCAAGCTGGGCAGCACGATCTGGCGTGCAGTAATGGGTATCGTCGGCGCCTGAACCCTGGTCATGTAGTCTCTTTCCAAGCGCGGCATAGCCCCAGAATGCCGCCAACTCATGCTCCTCGCGAGTCGGGTGCTTAGTGGAGCCGTAGCTCGGATCGTAGATCAGGGCGCCCCGCCTGACAACGTAGTGCGCATCGAAGGAGTCTGGAGAGTCGTCATTGTCTTGCGCGGGCAGTCGCGTGTCAGACACGACCGTCACGTTCATCTCGTGGTCCCACGGGGCCGGTGGCAGGTTCGTTCCACCTCCGAGATCCCTCCACCTGTGCACCATGAGGCTGTTCCGCGGGTCGTAGTCTGCTCCAGGAGGGCTCGGCAGGATCTTGAGCACGTCGCAATCCACTCCGTGAATGCCGAAGCACGCGGCTAGCAGCTCTGCAAATGCCACGCAGTTGCCATTGCCGTCAGGGTCGGCGAGCAGGTCCAACATTGTCTCCTGGACTAGCGTTTCAGGTCGCCAATAGCCCAGGATCGTATCGTCGCTCACATGATCGCCGTTCACGGGTTTCCGACGGACCTTGTTGCCCCCCTCGACACTGAAGCCATCGCAGATCGCATCAACGATCGGCTGGTCATCGTCTCCGATAGCGAGCCCGTGGGCGGCGCCGCAGCTAATGCTGAGAACACCCTGATGTTGCATTCTCGAGTGCCTATGCTGCAGTGGCTGCGGCCCCGAG
>CAZDQL010000217.1:0-2482 GCA_964507325.1 uncultured Planctomycetaceae bacterium | reverse complement strand
TCCTGGATCCGGGATCCTAACATTGTTGGTGGATCCGGATTCGGGGGGCGGGTCATCGTAACTCCCGAAAACGTGGGCTGTTAGGGGTGGTGCGGAAGGGGGGACTCGAACCCCCACGGCCTAAGCCACAGGATCCTAAATCCTGCGCGTCTACCAGTTCCGCCACTTCCGCAAGGGAGTCGCTCTGGCGATCAACAGTGTAGAGCGACGAGCGGGGGAGGGAAGACGAGGCCGTCGGTGTCGCGCGAGGTCAGCGGCCCTCGAAGGCCGCGGGGCGCTTGTCGAGCATGGCCGAGATGCCCTCGGCCGCGTCGCGGGTGCGGAAGGTGGCGGCCTGGGCGGTGCTCTCGACGAGCAGGGCCTCCTCGAGCGTGCGGGACTCGCTGCCACGCAAGGTCTCCTTGACCGCACGCACGGCGAGGGGCGCGTTGCTCGCGATCTGCGCGGCCAGCTCGTCGACGACCGCGTCGAAGGAATCATCGCCGGCCACGCGGTTCACCAGGCCCCGGGACAGGGCTTCGGGGGCCTCGACGAGACGACCGGTGAAGAGGAGCTCGGCGGCGAGGGCAGGGCCGACCAGGCGCGGCAGGTTCCAGGTGCCCCCCATTCCCGGGTGGATGCCGAGACGGACGAAGGTCATGCCGAGCTTGGCCTTCTCGTGCATCACCCGCAGGTCGGCGCCCAGGGCGAAGCACAACCCCGCGCCGATCGCGTGCCCGTTGATCGCGGCGATCGTCGGCGCCCGTAACGTGCCGATCGAGAGGAACTGCCGGTAGAAGTTGCGCTCGCCCCCCAGACCCTCGCGGTCCGTCTCGATGCCGGCCTCCTGGGCCAGGTCCCCGAGGTCCGCGCCGGAACAGAAGGCGCGCCCCGCGCCGCGCACGAGGACCACCCGCACGCTCTCGTCGGCGTCGATCCGACGCACGGCCTCGCGCACCTCCGCGCCCATGACCGGCGTCATGGCGTTGCGCAGGTCGGGTCGGTTCAAGACGAGGCGAGCAATGCCGCTCTCCTCGATGTCCAGCCGGATGTTCTCGAAGGACATGGAGGGCTCCGGTGGCGTCTACTTCGGCTCCTGGAACATCGGCAACCCGTCCGCGCGCAGGAGCTGGAACAGCGGCAGGCCGTCGGAGTCCATCGTGAGCTTCGTGCGCAACCTTCCCTGGCCGTCCTCGGTCGCCAGCGTCGGAGTGCCCGCGGGATCGACGAGCATCCCGATGCGCCGCCGCCCGAGCGAGTCGAGCAACAGGGCGCTCGAGGTGTCCTTCCCGTCGAGGCCGACGTGGGCCCGAATGCCCCCCTTGGCGTCGCGGATGGTGAGCTGGGAGGTGCCGGTCGAGAGGTGCTCCAGGGTGGCGCGCTCGCGACCCTCGGCGTCCACCGCGTAGACGCCGGAGGAGCCGTCCGGCTGCACCACGGCCCGGATGCCGTCGCGCAGCTTCTCGCTGGCCAGCTCCATCCGCGCCGCGCCCCGGGGGTCGAAGCCGATCCACGCGCTGCTCTTGCCGTCGTCGCCCCGCATGTGGAGGGCGGGACCGCTGAGCGTGAGGATCGCGGAGGCCTTCTCCCTGCGCAGGAGCAGGTTCGGGTTGCCCTGCTGATCGAGGGCGAGCGTCGCGTACTCCTTCCCGTCGTCCCCCCGGAGCACGAAGCGCTTCGCCTCGACCACGTCCTCGACGTCGCGCGGGCCGGCGAAGCCCACGACGAGCGCTCCGAGCAGCCCGGCCGCGAGAGCCAGGGCGCCGCGCTTCCAGCGGCGGTTGTCACGTTCGAGTCGTTCCAGGCGTCGGAGAATGTCGTCGGTCACTTGCATCTCTTCTATCCGTGGGCTCCAGGGTCCGTCGGGCAGTTGCCACGCGTCGAGCGCGAATACACTAGCTCCCTTGGTGGATTTCCCCTAGGAGGGAGGGGAGGGGATGGCTACACGATTCCCCGGGCGTGGCGAAGGTGTTACCCGAGCCCCACGGGGCTCGTTCGCCGCTCGTTCGCGACCGCCGAGGAGGAGATCCTCCCAGCAGGGCCGCTAGCAGTATTTCTCGTAGGCTTTCGCCAGGTCGTGAGCGATCGAGGAGGGATCGAGTCCCAGGAGATCGTCGCGACGCCAGACCTTGGTCACCTCGCCGTCCTTGAGGAGGGCGAGCTGGGGTGAGCTGACTTCGTGGACCTGAATGTGCTCGCGGAGCCGTTCAACGGCGTCCTGGTCCACACCGGCGAAGACCGTCACCAGATGATCCGGCTTCTTGCCGTTCATCAGGGAGAGGGCCAGGCCCGGGCGCGCCCCACCAGCGGCGCACCCACATACGGAATTGACGAACACCAGAGTCGTGCCGTCTTGGTTGAGGGCGGAATCGACGGCCTCCGGCGTGGAAAGCTCCTTGGCGCCAAGCTGCGTGACCTCATCGCGCAACGGCTGAACCAGTACGGGGTCGTACATGGGGGGGGAACGAAGCTACGAACCGGTCGGGGGGGTAAGAGGGAACAC
>CAZDQL010000216.1:0-2541 GCA_964507325.1 uncultured Planctomycetaceae bacterium | reverse complement strand
GGCTCGCGGTCGACCTGCTGCTCGGCACCCGCGGCTGGCGGCGCTTCGCCTGGTTCGATCCGTCGGGGCTGGTCGACGTCCACGGCGAAGCGGCCCAGCGCCTGCTCGTACGCGAAGGCCACGCCCAAGAGCCGCAGGTCGCGGACCGGGCTGGAGACTTGCCGCAGCTGGTGGCCGCCGCCCGCGCGGACGTGCGTCAGTCGGAGCGCCGGGCGCGGGGCTTGGGAGCGCTGGCCCTGATCCTGGCCTGCGTCTGGGGAGTGTGGGAGCTCCTGATGCGGATCGAGTGGTTCGCGGAGCGCAAGCGGCCGATCGTGGCGGGGGTGGTCTGCACTGCGGGGGTCGTGCTCGTGGTGGGAGCTGTCGTCAACCAGCGGCTGCAGACGGAGTTGGCCAGTCCCGCGCCGGGCGCCGACGTGCTCTTCGCAGAAGCGGAACGAGATTGGGCCGCGGACGCGAACGAGGTCGAGGAGATGACCGTCCTCGCCGCTGTGGAGAAACCCACGGGGGTGGACGAGTGGTTCCTGGGGAGAGGGGAGCTGCGCGAGCCGATGCTGCTCGACCGGAATGGCTTCGGCGCGGGAGCCGGGGACCCGCAGGGGCCCGGAGCCCCGCCCCCCGGCGGAGGTGGGGGTGGGGGTAGACCCTTCATGGCTCCCGTTCCCGTCCTGGAAGACCTCCTCGCCGAGGCGGGAGACCTGGCCGCCGGTAGCGTCGAGCAGGGCGACGACGACGAGTTCGTCGCAGGGGGAGGGGAGAGAGCGGCCTGGGCGCGGCGTGACCGCTCCTGGGGGCGGGTCTACGCCCACCACCGCGGCGAACGACCGGCGAACGCGCCCCGCAATGACTTCACCGAGACCGTCTACTGGAACGCGCTCCTGCGCACCGCCGCGGACGGCACGGCGCGCATCGCCTTCGACCTCTCCGACCGGGTGACCACCTGGAACGTGAGCGTCGACGCCCACGGGGCGGGACGCGTCGGTCAGGCCCTCGGCGAGTTCGAAGCGGTGATGCCCTTCCACCTGGAAGCGAAGCTGCCGGTGGAGCTCTCCGAGGGGGATCGCGTGCTCCTGCCGGTGGCCGTGGCGGCGGCGGATCCGGAGTTGGCCACGGCGCGCGTGCTCGCCGACGTACAGGGACCGCTGGTGCTGGAGGAGACTCCCCCCGACGAAGTCCCCCTCGAGGACGGTCGCGGGCGGCTCCTGGTGCCGGTGCGAGTCACGGGCAGCGGCGACGGAGGCCGCGTCGCCCTGGCCGGCAGCGCCGGAGGTTGGACCGACAGCGTCGTGCAGCCGATGCGCGTCGTCCCGCGCGGCTTCCCCCATCGCGTGTCGAAGAGCGGGCGCGTGACCGAATCCACCGAGTTCGAGATCGCCGTTCCGGCGGAGCACGTCGCGGGTTCCCTCGGGGTCTCCCTCGAGCTCTTCCCCTCCCCCCTGGCGGATCTCTTGGCGGGGGTCGACGGCATGCTGCGCCGGCCCTGCGGCTGTTTCGAGCAGGCCTCGAGCGCCAACTACCCCAACGTCCTGGCGCTCGCCTACCTGGAAGCGGGTGGGATCGAGGCGCCCGCGGCAGCGGCGCGCGCGCGGGAGCTGCTCGACCAGGGGTACGAGAAGCTGGTCGGCTACGAGTGCTCCGAGAAGGGCTACGAGTGGTTCGGCGGCGATCCGGGGCACGAGGCGCTGACCGCCTACGGTCTGCTGGAGTTCAGCGACATGGCGCGCGTCTTCCCCGTCGACGACGGGATGCTCGACCGCACGCGGGCCTGGATGCTCGCGCGGCGCGACGGCCAGGGGGGCTACCAGCGCAACGAGCGCGCGCTGGACTCCTTCGGCCGGGCGCCGGAGCCGATCACCAACGCCTACTGCACCTACGCCCTGGTGGTGGCGGGCACGCCGCCGGAGGACGTTCCGGTGGAGCTGGACCATCTCGAGGCGCGCGGCCTGGAGAGCGACGACCCCTACGAGGTGGCGTTGGCGGCGGCGGCGCTCGAGATCGCCGGCCGCGGCGAGGCCGCCGACGCGGCGCGGGAGCGCTTGAAGGGGATGCAGCGCGAGGACGGCTCCCTGGTGGGGACAACCTCGAGCATCACCCGCTCGGGAGGGACGGACCTGGAGGTGGAGACGACTGCGCTCGCCATCCAGGCCTGGCTCGCCGATCCGCGCGGGGAGGACGCGGCCCACGTGGAGCGCGCCCTCGAGTTCCTGCTCTCCCAACGCCGCGACGGCGGTACCTTCGGCGCCACCCAGGCGACGGTCCAAGCTCTGCGCGCCCTGGTGGGCTACGCCGAGGTGAAACGCCGGGTGGCGAACGCGGGGGAGGTGGTGGTCTTCGTCGACGACTACGAGGTGCAGCGCCTGGCCTTCGAGGCGGGGCACTCCGGCTCCCTGAAGTTGGACGGGCTGGCGGAGCACCTCTCAGCGGGCACGCACCGCGTGCGCCTGGAGCTCTCCGGCGGCAACGAGTTTCCCTGGGCCTTCGACCTCGCCTACCACGCCGAGACCCCCGCCAGCGACCCCGACGCCCCGGTGGGGCTCGAGA
>CAZDQL010000215.1:0-2544 GCA_964507325.1 uncultured Planctomycetaceae bacterium | reverse complement strand
GGCTCGCGGTCGACCTGCTGCTCGGCACCCGCGGCTGGCGGCGCTTCGCCTGGTTGGATCCGTCCACGTTGGTCGAGGACCACGGCGAGGCGGGCCAACGCCTGCTCGTGCGCGAAGGTCACGCGCAACAGCCGCAGGTCGCCGACCGGGCGGGAGACGTGCCCCAGATGGTGGCCGCCGCCCGCGCGGACGTGCGTCAGTCGGAACGGCGGGCGCGGGGGCTGGGAGCGCTGGCCCTGATCCTGGCCTGCGTCTGGGGAGCGTGGGCGCTCCTGATGCGGATCGAGTGGTTCGCGGAGCGCAAGCGGCCGATCATGGCGGGGGTGGTCTGCACTGCGGGGGTCGTGCTCGTGGTGGGAGCTGTCGTCAACCAGCGACTGCAGACGGAGTTGGCGAGTCCCGCGCCGGGCGCCGACGTACTTTTCGCAGAAGCGGAACGAGATGGGGCCGAGGACGCGAACGAGGTCCCGGAATACATCATCAAGGCTGGCGCGGCGCCCGGCCTCCCGATGATGGACATCGAGGCCTTCGCCGTGGGACGTGAGGGCGCAGTGGTCCCGCTCGACCGGAACGGCTTCGGCGCGGGAGCCGGGGACCCGCAGGGACCCGGAGCCCCGCCCCCCGGCGGAGGTGGAGGTGGGGGTAGACCTTTCATGGCTCCCGTTCCCGTCCTCGAAGACCTCCTCGCCGAGGCGCGGGACCTGGCCGCCGGTAGCGTCGAGCTGGGCGACGACGACGAGTTCGCCGCGGGGAGGCGGGAGAGAGCGGCCTGGGCACGCCAGGACCGCTCGTGGGGGCGGGTCTACGCCCACCACCGCGGCGAACGACCGGCGAACGCGCCCCGCAATGACTTCACCGAGACCGTCTACTGGAACGCGCTCCTGCGCACCGCCGCGGACGGCACGGCGCGCATCGCCTTCGACCTCTCCGACCGGGTGACCACCTGGAACGTGAGCGTCGACGCCCACGGGGCGGGACGCGTCGGTCAGGCCCTCGGCGAGTTCGAAGCGGTGATGCCCTTCCACCTGGAAGCGAAGCTGCCGGTGGAGCTCTCCGAGGGGGATCGCGTGCTCCTGCCGGTGGCCGTGGCGGCGGCGGATCCGGAGTTGGCCACGGCGCGCGTGCTCGCCGACGTACAGGGACCGCTGGTGCTGGAGGAGACTCCCCCCGACGAAGTCCCCCTCGAGGACGGTCGCGGGCGGCTCCTGGTGCCGGTGCGAGTCACGGGCAGCGGCGACGGAGGCCGCGTCGCCCTGGCCGGCAGCGCCGGAGGTTGGACCGACAGCGTCGTGCAGCCGATGCGCGTCGTCCCGCGCGGCTTCCCCCATCGCGTGTCGAAGAGCGGGCGCGTGACCGAATCCACCGAGTTCGAGATCGCCGTTCCGGCGGAGCACGTCGCGGGTTCCCTCGGGGTCTCCCTCGAGCTCTTCCCCTCCCCCCTGGCGGATCTCTTGGCGGGGGTCGACGGCATGCTGCGCCGGCCCTGCGGCTGTTTCGAGCAGGCCTCGAGCGCCAACTACCCCAACGTCCTGGCGCTCGCCTACCTGGAAGCGGGTGGGATCGAGGCGCCCGCGGCAGCGGCGCGCGCGCGGGAGCTGCTCGACCAGGGGTACGAGAAGCTGGTCGGCTACGAGTGCTCCGAGAAGGGCTACGAGTGGTTCGGCGGCGATCCGGGGCACGAGGCGCTGACCGCCTACGGTCTGCTGGAGTTCAGCGACATGGCGCGCGTCTTCCCCGTCGACGACGGGATGCTCGACCGCACGCGGGCCTGGATGCTCGCGCGGCGCGACGGCCAGGGGGGCTACCAGCGCAACGAGCGCGCGCTGGACTCCTTCGGCCGGGCGCCGGAGCCGATCACCAACGCCTACTGCACCTACGCCCTGGTGGTGGCGGGCACGCCGCCGGAGGACGTTCCGGTGGAGCTGGACCATCTCGAGGCGCGCGGCCTGGAGAGCGACGACCCCTACGAGGTGGCGTTGGCGGCGGCGGCGCTCGAGATCGCCGGCCGCGGCGAGGCCGCCGACGCGGCGCGGGAGCGCTTGAAGGGGATGCAGCGCGAGGACGGTGCCCTGGTGGGGACCACCTCGAGCATCACCCGCTCGGGAGGCTCGGACCTGGAGGTGGAGACGACCGCTCTCGCCATCCAGGCCTGGCTCGCCGATCCGCGCGGGGAGGACGCCGCCCACGTGGAGCGCGCCCTCGAGTTCCTGCTCTCCCAACGCCGCGACGGCGGCACCTTCGGCGCCACTCAAGCCACGGTCCAGGCCCTGCGCGCCCTGGTGGGCTACGCCGAGACGAACCGCCGGGTGGCGAACGCCGGGGAGGTGGTGGTCTTCATCGACGACTACGAGGTGCAGCGCCTGGCCTTCGAGGCGGGGCACGCCGGCTCCCTGAACCTGGACGGCTTGGCGGAGCACCTGTCACCGGGCACGCACCGCGTGCGCCTGGAGCTCTCCGGCGGCAACGAGTTCCCCTGGGCCTTCGACCTGGCCTACCACGCCGAGACCCCCGCCAGCGACCCCGACGCCCCGGTGGGGCTCGAGA
>CAZDQL010000214.1:0-2567 GCA_964507325.1 uncultured Planctomycetaceae bacterium | reverse complement strand
CGACGTCCTCGTCATCGATCTCCGCCGCGTCGTGAAAAACGGGAGGAGCGAACGACGAGGCGGCGGTGTACACGCCGTCGAGCACCAGAGCGTGAAAATGGACGTTCAAGTTGACGGACGAACCAAACCTCTGGATGCGGTTCACCGCGCCCGTGCGGCCGGCCGCGATGCCCTCCGCCGCGGGGTCCGTGTCCGCATCCTCGCGAACCAGTGAGAGCCTGCTGACATCTCCGCCAATCCCCACGTCCCCGCGCGAGCAAGCCAGGTCCCGCTCAGCCTTCCTCACTACCTGATCGAAAAGTCGTCCAGGAAGGCCCTTGCCTGCGTGGGGCCGGTTGTGGGTAGTCGGCATTCCAGGACAATCAGAACTTCGCGTCCGACGTGGTCCTTCACCGTCGCTTCCAACTCGATCCAGCCCGCCTCGTCCTTCCTGGCCGTCTGCACGATGCTGTGCCGCTTGAACCACGTCGTTTCCCCGTCATAGAAGCCCAGTCGCCCGGTCCACCCACCGAGAGTTCCGGATTCCGAATCCAAAGCCGCCACTCGTGCCAGGATCCGAAATCGCTTTCCGGAAGGGCGCACCTTCCGAACCACCCACAGACGGCCCGGGGACACGGGAATGGCTGCCTGGACGAATCCCACCCCTCCCGTGGGGGGCCGAACGCCGACGAGATCCTCGGGCTCGTCCACCCAAGTCGTTTGACGATCGGCCGGAGCGCCAATGATCAGCACTCGCTTGATATCTCGCGACGTGCCGAAACCGCAGCGGCCGCGGGTGTCGGTCGACATCATCTCGAACAACTCGGTCAAGCTGCTGGAGGAGGCCCGGGCCGCGAGCCGATCTTCCTTCGAGGGGCCGTCGGAATCGGTGAAGGCGATCAGGCCCGGGAGGGGCGTTCCGTCCCGGCGGCATAATCGGGCGGTGAATCCCCAGTCCTCGTCGAAGTTGGTGACCTTCACCAGGAGCCGGTGGACTCCCCCGGCTAGCCGGATCGGCACGGCATGGGCATCGGGACCCTCCGCGGGGAAGGGGCCGTGGTAGGAGCGGCGGAAGGGACGATCGAGGACAATCCCACCATCGACCCAGATGCGGATTCCATCGTCGCTACCGACCCAGAGTACCGCGTCGGCGTCCTTCTCCACCTGGAGTCGCGTGAACGCGTAGGCCACCACGTGTTCCTCGGCTTTGCACGCCTGGAGGAGATCGATCCGGTCATGCGGGCTGGAATGGAGAGTCCACCTCGATCCTCGGACAACGTCTCCCTTGGAGGGATTGCTGCCCTCCTCGTCGAGGAACGCCGTCCGTAGTCCGGTTTCGTCATCATCCTCCCACGGGCCGGCGATCAACCAATGTCGAAGGAAGGGAACTCCACCCTTCGGAGGAAGGGGACGATCAAGGGCGACAGAGGCTTCATCAGCGAGCGAAGACCCTGCGCCGCCTGGTCCCGAGCTTGCGCCCCGGAGCGTAAGACTCGCCTTCCGAAGGAACAGAAGCGCGAAGTAGGTACCGCCCGTCCAGCCGCCGCTCGGCTCCTGCGTCTTCACCAGGTAGCGTGCCCCCTCGCGGTACCAGTCGTGCTCCCCGAGCGTGTCGAGGCTGCCGAACACGCAAGCTCGTTCCAGTCCGTACAGGTAGTAGAAATGGTACTGGGCCGAGAAGGACTGCTGTCCCACGGGATTGCCCCGCGGATCGAAGCGGCGCGCGAGGTAGTCCCATCCGTTTTGGAGGGATTTGCGAATCCTCCTTGAGCGGCTACCGCTCTCGTCCAGGTTTTCCAGACATACGGTGAGGACAAAGAGCCCGGCCGCCGTCATGCTCCCGGAAACCTCCCCGCCAATGAGATAGCGGAAGGCGCCGCTCTCGTCCTGTAGCGACATGACGGCCTGGGACAGCCTCTTCCAGAGACTCTCGGGAACGGAGAATCCGTGATTGACGGCCGTTTGGAGACCGAGAACCGCGTATTGCGTGTTCGAGAGATCGGCGCCCCCGGCCTTCAGGGTCTCGTGATCGTAGGCCCAGAGATCGAAGGCTCCGCCGAAGCCGTCCACAAGCCACTGTGCGCCGTTCGTGATCTCCGTTTCGTAGGAGTGCCCGGGGTCTCGGCGGCCGAGCTCGTCCAGGGCCATGAGACGGACTCCCGTGCAGTAGGTCTTGGTGTAGGGGGCGTACCTCAGGAACGCCATGCACTTCTCCACCTCGGGATCCGAGAACCGCACCCCGCACTTGAGCAACGTCAGGAGATGGAGCCCGGCCATCCCGTCGGCGTAGTCCCCATGGGCTTCGAAGGCACCGCCCTGGGTCTTCAGGAATTCGACGCCTCGCTCGATGGCCTCATTGACCTGCTCCTCCAGACTCTGATCACGCGGCTGAGAGGAATGGAGGTCGGCGAGGAGGACGGGTAGGTCCTCGTCGTTCTGAGCGGCAAGGGTATGCCCGAAGAGCAGGGCAAGGGCGAGGGCGAAGCGAACGAGCGCAGGCATGGACCACCTCTCGGATCGACTGGGGCCTTCGGCTCGACCGCATCGAGCTCAGCGCCCATCATCGGGTAGTGCCATTCAGTGTAATC
>CAZDQL010000213.1:0-2758 GCA_964507325.1 uncultured Planctomycetaceae bacterium | reverse complement strand
GGGGATCCACTGGCTCTTCTACGCCCACCTGCTCTTGGTCAGCGTGCTGTTGATCTACATCCCGATGAGCAAGCTGATGCACATGGGTGGGGTCTTCTTCAGTCCGACGCGCAACCTGGCCAACGACAACCGGGCCCGACACCACGCCAACCCGTGGGACTACCCGGTGAAGGTGCACCCCTACGATGAGTACGAAGACGAGTTCAGGGAAAAGATGAAGGCCGCGGGCATTCCCGTGGAGAAGGAGTAGTCGTGGCGAAGGATCCCAAACCCGACGAAGTCGCCTTCTACGACCGAGAGGAGCTCTCTCGGGTCTGCTACGACCCGCCGCGGCAGAGCTGGATGAAGACCCCCGTGAACATACGTCCGGGTTCCTTCATCTACCCCGCCAAGGGCAAGCACCTGGAGTACCTCGGCATGGCGAACCCACGGCAGTGGGCCCCGCAAGACGAGGACTGGCAACTGCCCGACGACTGGAAGGAGACGATCATCCAGGGGATCGCGGAGCGACTCGACAAGTACCGCTCCTTCAAGGTCTTCATGGACTGCTGCGTGCGCTGCGGCGCCTGCGCGGACAAGTGCCACTTCTACATCGGGGGTGGCGATCCTAAGAACATGCCCTTCCTGCGGGCCGAGCTCTTGCGGTCGGTCTACCGCCACGAGTTCACCAAGGCCGGTCGCATCCTCGGCGGTCTGGCGGGCGCCCGCAAGCTGACGCCCGAGGTCATCAAGGAGTGGTTCTACTACTTCTTCCAGTGCACCGAATGCCGACGCTGCTCGGTGTTCTGCCCCTACGGGATCGACACGGCCGAGGTCACCATGATCGGCCGCGAGCTCCTGAACCTCGTGGGTCTGAACGTGAACTGGGTGCTGGAGCCGGTGGCGAACTGCTTCCGCACCGGGAACCACCTGGGGATCCAGCCCCACGGCTTGAAGGACACCCTGGAGTTCTTCGCCGAGGATATCGAGGAGATCACGGGCATCGCGGTGGACGTGCCGGTCAACAAGAAGGGCGCCGAGGTGCTCTTCGTGACGCCCTCGGGTGACTTCCTGGCCGAGCCGGGGACGTTCACCTGCATGGGCTACATGATGCTCTTCCACGAGCTGGGGCTGGACTACACCTTCAGCTCCTACGCCTCCGACGGCGGCAACTTCGGGCTCTTCACCTCTCACGAGAAGATGAAGCAGCTCAACGCCAAGATCTACGCCGAGGCGCGCCGCTTGGGCGTCAAGTGGATCTTGGGCGGGGAGTGCGGTCACATGTGGCGCGTGCTGAACCAGTACATGGACACGATGAACGGGCCGCCGGACTTCCTCGAGGTGCCGACCTCGCCCTTCACGGGCACGCGCTTCGAGAACGCCCGCTCGACGAAGATGATCCACATCGCCGAGTTCACGGCGGACCTGATCAAGCACGGCAAGCTCAACCTCGACCCGAGCAAGAACGACCACATCCGGCTGACCTACCACGACTCCTGCAACCCGGCGCGCGCCATGGGGCTCTTCGAGGAGCCGCGCTACGTGATCCAACACGTGTGCAACAACTTCGTCGAGATGCCCGAGAACACCATCCGCGAGCAGACCTTCTGCTGCGGCGGTGGCGCGGGGCTGGGGACCGACGAGAACATGGAGATGAGGCTGCGGGGCGGCATGCCGCGCGGCAACGCGGTCAAGCACGTGCGCGACCGTCACGGCGTCAATCAACTGGCGGCGATGTGTGCCATCGACCGTGCCACCCTGACCACCGTCTGCGACTACTGGGCACCAGGGGTCGAGGTCACGGGGCTGCACGAGCTGGTGGCCAATGCCCTGATCATGAAGGGGCAGAAGGAGCGCACCTTGAACCTGCGTCTGGAACCCCTGGGCGAAGCGGAGGACTAGGCGATGTACGACCGCGGATTGACCTTCACCGCCCTCGGCGTCCTGGCCCTCTTGGGGGCCTTCCCCATCCTGTGGCTCTTGGTGAACGGAGGTGGTGGCGAGCCACCCGAGCTGGCCCAGCCACGGGATACGGCGGGCTGCGTGGAGTCGGTCGACTACATGCGGCGCGCCCACATGGATCTCCTGGAGACCTGGCGCAACACCGTGGTGCGCGACGGGCAGCGCAGCTTCACCACCGAAGACGGGCGCGAGATGGAGATGAGCTTGACCGGGACCTGCCTCGCCTGCCACGGGCCGAAGGACGAGTTCTGCGGCAAGTGCCACGACTACAGCGGGGTGAAGCCCGACTGCTGGCACTGCCACCTGGACGTGGAAGGAGGGCTGTGATGACCACGAGTCGCCGAGAGTTCCTGAAGGCGGGAGGAGTCGCCATCGTCGGCGTGGGCGCGGCTGCGCCCTTCATCGCCGCGCGCGAGCGCTCCGACGAAGCACACCCCGCGCCTCTTGCACAGGGTGGCAAACGCCTCGCCATGGCGATCGACGCCACCAAGTGCGAGCAGTGCCAGAACCGTGACGCCTGCATCGAGGCCTGTCACCGCGAGCACAACGTGCCGCAGATCGAAGGCCCCGAGGAGGAGATCAAGTGGATCTGGCGGGAGTCCCTCAAGGAGGTCTTCCCCGAGCAGGTGCACGAGTACTCCGACGATGCCCTGCGGGAGCGTCTGACCCTGGTGCTCTGCAACCACTGTGACAAGCCCCCCTGCGTCAAGGTCTGTCCCACCAAGGCCACCTTCAAGCGCGAGGACGGCCCGGTGATGATGGACCAGCACCGCTGCATCGGCTGCCGCTACTGCGTGGTCGGCTGCCCCTACGGCGC
>CAZDQL010000212.1:0-2763 GCA_964507325.1 uncultured Planctomycetaceae bacterium | reverse complement strand
CACCCAGGGCGACTGCACGGGCGTCAAGAAGGCCGCGACGGTGGCGAAGAAGGCCAGCGGCTGCTGCCCCGAGCAAGCGGCGCAGAAGGTGGCCCAGAGCTGCGAAGCCACCCAGGGCGACTGCACGGGCGTCAAGAAGGCCAGCGGCTGCTGCGCCGAGAAGGCCCCCAAGGCCAAGCCCGCCGCCGGCAAGACCGAGTGCGGGACCTCCTGCGGGACGACGAAGGCCCGCCCCGTCTCCACGATCAAGGGAATCGGCTCGACGCCCTGTGGCGGCACGAGTGAGCCCTGTGGTGAGAAGAAGGTCGAGAAGAAGGTCGAGAAGAAGAAGGCCAAGGCCCAAATCGTCTCGATCTCGAAGATCGAGAAGTCGTGCGAGGCCAAGCAGAAGGGCTGCAGCGGCGGCGCCACGACCTCCGACTGTGGGGGACAAGAGAGCGACGGCTGATCCCCAGCGACTGCTCTAGTCGAAGCCGGGCCGGCCCTCCCCGACGGGGGGGGCCGGCTTCGCTATCCTGACCCGGTGCAGCCCGTCGTCTTCCCCCACCCCGACTTCGCGGACCACGCCCTCCTCGACTCCGGAGAGGGGGAGAAGCTGGAGCGCTTCGGGACCGTCGTCCTGCGCCGCCCCGATCCCCAGGCCCTCTGGCACCGCCGCGCACCCCGCGAGGCCTGGGACGCAGCGCACCTCTCTTTCGTGCGCGAGTCGGACCGCGGAGGTCGCTGGGAGGTGGGCGCGACCGCTCCCCCGGAGGCGCGCGGCGAAGAGGCCCAGTGGCCCTGTCGTTTCGGGGGAGCGACCTTCCTGATCCGGCCGACCCCCTTCAAGCACGTGGGGTTGTTCCCCGAGCAGGCGACCAACTGGCGCTTCCTCCTGGAGGCAGGCGCCGCCCTCGACGTGGAGAGCCCGCGCCTCCTCAACCTCTTCGGCTACACCGGGGCCGCCAGCGTCCTCGCCGCCGGGGCCGGCTACCAGGTGACCCACGTGGACGCTTCACGGCTGGCGGTCCGCTGGACCCGCGAGAACCTGCAGGCCAGCGGGCTGCCCTCCGATGCGCTGCGGCTCCTGTGCGACGACGCCCTGGCCTTCGCGCGCCGCCAGCGACGGCGCGGTGAGCGCTACGAGGGGGTGCTGCTCGATCCGCCTCACTACGGGCGCGGGCCGCGGGGCCAGAAGTGGCAGCTCGAACGGGACCTGGCACCGCTGCTCGACGAGGTGGCGGGGCTGCTCGCGCAGCGCTCCTTCCTGGTGCTGTCCACCTACGCCGTGGGCTACTCCCCCCTGGCCTTCGTCAACCTCCTGACCGAGCTCGGCGACGGGGTTCACGCGGGTGAGCTGGCCCTGCCCGAGGGGGATGGCGAGCGCCGCCTCCCCGGCGGGCTCTGCGCCCGAGCGTGGCGCGGCCTGGACCTGTCGGGAGCGAGTTGACGTGGAGCTCCAGCCCCTCCACGTCGACAACCACCTGCTGGTGGTCTGCAAGCCCGCGGGCCTGCCGACCGTCCCCGACAGCAGTGGCGACGAGAGCCTCCTCGAGCGGGCCAAGGCCTGGATCCGCCGCGAGTACGAGAAGCCCGGCGCGGTCTTCCTGGGGGTCGTCCAGCGCCTCGACCGCCCCGTCTCGGGTGTGCTGTGCTTCGCGCGCACCAGCAAGGCGGCGCGCCGCCTCTCCGCCGCCTTCGCGGCGCGCGAGGTGGAGAAGACCTACTGGGCCGTCCTCCCCGCCGCGCCGCGGGAGGGTGAGGGGCGCGTCGAGCAGTGGCTCGTGAAGGACCGCCAGAAGAACCGCGTGCGCGTGGTCGCCGAAGGGAGTGCGGGAGCTCAGCGGGCGCTGACCCGCTGGCGGGTGATCGAGGAGCTCGCCGGTCGCTGCCTGGTGGAGTTGAGCCCCGAGACGGGGCGCCCCCACCAGTTGCGCGCGGCGATGGCGGGGATCGGTCGCCCGCTCTTGGGGGACCTGAAGTACGGCGCCGAGGCGCCCCTCGACGACCGCAGCGTCGCCCTGCACGCCTTCGCCTTGGCCCTCGAGCACCCCACCCGCAAAGAGTGGCTGCGCTTCATCAGCCCCCCCCCTGCAACGCAGCCCTGGGACTTCGCCGCCTGCGCCCGAGTGCGCCGGCTGGGGCCTGCTTAGAAGAGGGCGTGCAGGAAGGGCGGCAGCGGGCTGTCCGTCTGCTGGCAGGGGTCGCAGAGTTCGCTCTCGTCCGCCGGGGTGTTCTCGCAGCTCGCACAGCGGTCGAGTTGCTCCAGCGCGGTGGCGAGCTCCGCCTCCTGCTGCTCCAGCTCCCGCCGGCGCCCGGCGACCAGGTCCTTGTGCCGCGACAGGCTGATGCGCGCCCGCGCGATCCAGGCCTCCCGCCAGTCCCCGTTTCTCTCCGCGCGATCGACGTCGTCGACGAGCAGGGCGCGGATCTCGTCGAGCTGCAGGCCGAGTGTCTGGAGGTTGCGAATCATCCGCACACGGGAGATGTTCGCCCGCCGGTAGAAGCGGTAGCCGCCGTCCTCCCGCTTCTCCGGGGAGAGCAGTCCGATCTCCTCGTAGTAGCGCAGGGTCCGCAGACTGGTGTCGGTGAGCTTGGCGAGGTCACCGATTCTCAGAACGTCCCGGGGCGTGCTCACCAGGTGGATTCCTCCAGACGAATGGGTCGGATCGAGTCACGTCGAAGGTGATCGGCCCAAGGATAGCGGAGGGCCGGCCGCGGGGGGGCGGGGGGGGGGCGGGGCGGGGGGGGGGGGGGCGCGGGCGGGGGGGGGGGGCGGGGGGG
>CAZDQL010000211.1:0-2878 GCA_964507325.1 uncultured Planctomycetaceae bacterium | reverse complement strand
GTGTGCCGGTAATAAATGTGGGTTTGTGCGGGCCGGGCGGCTAACCGCACCGCCGCTGCAGCGGACGAGCTGGCGCTCGCCGCTGAGCGGCGGTCGGGTGTTCGGGGAGGCCTCGGGGCTCAGATCCTCGGTCCCATCCCCAGGTCCTGCACGCGGGCGCGCACCTCGGAGAAGGTGCCCTCGAGGATCGCTGCGCGGGCTTCCTCGAGCAGCCGGTGGAAGAACCGGAGGTTGTGCAGGGTCAGGAGGATCCCCGCGAGCATCTCGCCGCAGTTCGCGAGGTGCCGCAGGGCGCCGCGCGAGAAGCGCGTGCAGCAGGGGCAGTCGCAGGCGGGATCGAGGGGCTCGTCGTCGCGTCGCCAGACCCGGTTGCGCAGGTTGAGCCGGCCCGTCGAGGTGAAGGCCTGGTGGTTGCGACCGTGGCGCGTGGGAGTGACGCAGTCGAACAGGTCGATCCCGCGCGCGACCGCCTCGACGAAGTCCAGCGGCGTCCCGACGCCCATCAGGTAGCGCGGACGATCCGGGGGGAGCAGGGGAGCGGTGATCTCGACCGCACGCCACATCGCCTCTCGGCCCTCGCCCGTGCTCACGCCTCCGATCGCGTAGCCCGGCAGATCGTGCGAGACGACCTCGTTCGCGGAGCGCTTCCGCAGGTCCTCGAACACGCCCCCCTGGACGATTCCGAACAGGGCCTGGTCGCTCTCGGGGCCGCCGCCGTCCTCCCAGGCTCGCACGCAGCGCTCGAGCCAGCGACCCGTCCGCTCGGTGGCGCGCTCCACGTCCGCGCGGTCGGTGGGATCGACGGGACACTGGTCGAAGGCCATGATCACGTCCGCGCCCAGGGCCCGCTCGATCTCGATCACCCGCTCGGGGGTCAGGCGCACGGGCGAGCCGTCGACCACCGAGCGCAGCGTCGCCCCGTCCTCGTCGACGCGCGTCAGGTGCGAGAGGCTGAACACCTGGAAGCCGCCGGAGTCGGTCAGGATCGGACCGTCCCACCCCATGAGGCCGTGGAGTCCGCCGAGCTCCGCCACGACGTCCTCCCCGGGGCGCAGGTGGAGGTGGTAGGTGTTCGCGAGCAGCATGCGCGAGCCCACGCGACGCAGCTCCTCGGGGAGGATCCCCTTGACCGTCCCGCGCGTCCCCACCGGCATGAAGAGCGGCGTGGGCACCTCGCCGTGCGGTGTGGCCAATACGCCGGCGCGGGCCCCGCTTCCGGGGTCCTCGGCCTCGACGCGATAGGCGAATCGCTCCTGCATCGAACCAAAGGGCGGGTCAGCCGAAGAGGTCGGGATCCGGCGCCTGGCCGCCGCGCTCCTCGCCGAGGGCCCGGAGGCCGGCGGCGGTGATCATCCGTCCCCGCGCGGTCTTCTGGAGCAGCCCGCAGCGCAGGAGGTGCGGCTCGAAGACCTCCTCGATCGTGTCCTCGCTCTCGCCCACCGCCGCGGCCATCGTCTTCAGCCCCACGGGCTGGTCCCCGTTGCGGGCGAGGCAGCGCAGCAGGGCGCGGTCCATGTCCTCGAGCCCGTTCTCGTCGATCCCGAGACGCTCCAGTCCCTCGCAGGCGAGCTCCTCGTCGATCCCGCTCGCCCCGGCCACCTGGGCGAGATCCCGCACCCGCCGCAGGAAGCGGTTCGCGACCCGAGGGGTGCCTCGGCTGCGGGCGGCGATCAGGGCGGCCGCCGCTGGTCCGAGCCCGATCCCGAGGATCCCCGCCGAGCGCCGCAGGATCCGGACCAGGTCTTCGGACGGGTAGGGGGCCAGTCGCTCGAGGAGTCCGAAGCGGCCGCGGAAGGGCGCGCTGAGCAAACCGTCCCGCGTCGTGGCCCCGACCAGGGTGAACCGGGCCAGGGGCAGGGGGAGGATCCGCGCGTTGGGCCCCTGGTCGAGGGTGAAGTCCACCGTGAAGTCCTCCATGGCGGAGTACAGGTACTCCTCCACGGTGGCGGGGATGCGGTGGCACTCGTCCACGAAGAGCACGTCCCCCTCCTTGAGCTGGGTCAGGATGCCCACCAGGTCCCGGGGCCGGTCCAGGGCGGGGCCGGTGGTCGTGTGGACGCCGGCCTCCATCTCGACCCCCAGGATCCGGGCCAGGCTCGTCTTGCCGAGACCGGGAGGGCCCGAGAAGAGGACGTGATCCAGGGCCTCGCCCCGGCCGCGGGCGGCCTCCAGGGCCACCCGGAGGTTCTCCACGACCCGCTCCTGGCCCACGAACTCGTCCAGGGTGCGGGGGCGGAGCCCGGTCTCGAACTCCCGCTCACGCTCCCGGGCGGAGGGGGTCGTCCACCCCTCCGCGGGAGCATCCGCGAAGGCGTCGGGGTTCACGGTGGGGTCGTGTGGGCTCACGGGGGGAGGATAGCCTCCCGGTCGTTCCGCTCCTACGGCGAACCGTGCCCCGAAACCCCCTCGTTTCGGGCTCCCGCCCCGCCTTGACACGCCCTGTGGGCCTTCTAGACTGTGGTCCGACATCGGGAGGAGTCTGCCCGCGGGATTCCACCGTTCGCCCCCCGTCTCCGCTCACCGTGCGTCTACGCACGCATTGCCCCCGCGAGGCGCACAGGGAGGGGAGGAGAGGGCGAATCGGACTCTCGACCCAGGCTCTGTAACTCATTGTCGTTCAAGGAATAAGGGAGTGTGCTCCACTCGGGGGTCGGCCTGGTCGATTCCTGGCACGAGCCTTGTTCCTCTGCCTCTGGCCGGTGGTCCCGGTCTGAGGGGCGGCAGCGGCTGTCTCTCGATCACGGACTGCGCCGGGTGACCCCGTCCGGCCGATCGCTCTCGAATCGACACCGTCGCCACCAAGCCCCAACCCGCTGTCCCCCCCCAACTCAACCCCCTCCACCGCGATGAACAATCGGCTGGCCCTGGCCCTCACCGG
>CAZDQL010000210.1:0-3029 GCA_964507325.1 uncultured Planctomycetaceae bacterium | reverse complement strand
CTCGACATCCTCATGCCGAAGGTGGACGGGATCGAGCTGCTGCGCGCCATCCGCCGCTTCGACCATGACGTGGCGATCGTCGTGCTCACCGGCCACGCCACCGTGGAGACCGCGGTCCAGTCCCTCAAGCTCGGCGTGTCGGACTACGTCCGCAAGCCCTTCGACGCGGACGACTTCCTCGACGCGATCGAGCGCATCTGCCAGGAGAAGGGGCTGCTCAAGGACGCAGAGCACCAGCTCCACGAGACCATCGGCCGCTCGATCCGCGTGCGCCGCAAGGACAAGGACCTCACGCTCAAGCAGATGTCCCGGCGGACGGGGCTGTCCATCAGCCTCCTGTCCCAGATCGAGCGGGCCGAGTCCTCGGCCTCCGTGGCGAGCCTGTACAAGATCGCGCGGGCCCTCAACTGCCCGATCACACAGCTCTTCGGGGACTTCTAGCCCCTCCCCCCTGGCTACTCGATCTTCCACACTTGAGGCGCGCGCGCCACACCCCCTCCGGACCCGCGCGCGGCCGGAATGACACGCTGCGTCAAGCTCTGCACGCCGTTTGGCCAGGTTGCCACACCCCAGGGGCCTCCCCAGGCCCCAGATCGGGTGTTTTTTCTTACTTTCCGGGGGAGTGCAAAGTTACACCAGGCTTGGCACGCGGCTTGCCTATGGATCCGGGCGTAAGGCAGGAGGACCGAGACCCGATGCTCCAGTGCTACCCAAAGCTGGACCTCTCGCAGTCCTGGCCCTCCGTCCGCGCGTGTGTCCCGGTGCAGCCAATTGTCCTGCCCCCATCTTCACCAAGTTTGTTGTACCCGCCACGCCACCCCGAGGTGGCGTAACCCCCCTTCCAACGAGTTCGATCCGACCCACCTGCCGGCCTGACCAGCCGGTTTCGCCGGGACACCCGCGCGGTCTGCCTACGCGCGGGAGCCCTGACTTCCCTCCCAGGGTCGGGAAGTCACGACTCCGCCGGCGGGCGTGAGGCCTGACCAGCCGGTTTCGCCGGGACACCCGCGCGGTCTACCATCCCCCTGGTGATGACCTGGACCCGGCGACGCCTGCTGACCGCTGCCGGCGGCACCCTGCTCGGCCTGCCCCTGGCGCGGCTCGCCCGGGCGATCGGCCCCGGCTCCCGCGTGCGCCTGGCTCGCCTCGTCCTGGACGGCCTCGAGGACGACGCCCGGCCCGGCGCCGGCGGACGGCTCATCTGGGAGGTGCTCAAGCGGACCAGCATCGACGGTGACATGGACACGCCGGCCGTGCGCGTGGACGACCCCGTGCTGTTCGAGCACCCCTTCATGACGCTGTTCTCCGAGCGCGGCTTCCCGCCTCCGTCCGACGCGCAGGTGGAGCGCCTTCGCCGCTACCTCGTCTCCGGGGGGTTCCTGCTCGCCGACTCCTGCGGCGCGCCTCCCGGCGGGGAGTTCGACGTGGCGCTCCGGGCCCTGCTGGCCCGCGCCCTGCCCGGGTCGCCGCTGGCCGCGCTCCCGGACCGGCACACCGTCTTCCGCTCCTTCTACCTCCTCGACCGCCCCCACGGCCGGGTGCAGGTCCGCCCCTTCCTGGAGGGGATCGACCGGGACGACCGGTCCCTCGTCGTCTACTCGGTCAACGACCTGCCCGGTGCCTGGCAGCGCGACGAGCTCGGCCGCTGGTCCTTCCCGGTCGTCCCCGGTGGCGATCACCAGCGGGAGATGGCGTTCCGGCTGGGTGTGAACCTGGTCATGTACGCGCTCTGCCTCAACTACAAGCGGGACCAGGTCCACGTCCGCCACCTGCTCAAGAAGCTGTCGAGGCGGCGCGGGGGCACGCCCTGATGGACTGGCTGGCGGACACCTCCCAGTGGGACCGGGTCGGGCTGGTGCTGCTCGTGCCCTTCCCGGCCTGGGTCACCGGCCTGGTGATCGCCGCGGCCGTGGCCGTGGTGGTGCTGGCCGCGAAGAACCTGCAGGGGACGCCCCGCGCCCTGCGCCTGCTCGCCCTCCGGACCGGCGCCGTGCTGCTGGCCGTCTACCTCTACCTGCAGCCGGCCGTCCAGCTCGAGCAGGTGACCCGGGTCCGCAACCACCTCCTTCTGCTCGTCGACGGCAGCGCCTCCATGGCCCTGCAGGACGGACCGGATGGCCCGCGCCGCGCCGACCGGGTGGCGGACCTCCTGCGGCGCTCCTCCGACGACCTGGAGGAGCTCGCCGCCGACCACGTGGTGGACGTGCTCCGCTTCGCCGAGGACGTCGTGCCGACCTCCACGGCGGCGGTGGTGGCCGCGCCGCCGATCGACGGAGCGGCCACCGGGATCCTCGAGGCCCTGGAGGCCGCCGAGGAGCCCGTCGGGGGAGAGGACCTGGCCGCCGTGGTCCTCCTCTCCGACGGCGCGGACAACGGCCTGCTCGGCGCCCTCCCCCGCGGCGAGGCCCTGCCGGACGACCTGGCCGAGCGCCTGACCGCGCTCGGGGTGCCCGTCCACGGCCTGGTCGCGGGAGACCCGGACCGCTTCACCGATCTCGCCGTGCGCCGGGTCACCGCGCAGCCGTTCTCGTTCCTACGGAGCCCCATGCAGCTCGAGGCCACGCTGACCGGCGTCGGGCTGCCGCGGGGCCGCGTGCGCGTCACCCTGGAGCGGGACGGTCACCCGGAGCGCTCCGTCACGGCGGACCTGGCGACTGGTACGGGCGAGGCGATCGTACGCTTCGACGTCACCCCGGACCGGGTGGGGCGCACGGTCTGGTCCGTGGTCGCGGAGCCCGTCCCCGGCGAGACGCTCCTCGACAACAACCGCCGTGACGTCGTCGTGCAGGTCATCCGGGACAAGGTCCGCGTGCTGCAGGTGGCCGGCAGGCCCTCCTGGGACGAGCGCAACGTGCGCCGGCTGCTCAAGCGCAACCCCAACGTGGACCTCATCTCCTTCTTCATCCTGCGCACGAGCGCCAGCCAGCAGCTCGTGCCCAACAACGAGCTGTCGCTCATCCCCTTCCCCACCCGCGAGCTGTTCGAGGAGCAGCTCGAGCGCTTCGACGCCGTGATCCTGCAGGACTTCG
>CAZDQL010000209.1:0-3035 GCA_964507325.1 uncultured Planctomycetaceae bacterium | reverse complement strand
GTGATCTTGGTTGGAATTCGTTGTGGATGCTGGTGCGTATTCCGACGCATCGTGATCTCCGAATGCTTGCGATGGTGATCGCCGAATCCGACGCATCGTGAACACCGAATCCGATTGATGGTGAACACCGAATCCGACGGATGGTGAACACCTCGGACACGGTATTCGAGAGTTCCTTGGAGAGCGTCAGCGACGCTGGATAGCCGGGGGTGCTACGCCTCCTCCCTACCCGAACGGGAAAAGGAGGACGCGGTGCCCACGAAGAGGCTGTCCATGCGGAAGATTCGAGAGATATTACAACTACGGTGGGGCCGTGGCCTGAGCGTGCGCCAGGTGGCGCGGAGCGTCTCGACGGCTCCGGGCACCATTACCAACTGCATCAGCCGGGCTGAGCTTGCGGGCCTGGCCTGGCCTCTGCCCGAGGGGCTGGACGACGGGGCCCTCGAAGCCCTGCTGTACCCCCCGACGCCCCACTCCCACCAGGCCCGATTCGTACCGGACTGGCCGGCGATTCACCGTGAGCTGCGACGCAAGCACGTGACCTTGCGGCTGCTGTGGGAAGAGTACAAGCGCGATCACCCGGACGACGGGTACGAGTACAGCCAGTTTTGCAACTTGTATCGCGAGTTCCGCGGGAAGCTCGACGTGGTCATGCGCCAGCAGCACATAGCTGGCGAGAAGCTCTTCGTCGATTACTCCGGCGACGGGATCGACATCGTCGATCGGCGTACCGGTGAGGTCCGGGAAGCCCAGCTCTTCCTCGCGGTCCTAGGGGCGAGCAGCTACACCTACGCCGAGGCCACGGAGTCGCAAGAGCTGCGGTGGTGGGTCGAGGCCCACATCCGCGCCTTCGAGTACTTCGGCGGGGTGGCCGCGATCACGGTGCCGGACAACACTCGGACGGCCGTGACCCGGCCCTGTCGCTACGAGCCTGGGCTCAATCCCACGTACCAGGAGATGGCCCGCCACTACGACACGGCCGTGGTCCCGGCGCGTCCTCGCAAGCCCAGGGACAAGGCCAAGGTGGAGAGTGGCGTGCTGGTCGCCCAGCGAAGGATCCTGGCGGCGCTTCGCAACCACACCTTCTTCAGCCTGGCCCAGGCCAACCGGGCGATCGCCGAAAAGCTCGAGGAGCTCAACCACCGGCGTTTCCAGAAGCTGGACACCACCCGCCGGGAACTCTTCGAGAGCCTGGATCGCCCGGCACTCCAGCCGCTGCCGGCGACTCGCTACGAGATCGCCGAATGGTCCCGGCCAAAGGTCAACATCGACTACCACGTGGAGATCGACCGGCACTACTACAGCGTCCCGTACTCGCTGATCCACAAGCGCATGGACGCCAGGCTGACCGCCACCACCGTCGAGATCTGCTTCAAGGGCAAACGGGTCGCCGCGCACCGGCGCAGCTACGTCGTGGGGGGCCACACCACCGTCAAGGAGCACATGCCCAAGTCCCACCAGCAGCACCTGGACTGGACGCCCTCGCGGATCATCCGGTGGGCCGAGAAGACGGGGCCCCGGACGGCGCAGCTGATCCAGACGCTGATCGAGTCCAAGCCTCACCCCGAGCAGGGCTATCGCCCCAGCCTGGGGATCCTGCGGCTGGAGAAGCGGTACACCACCGAGCGCCTGGAGGCCGCCTGCGACCGGGCCCTGGCCATCGGCTCGATCTCCTACCGGGCCGTCCACTCGATCCTCAAGACCGGCATGGATCGGCTACCGGATCCGTCCGACGCCGAGCCCCAGCTCGATCTACCCATCGACCACGCCAACGTGCGCGGTCCGGACTACTACCACTGACCCGGAGGAACGCATGCTGCACGAACAGACCTACCGCCAGCTTATCGAGATGAAGATGTACGGCCTCGCCGCCGCCTTCCAGGAGTACCTGGACGGCGATCATGAGGGCGACCAGCTGTCCTTTGCCGACCGCTTCGGCCTGATGGTCGATCGGGAGTGGACCGAGCGCCAGGACCGCCGCCTGAAGCGGCGACTGAGCCTGGCCAAGCTCCGCGAGCCGGCCTGCGTCGAGGACATCGACTACCGCCACCCCCGCAACCTGGACCGCTCGAAGGTCGATCGCCTCGTCACGTGCCGCTGGATCGAGCACCACGAAAACGTGGCCATCACAGGCCCCACCGGGATCGGCAAGACCTGGCTCGCCTGCGCCCTCGCGCACCAGGCGTGCCGCCAGGGATACTCGGTGCTGTACACGCGTATCCCGCGTCTGATGCACCAGCTCCACATGGCTCGCGGCGAGGGCACCTACGGCAAGGAGCTCGCCAAGCTCGCCAGGACCCAGCTGCTGATCATCGACGACTGGGGCCTCGCCCCTCTCGCCGACCGAGAGCGGCGGGACATGCTGGAGATCCTGGAGGACCGGCACGGCCGGCACTCCACCATCCTCGCCAGCCAGCTGCCGATCAAGCTGTGGCACGACAACGTCGGCGACCCGACGATCGCCGATGCCCTGCTGGACCGCCTGGTGCACAACGCCCACAAGCTGGAACTGGACGGCGAGTCCCTGCGCAAGAAACGCGGGACCCGACAGAAGAAGGATGACTGAGACCGAAGATGCTGTGGATCGTGATGCCCCTATGGATCTGTGGACGGCCTGCGCCCGCCCACGAGTCCCACAGGGGCGTGGACAAGTCTGGCGACTTGACCACACGCCCCACAGCACGACTACGAATGACAATTGGAGGACTGGACAAAGAAAGCAGAATTGGTATCAAGAAAAGACCAGCGTCGCTTCGCTCCGACGGGTGTCCACCATCAATCGGAACGGGTGATCACGATCGATCGGAATCACTGTCCACGATCGATCGGAATCGGTGTCCATCATCATCGGAATACGCACGCTCGGGAGATCCCAAATCGGACGACCGACCTGCACAGGTCGACCGCACTGCTGACACGGGAGTTGCTCAATAAGCGGTTCAGGCAGGAATACCGTCTCCAGGTCGGGATGCCGCTTCTGGATCATCGCAATGAACGTTTCAATGGGTGCATCAACGGATAGGGGCACTTCCTCC
>CAZDQL010000208.1:0-3209 GCA_964507325.1 uncultured Planctomycetaceae bacterium | reverse complement strand
CCGGGATCTGGTAGCTGCGGTGCTGGCGCTCGAAGAGGGGCAGCGCGACGCCCTCCTGGCCCGCTACTTCGACGGGCTGGCCCCGCGCCAGATCGCGGCCCAGGAGGGGGTGGGGGTGGCGACGGTGAAGTCGCGCTTGAAGCGCGGCCTGGAGCGTTTGCGGGTTCAGCTCGACGAGGAGTACGGGGATCGGCGCACGTGGGGTTTGGCCCTCCTGCCCATGGCCGGGCGCGCGACCCCCGCGGCGGCTCCTGCGGGGGTCCTCGTGGCGGTCGCCGCCGTGGTGGTGGTGGGCATCGCGGTCGCCGCTTGGTCTTTCAGCGCCGGCGCCGACGGTGGGCGCGGTTCGGATCCGGTGGCCCGGGCGACGTCGCGCCTGGAGAGGCCGGTCGCGGTGGCGATGGAGACGGAAGCCGACGGCGCGGCCGTCAACCGCCAAGCGCCCGACGGTCCACCCGTGCGCGTGCTCGACGCCGGCGGTGTGCCCGTCGTCGGCGCTCGGGTGCGCTGGTTCCGCCAGGAGGACCAGCGACGCGGCGCGACCACGACCGACGAGGCGGGGATCGCGCACTTGTCCGAAACCGGGCACTTTCTGGTCGCGGTCGAGCCTCTGGATGGGGTTGGCGCGATTGACTTCCACGAGGTGGACGGGGACGGCTTCGCGGTTCGCCTGCCGGCCAGCGGTGGGGTCGAGGTCCGGGTGACCGACGAGCAGGGCCGGCCGGTGGAGGGGGTCCCAGTGGGCTTCACCTCGCCCCCGGGTATCGGCGGGAGCCCGCTCCGCGGGTCCGTCGGACCCGATCGGGCGAAAAGGGAGGCTCACTGGGTCGCACTGGCCCGCGAGGCGCTCGACGGAAGCGCACCCGTGCACTTCCTCGGCCGACGCTGGAGGTTCATGCGCCACGGGCCCCGGGCCGGCGTCTCGCAACTCGATCACTTCTGGGATGAGGCATGGCCCCCGCTCGAGTCGGGCGCGACCACCGATTCCCGCGGGCGACTGCTCTTCCCCTTCGTCCCTCCGGGCGAGCCGTACCGGCTCTCGGTTGGACGTGGCGTGCACTTGGATCTGCCCGGCCTCACAGAGGGGATGGAGTCCCAGGATGGCGCCTCGGTCTGGATCCGCGCGGGTACGCCCGACCTGCGCCACGGCCCCGCTTTCGCCGTCCAAGCTGGTGATGTCGCCCACCAGGAGCTGAGCGTGCTCACGCCGGCTGCGGTCGTGGGTTGGATCGATCCCGGCGAGCACGCCTGGGAAGAGCCGCCCACCCTCACCATCACGACCGCCCTTCGCTATCTCCCGAGGACCACTTACCACCACCGCGATCCCGGCGGCGCCGCCGAGGTGGACGGGCGCTTCGAGCTCATTGGCCTGCGTCCGGGCACGAAGACTTTGCGGGCCAGTTGGACCGACGAGCACGAGCGGCGGCGCGCGCTCGAGCGCCGCTTCGAGCTGCACCCCGGCGAGACCCTGGACTTGGGCCGGCTCACGGCTGCGGAGGGTCGCGAGCTCGAGCTGAGCATCGTCGTTCGCGACGGGGAAGGCGAGTTGCTTCCGCCCGAGGTCGTGTCAGCCAGCGAGAGTTTCGGTCCGCGCGGCTCGCTCACTCTGCGGGTCGACCGCAAGAGGGTCCGGCACGTGGAGGACGTGCAGCCCTGGGTCGGCGACTCCGTCATCCTGACCGGCCTGCCCGAGGGCGAACGCTATGAGCTGTACTACGGCCTCCTCGGCCCCCGCACGGCGCCTGGCTATGTCTTCAAGGAGAGGAGCGTGCGGCTCGAGGGACCGTTCCCCGAGAACGGAGTGCTCGAGGTGCCGGTGGTGGTCCTGCGCACGGTGGAGGCCACCCTGCACCTGCGCGGCTTGGAGGAGGGGCAGAGACCGCCCAGTGAGGTGATTCTGATGGGCCCCCGCTCGACCAGCGTGAGCCCCACGGGCACCGGGCCATGGACCTTCGATGTGGTTCCGGGGCGCTACCAGGTCCACACCCTGGACATGTCGGACAGACTCCCGGGTCTTTACTGCACGGGCGAGGTCGACGTGCGCGCCGGCGCCGACGTGGTGCTCGACGTTCGCCCTGCGGCGGGCCTGCGCGGCCGGGTGACCCCGGGCGAAGGCGTCCTCTCGGCGGGGCCAGGCTCCGTACTGCCCGAGCACACTCACCAGGCGATCTACCGCTGGTCCTGCAGCGTCGAGGACGACGGCAGCTTCCAGCTCGGCGGGCTGCCGCCGCGCACCTTTCTAGTCCTGATCTGTGGCGAGGAGATGCGGTTGGTTGAGACCGGCGAGGCCGGTAGCGTGACCGAGATCGATTGGCGGTAGAGGGGCGCGCACTGGCGTAGTTGGACGGGTGACGTTGCGGGCTCCCTCTCGAGCCGTGCAGCGAGACGACGGGGAGGCCCCACCCCCCGCGCTCACCGCCCGCCCCGGCCGATCACCCCAAGGGCCCGAGACCGGGCGAGGGCGACCGACCGGGACGGGCGGCGAGCGCGGGGGGTGGGGCGGAGGGGCTTTCGAGAGAGAAGAACTCCCCCCGAAACTCGGGGAGTTTCGGGGGGAGTTGGGGCTTGGATGGGGTGGAGGATCGGCCCGGGATTCCGTAACCGCGAAGCCCTTGGCACGTAGTAAGGGTGTGGCAACAAACCTCTTCTCAGGCGAGAGGTCTCTGGTTGCCGTGGGTTCGCAGTTGCGCGAGGGAGTCTGCGCCATGCCTCGAAAGTGCGTTCAGCACCGCCTCCTCTTTCCCCGTCGTCCCGGTCGGCCGCGAAAGAAACCGTTCGATCGACGAGGACATCATCGACGGCCGGAGCTCGATCCGGAAGTGCCTCTGATGATCACGCAGAGGTTTCGGAAGGGGGTGGGGAACGCTCGGACTCGGAAGCATCTCCTGGCGTTCGAAGAGGTGCTCCTGCACAAGCAGGATCCGGAGCGGTTGCGCGTGATCGAGTACTCGCTGCAGCGGGACCACTACCACTTGATCGTGGAGGTGCCGGGGGGGAGAGCGGGGCTGGCGAGCGCGCTGCGGGGGATGCACGGGGCGCTGGCGAAGCGCTGGAATGGACTCTGGGGCCGCCGCGGTGCGGTGTTCGGTGAGTGCGACGAGCTGCCGCTGGTGCGGGCGCGGATGGCGGGGAACGCGCTGCGCTACGTGATCTGGAACGGGTACCACCACGACGTGACGGGGATCGCGTTCGATCGAGGGTCGAGTGCG
>CAZDQL010000207.1:0-3322 GCA_964507325.1 uncultured Planctomycetaceae bacterium | reverse complement strand
GCCCATCACCGCGGACGGTCCCCTTGCAGTAGAACCTCCCCTCCCCCTCAGGTTCTGCCTGCGATCAGCCGCCGGTCGGGGCGAGGAAGTCGTCCTGGGCCTTGTCCCACCAGTCGCGCCAGCGGCGGACGGCCTTGGCGCGGTCGGATTCCTTGGCGGTGGGATCGAAGCGGTGCTCGCGCTGGGTGATCGAGCGCAGGGCCACGACGGCGGCCTCGCGCACGCTGGCCTCGGGATCCTCGAGGGCGTCGATCAGGGAGGGGATGCCGATGGGCGCTTCCAGGTCGCCGAGGACCCGGGCGGTGGCCATGCGCACGAAGATGTCGGGGTCCTTCAGCATGGGGGCGAGGTACTCCGCGACGGCGGGATCGCCCGACTCGCCGAGGGCGGTGACCGCCTGCCAGCGGGTGCCGGAGTTCTGGCTGCGGAGCTCGGCGACGTGGGACCACCAGTCGGGGCGGGAGGGTTCCTCGGGCGAGGCCACCGGGGCCACGGGGATCTCGATGGGACGCTCCTCGAGCTCTTGCAGGCGATCGCCGAGGCGCAGGATCTGCTCGTGCAGATCCGAGGCGCGACCGGACACCTGGTTCAGCTGCTTGCCGTGTCCGGACAGCTCGACGCGCACCTCCTCGAGCCCCGCGAGCTCCTCGGCGATGCGCGTGAGATCCCCGCGCAGGTCACTCACCATCTGCTGGTGCCCGGCGGAGGCGTTCTCGAGATCCGACTGCAGCGCGCCGAGCTCGTCGCGCGAGCGCGACAGCTCCGCCCAGGCTTCCTCGAACATCGAGAAGGCCTGCGCCTCGGCGGCATCCGCGTCGGCGGTCGCGTCGGTCTCGACCTGGGCGATCGAGCTCAGCTGCTCGGCGTGCAGGCCGCCGAAGTGATCGAAGAGGAAGGCGGTCGCCCCCACGGCGAAGAGCAGGGCGATCGTGGCCAGGGTCACGGCGACGGCGGCGCCGGTGGAGGTGATCGGCGCGGTCGGGGCGCCGGGCGCGGTGGCGGCCGCGGCGAGAGGCGGGGGCGGGGGCGCGGACTCGGCGGCGGGGGGCGCGGGGGTCTCGGCGGGCTCGGCCCCCTCGGCCGCAATCTCCTCTCCCGAGCTCATCGCGTGCTCGCACTGGGAGCAGATGACCCGTCCGTTGCGCAAGATCGCGCGTCCCTCGTCGAGGTCGGCCTGGGGAACGGACTCGTTGCAAAGGTCGCAGAAGTGAATTTTCATCGTGCGTCGGCTCTTCGTCGGCGAGGACTCCACGGTGGAGGCGCTTCCTCGTCGGACCCCCGCGAGGAAACGAGAACCCCCCTCCGGGCCTCCTCGTATCTATAGTCCGTGCCGGAGGCGGCCCCTACATGGCGCCGACCCCCTTTTCCTCCGAATCGTCTTAGCCCCTGGTCATACCGTGTGAAAAGACTAGATTCTGATTCCGGAGCGAAAATCCCCCTCTCATGCCCCCACCGGAACCGTTTCACGTCCCCCCCCACGTCCTCGAGGAAATGGAGCTGGTCGGCCAGGAATTCCTGGCGGACTACTACCGGGCCGAGACCGACCGCCACCCCGGCAACGTCGGGGCCCTGGCCGAGCTCGCCCCCGGCCTGCCGCGCCGCGGTCGGCTGGAGGAGGGGCTGCAGACGGACGAGAAGCTCCTGCGCCTGGTCCCGGACAACCCGACCGTCCACTACAACCTGGCCTGCTCCCTGGCCCTGCTCGATCGTCCGGACGGGGCGCTGGACGCGCTCGAGAAGGCGGTCCGCCTCGGCTACGACGACGCCGAGCACCTCGTCCGGGACGAGGACCTTCGCCCCCTGCGCGACGAGCTGCGCTTCCAGAGGATCGTGCGGCGGCTCGAGGCCGCCCGGGCGGACCTCAGCTCCCCCTGACCAGGCCTTCCCCGCTGCGGGCGAGCCACCAGCAATCCCAGCGCTCGATCGCCTTCTCTCGCTCCTCCTCGGAGGCCCGCGGATCGAAGCCCTGCGTCTCCCCGGTCGTCTCGCGCAGTGCGTCCAGGCAGAGGGAGCGCGTGTAGAGGCGCGCGTCACGCAGCCCGCTGATCAGGACGGGCAGCGAGCTCCAGTCGCCCAGCCGGGCCAGGGTGCGGGCCTTCTCCAGGCCCAGGTCGCTCCCCATCCGGTCCTCGGGCCAGGGCAGGTCCCGGATGGCGGGAACCAGCCGACGATCCTGGGTCGCCCCGAGGGCGGCCAGGGCGGCGGCGGCCACGTCGTCCCGGGGATCCGTGGCCAGCTCGAGCAGGGCCGGATAGGCCGGCTCCCCCCGCGAGGCGAACCACCGGATCTGCTCCATGCGCTCGAACCCGTGGGTCCACGGCAAGCGGGCCGCCTCGTCCAGGATCTGCTGGCGCAGGATCGGAGAGGGCTCGATCCAGCCCGTGCCCACCACCTCGCTGTCCTTGTCGGAGGTGCTGGCGCAGGCGCCCAGGGCCAGGAGGGAGGCGATCATCCACACACGACGTAGCGGTTTCGTTCTGCGATTCATGCGATCCACCATGGAGCTCCAGCGGCCGTCTTCCCCGCGACCGTCTTCTCCGGGTCACCTATCGACCGTCTGCTCCCGCGGCTTGATCGACCGGGAACCGATTCGCCGCCCCAGTCCCGTCAGGCAGAGCAGAAGGAGCCCGGTCCCGAGCACGTAGGGCGCCCCGGGATGAGCCCGGCCCCGGGAACCCGGCCCGACCGGCGGAAGGGCTCCGGACGCCAGGGGATCGCCGGAATCGAGGGAGACCCGTCGCTCCTCGCCGACGAACTCCGGGCGGGGCCCCACCGCGACCCGCAGCACGTGACCCTCGCCCCCCGGCCCCTCGACGAGCAGGGTGAGCTCGCGGTCCTCGAGACGCTCCCGGAGATCGCCCGGGAGGGCCCCCACCCGCCGGCTCCGGGGATCGAGGCTCGCCGGCGAGGCCGGGGGGAGCAGGCGCAGGCGCGCTCCCATCTCCTCGACGGTCTCGCGCCAGCCTCCCCGCGCGTCGAGCAGCAGGACGTCCAGAGCGGCGGGCCACCCCGCCCCCCCGAGCCCCCCGATGCGCCGCACGCCGCCGCCCCCGCGGGCCGCGGGGGCGCCCCGGCCCCCCCCCCGTCCCCCGGCCCCCCCCCGGAGGACCGACAGGAGCTCGCGCGGCTCCCCCACCCCCGACCGGCCCGTCCACCCCGGGGCCCAATCGACCCGCGGACAGGAGGAGAACAGGGCGGTCCGCCCCCGGCCGACGCGCTGGACCGCGAGCACGGGCTCGCCGTCCTCGTCGACCCAGACGAGCTCGGCCCCCGGCCGCAGGCGGTTGCGGACGGCGAGGGCGAGGGGCGGCGGAGCCTCGGC
>CAZDQL010000206.1:0-3323 GCA_964507325.1 uncultured Planctomycetaceae bacterium | reverse complement strand
GGCGTGCTACGCCGACCTGCCGGCCGCGGATCGCGAGATCATCCGACTCATCGACTATGACGGCCTGAGCTACCGCGAGGCCTCCGAACGTGTGGGGATCTCGGTCGAGGCCGCCCGACAGCGGCACTCGCGCGCCATCGGGAGGATGCGCGAGAAGCTCGGCGCCGGCCCGTCCGCGTCGTATCCCGGCGACGGGGGAGGGTGACCCGTCCGGCGTTCGTCCGGCAGGTGCCCATCGACGCGCGATCGAGGCGCGACTCCCTCCCCCCGGCTTGCCCTGATTCCGCCCGCGCACTAGGCTCCCTGACCTGCCGAAGGCGCTGCGTGGCGGCCGCGAAAGCCCGCGGCGACGCCCGCCGGGCAGCGGACCTTCCAGCGCCTCTCCGAGGGCCCCGTCACGGCGTGGACCACCACCGGACGACGACCATGACCACACCGCCGAAGCTGGATCACGAGAGCCTGGGAGCCCTGCGGGGGCGCAGCCTCCTCACGACCGAGGACCTGAGCGATCCCGAGCTCGACGCCCTGCTGGCCGCGGCCTCGAGCTTCGAGCGCCTGGACCGCGAGGGCGTCGGGACGGAGCTTCTGCCGAACGAGCTCGCCTACGCCCTCTTCTTCGACAACTCCACCCGGACGAAGTCCGCCTGGGCCGGAGCCGCCGTCCGGCTGGGGATGCAGCCGGTGATCGTGGACGGCACCTCGACCCAGGTGTCCCACGGGGAGACGGCGGTCGAGACCGGCGCCATGCTGGGCATGAACGCCCACGCCCTGGGCATCCGCCACGACCTGATCCTGGGGCAGGGGAACCGGTTCATGCGCGACGTGAGGCGGGGGATCGGGGAGTACCTCGAGGCGACCGGCTCACGCCGCGCCGTCCCCGTCGTCAACCTGCAGTGCGACGTCGACCACCCGACCCAGACGCTGGCCGACCTGATGTGGCTGCGCGAGCGTTTCGAGGGAGGGCTGGCGGGCCGCCGGATCGCCGTGAGCTGGGCCTACTCGCCCTCCTATGCCAAGCCGCTGTCGGTGCCCCAGGGCCTGATCATGCTGCTGGCCCGCTCCGGCGCCGAGCTGACCCTCGCCCATCCGGAGGGCTACCCGCTGCTCGACGAGTGCCTCGAGGCGGCGCGCGGGAACGCCGAGAGGAGCGGGGGCTCCTTCCGCGTGGTCCACGACATGGACGCGGCCTTCGAGGGGGCCGAGGTGGTCTACCCCAAGAGCTGGGGACCCATCGACCTGATGCGGGAGCGGGTGGGCGCCGACGAGGGGGCGATGGGCGAGATCGAGGCGCGAGCCCTGGCTCGCAACGCCGGACACCGCGATTGGATCTGCGATGAGCGCCGCATGGACCTCACCCGCAACGCGCTCTACCTGCACTGCCTGCCGGCGGACATCGGCGCCGAGGTCTCCCCGCCCGTCATGGAGCGCTTCCGGATCGATCTCGCGCGGGAGGCTCAGAAGAAGGTGTACGCGATCATGGCGCTCTTGGCGACGGCCAAGGTCGAGGGCCTCGCCGAGCGCATCGAGGAGGCGGGCCGATGAGCGAGCTCGACGCGAGGGTGGCCGAGCTCGCGGCCCGCGATCGGGATCTGGCCGTCTCCATCCTGCGGGAGGCCATCCGCGTCCCCGCCGACTGGGTGGATCGCCCGACGGAGAAGGGCGGCGATCCCCTGACGGGCCTGTCGAACCACGAGCGCCCACGGCTCGAGCAGCTGCGCAGCGCGATTCTCGAGGCGCGTGCCGTGCGCTCTGCCGACGACGTCGGCTTCGACGACTACGGCAACCTCGTGTGGAGCGTGGAGGATCCCGACGACGGCGTGCCGCGGGCCGAGAGGCGCGTGATCTACCTCGACGGCCACACCGACACCGTGCAGGCGCTGCGCCCGCAGTGGCGCGAGAAGATCGGCCCCGGCATGGATGCCTATGACGGGCTCCTCGACGCCGAGCGCGTGGACCGCGATTACCTGCGGCGGGAGCTGGGCTGGGTGCCGCCGGAGGTGGAGTGGGGGCACCTGGTCTTCGGGCGCGGCTCGGCCGACCAGCTCTCCGGGGTGGTGGCCCAGATCGTCGCTACCCGGATCCTGCTGGAGCTCGCCGAGCTGGGGGCGCTGCGCGGCGCGATCGTGCGCTGCTACGGCACGGTGGCCGAGGAGGACAACGATGGCGGCGGGCCGCGCTTCCTGGTGGAGCGCGTGCTGCCGAAGGCGCCCGAGCTGGTTCCAGACGTGGTCATCCTCACCGAGGGCACCGGCGACGCCGCCAAGGGGGCTCTCGGCATCTACCGCGGCCAGCGCGGCCGCATGCAGATCGAGGTGGGCGTCACCGGGCGCTCGTGCCACGGCTCCATGCCCTGGGAGGGGCTCAACCCGCTCGAGCACGGGGCCGCCATCATCGCCGAGGCGGCGCGCGCCTACGACGAGCGGCGCGGCTTCCGAGACGACGGCTTCCTGGGCCACGGAACCCGCACCGCCTCCTTCGCCGAGCTCGACACGCCCAGCGACTGCGCCGTTCCGGAGCGCTTCGTCTTCCGGCTCGACCGGCGCCTGACCGTCGGCGAGACGGCCGATGGAGCCGTCGCCGACGTGAAGGCGCTGGAGGCCGTGGGCCGCGCACGCGCGGCCGGGCTGGAGGTGGACGTGCGGGTTCCCCGCTACTGCACGCCCACGTGGCGCGGCTTCGAGCCGGGCAATCCGCAGGTCTATCCCGGATGGGTCACGCCGGAGGACCACCCGGCCATTCGCGCCGCGGTGGAGACCTACCGAAGGGTGATCTCGCCTTGCGTGGCCGAAGGCCCGGCCGAGGGCGGCGCGCTGCGGAGAGAGCCGCGGGTGGATCGCTGGATCTTCTCCACCGACGGCGTGGGCTTCCCGATCCCGGTCGACGACGAGCGCATCGAGGTGGGTGAGGCCAAGCGCTGGGTGGTCTCGGGCGCGGTGAAGCACCCGCCGATGTTCGGCCTGGGCCCGGGCATCGAGCAGAACACCCACAAGATCGGCGAGTGCGTGGACGCGCGCGAGCTACAGCACGCCATCGCCTTCCTGGCGCGCTTCCCGTCGCGGTACGCGGGATTCTAGCCGAATCGACCGCCGCGTTCAGAGTGCCACCGAATGCGCTACTGATCAGCATTCCATATGGCCATCAGCCGCTATTCGAACTCCTCGTCCTCCTCGTCGCAGTCGCAAGGCGGTTCTAGAATCGACGGCTTCCACTTCGCGTGAGCGGGAGATGTACCAACAGCCTCACTATATGCTCGCATCGCCATTCTCTCTCTACCCTTCGCCATTCTCTCCCAACCTGAGACATCCTCTGGGGACATGGAGCCG
>CAZDQL010000205.1:0-3436 GCA_964507325.1 uncultured Planctomycetaceae bacterium | reverse complement strand
CCAACCCCCAGACCGGTCTGGCCCCGGAGCTCTCCGCCTTCGCCATGACCTGGTCCCAGTAGCCTCCGGCCGGCCCCGCCGCAGGACGTGCTCCCCCGGGAGGATTCCCGGGGGAGCGCGTCGTTTCGAGCGGGGAGTGAGGGAGCCTGTTGGACGTAAATCGAACCCGGCGAGGCACTTAGAGCCCCTCTCCAGGTTGCTGAGATCGCCCGGTCCGTCTAATGTTGGGACACCAGTCGGACCACCGAAGCGGAACGGTGTTAGCGGGGGAACCGGCGGACCGGTTCCTTGCGTGAGCTCCGGTCCGTCGCACGAATTCTAGCCAGTCACCTGGGACTCCCCCCCATGGAACAGAGAGCTGCCCGAGCCCTCGATCCGCAGTCCCCCCCCCGGCACCTCGTCACCCCCCTGGCGGCCCTTGCGCTAGCGGCGGGGCTGGGGGCTTGTGGCACCTCGAAAGCGAGTGACCAGACGACGCACCCCCCCGGCTCGGTGGTGCAGGATCCGGATACGGGGCGCTACTTCATCGTCGACGAGAGCAGTGCCGGCGAGGCCTCCCAGGTGCGCATCGTGCGCAGCGCCTGGGGGCGACTGGTCGACGTCTTCGGTCTCGACTCCGGTGGCGCCCGGGTCCTCATGAACGAGGACTTCGCCGTCGCCGCCGCTCTGGCCAGCGACCACCTCGACTACCTGATCGAGACCAACGCGGTCACCGCCCAGCAGAGTCTCACCATCCTGCGCGACGTCACCGACACCGTTCCCGGCGGCGGCCTGGCCCAGTTCTTCGACCTGCTCAAGGCCTCCGAGGTCAACCTCCAGCCGGTCTTCGACAACGGTCTCAGCGGCGGCGGCTTCTTCTCGATGATGCCCCGCAACGCCGTCTTCGTGCTGCAGCTCGACGACCTGATCGACGTCGGCACCCTCGACGAGACCACCGTGCGGGTGGTCACCGGCAACCCCACCGTGGTGCCCTTCGAGGCGCGCCTGCGGGTGGATCCCAACCACGGCGACCTGGCGGAGTACGACGGCGCGGCGGGGCAGGAGTTCTACTCCACGCGCGTCCTGGTCGACATGACCATCACCGAGGTGGAGTCCTTCGAGACCGATCCTCCGGGGGTCGTCAATCCGGTCGGCTTGCCCGCCAGCCTCAACACGGTGCTGTCGAACGCCCAGGTGCGGGTGCCCACCAGGCTCAACGCGATCCTGGGTCAGGACCGGCTCCTGGCCAACCCCACGGGTCACCCGTTGGCCACCGCAGGCAACGGTACGGTGGACTACAGCTCCTCCACCCAGGACGTGGCGCGCGCCTTCCGTTCAGGCGGTCCCACGGACGCGACGGGGGACCCCTACAACGGTTTCCTGGCGGACGGCATCTCGCCCGCGGTGCTGGGATCGATGGAGGTCTCGCTCGACGCGCCGCCGCAGACCACCAACGCCGAGGGCACGGAGTTCCTGCTGCCGGTGGTGACCTTCCAGTCGGAGTTCTGCTCGCAGACGCCCGAAGTGGGTGACGTGCTGGAGCAGCCGGGGATCTTCGCGGAGGTGACGGAGAAGCCGACGCCGGTGTCGAACAAGGTGGTGACCAACTTGAAGGTGCGGCTGTTGTCGTGGCCGGAGAGCTGGAACCAGGGCAGCGGTCCGGCGACCTGGGAGACGGTGGGCTCGGGCCCGGCGCAGTTCCTGTCGCCCTTCGATCCGCTGACCGACGCGGGTCGCGCGCCTTGCTTCGTGCGGGTGACGCCGCAGGCGTCCGGTTACCCGGAGAACCCGACGCTGGGCATCGCCAGCTCGGTGGCGTTCACGCTGCGCTTCAGCGAGCCGATGGACCCGGACGCGATGAACGCGTTCGATTCGATCACGGTGACGCGTTCGGCGAACGCGACCGAGACCTACGAGTACGTGGTGGGGACGCTGGGTCAGTCGTCGGACCTGCACGAGTTCAGGTGGACCTCGGACCTGCCGCTGGACCACGACCTGGGGGACACGGAGTCGTACTTCCTGAACCTGGTGTCGGGTGATCTGGGTCCGGCGGACCTGGCGGGCAACCACCTGGCGTCGCCCCTCCCGCAGGTGGAGGTGGTGCTGGACGCGGCGGCGCTGCCGGCGGACAACGGGGGCCGGGTGTCGCTCTTCGCCAAGGTCAGCGAGGAGACCCCGCCCGATGGCTTCGCGAACGCGCCGGACGGCTCGGAGTGGGCCGGCCAGCACACCTACGACTTGCAGCGGGAGGTGATCCGCGCGCGGCCGGTGATCCACTTCCAGGGTGTGGTGGACCGCTCGAACGACCTGGTGGGCCTGATGCCGGTCAGCCCCAACCAGGTGCAGGCGCCGCTGTCGAACTTCGGCGCGAAGCTGCAGGCGGTCTACCGCTACGTGGACATGGGCTTCGAGCTGGAGGACGAGACCTTCTACAACATCGACGTGGAAGGCCTGCATTGGTCACCGCTGGGCGGCGGAGTGGTGGTGGACAGCTACGACCTCTTCGAGATGCGGCTGAACCACAGCCTCTTCGCGCCGGACGAGGTGTACGCGGCGTCGGGTCTGGTGGACCTCTTCGAGGGGAACTTCCTGACGATCACGAACGACCCGCAGAAGGTGGTGCACGACAAGGCGTACGGCTACTCGATCAACCCGGGGGATCTCTTCACGGTGGGGCAGGACGTGAGGCTCTTGCCCTACCCGCTGAACAGGCAGGTGCCGGTGAGCCAGTACCGCTACTACACCTGGCGGGACACGTCGATCGTGGAGCGCGGCGGGCCGAATTGCTTCGGCGCCAACCCGCTCCAGTACCACATAGCGACGGGGGTGCCGCTCCCCTGCCTGCCCGACTTCTCCAACACCCCGGACGGGGAGTGCCCGCCGGTGGGAGCGTGTGATCCGAACCCCTTCTACGAGATCGACAACCTGCAGTCGGTGGCGCTGCCGCTCCTGATGGAGTTCCGCTGCTGGCCGGACTACGGTGCCACGGCGATCAACCGCTTCGACACTGGGCTGGCAGGCGGCGGGAGGCCCTACTTCCGCGCCTTCTCGGCCGGGGGCATCCCCGAGTCGGGTCCCATCGACTACATGGACCCGGAGCTCGAGATCCGGGCCAACGGTGGCTACAACCCCAACTCCGTCCCTCCGGGTGCCCGTACCCCCGGGATGGACAACGACTTCTACATCGGAGCGGTGGACTTCGTGGTGCGGGTCAGCCGCTCCTACTCGGTGTGGTTCGGGGCGGTGGATCCCGAGAACCCGAGCCAGCGCTTCCCGCAGCCGACCTACTACCCCCCCACCGTGGTGCCGGCCCTCACCGACCAGCCGGGGGGGACGACGATCGAGTTCGCCTTCCGCGGCGCGAGCAACATCCTCGTGGACGCCAACGGCAAGGAGTGTGTCGGGGACGCCGTCGAGCTCGACCTCTACGGCGACCACTACGTGGAGACCCCGTCGG
>CAZDQL010000204.1:0-3440 GCA_964507325.1 uncultured Planctomycetaceae bacterium | reverse complement strand
ATGATTTCATCGCATCATCAATCCTCCCCGACCAGCCTTCCTGGTCGCATCTGAAACTCCTATCCTCTGACCCGCTCAGTGGGGAGGAAGGTCTGTCAGCGCAACCCACCCCTCCAGTAGTGGAAGGACGCACCAGGGAACTCGGCCACACCACAGGTGGTCGGCAACCCGCGCCTCGCTGCTTCCTCGGCGAAGGCGGAGTATCCCTGCTCGCGTCCACCGAGGTGCATCGGAAAGGTGATCCGAGGGCTGAGCGTGCGAATGCCGTAGATGTCCCCCTGGTTGAGAGGCCCGACGTCGTCGCGACGGCCAAAGGCCGAGATGAACGCAATGTCGAGGCCCTCGGCAGCGGCGGCCAGTTGGTCGATGTTGTCCCGAAACTCGGCGCCCGGAGGATCGGCCCACGTCCCGTGATCCCCGGAGTGGTAGATCGTCAAGCCCCCGGAGCGCACCAGGAAGAAACCCTCAGGGATTCCGTCGAACTCGTGGTGCAGAGCGAGGACCTGGGCCCCCGCCACTTCAGTCCATTCGCCGTTGGTAGGGACCACCGACGAACGGACCGCGGGCTCGTGCCAGCCCATCACCACCACGAGATCCTCCACGCCGTCACGCAGTTTCAGCACCTCGCGTCCGAAGTGGTCGTTGTGCGCGTGGGAGATGAAGAGCAGCACTGGACGGCCGGTCAGCAGGCCGGGCGACAGGGTGCCCTGCTCCAGATTGCCGTCCTCGATCGTGCCGGTGTAGTCGAAGATCAGGATGTGCTGAGAGGTAAGCACGAGCCAGCCCGCGTGCCCCAGATACCAGATTCGTGCCTCTCCATCTGCCAGTTCGAGCCGGGACAGCCCATCTGCGGCGCAGGCGATCGGGATGAGAAACAGCAGGCACTGCGGGATCCACTTGCGCACATCGGGATTCTATCGACTCGGGCGGGTGCCCTGCCGCCTTCTGGTTGCGGGTTCGCACCGGGAGCCTTTGCCCTCGACTGTTGCCCGCAGGACCGTGCCCCCACCCGGGCCGCCAGGGACGTGATCCCCATCGGCAGGCGAGGAGCTCGAAGGGCTCAACGCCTCCCTGGCCACCGCGGAGGTGTACACCGACTCCGACAAGCTGCACGACGTGTAGTGCCGCATCACCGAGGTGGAGCGGGAGCTGGAGGTGGCCAATGAGGAGTGGGCCAACTGGGAGTGAAGGGATTCCATCGGGGCCCGACTCATCCCGTCGTGGCAATGGCTATCCTCGCGCCCCGCCATGCAGCAGTTCCTCGATGCCGTGCGCGACGCCCTGGCCGCCGAGACGGGGGTGGCGCGCGATGAGATCCAACTGGCGACGCCGCGCGATGCCAAGCTGGGGGACATCGCATTCCCCTGCTTCGTGCTCGCCAAGCAGCTCAAGAACGCTCCTCCGAAGATCGCCGCCGAGCTGGCGGAGAAGCTGAACGCGCGATTGACCGACATCGTCGCCGCCGCCGCCGGGCCCTATCTGAACTTCACGATCGAGCGCAGCGCGCTGGCGGCGGTGGTCCTAGGGGAGATCGCGGAGCGAGGCGAGCGCTACGGCGGCAGCGAGCTGGGCACGGGCAAGACGGTCGTGATCGACCTGTCCTCCCCCAACATCGCCAAGCCGATGTCGGTCGGGCACCTGCGCTCCACCGTCATCGGAGCGGCGATCCAGCGGCTGCACGACGCCCTCGGCTACCGGACGGTGGGCATCAACCACATCGGCGACTGGGGCAGTCAGTTCGGGAAGCTGGTGGCGGCCCTGAAGCGCTGGGGGGGCGAGGTCGACCTTGAGGAGGATCCGATCCAGGCGCTGCTGGCGCTCTACGTGCGCTTCCACGAGGAGGCGGAGCAGGACCCGCAACTGGAGGAGGAGGGTCGCGCCGCCTTCCGCGAGCTCGAGAGCGGAGTGGAGGGGGAAGTGCGCCGGGCCTGGAGGCACCTGGCCGAGCTCTCCCTGCGCGAGTTCGACAAGATCTACTCGCGCCTCAACGTCACCTTCGACGAGGTGCGCGGCGAGGCCTTCTACGAGCAGTACCTGGACGCGACGATCGAGCGCATCGTCGCGGCGGGGATCGCCGAGGAATCGGAGGGCGCCCTGATCGTGCGCCTGGAAGAGTTCGGCAAGGACCTGCCCCCCTGCCTGCTGCGCAAGACGGACGGCACGACCCTCTACTCCACCCGCGACCTGGCGGCCGCCTTCCACCGCTGGGAGCTCTACGGCTTCGAGCGCTGCCTGTACGTCGTCGGCGGCGATCAGGCGCTGCACTTCCGCCAGCTGAAGCACGTCCTGCAGCGCATGGGGGCCGAGTGGGAGGAGCGCATCGAGCACGTCGCCTTCGGCCTCTTGCGCCTGCCCGAGGGCAAGATGAGCACCCGCGCCGGCAGGGTGGTCTTCCTGGAGGACGTCCTGGACGAGGCGGCCGAGCGGGCGGCGCGGGTGATCGCCGAGAAGAACCCCGACCTCGAGGGCGCCGGGGAGATCGCCGAGCAGGTGGGCGTGGGGGCGGTGGTCTTCGACGACCTCAAGCGCGAGCGGGTGCGGGACGTGGAGTTCGTCTGGGACGAGGTGCTCTCCTTCGAGGGGGACACCGGCCCCTACGTGCAGTACACCCACGCCCGGCTGGCGTCGATCGAGCGCAAGGCCGGCGAGCGGGGGGAGGGGGGAAGTGAACCGGATTGGTCCTGTCTCGAGAACGCGGCCCCCATCCTCGGGCGGCTGGGGCGTTTCGGGGAGGTGATCGAGCGGGGGGCGCGCCAAGCGGAGCCCTCCCTGGTCACCGGCTACCTCCTGGGACTCTGCCGAGAGGTCAACTCCTGGATCGCGGGCAACCGCGTGCTGGGCGAGGAGCCGGGGATCACCGCGGGCCGCTTGGGATTGGTGCGGGGCGCTAAGACGGTGATCGGCAACGGGTTACGACTGCTGGGTGTCGCGGCGCCCAAGGAAATGTAGAGTCCCGCTCCAGTACGCGGGGTGGGACGCCGAAAAGCACGATCGGCGCATTTCCCTCCGCTTGGCCGCGGTGCGCCCATGCTGCCCCGGAGGAGCCGTTGATCGAGCAGTACATCCGAGACGTCCCCGACTTCCCGAAGGAGGGGATCCTCTTCAAGGACATCACCCCTCTGCTGCAGAGCCCGGAGGGGCTGCGAGCGTCGATCGAGGCCCTGGCGGCCGCGGTCGATCCGGGGAGCTACGACCTGGTGGTCGGGATCGAGTCACGAGGCTTCATCTTCGGGACCGCCCTGGCCCACCACCTGGACAAGGGCTTCATCCCCATCCGCAAGCCGGGGAAGCTGCCCTGGGAGACCGCCTCCGAGGCCTACGAGCTCGAGTACGGCACCGACACCATCGAGATCCACGCCGACGCCGTTACTCCCGGCCAACGCGTCCTCCTTCTCGACGATCTCTTAGCCACCGGGGGAACCATGGCCGCTGCCTGCCGG
>CAZDQL010000203.1:0-3572 GCA_964507325.1 uncultured Planctomycetaceae bacterium | reverse complement strand
CGCCCCGTTGGGCCCGAATACCGTCCGTCATGAATAAGACGGGTTCAGGAAAACGGCTAGAAGTAGTGCGACTTCTCCCCCCGGGGGGGGGGTAGAATCGGCTGCTTACTTCCACGTATTCCAAAGAGGAAGACATGAACGCTCGATATTCCGTTCGTTGTGTGCTCGCTCTCGGGGCCTTGATCGCGCTCGTGGGCGCTGCCGAGTCCCAGCTGGCCGGAGCTCATTACCGAAACGCCGGCACCAACCCGGCGAGCTACACCGCGGTCACGCCTCCCGTGCTCGGTACCACGTACACCGGCACCATCGACCTCGCGGGCGCGACCGGCCACACCTTCGCTCTGCTCGTCGGCTACTCGACACCGACAATCATGACTCTCGGCGGCGGTCAGACGCTCCTCGTGAACATCGCCGATCCGAACGGGGAGCTGCTGGGTCAGGCTGCTCGAATGGGGCCCGTCGCGACGTACGACATCCCCATCCCGGTCGACGCTGGATATGCGGGGTTCGAGGTGTCCACGCAAGCCATGCATGTTGGCGGTGTCGTTCCGTGGGCGCTCTCGAACGCGCAGGATCTCACCCTGGGCTTGTCGGGAAGTGATCTCGACGAGATGGCGTTGGTGCCCGGCGGCGAGTACGAGATGGGCGATCACCATGGTGACGGGTATGGAGACGAGCTACCCGTACATGCGGTGTACATCGATCCCTTCTGGATCGACGTGCACGAGGTGACGAACGAGGAGTACTGCACGTACCTCAACTCTGCCTACGCGCAGGGTCTGATCGAGATGATCGGGGGCGTGGTCTACAAGTACGGCGACACCGAAGGCTACTGCGATACGACCACCAGCTCTTCGTACAGCCGGATCACCTGGAACGGGAGCACCTTCGGCATCACGGCGGGGAAGGAGAACCACCCCATGGTGGTGGTGAGCTGGTACGGAGCCGTAGCGTATTCGAACTGGCGTAGTGTGCGGGATGGGCTTACGCCGTGCTACGACCTGGAGACGTGGGATTGTGCCTTCGACGCTGGCGGCTACCGTCTGCCGACGGAGGCGGAATGGGAGAAGGCCGCTCGTGGAGGTGAGTGCAACCCGTACTATAGCTACCCATGGGGGGACAGCATCGACGGATCGAAGGCCAACTACTGGAGCTCCGGCGATCCGTACGAGACCGGACCGTATCCCTGGACCACGCCCGTAGGCTACTACGACGGCAACCAGGTCCCGCCAGGTGGGGACATGGCGAACGGATACGGTTTGTACGACATGGCAGGAAACGTGTGGGAGTGGTGCAACGACTGGTATGGTTCCAACTACTACAGTTCGAGCCCCTACGACAATCCGACGGGTCCTGTGATGGGCTCGTACCGCGTGATCCGTGGCGGGAGCTGGATCAACACCCCGTCGCCCCTGCGGTCGGCGGATCGGCGCCACTACTACCCGACGACCCGCAGCCACACCCTAGGCTTCCGGGTCCTCGCAGTTCGCCATTAGTCGATCTCAAGTCATGCCGTCGAGCGTAGGCCCGAGGGGAGGTGCGCGTGGGGCGCGGAGCGCCCCCGAGCGGAGCGAGAGCCACCCCCCCTCGGTGCCGGAGCGGAGGCCGGAACCTCGTCGCGTCGGATGCAGTACCACGTCCAGATGATCCCCGCCTGCGGTGCGGCGGATCTCGAAGCGGATCTCAACCAGTTCCTGCGCAGCCATCGAGTCATCCAGGTGCACAAGAAGCTGGAGACGATCGATGGTTCGCCGTGCTGGTGCTTCTGCGTGGAATGGCTGGAGGGAGCGCCGGCGTCAGGCGGGAGAAAGGGAACGCGCGAGGCGAGAATCGACTACAAGGACGTGCTGTCGGAAGAGGACTTCGCGGTGTTCGCCCGCCTGCGGGAGGTGCGCAAGAAGCTGGCCGCGGCGGAAGCGATTCCGGTCTACGCGGTTTGCACGAACGACGTCCTGGCCGCCTTTGCCAAGTCCCGACCGGACTCCCTGGCCGCCTTGCAGGAGGCGGAGGGCTTCGGGAAGGCCAAGGCGGACAAGTACGGGAGGGCCTTCCTGGATGCGCTCTCCGCCCTCGGCGGTGAGAAGGATGAAGCGGCAGGGAAACCTGATTGAGAGGATCGCCGCGCCCCGGAACCTGCGGCTCGCCTTCCTCAAGGCCTGCCGGAACAAGCGCGGCCGGCCGGAGGTGCTGCGCTTCCGCGAGAACCTGGATGCCGAGCTCGAAAATCTGTCCCGGGGACTGCTCGCCGGCGAGATTCGGTGGGGTGACTATCACGTCTTCGAGGTCGCGGACCCCAAGCCACGCAGGATCCACGCCGCCCCGTTCGCGTCCCGGGTGGCCCAACACGCCATCCTCAACCAGTGCGAGGCGGCCTTCGAGTCCTACCAGATCCACGACAGCTACGCCTGCCGCAAGGGAAAGGGCCTGGACCGGGCGCTGGAGCGCGCGGTGAGGTTCTCCCGGCCGAACCACTGGTTCCTGCAGCTCGACGTGCGCAAGTTCTTCGACTCCATCGATCACCAGGTGTTGAACCGCCTGCTGGAACGGAGATTCAAGGATCGGACGGTTCTGCGTCTCTTCGCGTCGATCGTGGACACGTTCCACGTCCAGCCGGGCAAGGGGGTTCCGATCGGGAACCTGACCAGCCAGTTCTTCGCGAACCACTACCTGGGCCGTCTCGATCACCATGTCAAGGAGGACCTGCGCGTCCGACGCTACGTTCGCTACATGGACGATTTCATCCTCTGGTCGCCCAGCCGTACGGAGCTGCGGGATTGGCTGCGCCGTGTCGAACATTTCGTGCGCGATGACCTCGCGCTCGCGCTCAAGCCCCCTGTGGTGAATGCGTGCTCGCGGGGCATGACCTTCCTCGGCTACCGCGTGTTCCCCTCCGGTGCTCGCCTGGCGCGACGCACGCGAAGCCGTTTCCGGCGCAAGGCGCGACGCTACGTGCGGCGCTTCGAAGTGGGGGAATGGAACGAATGCGAACTGGCCAGGCACATGCTGCCCATGCTGGCCTTCGTGCGGCGGGGAGCCTCCCGCCGCTTCCGCCAGCGGGTGATTCAGGAATGCGGGCTCTGCCCGGAGGCTCGAACCGCGTGATCCGTGGCGGGAGCTGGAACAACAACCCGTCGAACCTGCGGTCGGCGAATCGGAACAACAACAACCCGACGAACCGCAACAACAACATAGGCTTCCGGGTCCTCGCAGCTCGACAGGCGGCTGGATGGCCGCATGGCGAACAGGGCAGAGCCCCGTCCCCTCCCCGATGCCGAGCGCCGGGGGAGGGGCGAAGCGGGAAGGGCCTGGCAAGGGTGGTAGCCGGCGCCGGAGGCGATGGCGAAGCCCTTGCTCGGGTCCGCCGTGGTGGGCCTCGACCGAAGTCGTGGACCCGTCGCCATCGACTCGGTATCCCTACTCCAGCATCTGCTTGAGCTCCCGCAGCGCGAGCAGGGCGTCGATCGGCGTCATCTCGTCGAGGTCCAGCTTCGCGATGCGCTTCTCGACCTCGCTCGGGGCCGCCGGGAAGAGGCCGAGCTGGACGGGGCCGGTCGGGGGAGGAGCGGGGGCGC
>CAZDQL010000202.1:0-3614 GCA_964507325.1 uncultured Planctomycetaceae bacterium | reverse complement strand
CCGGGAACTCCTGCGCGGACTCGGCGCTGTCGACGTCGCGCCAGCAGCGCACCTCTGCCTCGGAGGGGAAGGTCGTCTCGAAGACGACGCTCATCTCCGACTGCGTGGGCCAGGTGAGGAAGGGAGGGACGAGGAAGGCGAACTCCAGGTCCGTCCACGGTTCGAGCGCGACGAGCTCCTCCCTCGTCTCGTACGCCCGGCGCACCTCCTCCGCCGTCCGCGCCTCCCCGGCGATCAGAGCCGCGAGCAGCCGTCCATCCGACGGGTAGTCCTCGTCCTGGTCGCGGTAGCCCCCCAACACCAGCGGCGCGCTGGCGTCGTAGTCGACCTCCCCCCACTGGTCGGTGGTCTCCGCATCGAGGGCACCGTCGACGTAGAGCCGGGCCCGCTCCCCGTCGAAGGTCGCGACGACGTGGTGCCAGCGCCCCCAGACGATCGGCGCGCTCCCCGTCAGGTAGGTGATCCTCCCATCCCCATCGTCGGCGCCGGTCGTAGCGAGCCCGAAGGAGAAGACGTCCTCCTGGTAGCCGAGCACCACTCCCCGCTCCGCGCCGCCGTTGTCCTGGAGGCAGGAGATGATGCCCCCCCAGCGCTGCCCGCGCTCCAGGGCGACCCACGCGGCCAGCGTGAGCTCCTTCTTCGGCATCTCGTGGCCCAGGTCCGCGAGGCGGTCGACGACCGTCAACACGTCCTCCCGGGAATTCAGGATCAGGCCTGCGCCGTGCTCCTGTGGAGCGAAGCTGGGCTCGGCGGGAGCCCGCGCCATGGGGGTCTCAGGGGTCGCCGCGTATCCGGCGGAGGTTCGACCGGCGTCGAAGCTCCACGCGACGCGCGGGGAGTCCTGTGCGGCGAGGAAGAGAAGCAGGCAGAGGGAGCTCGTGAACATCATCGATGGTGCCTCGTTCGACCGGTAGGGTACGCACGCGCCCCTTTTCTCGAATCCCCCCAATCCGAATCGCCCGCCCCGCGTCTCCACCTGCGGACGACGACCTTGGCCTCTGCCCGAAGAGCACCAGACCTGGAGCGGCTCTTCCGCCGCCACGCCGACGGACTGGCCGGCGCGGTGCGCGGGGTGCTCGGTCCCACCGCGGACGTCCAGGAGGTGCTGCAGGAGGCCTTCCTGCGCGCCTGGCGCGCCCTCGCGGCGGGCCAACGCCCTGGGGAGCCGGTGGGCTGGGTCTTCGTCCTGACCCTGAACCTGGCCCGTGACCTGCGACGCATGGCGTCGCGCCGCGGGTCCCCGATCGACCTGGACGAGATGGACGAGATGGTGCAAGCGAAGAGCGACGTCGAGCCCGCGCGCCGACTGGAAGGGCGCGAGGCCCTGGCAGCAGCCCGGGCGGCGATCCACGCCCTGCCGGAGCACGAGAAGGAGGTCTTCCTCCTGCGCACCTCCGGCGAGCTCTCCTTCGCCGCCGTGGCGCAGTCGCTGGAGATCCCCGTCGGCACCGCAAAGACCCGCATGCGCGCCGCCCTGGCCTCCCTCAGGGCGCGCCTCGCGCACCTCGCCCCCACCGACGCCGCGCCGCGAGGAGAAGCCCGATGAAGGACGGCCAACGACCTGAGGAGAGCGCCGACCGCGAGCTCCTCGAGTACCTCTACGACTGCCACCCCGACCCCGCGAAGCTCGAGGCGCGCCTCGCCGCCGACCCGGCGCTGGCCGCGCGACTCGAGGAGCTGCGCCCCACCAAGACCCTGCTCGACCGCGCCGCGCGCGAATCGGTCGGCGAGCTGGCGTTGGTCCCCCCCCGCGGGGGTCGCCCGAGGTGGGCGACGGTGGCGCGCATCGCCGCCGGGATCCTGATCCTGCTCCTGGGCGGTCTGCCCCTGGCGAGCGTCGCCCTCGAGCGCTCCGAGCTGCACTCGGTCGAGGACCAGTACCTGCGGCTGCTCGTCTCCGGACCCCGGGGCGTGCCCGACGGCGCGCCGGCGCGCTTCCACGTGGAGACGTGGGACGCGGCGGGCGACCCGGGCGAGGCGCACCTGACCTGGACCGCGTACGGCGCCCAAGGGGGCGTCCTGGCCCAAGGGAGTACCGACTCGACCGGCGCCGCCGACCTCGACCTGCCGGCGAACCTCGCGGGGTTGCGCCGGTTGGCGGTGGTCGCCGAGCGGAATGGGGCGCGGCGCACGGCGGAGCTCGAGCTCGCCCCCGGCCGCGCCGCGCCCCTGGCGCACCTGAGCTCCGACAAGCCCGCCTACCGCCCCGGCGAGATCGCGTTCCTGAGGGCGGTGGTCCTCGATCGCCTCTCCCTCGCTCCGCGGGAGGGGTGGGCCCACCTGCGGGTGGTCGACCCCAAGGGGGCGCCGGTCGAGACCTTCCAGGCGGGGCTCGAGGAAGGGGTGGCGGCCCTGGCGTGGCGCGTTCCCCCCGACGCGACCGGCGGTGAGTACGCCTTCGAGCTGCGCGACGCATCCGACCTCTTCCCCGTCGAGCGCCTGCCGCTCCTGGTGCAGCGCTACCAGCCGCCGCGCCTGGCGAAGGTGCTGGATCTCGACCGCGAGACCTACTCGGTGGGCGAAGAAGGCAGCGCCGAGCTCTCCGTCGAGCGCGTCGAAGGCGGCGCCGCCGCCGGGGCTCGGGTCGACGCCAGCCTGGTGATCGACGGTGCGGTGGTGTGGAGCGAGGAGGGAGAGCTCGACGCCGCCGGGCGCGCCCTCTTCTCCTTCCAGCTCCCCCTGGCGGTGGAGCGGGGCGAGGCGCGCTTCGTCGCCCGCGTCATCGACGGCGGCGTGGTGGAGACCGCCATCGAGCCCTTCGTCGTGCCCACCGGTGAGCTGACGGTCGACTTTTACCCCGAGGGAGGCGAGCTGATCGCTGGCGTCGCGACGCGCGTCTACGCCGAGGTGGCCGACTCCCTCGAGCGCCCCACCAGCGCCCGCGGGCGAGTGGTGCGCGGCGACGGCGCGCTCGTCTGCGCCTTCGAGACCCTGCACCAGGGTCGCGCGCGCTTCGAGCTCACCCCGCGGGTGGGCGAGCGCTACCGCCTCGAGTTCGACGAGCCCGAGGCGCAGGCGATCGACCTGCCGCTGGTCGCACCTCACGGGGTCGGGCTGCGCGCCCTGACCGACGCCACTCCTGCGGGAGAGCCCCTGGCGCTCTCGGTGAACACCCCCTCCGCCGGCCCCTGGATCGCGGCGGTCTTCTGCCGCGGCGCCCTGGTCGCCCAGGACACCTTCCAGGGGCGGGGGGAGCGCAAGCTCAGCCTGGAGTTGCCCGAGGAGGTGGCCGGCGTCCTGCGCGTCACCCTCTTCGACGCCGACCTCGTGCCCCTGGCGGAGCGACTGGTCCAGCGCGAGAGCGCGCAGTCGATCTCGGTGGCGGTCACCCCCCTCGAGGAGCGCACCCTCCCCGGCGCCCATCAGGAGGTGGAGCTGCGCGCCACCGACGAGACGGGGCGCCCCAAGTCGGTGGTGCTCGGGGTGGCGGTCAGCGACAGCGCGGTGCGCGCCATGGTGGACGAGGCGCGCATCGGCCTGGCGGACCAGACCTGGCTCTTCGGGGACGTGGAGGAGCTGGAGGAGGTCACCGACTTCCTGACGCGGGACGCGGAGGGGCGGCTCGCGGTCGACCTGCTGCTCGGCACCCGCGGCTGGCGGCGCTTCGCCTGGTT
>CAZDQL010000201.1:0-3660 GCA_964507325.1 uncultured Planctomycetaceae bacterium | reverse complement strand
GTCATCGAGGATGCTGGGACGAGGGTCATCCGCACTCCTCGGCAAGCTCCGAACTGCAACGCTTTCGCCGAGAGGTTCGTGCTCTCGATCAAGTCGGAGTGCCTGCGCCGGATGATCTTCTTCGGGGAGTCCTCGTTCCGCCGGGCCGTCTCCGAGTTCGTCGAGCATTACCACGTCGAGGGTGCGCACCAGCGGCTTGGGAACGGGCGGATCGAATGTGCCGAGTTCACGGGCACCGGCGATGTCGAATGCTGTGAACGCCTCGGCGGGCTACTCAAGCACCACCGCCGGCGGGCCGCCTGAGTCGAACTGGCTGGGCCGGGTAGCTGCCCGACGGTGGGGGAGGTGTGCCTCGCCGGAGCCGCGTGCCCGATCGGCGCAGGGCGCGGCCCAGATCCGAGCGCATGACCCGCCGCAAGCCCCTGCAAGGGCCCGGCCTTGTGGTCGGCGGTGTTTTCGGACAGGACGGCAGTGGCTCCCCGGTCCGAACGGGTTTGCGAACTTGCTCTATCCCGCCAAATCGCCCTTCTTGGGGTCGGGAGGGCCTGTTCTACGTTCGAACGGGATCGGGATCCGAGGGGGACGCGAGCTCAGGAGTCGAGGTCGGTCTCCACCGCGCATCGCGTTACGTATGCACGGCACTTGATGGCATGTGTGGTGATTATGCAACATGGCGTCATGGGTGACGACCGATCCGAGAGCAGGTGCCGAGGGCGCACCCGACGGGAGGTTCTGGCTCTCGCCAGGCGCAGGGGGGTGATCGGACCGTCCGACCTGCGCGAGCTCGGCCTCCACCGGATGGTGCTCACCCGGCTCACGGATGAGGGACTCCTGGAGCGCGTGGGGCGAGGGCTCTATCGGCTGGCCGGGGCGGAGCCGCTGGGAAGCCCGGATCTGGTGCTGGTCGCGGCGCGTGTGTCACGGGCGATCCTGGGTCTCGTGACGGCGCTGAACCACTACGGGCTCACGGGCGAGATCCCGAGGGCCATCGACGTGCTCCTTCCACGGGGGCAGTCGCGACCGAGCATCGACCATCCCCCGCTGCGGCTGTTCTGGGCCTCGGGGGACTCCTACAGCAAGGGCGTCGTGAAGACGGAGCTGGACGGTGTGCCGGTCCGCATCACGAGCGCCGCAAAGACCGTCGCAGACTGCTTCAAGTTTCGCCGTCGGGTAGGACTGGATGTCGCACTGGAGGGGCTCCGAGAGGGGCTCGGGCAAGGCCGCTTCACCGCTGCCGAGTTCGGATCTGCCGCTCGCATCGATCGCGTGTTCGGCGTCGTGCGACCGTATCTGGAGTCCCTTGCATGACCGCCCGATCACCGGCGAACCTCCCGCATTCCGTGCAGGGGCGCCTGAGGAACCGTGCACGCGCGGAAGGGCGGGTCTACGAGGAACTGCTCGTCCGGCACGCCCTCGAGCGGTTCCTCCATCGCCTCGGCCAGACCGCGCAGCGCGAGCGCTTCGTGCTCAAGGGAGCCCTGCTCCTGCAGGTCTGGACCGGGCTGGAGGCGCGGCCCACCCGTGATGTCGATCTCCTCGGGCCGCTCGGGCTCGAACCGGGAGTCCTGCGCGGCGCGATCGAGGAGTGCCTGCGGGCCGATGTCGCTCCCGACGGCTGGGAGTTTCCTGGAGGAGAGGAAATCGACGTTCGCCCGATCCGGGAGGGTGCTGCCTACATGGGGCTGCGTGCGACGTTCACGGCATGCCTCGCGAACTCCCGCGTCCGCATGCAGGTCGATGTCGGCAGCGGCGACGATGTCGTGCCGCGCCCGGAGCGTGTGGTGTTGCCGACTCTCCTGGACCAGCCAGCGCCGGACCTCTTGTGCTACTCCCCATATGCGTCCATCGCCGAGAAGCTAGACGCAATCCTCGTCTTGGGGATGACCAACTCGAGGATGAAGGACTACTTCGACGTCCACTACCTCGCACAGCACATGAAGTTCGACGGTGAGATCCTGCGCGAGTCCATCGCGGCTTGCTGCCGACGAAGGCGGACGAGGATCCCTCGTGGATTGCCGGAAGGACTCGATGAGGAGTTCGGGCGTGACGCGGTGGCCAGGGAGCGCTGGCGCGGTTTCGTGCGGAAGATCGGCTTGGGCGATCACGCAACGAGTTGGGCAGAGACTGTCCGAGCCTGCGGGGAGCTCCTGTCCGGGCCGTTGAAGGCAGCTGGGGCGCAAGGGAGTTTCGCATTCTACTGGTCGCCCGGAGGACCGTGGACGGGAAGCACCGATGAGAGCGCTCGAGTCCCCTGAGATCGTGGCAGACCGCGACATACTCGTTGGAGGACGATTGTGAGGTCCATGGATATGAACAGACCGCTGAGCTCGGGGGAGCTCCGCGAACTCCAGCGATTCTTTCGGGACAGCCCTCACGCGGTCTCGCCGCACGAGGCAGATGGGTTCCTGACCAGTGTCGCCACGATGCCCAACATGCTCATGCCGAGCATGTGGAAGCCGCTGCTGCTCGGCGAACACCGCTTCGAGTCACTTGGCGAAGCCCAGCGCACGCTCGACCTCGTCATGCGCCGTTTCAACGAGATCGTCACCGGATTGATGGAGGGCGCGAGGACTCAGCCGACCGGATCGCTCGACGACGAGGAAGTGTGCCAGTGGTGTCGGGGCTACCTGAAGGGTGCCGGTCAGGATGCCGAGTGGACTGGTGACGAGGTCGCCAGCGCCATGCTCTTGCCGTTCTCCGTTGTTGCTGGCGAGGTCGACGCGACTGGGGTGGGAGAGGGAGGAGAGCGAGCGCCCGAGGATCCCTCCGGACGCTTGGGGGAGTACAGGAGCGCCTTGCGGCGATGTGTGCACGAGCTGCACCAGTACTTCCTAGCGAGACGCCCGGAGAGCGTGCCGGAGCCGGAGCCGCACACCAGCACCAAGGTAGGCCGCAACGAGCCGTGTCCATGCGGCAGCGGGCAGAAGTTCAAGAAGTGCTGCGCAGGGAGAGCGGAAGGCGTTCCTTCCAGCGAGACGGCGAGGAGTCCTCTTACGGAACAGGCGCGCAACAGAGAGGGCTCGGCGTACCGAAGCGCCGGAGGCGGCTCGCTCAAGGACGGCGAGCGCGCCAGCGAACCAGTAAGGGTGCTGGAGCGGGGGGCTATGGACGCCATCGTGGGGTCGCTGAAAAGCACGCTTTGCGAGCTCGAGGACCGGCTGGGCTTGTCGCTTACTGTGAGAAGGGCCTCCTACAGCGAGATCAATGCGAAGATCGAGTTGGAGGTCGCCACCATCCGCGAGGACGGCCTTGTCATGGACCGGCACGCTGAGGAGTTCCTGAATCGCTGCCGCGAGTTCGCTCTCGAACCGGAAGACCTGGGTCGAGTGTTTCGGTGCGGGCGCGAGGAGTTGCGTGTTGTCGGCCTGAAGCCTCGCGCCAAGCTGCCAGTCCTCTGCGAGGACCGTGCGGCGTCAGGTGACTCGCGGCGTGTGAGGATGAGTGCCGAGGCTGTCCGAAGCCACCTCAGAGAGAGCGATGGCGGCGCTTCGACGTTGCGGCTCCTCGATTGAGCAGCGCGCTTCCGCGGAGAGCTGCGCTCGCGCCCGTGGTGTCCAAGAGTGGAAGCGCTACACCAAAACTGACCCCGTAGGGTGCAGATACTCGTGTAGGCAGCCGGATTGTGCCAGGGCGAGCCCGTCACAGTGTTCCGGGTCGTTC
>CAZDQL010000200.1:0-3703 GCA_964507325.1 uncultured Planctomycetaceae bacterium | reverse complement strand
TCTGGCTGCGCGGGATGAGCACCTGGGCCGCGGCGAACTGCGGCGCGCCGCGCTTTCCGGTGTTCTTGTACCACCACACGCCGCCCCCGGCCCTGTCGCCGTAAGCGTCGCCGTACCCCCCGCACACCAGGTCCTCGAGGCCGTCGCCGTCCCAGTCGACCATCACGTGGGAGGTCAGGCCGTCCTCCTGGTCGAAGGGCTCGCCGTCGACCTCGACCGGGATGTTCGGCCCGCCGAAGCTGGGCTTGGCAGCAGTGCCCTCGTTCATCCGGCGAAAGAGCTGCCCCGCGGAGTAGTCACCCATCAGGATGTCGAGGTCACCGTCCGCATCCCAGTCCCAGGCCAGGGCGGAGGTGCAGTGCCCCTTGGGCTGCGCGCGGGCCTCGTCCCACTTCTCCGCGTCGTAGTTCCAAAACTGGGTGAGCATCACGCGCCCGCCGTCCGGCTCTAGGACGTGCTTCGGCTCGAGGAACCCCTCCTCGCTCCCGAGGGCGACGTGGGGGGAGCCGTCGAAGGTGGCGGCGAAGAGGTCGACGTGTCCATCGGCGTTGAAATCCACGAACTGTGGAAGCATGCCGATGCATCACCAGTTGTTGAACTCGAGCGGCTCTCCATCGGCGCGCTCGAGCGGCTCTGGCTCGCTCCAGGCGGTGGTGTCGTCGCCGGGCAGGCGCTCGGAGACCACCAGGTTGCCCCGCAGGTCACCCACGATCATCTCGAGGGCGCCGTCCCCGTCGACGTCGTAGAGGACCGGCGAGGGGTAGAGCTGGTCGTTGCCCATCGGCGCGCCGCCGGCCGTGAGCCGCAGCGGCGCGGCGAAGGTGGGGGGGTCGCCAGGGGCGGAGAGCGCGGCGACGAGCGTGAGCGAGGTGGTGAGCATGGTCTCCTCCGTGGAGTTTGGGGGCCCGTATCCTGCCGCCCGCGGGCGGTTGCGCAAGGGCGCTTCCTTTTGCTCGCGCCGGCGGGGAGGGCGACTCCCTGCCACGGCGCGCGGAAGCACCACGGCCGAGCGCGGATTCCTGGTACCTTCCGCCCATGAGCGCCATCCGTTCCGAGCGAGCGATCCGGTCGTCGCTGCTCTGCCTCCTCTCGTTCCTCCTGCTCGCAGGCCTCTCCGCCGCTCAGCCCGAGACCCCCGGGGAGGGAAGGGTCGTCGTCCTCGGCTTCGACGGCGCGGATGCGCGCGCCGTGCGGCGGATGATCGACGAGGGACGCCTGCCTCACCTCGCCGCCCTCGCGCGCGAGGGCACCTTCGTGCCGCTGCGCTCCACCAACCCCGCCGAGAGTGCCGCCGGGTGGGCGGCGATCAACACCGGGGCCAATCCGCTCAGGAACAACGTGCCGGGGTTCCTGCGGCGCAGCCCCGACGGGGAGGCGGTCCCCGCTCCCGCGCACGTCAGCTCGAAGCCGGCCCGGGTCTCCGACCTGAAGCCGGGGGGGCTGTTCGGGATCTACGCCCGGCACGCGGCCTGGCAGATCGCCGCGGTCGTCGGTGCCGGGATCGCGCTCCTCCTCTTCGCCGCGTTGCGTCTCCTCCTGCGCGCCCGGATGGCGCTCGCACTCGGCATCGCGCTGCTGCTCGGAGGCGCGGGGGCCTGGGCCGCGCTGCTCCCGCAGAAGCACGTCTTCGAGAGAGTGCTCGCCGTCACCACCAGCAACCTGCGCGGCAAGGCGTTCTGGGACCACGCCGCGGAGGCGGGCAAGCGGGCCCTGGTGCTGGACGCCGCGCTGGCGGTGGGGCGGCCAGGGACGCCCGGTGCCCGGGTGCTGGCGGGGCTGGGCGTGCCGGGGGCGGATGGAACCAGCGAGGGTGCCTGGTGCGTGTTCACCACCGACGAGGGGGAGCTGCACCGGCCCCCCGTCGGGAGCACCACGCTCTCCAGGACCGGGCGCATCTACAGGATCGACGAGCGCGACGGGAAGGTCACCACCCTCTTCCCGGGACCGGTCGACTTCACCGACCTGACGCCGGTGTCGGACGAGCTGGCGCGGGTCCGCCGCCGCCTGAAGGAGGTCGAGGATCCCGAGCGACGCGCCGCGCTGCAAGAGCGCCGGCGCGAGCTCGTCGAGCAGCGCGACGCCTTCCTCAAGAACCCCGACGAGCACCGTGTCCCGCTCGATCTGGGCCTGGAACGCCGTGGAGAGAAGCTCGCCATCACCCTGGCGGGCGTCACCCAGGAGGTCGGTGAGGGGGAGTGGAGCGACTGGTATCGGCTCCCCATCCCCTTCAATCCCCTGGTGACCGTGCACGCCATCACCCGGGCGCGTGTGGTCAGTCTCGACGACCCTCTGAGCGTGTACTTCAACACCCTCGACATCGATCCCAAGCGCCCACCCTTCTGGCAGCCGATCAGCTCACCACCGGAGTTCGCCGCCCAGTTGGTCGATTGGACGGGCGGGCTCTACGAGACCCTGGGTTGGGCGTGCCTGACCAACCAGATCAAGGACAGAAGCCTGCCGGTGGACGTCTTCCTCGAGGACATCGAGTTCACGATGCGCTGGCGCGAGCGGCTGACCTACGCCTGCCTCGAGCGGGACGACTGGGAGCTGCTCTTCTCGGTCTTCAGCACCACCGACCGGGTGCAGCACATCATGTACCGCTACTACGACGAAGGGCACCCGCGCCACGAGCCCGAGGAGGCCGCCCGAGAAGTGGAGTTCTTCGGCCGACCGACGCGCCTCGCCGACGTGATCCCCGCGACCTACGAAGAGATGGACCGCATCGTGGGGGCGGTGGTGGCGCGGCTGGGTCCCGAGGACCACCTCTTCCTCTGCGCCGACCACGGCTTCACCAGCTTCCGCACCGGCTTCCAGTTCAACAACTGGCTCGCGCGGGAGGGCTACCTCGTCTACCACCAGCCCGCCGGTCAGTCGCAGCACATCCCCATCGCCGGCCTGGTGGACTGGTCGCAGACTCGCGCCTACTCGGTGGGCCTGGGGATGCTGTACGCGAACATGCACGGCCGTGAGCCCCGGGGGATCGTCCCCAAGGGGGAGGCGAAGGCGCTTTTGCGAGAGATCGGTGACAAGCTCCTGGCGGTGACCGATCCCGGCCCGGAGACGGCACCCTTCGAGTCGCCGCGCCAGGTGGTGCTCGACTACGAGATCATGGACGACGTCTACCAAGGGGGGGACTGGGAGTGGGGGGACCTCCTCTGGCCCTGCGCCGACATGATGGTCGGCCTGGGGGAGAACTACCGCGCCTCTTGGGAGAGCAGCATGGGAGAGCTGCGTTTCGCGCTGGATTCCCAGGGCCGGCTCGAGCTGGCGCCCAACTTGCGGGACAACACGAGCAACTGGTCCGGGGACCACGCTTCCAACTCCCCGGCGCTGGTGACCGGCATCTTCATCTCCCGCCGTCCCGTGGTGGTGCCCGAGGAGGGGGTCAGCGTCCTGCACGTCGCACCGACGGTGCTGGACGCCCTGGGGGTGGAGGCGCCCCCGGAGATGGACCGCGGGGCGCTCGGCTGGCGCTGAGCGCCTAGCGCATCAACACCTCGAGGCCATCGGTGGTGTTCGAGGTGGGTCCACCCATGAAGTCCCGGAACCAGAGCTGGAAGTACCAGGTGTCCCCGGGCTGGAAGACCGTGCCCTGGGGCAGCTTGTTCAGGTTCAGGGTGAAGGCCATCGTTCCGGTGCTGCCGCTGTTCAGGACCTGGCCGCCGTCGTTGGCGAGCGGACCGTTGCTGATCGGCGCGGCGCC
>CAZDQL010000199.1:0-3736 GCA_964507325.1 uncultured Planctomycetaceae bacterium | reverse complement strand
CAGTGGGGAGCAGCCTTCCTGATGACCACCGGAAGCGAAGCGCTGTTCTGCAACGTCCACCTCTACAAGAACGGAGGCACCGATGGGCCTCCGGGATCGCCCTACACTCTCGATGGAGGCGCCATCTACATCTACCCCGAAACCAAGTTCACCGGGGCCAACCTGCTGCTTCACGACAACTATGCGTTTCGTGGGGGAGGTGTCTACATCTGGCTGACTCCGGAGCCGGACGCGCCGGATCTTCATCGCTTTCGACATGCCACGATCACTCAGAACGTGAGCACCTACGGGACAGGAGCGGGGATTCACATAACTGAATCCCATCAGACACAGCCGCCGGGACACATCTACATCGACAACAGCATTATCTGGGGCAACATCTCGGGCGTCGATCTCTACAAGTCCACGGGTGCATTCCAAGTGGACGTACGATACTCAAACGTCGGCCTCCCTTGGAGCGCTGGCATCACCTTCGACGACAAGTGCAAGCACGTGGATCCGATGTTCCTCGATGTCCCCGCTCGGAACCTCCGCTTGACCCCAGACGTGTCTCCCTGCATCAACGCAGCCAACCGCATGCTGGTAGGGCCGGACTTCGCTGACGTCGATGAGAGCCCGCCGCCACCGCCCCCAGCACCGGATCTTCTACCGCGGGATCTGGACCTGTTGACCCGTATCTTCGAGGAAGTCATCTGGCCCGCGACTCCGCGTCCGGACATGGGCGCTTATGAGGTGCAGACTGCGGTGCCTTGATCTTGCCCATTAGGCCTTCCGACACGAGGGCCTAGTCGCACACACCTAACATTGCCCCCAAGCCCGAGGGCCAGCTCGACGTGCAGGAGGCGCCGGTGGTGGTGGCCGGTGGTCGCGGCATCAAGGAGGCCGAGCACTTCTCCCTGGTGGAGGGCCTGGCGGCCGCCTTCAACGGCCAGGCCGCGGTGGGCGCGAGCCGCGCGGTGGTGGACAACGGCTGGCGTCCCCACGCCGAGCAGGTGGGCCAGACCGGCAAGACGGTCTCCCCCCAGCTCTACATCGCCATCGGCATCTCCGGCGCCATCCAGCACCTGGCCGGCATGCGCACCTCCAAGGTGATCGTGGCCATCAACAAGGACCCCGAGGCGCCGATCTTCAAGGTGGCCGACTACGGCCTCGTCGGCGACGCGGTCGAGGTCCTGCCGGCCCTGACCGAGGCGGTGAAGCAGGCGCTGGCCGACCAGTAGGGCCCTGAGAAACGCACGGCGGCAGATCTCCTCGCGGAGGTCTGCCGCGCTTCATTTCCGGCGGCAGGCCGGTTCATCGATGGAACGGCCGCGTTCGCCCGGTTCTGTGCCTGGTGGACCGCACTGGACTCGAACCAGTAACTTCCACGCTGTGAAGGTCGTGCCCGTGTGCGGGAGCCTGCAGCGCTAACTCCTGGTCGTAGTTGTACTTGCTGCAGACTACCTCTCCTCGTCCAAGTCGCAAGGAGTCGCACTCGGTCGCACCTGGTGGCACGGGGAAGCATGAGGTCGCGGGGAAAGCGTGGAAGTTCCACGCGGCCCCAAGGGCGGGCGCCGCGTGGTACTCCGCTCAGCCCTCGCGGCGCCCTTGAGCTGGCCGGTGCCGGGTTCATCTTGGGGGTTTCACTGCTGATCCGCTCCTGTGGATGGGCGCGTCGGAGGCTGCGCCACGTACCCAATCGCGGTGTCGACGCTGGGGCCGCCCTCCCCCCCGGAGGGGCTCGGCACTTGGCCCGGAACGAGGCATCCCCAGTGCCAGCACCCGAGATCGCATGTTATCTTTGCGTAAAGCGAGTGTCTACGGTAGGCTTGGGAGACTGGTGGGGCCAAGGCCCCACCACCGCGGTTCTGGGGAGAAGCCGCGCCAACCCAACATGGCACCTCAGCTCGCTGGCACCCGGAGCCTCTGCCAAGGTCTGGACAGTGGCGACAGACCCGTTTGTCCAGACCGCCAGCTCCCTCGGACGCCGCTCATGATCCTCACAAGAGCCGCTATCGCGATCCTGGTCATCACCGCGGCAGTCTCTGCCCAGCAGACAGAGCTGGTGCAGGTCGTCCCGCCGCCGCCGCCGCTCAACAACCCGGCATATAACAACTTCGCCGGGGCAGCCGTCGCCATCTCAGAGGAGTGGGCGGTGGTTGGGGACTATGCAGCCGGCAGGACGGGCGAGGTCTACCTCTATCGCAAGACTCCCTCCGGGTGGCGATTCGAGCACCGGCTCGTGGAAGGGCCAGAGGGGACCAGGTTCGGATCGAGCCTCGCGATGGACGGAGATACTCTCGTCGTCGGCGCGTTCAACTGGGGCTGGCCTGTCAACCGCCATGGGAAGGCCTACGTCTATCGGTGGAGCGGATCCGAATGGGGGAAGGTCCAGGAGCTATGCCCTGGGCTGTGGAACGAAGTCTACCCGTTCTTCGGGCACGCCCTGGCCCTCTCCGGTGACACTCTGGTCATCTCCGCCCCCGGAGTGGATCAGCCCGTCATGAACGCGGGTGCAGTCTTCCTCTATGAACGCATCCAGGGCACCTGGGTCCTCGTCCAGCGGTTCGGACTCCCACCAGTGCCGAACGTGCTCAACAAGGTGTACGGTACCTTGGGAGAGGACGTGGCGGTCTCCGGCAACACCGTAGTGGCGAGCGCCGCCTACAACTATGGAGCCGCCCTCGTCTACGAGCGAGGTCCTTCGGGCTGGGTCCAGTCTGCCACTCTCCGAAACCCGACCCCGCAGATAGGCGACAACTTCGGCCTTTCGGTCGCCATCGCCGGCGACACGATCGCGGTTGGGATGCCCGCGCTCAGCGTCCCCTTGACCTGCCCTCCGGGGAAGGCGTACGTCTTCGAACGGAACTCCGCCGATGGCTGGACGCTCGCCCAGGAGATCCGGGCGAGCGACGGTTGGGGGAGCAACACGTCGAGCGACTGGTTCGGCACTTCACTTGCCTTGGATGATGACAGGCTCGTTGTCGCCGCACCCTACGGAAAGTACAACGGGGCCAGCTCGGGAACGGTGTACTCATTCATCCGAGGCGCGAGCGGATGGCCCCCCACGGAGAGCGAGCGTTTCGTGGCCTCGGATCCAAGTCCGGTCTGGGGGGAGCGACTCGGATACTCAGTCGACATCCATCAGGACTTCGTCCTGTCTGGAGCGGTAGGGGGATGGGTGGGCGACATCAGTCCGGGCAAGGCCCTGACCTTCACGATTGAGCTGGGAACCTCATACTGCGAGCCGCCCGGCCCGGGACCCCACGCCAGACTCTCCCTCACCGGCAGCGAGCTGGCGCGCTCCCACCGGCTGACGCTGACCGTTCGTGACGCCCCGTCCGACGCACACGGTCTCTTCCTGGTCTCGCAGACCTCGGCCAGCGTGCCCTTCGGTAGTCACCAACTCTGCCTGGGCGCTCCCCTGGTGAGACTGGCCACCGCGCTCGCTGGGCCCGAGGGCGTCGCTCTGCAAGATGTCGACTGGACCGATCCCCGCCTCGCCGGCAAGCTCGGTGCCGGCAGCACCTGGTACTGCCAATTGGCGCACGAAGGCAAGGGATCGGGACAGAGGATCGAGCTGTCGAACGCCGTTTCCTTGACGCTCCAGTAGACGGATCGAGGACACGACACCCAGACGATTCAAGAACACCCCAATCTGAAGGAGGAACAAGATGACTTCGTTGCGAAGGGCCGCACTGGCCCTGCTTGCCTTGTGCACACTCGCAGCACTACCCACGTCGGCACAGACCCAATG
>CAZDQL010000198.1:0-3750 GCA_964507325.1 uncultured Planctomycetaceae bacterium | reverse complement strand
CTATCGGCATCCGGGTCTCGGGCCCCCACCCCGGGGGGGGGGGGGGGGGGGGGGTGCGCATACCCCCCGCTCAGCGGCGTTCATGACGAGGCTGCGAGAGAAGGGCGAAGCCTGGAGCGGGGTGGGTGCTGATCAGGACGGGGGTTGGGGTGCGGTCGTGGCGTCGGCCATCGTCTCGGCGTAGTTCCAGGGCATCCAGTCGGCGGGATGTTCGGCCACCTCGTCGGGATGGCGCTGTAACGCGACGAGGTAGTCGAAAACGTTGATCCCCTCCAGTTCGGAGGTGTGGATCAGGGTCATGAAGAGGTCGGCGACGCGAGCGCCGTTCTCGGTCTTGAAGAAGTAGGCGTTCTTGCGGTGGAGGATGGCCTTCTTCAAGGCCCTTTCGCAGAGATTGTTGTCCAGCGGTGCTCCGGGTTGGCGCAGGAAGAGGGTCAGTTCATCCCAGTGGTCGAGCATGTACTGGATGGCCTCGCCGAGCCCGGAGTTGGGCTCGACGAGGTGCTCGTGGAGCTGGGTGTTGAGCCATTCCTCGAGTTCGTCCATCCCGGTCTTGCTGTGTTGCTGATGGAAGGCGAGGCGTTCCTCCGGGGAAAGCCCTCGTTGTTTGGCGAGGCCGTCGTTGTGGTAGACGTCGCGCAGCGCCTCGAGGACATGCTGGCATTCGTCGGGGAAGTTGTCCTTGACGTCCACGAAGCGCCGACGCCCATGGGCAAGGCAATGGGCCACCACCGTGTCGAAATCGCCGGGCGTGTTGCGTGACAGCCCGTCGCTCATCTGGATCGGCGGCGGCAGATCGGCCGCCCGCTGAGCCAGCACGTCCGCGAGGTTTTCTCCCGCGTGCTGGCGTCCGGTGAAGAACAGCGCGATCCGGTGGCCCTCCCCCGTGGCCACGATCCCGGTGGTGAACACCCCAGTTCGCGGCTTGCCGTCTTTGTCGTTGCCCATCGGTACGGTCAGGTCGAGGTCGAGGATCTTGGCGGTCGTGTCGTCGTTGTGGAGGAGTTCGCCCTGGGCCGCCCGCCGGATCATCTCGTCGTGGACGGGCTGCAACAGGCCCGCAGCCCTGGCCGCGACCTCCCACTGGGTGGAGGCCGGCATCGGGATACCGAGGCTGTCCTCCAGGCGCTCGAGTCGGTTGAAGGGGACCCCGCAGCCGTACTTGAGCATGCCGATCATGGCCGCGGCGGTCTCGTCGTACTTCTCCGTGCCGACGCCCTGGGGAGCCTGGGCGGTGAACACCGTGCCGCAGAGGCCGCAGCGGAGGCGCTCCATCTCGTAGACGGTGGCCATCAGCGGGGCCATCCCGGTTACGCGCACCAGGACCGCGGGATCGGCCTGGTGGTAGACCCGGCCATCGCAGTCGGGGACGGGGCAGGGATCGCCGTGCTTCAACGTGCCATGGGGCACCGCGACCTTCTCGGCCCCGGTGTAGTCCGCGGCCTTCCTGCGGCCGTGTCCTTTACGCTTGGGCTTGGGCTTGGGCTCGGCCCCGTCGCTTTCGGGGTCGGCCTCGCCCGCGTCTTGGTCCGCGTCGGATTCCGGCTTGTCCTCGCCGCCCTCGGCCGCGTCGGGGAAGACCTGGCTCGTCTTCTCGGTGCTGGCCCCGAAGATCAGCTTGCGCAGGCGCTTGATCGACGCCCCCTTCGCCTCCAGCTCGCGGGTGAGGAAGGCCAGCGTGTCGACTGCGCCTTCGAGTTTCTGCTGCTCATCCGGGCTCAGCACCGTCTTGGTGCGCTCCAGGATCGCCTTGAGATCGGCCAGGGGTAGCTCGCGGTGCGCGGGCGTCGGGCGCTGGCCCCGTGTGCGTCCAGGTCGCTGCTTCCTGGACTTCTTCTTCTTCTTCTTGCTCATGCCGTCCCCATCAGCCGCTCGCGGAACCGCCGGTGCAGCGGGTAGCCCAGCACGTCCTTGATCGGGCGGTTGGGGCGGCCCGTCTGGTCGTCCTTGCCCCGGCCCGTCGTGCGGCCCAGAAACACCCAGTTGGCGGCTCGGTAGCACGTGCCGCGGTAGCGCGCCGGGTCCACGAAGGTCTCGGCGAAGTAGACCGGATGGCCGTAGGCCTGCTCCCACTGCGACGACAGCGTCCGTGTCATCCGACCCAGCAGGTGCGACGCCAGGTGCGGGACCTCGACCCACGGCAGGATCAGGAAGCGGCTGTTGTACACCACGAACCGCAGACGCTGCCTTCGTACATCCGCCGGCCAGCCGATGTACCGATCCCGCGGGGCCAGGTGGCGTGGCGCCGAGCTCCAGGCGAAGCAGGCCACGGGTCGCTCGCCGGCGACCACCAGGACCTTGAGGTGCTCGCCTACCGGCGGCGTGTAGCCCAGGTAGTGGTGCATCTCGATCAGCCCGTCGAACAGCGGCTCGTCCTCGGTGCGGCGCACCAGGCGGAAGGACAGCGGCCCCAGTGCGGCCAGGCACCCCTGGATCGGGCTGTCATCGACCTGGACGGGGGCGGGGCGGAGTCGCCGGGCCGGATTCGTCGGCCTCCACCGGGCCGGGGGAAGCTCGATGTGTCCCGCACGGTGGAGCTGTAGCATCAGCCCGCGGCAGACCATGTCCCGGGGCTGGCCGTTGGGCTGGACCCAGTCCCAGGCGTCGCACAGCCGCAGCGACAGGGCGCGGCGGCTCGCCTCCGGATGCTCGTCGATCAGGTCTCGGATGAAGGCCACGTCGTGGGAGGTGACCGAACGACCGCGATACGTCAGCAGCGCTTCCATGACCCCTTGGATACCAGGAGACGCGATAGAACGCAAGGAGAGGCACGAAATCTCGTCAGCCCACGGCCTTCACCCGTCGCCACGGCGGCGCTGCCTTCGTCGCGCTCGGGTCGCCGCCGTGCAGCAGAACCTGCAACTCGTGGGCTTCCAGGGGACTCGCCATCTCCCCCGCGGCCGTCGGCCACCAGCGGAATCGACCCGATGAGAGCCTCTTGTACAGAAGCCAGAAGCCCTGGCCGTCGTACACCAGGATCTTGACCGCGGTCTTGCGGCGATTGCGGTAGACGAACACCGTCCCAGAGAACGGGTCCGACTCCAACACGGCCCGACACCGCCTCGCCAGCCCGTCGATGCCGCACCGGAAGTCCGCCGGCTCCACCGCCACCATCACCCGCATCTGTGGCGTGACCTGGATCATCTTGCATGGCCCCGGAACGCTGCGACCACCCCCGCCACATCCAGCCCACCATGGCTCGGTAGCCGGATGCTCAGCCGCGACCCGTCCGCGTCAAACAGCTCCACCTCCGCCCCGGTGCCCATCGGCTCGGCCACGCCAGGCACAGGGAGCGTCATCACGGCGAACCCGCCCTCGTCTGCATCGGCTCGGGACACCGCGGCTTCCCTCGACTCCAACAACTGCTTCAACTTGCCGTAGTCCACCCGCAGCGCTCGAGCCACGCGGTACACACCGTGCTCGCCCGCCAGGGACACGGCCGCGTCCCACAGCTCCTGCGGCATCGCCTCCAGCTTCGGGCGCGTCTCTCGCCACTCCTTCACGCGCTGGCGAACCTCTTCCAGGCGACCCTCGTCGATACCCACTTGACCTGCTCCCATCGTCCATCCTCCTCGTGATCTCGGGACGGACCGGGAGCGTACCCCCACTGTGCGGGAGGATCATGCAGGCTTGCCGAAGGGACACGCAAGTACCAGGAGCTGCTACGGGTGATCCGCAAGCGGATGGAGTGGACGCCGCGCAAGGGCAAGGAGGACCGCCTGGTCATCTTCACCGAGCGCCGGGCGACGC
>CAZDQL010000197.1:0-3897 GCA_964507325.1 uncultured Planctomycetaceae bacterium | reverse complement strand
GGATTCCTTGGGGGGGGCTGGGCCTCCTCGTGATGATCGCGAGCGCGAGCGCCGCTTGGCGGCGTCCCGGTCACGGTGGTCCCGGGAAGGGTCGAGGATGATCTTCGCCTGGCGCTTGCTCTGATCGAGGGCGGCGCGGTAAAGGCCACGCCAGCGCGCACAGGCCTCTTCGAAGCTCACGCGCAGCCCGGACAGAATCTGGTCGATCCAAGCTTCCGCGGAGCCGTCGGGGGCCACGAGGGCGCCGACGGGCTCATGGAGGACCGCCAAGGCCGCCTTCTTGGCGCGGGAGCGGGCGTGGTGGTCGCCGAGGGCGCTGCGCACCTTGTCCTGAAGCTCGAGCGTGGGCTCGTCCCCCGCGACATCGAGCACGTCGGAGAGCGAGCTCCCGAGATCGAGGCCCGACGCGGAGAGCCAGATGGCGTGCACGTGGGCGGCGAGGAGCTCCTCGTTGACGAGGTCGAGACGGGGTGGGGTGACCGCGCCCGCCACCATGCGCTCGGGGCGCTTGAAGAAGTACTGGTCGTGGGGGCTGCCGCCCGCGCAATAGGTGAAGACGAAGGCCGGCTGACCGCTTCGCCCCGCTCGCCCGCTCCGCTGGGCGTAGTTGGCGGGGGTCGGGGGGACGTTGCGGAGGCTCACGACGTTGAGCTGAGCGATGTCAACTCCGAGCTCCATGGTCGGAGAGCAGTAGAGGACGGGGAGCCGCGCCTCGCGGAACGCCTCCTCGCGCTCCTCTCGCACCTTTGCCTGGACCTGTGCGGTGTGCTCGTGAGACTCGAGGTCTTTCAGGTCGGTGGTGTCGGCCCGGTAGAAAGTCTTGAAGTACTCGTTGGTGCGGAGGCCGCCCTCGGGCTCTCGAGGAACGCGGATCGGGTCGCCAAAGGCCCGCTGGCCGGTGCCGGCCCTCCACACCATGCCGGCCGCAGATAGCTGATAGCCGTGGACGCTCTCTCCCTTCTTGGGATCTTCGATGCGGTGGAGGAGCCCAGCAGGATCGTGAAGAACCGCCAGCAGATCTTTGATGACCCGGGTCTTGTCCTCGAGCTTCAGGTTCCCGTCGAAGGCCGGGAAAGTGCCGCTACGCCCGAGGAACTGCCCGAAGCCCCCGCGGGGGGAGATGTAGAGGAAGCGTCCCGTTTCCGCCCGCTCCTTGCCCCGGCCCACGGGCAGCGCTAGGGATGAGGCCTCGGGCTTCTCGGTGTCGTCCATGGTCCAAGGGGCGACCAGCCGTTGGCGCGAGAGCTGCTTGATGCTCTCCTGCTCAACCGGATCGAGGTAGCTGACGCGGATGGCGAGCTCGCGCCGGAGGTGGTCAAGGAGAGTACGGCTGACCTTTTCCCGGTTGCCGGGAGCAGCGGTCGCTAGGGCTGGGTGGCGACCGACCCACTTCCCGTCATCACGGCAGAACTCCACCAGCGACTGATAATCAATCTCTAGGAGGCCGCACTGCTCGAGGTTCGGGGAGGTGACGCGCCAGCCGCGACGAAGGTCCCGGTAAATGTAGTACCCCAGCACTTCGCGGAGCGCGCGATCGGTCTCCTCCCGGGCTGCATATTCCACTCCGGGGTTCTCGGCGTACAGCCCGAGGGGGAGGTCGAGCGCTTGGAAGACCCGAAGTGTGAGCTTGTCGTGACGTAGCCCTTCGTCGCCAGCGGCCTCGACCGCGCGGCGGAGCGCGGACCGCAGTACGGCGATCCCGACGAAGTCGTTGAAGTGCCCCGCCTGGAGAGAAGCGTCCTGGCGGTTGTCGGTGAAGGAGAGAAGCTTCCTCGCCCGGTCTTCCAGGTCCTCGTCGCGCCGCAGGCTCCGGATAGCAGAAAGGGTCATCACGGTCGTGGCCGTGCTGCGCCCCTCTGAGCCGAGCGTGGCGAGCTTTCCAAAGTCGCCCTGGCGTGCGTCGTAGGCCACCCCGCAGCGCAGGCAGAATCGGAACGGGGCCGGGAGCCACCAGGCGATCTGAACGCCCTCGCCCTCGATGCCGAGTCCGGAGATGGTGATCCTCTTGGGGAGGTTCTGGCGCTGGTGCCGGCGGACCACCACCTGGCCCTTCTGCACCTCGAGCCAGGCGTCGGGCACCCGGTCCACGATCTCGGCGGGGGCCTCGGGCCACGGGTTGTATTGGCTCAGGTAGAGATAGCCGGCCTCGCCGTCGTCGTTCTCGTAGCGGTCGGAGACCTGTCGGGGCTGGTGGCGCACCCTGCCCTGATCATCCGCCCCTCGCCGGACCACGTAGTAGTCCTGTCCGCACTCCCGGCAAAAGGCGAGGGGGAGGAGGGCGAGCTCGCGGTCCGAGTCCGGGACGAACTGCTGGGCGTGGACCGTGAGGTGGCGGGTGTCCTCGGGCTGCAGCGAGGCGTAAACGGACTCGCCCTTGGAGACGAACTGGTGGAGGCGGAAGGCGAAGAGGGGCCACCCGTGCTTGTCTTTGGCGAGATGCCCCGATAGCAGGGTCTCCCGGATCGCGTTCTCGCAGGAGGGCCGGTCGACGCCGGTCGCCTCCGCCAAGCGCGCCGCGGCCCCGCTCTCTCCTCCGAGCGCGAGGGGAGCCGATCGGATCAAGCGACCCGAGTCCTCCTCCAGGGTCAAGCCGAGTGTGGACTCGATCCACGCGGCCACGGGGTCGCCCATCAGGGCGTCGGGGTCCCCGGGCTGCAGAGCCTCATCGGAGGCAAGGCGCGCGGCAAGCCGTCGCCGGAACTCCCGGGAGTCGACGTCGGGCTCCGGGGTCACCCGGCGCAGCGTCTCGCCGATGACGCGCTCTGGCTTCACGGTGGACCCGAAGAGCTCGGTCGCCACCGCAGCCACCTCGCGCTGCTGCTCCGGCCAGGTGCCGCCGCTGGCCAGGGTCGCCGACGTGCCGATGTGGAGGAGCTCGGTGGCCTGGCAGGCCTCGCGGACCCGCCGGACCAAGAGCCCGACGTCGGCTCCCTGGCGTCCGCGGTAGGTGTGGAGCTCGTCGAGCACGAGGAAGCGGAGTCCACGGGCTGCCTCGACCAGCTGAGTATCCCACGGCCGGGTGAGCACCAACTCGAGCATGACGTAGTTGGTCAGGAGAATGTCCGGCGGGCCCGCGACGATCTCTTTCCGCTCCGCAAGGGACTCCTGCCCCGTGTAGCGGCGGAAGGTGACGGGCGGCCGGCCCTTCGGGAAGCCCCGGCACAGGAACTTCTCGAGCTCCCCCACCTGGCTGTTGGCCAGGGCATTCATGGGGTAGACGACGATGGCCTGGATGCCGCGGCCGCTCCCCTGTCGGAGGACGTGGTCAACGATGGGCACGATGTAGGAGAGGCTCTTGCCAGACCCCGTCCCCGTGGTCAGGACGTAATTGTCCCGGGCGCGGGCAGCGTGGATGCTCTCCACCTGGTGCTGGTGAAGTCGGAAGACTGACCGGACACGGCCGTCCTCGTCCTTGGACGCGAAGATCCGCAGGCACTCGGGGTGGAGCTCCCCCGCGTCGACGAGATGCTCGAGGGGCTCGCCGGGCTCGAATGCGGGGTTGAGCTGGACCAGGGGCTCGGGCCAGAGGAGGCCGGCGTCCAGCTCGCGGTCGACCAGCTCGCGGATGTGCTCGTCGGCAATGACGTGGAAGCTGCGGGTGTAGTCGGCATACTCGCCGATGACGCGGCGGTGAAGGTCGAAGACGTTCACCGGGGACCGCCCTCGATGGCGAGTTGATCAGGCTGAGTGATCCAGGTCGGAGCCGCGGGGGTGGACCAGCAACCGGACGGCTGAGTGAACTGGACGGTGCACATCGCAGCTCTACCCCACCCTGCGGCCGGATCGGCCTCCCTCGAACTCGTCATCGCTCCCCCCCGATTGCGTGCCTTTCAGCCGGCCTCAAGCCCGCGTTTAGCGCCGCGGGCTTCGCATGAATGTGCGCCGGTGCCAGATGTG
>CAZDQL010000196.1:0-3898 GCA_964507325.1 uncultured Planctomycetaceae bacterium | reverse complement strand
CGGGGTCGCGCGCTCGGCGCAGCCGATCGAGGAGCGGCTCCACCGCCTCCATGTCTCCCCGCAATCCCGCGGCGATCGCGTAGGCACCCAGGTCGTCGGACTTCCAGTTGTTCACGATCGCAGTGCGGATCGCGAGGTCGATCTCCGGATCGGGCTCGATGCCGCGTTGGCGCAGCCCGTAGCCGAGCAAGCCCAGCCCCATGGCCGACCAGGAGCGTAGATCGCGGCGCCCCTTGGTCATGTGGTGCAGGAGGATCCCGCGCAGGGGCTTGGTCGCCTGGTAGGGCTCCTCGCTGTTCACTCCCGGTCGAGCCGCGACCTGGCCCATGGCGATCAGGGAGTAGCGGCGCTCGAGGGGGCCACCGGTCCAGAAGGCCTTGCGCAGGGTGTAGTGCACCCAGTCCTTCGCCATCTCGTTGCCGGCGTGCCCCATCAGGCCGAGCCCGAGGATCGCCGACTCCTTGACGGGGTGGGGCTGCCGGCGCTCCGGCTCCAGGGTGCTGATCAGGACGTCCATCACCGGCTGGGTCACCTCGAAGGGGAGCCGGTAGCGTTCGGAAGCGACCAGCCGCCCGAGGGTGGAGGCCGCGTGGGAGCGCACCACGGTCGCCTCTCCGCCGTCGAGGTAGCGGGCCAGGACGAAGGCGATCTGGCCGCTGAGATCGAAGTCGACCGCGCCCGGTTCGAGCTCGGGTGGACCCTCGATCGGCAGCGGCACGAAGCCCAGGGCCAGGATGGCGGCGGCGCGCAGCTCATCGTCCGCCTCGCGGTCGTCGATCACCTCGGCCAGGGCGCGCACCGCCTCCCTCCGGGTGCGGACGGAGTCGGTCGAGGCGCCGACCAGGGCCATGCCGTAGGCCGCGAAGCCGCGCAGGCCGGGATCGACCGGCTCGGCGCCTCCGACCAGGGCGCGCCCCGCTTCGCCATCGCGGAGCAAGGGCACCAGAGTGAGGGAGATCGCCTCGTCGCGCCCCAACACCCCCAGGCAGAGGGCGGCGGCGCGCTTCATCTCGATCTGGTCGTTCTTCTCGAGGTGGTGGTGCAGGCTGACGCGGACCCCGCACTGGTCCCCTTCACCGCTCGCCTTGGCGGTCGCCGTGAGCGTCTCCCTGGCGAGGCGCACGTCCCCCCCGGCCGCGATCACCTCCAGTAGGGCGGGGAAGACCCGTGCGTTGATCGCCTCCCTCGGAATGCGCGCCTTCTGGGCCGGTCGGATCGCCTGGCCCTTGCCGAGGGAGAAGTCGTCGTCCCCCCACGAGGCGGCCGGCCGCACGCGGGAGAGGTCCAGGTAGGCGTCGCGATGGAGCTCCCACCAGAGCTGCCAGTCGAGGACGTTGCGGATCTCGTCGGCGCCGGAGAGGTAGGGGTTGGGCAGGATGCCGGGGGCGAGGGGAGAGGCACCGGGGGTCGCGGGGGGCCCGAGGGGCGCGGGTCGCCGGTAGCCTCCGCCGGCGGGGGTCGAGGGTCCGGGGGTGGACGGGCCGGTGCCGCGCGGCGCTCCACCGGCACCATGTCCTCCTTGGCCCGGCAGCGGATTCCCGTCGCGACCGATCCCGGGCGGGAGGGGGCGGGGAGGTGGGCCGAAACTCCCTCCGTGGGGCGCAGTCGGCGGGATGGGACTGGCGACGGAGAGGGGAGTGATCGAAACCACGCCCAAGGCCAAGACCGCACACGCGCAGGCGTGTCGCATGGGGTGTCTCCTCGAATCGGGCAGCAGCCAGTCGGAGCCGGGAGCCATTCTAGTCGGCCTGGCCCGGGCGGTGACACCCCCCCGGGGCGCCTACAGCTGCTTCCCCATCAGACCCAGCTCCTCCGCGTGCGGGCGCAGAGCGTCGATCACGAACTGAATGTGCTCGCCGAGGTCCACATTCAGGAGCTCCACGCCGGCCAGGATCTCCGCCCGCTCGACCTTGGCCGCGAAGCCCTTGTCCTTGAGCTTCTTCTTGACGCTCTTCGGCTTCAGGGTCGTCACCCCCTCGGGGCGCACGAAGCAGCACGCACCGAAGAAGCAGGGCTGCTTCCGCTGGCGCAACCCCTGCGTCAGTGCAGATCGATCGCCCCTGTCCGCCCGGGGTTGGTGAGGGTCTCGGGACAGGCGTGGTAGTTGGTGCCGCGGATCAGACGCGTCCGCCAGGGCACCTGCGCTTCGTCGCACAGCCGACCCAACGCGATGACCGCCGCCGTGCGCACCTCGGGATCAGCGGAGTCGTCGCACAGGAGCTCGGTCAAGGCCTGGATCGAGCGCTCGTCGCCGAGGGCACCGAGGGCGGTCGCCAAGGCTGCGCGCAGGGCGGGATCCTCGCTGGTCCCCAGGCGCTCGATCAGGGCGGGAGCCTGGCTCGCGTCGCCGATCAGGCCCAGCCCGAGTCCCGCCTCCGCCAGGAGCCCGGGGTGCACGCGCTTGCCCGCCAGGACCTCCCGCAGGGGCTCGATCGCCCGCGGATCGCGGAGCATCCCCAGGGCCACGGCCACGTGGGCCTGGGCGCCGGGGTCGCTCGCTCGGCGCAGGCGATCGAGGAGCGGCTCCACCGCCTCCATGTCCCCCCGCAGACCCGCGGCGATTGCGTAGGCCCCCAGGTTGTCGGACTTCCAGCTGTTTCGGATCGCGGTGCGGATCGCGAGGTCGATCTCCGGGTCGGGCTCGATGCCGTGTTGGCGCAGTCCGTGGCCGAGCAGACCCAGCCCCAGTGCCGCCCAGGAGCGCAGTTCGCGACGCCCCTTGGTCATGTGGTGCAAGAGGATCCCCCGCAGGGGTCCGGTCGACTGGAAGGGGTCTTCGCTGTTCGGTCCCGGTCGAGCCGCGACCTCGCCCATGGCGATCAGGGCAAAGCGGCGCTCGAGGGGACCGCCGGTCCAGAAGGCCTTGCGCAAGGTGTAGTGCACCCAGTCCTTCGCCATCTCGTTGCCGGCGTGCCCCATCAGGCCGAGCCCCAGGATCGCCGATTCCTTGACCGGGTGGGGCTGCCGGCGTTCGGGCTCGAGGGTGCTGATCAGCACCTCCATCGCCGGCTGGACCACTTCGACGGGGAGCCGCTCGCCTTCGGAGGCGACCAGTCGCCCGAGGGTGGAGGCCGCGTAGGAACGCACCACGGTCGCCTCCCCGCCGTCGAGGTAGCGGGCCATGACGTATGCGATCTGGCCGGCGAGGTCGAAGTCGACCGCGCCCGGCTCGAGATCGGGTAGGCCTTCGATCGGCAGCGGGACGAAGCCCAGGGCCAGGATGGCGGCCGCGCGCAGCTCGTCGTCGGCCTCGCGGTCGTCGATCACCGCCGCGAGGGCGCGCACCCCCTCGCGCCGAGCGGAGATGGAGCCGGTCGATTCCCCGACCAGGGCCAAGCCGTACGCGGCGAAACTGCGCAGACCACTGTCGACAGGCCCGTCCCCTCCGGCCAGGGCGCGCCCCTTGGCGTCGTCGCGGAGCAGCGGCGCCAAGGTCGTGGAGATCACATCTTTGTGCTGCAGCACCCCCAGGCAGAGGGCGGAGACTCGCCTCATCTCGATCAGGTGGTTGTGCTCGAGGTGCTGGAGCAGGGCCACGCGGATTCCACGGGGGTCCCTCGCGCCACTCGCCTTGGCGGCCGCTGCGAGGGTCTCCTGGGTGAGAACCAGATGCTCTCCGACCCCTATCACCTCGATCAGGGCGGGGAGGACCCGCCCCATGACAACCTCCCTGGGAACGCGTGCCCGGGAAGCGGGACGGACCGCCTGACCCTTGCCGAGGAAGAAATCGTCGTCCCCCTGCGAAGCCGCCGGCCGCGCGCGGGAGAAGTCCAGGTAGGCGTCGCGGTGGAGCTCCCACCAGAGCTGCCAGTCGAGGAGGTCGCGGATCTCGACGGCGCCGGCGGTGTAGGGGTTGGGGAGGATGCCGGGGGCGAGGGGGGAGGCTCCGGGGGTCGCG
>CAZDQL010000195.1:0-3984 GCA_964507325.1 uncultured Planctomycetaceae bacterium | reverse complement strand
TGCCGCTGTCACACACTGACCATCCGTCAGCCGAGCGAAAATCCCGGACAGTTCCGCCCGGGCTGGCTCGGCCGAGAGGAGGTCAGTCGTGGCAAGCAAGGGTTCCCCTCATCGTCGTCGCCGGTATACGCGCGCGCAGCGTGAAGCGGCTCTGGCCGATGTCGTCGTCATCGGTTTGAGCCAGTCCTCGAAGAAGCACGGCATCCCCAAGAGCACGGTCGACAACTGGCACAAGGCCCGCCGTCATGCCGAGTCGACACCGGCCATCCCAGCGGCAGCGGAGTCCGGGGAGGCCCTCCATGCGCCGCGTCGCGGCGACGCGGCGGACTCTGGGCCTCAGCCGGAGCCCACGGGGGCGAGGCCCAAGGTGGCGAAGCGATACACGCCATCGCAGCGGGCCGAGATCCTGGAGTACGCGGCCAAGCACAGCGTCACGGAGGCGTCGAAGAAGCACGACGTGAGCCGCTGGACGATCTACGACTGGCAGAGGAAGGTGAAGGGGGCCGCCGAAGGGAAAGGCCCCTCGCCGACCTCTGGCCCGGCTCCGCAGGAGATCGAGGCCCGCCGGGACCGGGAGATCCTCGACGAGTGGCACCGTCACCCGGGCCTGGGTCCGAGCCAGATCCGCAACCAGCTGCGGCGTAAGCAGATCAAGGTGTCGGTGCATACCGTTCGCCGGGTGATGGAGGACGCCGGCTACCGGCCGCCGAAGGTCAAGCGCGACCCCCACGACGAGCGGTTCGAGGCGGTACGCCCGAACCACATCTGGCACCTCGATTTTTTGCACCGTCACATCAACCGGGCATCGACGTTCACGCTGATCGTGATCGACGACCACTCGCGCTTCGTGGTCGGACACGGCGTGGACGACGCCGAGCGGGCCGGCCTGGTGATCCGGACCTTCGAGGACGCGGTGACCCGCCACGGCAAGCCGGAGATGGTGCTGCACGACAAGGGGGCAGCGTTCTGGTCGTGGCGGGGCATCTCCCGCTTCACGGCGCTGCTGACCGAGCTGGGGATCGACCAGATTCCGGCCAAGCACAAGGAGTGGAATGGGAAGCTGGAAGTCTTCAACGCCAACCTCTCCAAGGAGCTATTCGACGCCCACCGCTTCTACGACGTGGCCGAGATGAAACGGCGGCTGGCGGCCCACCTGCACTGGTACAACCATCGCCGCACCCACCATGCCCTCGGGGGCCTGCTGGTGCCGGCGGACCGGTACTACGGCCGGGCCGAAGAGGTCCTGGCTCGTATCGAGGCCGGGGCTGGCGCGGACGCCTCCCTCGACACCTTGGAGCTACGCGACCGGGTGATGGAGTTCTTCAAGGTCGTCAGCGTGGACGGGCGGCCCGAGGTCTGGCTGATGGGCCAGAAGATCCTCGAACCACGGCCTTGAAAGGAGGTGGTGGCCCTCCCCGGGATGAGGCATAGAGAGTTTGCCAACAACTCGACGCCTCGCCAAAAAGGACCACCGTGTCTGCTGTACCTGATCTGCTCTCCGCTGTCTCCCCCCACGTCATCGCGGCGTTGCTGCTCGTCGCCCGCACGGCATCCCAGGACCTCGATCTGGCCATGCCGACTCCCGCCGCGATCCTGGCGGCCACCGGCGCCGGCCGCAGCCGGGCCTACGAGCTGTACCGCGAGCTGTTGGCCCTGCTACCGGGACTGGACCGACCGGTGGGCCGCCCCGCCCATCCGCCTCCTGAGCCGCCAGGCCCCGACACCATGGCGCTGACGCATGAGGTACTGGCCTTCGTCATGAAGCACCCCGGCTGCGTCCACGGTGGGCCGGGCCACCACGGCTACAGCGACGGCTTCCGCCTCTTCGTCCTCGACCTGCTCCGCCGGCACGATGACCTGGACCTGGCCGTCGTCGCCGAGGCGGTCCACGTCCCGCTGCCCACGATCAAGGACTGGCTCCGGGGCTGGATGGACCAGCAAGAGATCGAGAGGGAATCACCGCCCACCGAGTCCCCCGAGGACGACCGGGTCACCGGGCCGCGCATCGAGTCCGTCCTCCACGCCTGGAAGCAGTGGGACGGTGATTTCCTCGGCTTCTGCAACCACGTCCAGCAGCAGCTGCTCATCCCGTATGGCCGGACGATGATCTCCCGCATCCTTGAGGCCTACGGCGCGCGCATCCCCAAACGCCGCGCCGGGCGCTCCCCCGACGAAATCGCCATCAAGGGGCAACTCGAACGCTTCTTCCCCGGAGCCCAGTGGACCGGCGACGGCTCCCCGATCACCGTCTGGGTCGATGGCCAGCCCTTCTCCTTCAACCTCGAACTGCTCGTCGACATCTGCTCCGCCGCCGCCACCGGCGCCTCCTTCCGTGACGAGGAGGACAGCGCCGCCCTCATCGAGGCCTTCGCCGGCGGTGTCGGCACCACCGGCAGCCCGCCGCTGGCCCTGCTGCTCGACAACCGCTTCTCCAACCACACCCACGAAGTCGAGGTCGCGCTCGGCGACACCATCAAGATTCGCGCCACGCTCGGACGGCCCCAGACCAAGGGCCATGTCGAGGGCGGCTTCGGCCTGTTTTCCCAGACCGTCCCCCGCCTCTCCATCGACACCTCCGACCCCCGCGAGATCGCCCGACAGATCCTCGCCCTGGTCGTGCTGACCTGGGCTCGCACCCTCAACCACAAGCCGCGCCCGAACCGCCTGGACCGCTCCCGGGTCCAGCAGTACCGCGAGGAGCAGCCCACTCCCGAACAGGTCGAGCAAGCCCGCCAGGCCCTCCGACAACGCTGCCAGCAACAGGAGAAGGCCTACCGGACCCGACAGGCCCGGCTCGACCCCCTCGTCCGCTCGATCCTCGACGACACCTTCGAGCGCCTCGGACTCGACGACCCCGACGGCCACATCCGCGACGCCATCGCCCGCTACCCCATCGACGCCGTCCTCGCTGGCATCGCCATCTTCGAGGGCAAGCGGGTGGCCGGCACACTGCCACCCGGCGTCGGCGGCCCGTACTTGCTGGGCATCGTGCGCAACATCGCCCAGGAGGACGAGGGATACGAGATCGCCGAGGCTCTGTGGCGAGCTCGCCAGGACGCCCGGGACCGCGCCTTGAAGTACCTCGATGGCCTGCTCGACGGGGAGCAGAAGACAGCTGCCGATCCGATGACGCTCACCCAGCGTCTCGCCGACCGGACCATCGGCTCCGCACGCAGCGTCGACCACGTCTTCTGGCTGCGCGCTCTCGCCGATGCCATCGAGCACGAAGAGCCCGGCCAGCAACAAGCTCTCTTTCGCATCGCGGCCCGGCGCATCCACGCCACCCACGCCGTCCCTCACCAGCTGCGCCTCGCGGCAGTCCGACGCCTGGCGACCATGATCCTGCCCGTCGCGTAGGAGGGGCCGAAGCCATGTCCGGGCTCTCCCTCCTCTCCCATCAAATCCAACACAGATATCTATCGTCGGGGCTGTGGGCGGGTGGGAATGGCCGCTCACCAGAGCGGCCATTCAGGCACTGTGGGATTGTGGGCGGGCCGGCCGAAATGGCACCGCAGCTTCGTTACGCCACCGGCGCTGGACAAGCTGCCCGGGCTTCGTGATCGCCTCGCCCGTCCACAAGTCCATGGGGCCGACAGCCGTCCATAGCCCTCTTCTTTCCGTGTGTCGTGAGAACACGTCGGCGTGTCTCACACCTCACGCGACTGTCCGGGATTTCTAGATGGAAGGTGTTTGACAACCGCAGCTAAGGCCCTGTCGAAGTGCGAGGTAGAGGCCGACGACATGCCTCGACGCCCCTGGCGCGAGAACCCCGGCCTGATGGAGTTCCTCCGCAACCTGTAGACTGCGCTTATGTCGTCGCCACGCCTCGGAATTGTCCGTCCCTCGTGCCTTCTGCCACGCGGGAGCAACATAACGCGGTTCGCCACAGAAGAGCTCAAGGTTGGCGAGTTCAAGCCCGAGTATGCCGGCAAGCTCAACTTCTACCTCTCCGCCGTGGACGATCTGCTACGCCACCCCGCAGAC
>CAZDQL010000194.1:0-4014 GCA_964507325.1 uncultured Planctomycetaceae bacterium | reverse complement strand
GATCGATCGTGTAGCTGAGGGTCTGGAAGGTGTAGAAGGAGATGCCCACCGGCAGCAGGAGCTGGTGGTGGGTGACGGACAGGTCCAGGCCGAAGAGCGAGAAGGTGTCCCGCGAGAGGTCGATGAAGAAGTTGTAGTACTTGAAGACCCCCAGGAGGCCCAGGTTGACCACCAGGCTGATCACCAGCAGCAGCCGGCGCAGCTTGGGGCGCTCCTCCACCCCCATCCGGCGGCCGATGAGGTAGTCGACCAGGGTCGAGAGGGCGATCAGACCCGCGTACTTCCAGTTCCAGGACATGTAGAACGCGTAGCTGGCGCAGAGCAGCAGCACGTTCCGGAAGGACTCCCGGCGGAACACGGCGGTGTACAGCAGCATGACCGCCGGCAGGAAGAGCAGGAACTCGGGCGAGTTGAAGTTCAATGCCCCGCCCCTGCTGGTTCCGACCCGGTCCGGTCCTCGACCTGCAGGACCTGCACCTTGGGTCCCAGCACGTCGGCGATGGCCCCCGCCACGATCTGGTGGCCGCTGGCGGTCAGGTGCAGGTAGTCCCGGAAGTGCTGCGACTGCCCCCCCACCTCGCGGGCCAGGTCCACCAGCGGCACCCCGGCCTCCTCGGCCACCCGCCGCAGGACCCGGTTGAAGCGCGCGACCGTGTTGACCCAGCCCTCCACCGAGAGGTGCATGTTGAAGCGCAGGAGGTTCAGCTCGTACTCCAGCGGCAGCTCGTCCAGGTTGGAGTGCAGGTGGCTGGTGGCGAAGGTGCACAGCACCGGCTGGGCGTCCAGCTCGCGCACGGTGGTCACGAACTCCCACACCAGCTGCTCGAAGCGCTGGTCACCCTCCTCCCCCAGCTCGTCGACCAGGAGCCGCGCCCTCGACAGGCGCGCCGTGAGCTGGGACTTGATGTGCTTGAAGACCGTGGTCTGCTCGACCAGGCGCGAGATCGCGTCGGGCTCCTGCGAGGGATCGCCCCCACCCCCGCCGATCTCGGGATCCGATTCCCCGCCCCCTCCGGGCGCCAGCACGGCGGTGGAGATCTTGTCGATGTCGTTCGACATCTGGTAGAGGATCACCGCGTCGGGCCGCCACCTCGGTCCCTCCGCGCGCAGCTCGCGCAGGTTGCTCGGGATCCAGTAGCCCGAACGGCTGGCGTTGAGCACCTGGTTGGGGATCCCGTGCTCGCTCAGCCGCTCCCCCAGGAGGTGGGCGAAGAGGTGGTGGGGCTCGAGCTGGAGGTCCTCGCCATAGGAGGAGGAGGCCAGCCAGAAGCGGCTCACCCCCTCGTCCGCCCGGCGGGGGATCACCAGGCTCCGGAAGGGGAAGCCCTCGCGCGGTCCGAAGCGCTCGTCGTAGGAGGTGGCCTCGCCGGCCTCCACCCCCAGCAGCATGGCCTCCCAGCCCCGCCGCACCGCGCGCCACTCGAGCGCCAGCTCGATGAGGAGCAGGTACAGCCCGATCCACAGGATGAGCCGGAGGTGTCGCAGGGTCATGGCGGGGGTGGACTGGCCAGGGAGGGGCCGCCTCCCGGGGTGGGGAGGGCGAGAGGGGCGCCCATGGTCCACTCGTCGACCGCGGGGTGCCAGACCTTTAGGGGCTACGCGGGCCCTCCGGCGCCCCGCCCGAGCGGGCCCGGCACTCCTCCCGATCCCGGATCTGGAGGTCTAGAACCGCTGCACCTCGAGGCGCAACGCCCCCCATTGCCCCCGATCCAGCCAGGTGTCGGTGTAGATCGAGACGAGGCTCTGGCCGAGATCGGAGATCGCCGCCAGGGAGGAGCCGCGCAGGTTACCGCACAGGATCCCGCACCCCCGGAGACCGCACTCGGGGGGAAGGGGCGTCCCGGGCGGCGCCAGCAGCTGAACCTCGGCCACGGTCAGGGAGCTCCGACCGCGAAGCATGGGGCTGCCGTGGATGCGCGCCTGGAAGACCCGCCTCAGCTCGGTCCGCGCCGGGAGCTCGTCGAAGCCGTACCACAGGATCGCGCGGACTCCGCGCTCCACCGCCAGGCAGAAGAGGTCAACCGAATCGAGGCCCCCCTCGCCCGCCTCCAGCGCGCGATGCGGATCGATCAGGAGGAAGGTCTCCTCGAGCTCCCTCGCACTCCGCATACCGAGCTCCTCCGCGATCGTCTCCAGCCCATCGGCGCAAAGGGCGCGCACGGAGGCGCTGCTCCAGGAGAGCTCGCGGCTGCAGTCGCGGATGCTCTCGATGCACGCGGGGTCGAGGTCGCAGAAGAGGTATCCCCCCTCGACGTCGCCCAGCACCGCGTGCGCGAGCGCCGGCGAGCCGGGGTAGAGCTCGAGGTAGCCGTCGATCCGCACGGCCTCGAGCGCCTGGGCAAAGACCGACTCCCGCAGCGAGTCCGCCTCCTCGAGGTGCGCGAGGAAATGTCCGATGCCGCGGTCCCGCTCCGGCGAGGGAGCCATCGGATGCAACGCCGCGCCGCAGTGCGTCTCCCAGTAGGCCCTCGATCGTTCGATGGCCAGCACCTCCGCCAGCGCCAGGTGCTTCCAGACGTCGCCGAGGTTGCCGAAGTGCGGGTGGGCCACGGGCCCGAGCGTGGGTCCTGGGCCCGGGGGAGTCAAGGCTCGCCGCGGCCTCGCCCCGCCCTCAGGTCCCGGCCGCGCAGCCGGCCCCGAAGCGCGCCGGGCTCACGGCTCGGGCCAGGTCCGGATCGGCGGCCTCGCCGGTCAGGAGCTCGGACGCGAGCCTGCCGATCGCCGAGGCGACGCTCATGCCGTGGCCGCCCAGGCCCGCCACCCAGAAGAGGCCGGCCGCGTCCGGATCGGGTCCGATCACCGGGCAGTCGTCGTCCGTGAGGGTGCGCACGCCGGCCCAGAAGTGCGCCACCGGGGCGTCCTCGAAGCCGGGTAGGCGCTCGGCGGTCTTGGCGGCGACGACCAGCTGGACCGCCGGATCCCCGGCGCATCCGTCGGGATCGACCTCCTCCTCGTCGCAGGCGCTGAGCAGGAGTCCGCCGCTCTCCGGCCGGACGTAGAAGCCGGCCCGGTCGTCCCAGACGACGGGCCAGCTCCCGTCCACACGGGGATCGGGAGCGGTCACCAGGAGGTGACGCCGCATCGGGCGCATGGCCGCGCGTGAGCCGGCCATCCGACCCAGATCGCGAGCCCAGCCGCCCGCGGCCAGGACCGTGTGCTCGGCTTCGATCGCGGTCCCGTCGGCGAGCTGCACGCCGACCACCGAGCCGCCCGAGAGCAGGAGCCCGGCCGCGCGCGCTCCGGTGCGGATCTCGACGCCCCCGCGCCGCGCACCCCGCTCGAAGCCCTGCAGGAGGGCGGCGATGTCGATGCGGCCCTCGCCCCGGAGATGCCACGCCCGGCGGCCGAGCGGGACGAAGTGGGGCGCGATCCGCCGGAGCCGCCGATCGTCGAGGGCCTCGAGATCGCCCGAGGCGAGGAGCGGCTCCACCCACGGCGAAGGGGGCGCTCCCTCCTCGCCCTCCAGCACCACGAGCCCGATCGGATCCAGCAGCGGGTCGGTCGCGAAGCCCGCCGGGGGCTGCCGCAGGAAGCGCGCGCTCTCCTCGGCGAGTCGCCGCGTGGGCCCGGCGGCGATGGCCGTGCGCAGGATGGCGGCGTTCAGCCCGCTGGAGTGCCAGCCGAGGCCCTGCTCGCGCTCCAGCAGCACCACCTCGCGCCGTCCGGCGCGGGCCAGCCACCAGGCCGTGGAGACCCCGGCCATGCCCCCGCCGACGATGACGATCCTTCCCGATCCCATGACGGGGCGAGAGTCTATCGCCGCCCGGAGAGGCCCACGGGCCCAATCGGGGAATCCGCGGGGCGCCGCCGCCGCGTGCGGTGCCCGTCCCCGAGGGGGCCGGCGCCCGCGCCGCCGGTCAAAAGCCCGGAATCTTCCAATCGCGGCGCCCCGCCGTACGTTCTGTCCATGACCCGGTCCGGACGGGCCCGGACCCGGTGCGCCCAGCGACCCCCGAAGCCGAGGCAGCCATGGCGACGCGCAGCTTCTCGATCCTTTCCACCCTCCTCCTCTGT
>CAZDQL010000193.1:0-4092 GCA_964507325.1 uncultured Planctomycetaceae bacterium | reverse complement strand
AGGTGCGCTCGGTCAACTCCAACGACGGGCACCTGCTCGCCACCGGCATCGTGCCGTCCCGGCTCGCGCCCGTGGTCGCCGACCGGCTGATGGCCCCCGACCTGTTCAGCGGCTGGGGCATCCGCACCCTGTCGGCCGCGCACCCGGCGTACAACCCGTTCAGCTACCACCGGGGCAGCGTGTGGCCGGTCGAGGCGGGCACGATCGGCCTGGGGTTCGCCCGGTACGGCTGCTGGACGCACCTGCACCGGCTGGCCGAGGGGATGTTCGCCGCCGCCGCCCTGTTCGACGACCACCGCCTGCCCGAGGTGCTCAGCGGGCTGCCGCGCGACCGCGCGCACCCGCACCCCCCCCTTGTGCACCCCGTTGGAGGAGCCCAGGTCGACCAGGCGCCACCCCTCCCCCACCCGCTCGAGACGGGCGTGCCGGCGGGACACGGACGCGCCGCGCACGCGCAGGTCCACGTCCTCACCGCGACCGATGACGGCCGAGTCCTCCGGCACTTCGTAGGTTCGGCCGAGGTCGTCGCCGGAGAGGATGTAGAGGCGGGGCATAGCTGGCGGATGGCGGGCGTGGACCCGAGCGCGCGTATCGTACGATACCCGGCACGCGGACCGCGCCCGCCCCATGTCCAGCGCCCTGCGCCTCCACGAGCTGCACCGCAGCTTTCCCACCCACCTCGGCTTGCGACGCCGCCCAGTCCTCCGGGGGCTCACCCTCGAGCTCCCGCTGGGCTCCGCCCTGGGCCTGGTCGGACCCAACGGGTCGGGCAAGTCGACCCTGCTCAGGATCCTCGCGGGGGTCGATCGCCCCAGCGAGGGGGAGGTCGCGATCCTGGGCAGCTCCCCCGCCAGCGCGGCGGTCCGCGCGCGGCTGGCGTACCTGCCGGAGGACTCCCCCTTCCCCCCCGAGCTCAGCGCGCGCTCGGCGATGGACCTGCTCGGCGCCTTGGCGGGGATGGCGCGCCGCGAGCTGCGTCCCCGCGCGGCTCGCCTGTTGGAGCGGGTCGGACTCGGGGAGCACGCGGGGCGTCCCCTGCGTAGTTTCTCGCGCGGCATGCTGCGCCGCTTCGGGCTGGCGCAGGCCTTCCTCGCCGACCCGGAGCTGGTGTTGCTCGACGAACCGACCGCCGGGCTCGACGCCCAGGGCTTCGAGGTGTTGGAGAGCCTCCTCGGCGAAGCGCGCGAGCGCGGCGCCACGGTCGTGCTCGCCTCGCACCTCCTGGCGGACGTCCACCGCCACTGCGATCGACTCGCCATCCTGCTCGACGGGAAGCTGGCCGCCTTCGAGACGCGGGCGCGGCTCCTGGACGCACCTGGAAGGACGCGCCTCGAGGTGGAGGGACTCGACGGCGAGGGCTTGGGTCGCCTCGAGGAGTGGGTCGCGGAGCAAGGAGGACGGCTGACCGTCACCGGACCGGGGACCGCGACCCTGCTCGAGCTCTACCGCCGGCACTCCGATGGGTAGACCCTTCCTGCACCGCCCGCTCGTCTCATTGGAGCTGCGCCGCGTCCTGCGCTCCGGCGCGACCCTCTTCACCGTCGCCTTGGCCCTCTTCGTGACCGGCGCGGACTGGATCCCGCAGACGCAGGGGGAGTTGGAGGGGGCCCTCGCGCGGGGTCTGGTGCGTCAGGGGATCTGGTCCGCGGCCCTGCTCGTGCTCCTGCCGGCCGCGACCCTGGGGGCCGCGGGGATCCTGCACCGCTGGCGCAGGGGAGAAGCGGACTGGCTAGGAAGTCGGCCGACGGGTCGGGTCGCGGCCCTGGCGTCCGCCTGGTTGGGATCCACCCTGGGGGGGATCCTGCTGCTCGCGGTGGTGGCGCTGATCGTCGAGGCTGCGGCGGGAGCGGGGGAGGCGACCCTGCGCCTCGAGCGCCGGCACGCCATGGCGGACTCCCACCGACTGGAGCCGGGGGAGAGCGTGACCTTCGACCTGCCGGCGACGGCGACGCGCGCCGGGGCTGCGCTGCGCGTGCGCCTGCGGCCCGCCCTCGGTTCGGGGCCGACGACCGACGCTCGCCTGAGCGTGGGAAGGGGCGCTGAGAGCCGGAGCGCCGTGGCGCGGCTCGCGACGTGGACCTGGCTCGAAGTCCCTCTCCCCAGCGGAGAGGATGCGATCGAGTGCACCCTTCTGAACGAGGGACAAGGGGCCCTCGCCGTCCTGGCCCGAGATGGCGTTGAACTGTGGACACCGTCGGGGGGGGAATGGCGCGCCTCCCTGGCCCTCTTCGCGCGGGCCTGCTTGGCCCTGGCTTCCCTGGGGGCGCTGGCGATCGGGTTCTCGGCCTGGGTGGGGAGCGTGACCGCTGGGGTGGGAGCCCTCTGCCTGTGGCTGATCGCCAATGCCGCCGCACTCGGCCGGACCGCCTTCCCCGGGGCGGACCTGCCGGCGGTCCTGGGGATCGCCGCAGAGGGGCGTCTGCCCCAGGAGCTGGGTCCCTGGGCCGCGCTCGCCTCGCTGATCGCGATCCTCTCGGGCCTGGCGCTGGCGCGCCCGGGGCTCGCCTCCTGGAGGTTCGGTCGATGAAGGCACCGCGCTGCGTCGCCTGGGGGGTGGTGGCCCTCTGCCTCTGGCCCTGGCAGCCGCGGCGGAGCGCGCAGGGGCCCCTGCTCGAGCGCCTGGTGGGGCCGGTGGCGAGCCTGGTGGCCAGCGCCGAGTGGGTGCGCTTCGACGTGGCGGTTCGAGAGGGACGCTACGAGGCGGCGTACGCGCGCGCGGAGCGAGCGCTGGACCTCGATCCCCACGCCCCCGGAGGGTGGGTCAAGCTGGCGATGCACCTGGCCACCTTCCGCGCCTCCCTCGAGAACGAGCCCGACGCCGGATGGCGGCGGCGTTGGATCCGCGCAGGCCTCGATCTCCTCGAACGGGGGGAGGAGAGCGCCAGCGATCCGGCGGAACTGGCGCTGACCCGTGGCCTCTTGCTGACCTGGGTGGCGACGGTCGACACCCCCTCCGCCCTCGGCTGGCCGGGGGGGCGGCCGGCCGCTGCGCGCGAAGCGGAGAGCGCCTTCCTGCGGGCGGCGGAGCTGGGTCTGACGAAGGGCGCCCTCTTGGCGGAGCGTGCCCGGGAGCCGGACTTCGGCCTTCCCGAGCCCGGTGTCCTCGAAAGGGACACCACCCACGGCGACCCTCGTTAGCTAGCATCCCTCCCGTGGTCCCCCTGCTCACCGAGAGCCTGGTCCGCCGCGTCTTCGAACGCGCGGGCTATCTGGCCCCCTTCCTGATCCTGCTCGGCGCGGGGGCGGGGCTGCCGGTTCCGGAGGAGGTCACGATGGCCGGTTCGGGCTTCCTGCTCTTCCAGGAGAAGGTGCGCTTGGTGCCGATCCTCGTCACCTGCTACACGGCCACCCTCTTGGGCGATTCGATCCCCTTTTGGCTCGGGCGCAAATACGGCATGAGCGCCCTGCGTTTTCCGATCGTCGCCCGCATCGTTCACCCCGAACGGATGGCATTGCTCGAGGAGCGCTTTCAGCGGCACGGCAGCTGGGCGGTGTTCACCTGTCGTTTCCTCCCCGGAGTGCGCCTGCCGGGGTGGTTCATGGCGGGCACGCTCGGGATGAGCTACGTACGATTCCTGATCTTCAACGGAGCCGCCGCGCTGATCATGACCCCTTGCTGGGTGTTGCTCGGGCGCGCCTTCGGAGAGCGAATAGAGGCCTTGGAAGGGCACGTGAAGCACCTGAACCAGATCATGGGCTTCGCGATTCTGGCCCTGATTCTGGGATTCGGCGTGCGCGTCTTGGTTCGACGCCGCGAGCGCCAGCTGCAGGCCCTGGCCAAGCGGCGTAGTTCGGTGGAGACGCTATCCCCTCCCGAGGAGCGGGACGACTCCGTCGAGCATCCCCCCCGCGGTTGACGGGGCTAGGGCCATCGTTATCCTCTTTTCCTTCATAGACACGACGGGATTCGCCCCGGCATTCTGCCCCGGCCCGTCGGTCCCCCCATCGGCGCTCGGTGCCCCGTCCGAGCCACTGCCCCCCATCGACCTATGGAAGCCTTCCTGTACGTTTCCGCTGCTTGCGCCGCCGCGGCTCTCGTCTTCGCCTTCTTCAAGTACGGTGGAATCATGCGCGAAAGCCAGGGCAGCGAGA
>CAZDQL010000192.1:0-4288 GCA_964507325.1 uncultured Planctomycetaceae bacterium | reverse complement strand
CTGCTCGGCGAGCACACCGACGAGATCCTGGCGGACGTGCTGGACTACTCGCCGGTGCAGATCAGCGCCCTGCGCGAGGCCAGCGCGGTCTGAGCCCGGCGGGCGGTGGGGCTGGGAAGGCCAGCCTCCGCTATGCTGGTCGCCGTGAGGCTCTCCCGCGCGCTCCCGGCTCTACTCCTGCTCATCGCTTCCGCTCCGCTCGTCGTCGCCCAGGAGGCGCGCTACGAGCTGGGACGCCGGCTGCGCGAGCTCGAGCTCGCGTGGGATGACGCGGACGCCGGCGCGAAGGCGCGCGCCCTCCCCGCGCTCCGGGAGTCCGTCACCTGCTTCTTCGGACTACGGATGAAGGACGCGGCGCGGGCGCTGGACCGGGCGCGCTTCGCGATCGGCGAGGTCCCGACCGACGGGGTCGCGGCCTGGTGCGCGTCCTTCGTCGTGCGACCCGCCTGGCGCCTCGCGGCGACGGGGGACTCCCAGCTGGCCGTGACGTGTGCGCCGTACTACGACCTCGAAGTTCCCGCTCCGGAGGGGGTGCGCGTCCTCCTCGAGCTGACGGACGCTGCGCAGACCCTGGTCGCCGGGCCCCAGGAGCGGGCCCTCGTCGCGTCGCCGGCGGTCGAGTCGGTCCTGGAGCTGAAGACGGTGGAGGAGGGGGACTACCGGCTGCGCGCCCGCTTCCTGCTCGAGGACCGGGCCGTACACGAGGTGACCGTGAACGTCTCCCTCGCCGACGACCTTCAGGAGCGGCTCGCCGCTCTGGAGCGCGGCGTGGAGGCTGCGCCGCGTCCCCTCGACCTGGAACGCGCCACGGCCCAGCGCCTGCACGGGATGCTCGCACGACTCCTGGACGGCAAAGTGCCCGAGCTGGACGTGCGCGGGGCGGCGCTCCTGCGCGAGGCCGAGGCGGCCCTGGCCGCCGAGACGGCGCGCTACGACTTCCGCCACGAGGGTGACCAGTGGTTGCAGGTCCCCGCCGAGAAGGGCCCTCGCGCGCTGCGCCTCTACGCGCCGCCGTTCCCCGAGGGCGCCGCCGACCGGCCCTGCGTGCTCGCGCTGCACGGCGCCGGCGGGAGCGACCACCTCTTCTTCGAAGGCTATGGCCACGGCGCGGCCGTGCGCCTGGCCCGGGAGCGCGGCTGGGTCTTCGTCGCGCCCAAGGCGCCGCTCTTCGGCGGCGGCGGAGACCTGCGGCCGCTGCTCGATGCCCTCGAGGGGCGCTATCGGATCGATCGCGAGCGGGTCCTCCTCCTGGGCCACTCGATGGGAGCGGCGCACGCCCTGTCGGCGGCCCGCAAGGCGCCCGAGGCCTACGCAGCCATGGCCCTGATCGGCGGCGGCCGGCCTTCCCGTCACGACGAGGTCTACGCGGGGCTCCCGACCTACGTCGCCGCCGGCTCCGAGGACTTCGGCCTGCGCGGAGCGCGGGCCTTCCACGCCTCGCTCGTGATCCACCAGCCCGCGGCCCGGCTCGACGTGCGCGAGGGCATCGAGCACCTGACGATCGTGCAGGAGGTCCTGCCGGCGGCGTACGCCTTCTTCGACGAGGTGCTCGGAGAGGGGCGCTGATCAGGGAGGGCTCAGGCGCCGAGCGCCGCCTCGATCGCCGCGCGCAGCTCGGGATCGTCCGGGGTCGTCTTCGGCGCGAAGCGCGCCAGGACCCGTCCCTGGCGGTCGACGAGGTACTTGGTGAAGTTCCACGTCGGCTCCTCGAGGTCGCGTGAGAGGAAACGGAACACCTCGTCCGGGTCGTCGCCGGAGACGATCCGCTTCTCGTAGAGCGGGAAGGTCACTCCGAAGTTCTGCGTGCAGAACTCGCGAATGTCCTCCGCGTCCCCGGGCTCCTGGTTCAGGAAGTCGTTGCTCGGGAAGCCAAGGATGGTGAAGCCGCGCGGGGAGAGCTCCTCATGGAGAGCCTGCAGCGCCGCGTACTGCTTGGTGAGCCCGCAGCGACTGGCGACGTTCACCACCAGGGCGACCTGCCCCGCATGCTCGGCGAGAGCGGCCGGCGCCCCCACCAGCGTGCGCGTCTCGAGCTCGTAGAAGGAGGGCACAGGGGTGGCCCCGTCCCCCGCGTCCCACTCCGTCGGGCCACCCAGGCGGCAGCCCGCGTGGAGGAGGAAGAGCGACAGGGCGAGGAGGGCGACCAGAATCAGTGGATACGAGAGCATCGGCTTCATGGCGGGAGCGGCACCTGGAGGGCTGTGAAAGCTGGGTCTAATCCTCTCTCAACTTCGTCTTGCTGCCAGCGGCGGATGCGACCTTCGCCGACTCCTCGGTCCCGAATCTCCGCGAAACCGTCTCCGGCGCGTCCTTCACCCAGCCGCAGCGCTATAGGATGCGGGCTCGTGGGGGCCCAGGGGGATCCTCGCATCCGTTGCGGCGCTTCGCGCGCTGACTCAGCCAAGTTCAAAGCATGGAGCCGAAAGCAGATTCGTCTCGGTCGAAACCTCTCCCGGCCGCATCTTCTGAGTCGCCCTCCCGCTCAGATCCGTGCAATGCCACCGTGGTCATGCGGCAGGAGGTCAGCCACGGTTTGCTCGTGCTGCGAGTCAAGCCGGACTCGGGGCCGGTCGTGTTCAAGCCCGGCCAGTACGCGGTGCTCGGACTCCCCGGCTCCGCGCCGCGCAGCAAGTACGCCGATCCGGAGGACGAGCCCGCCGTCCCCGAGAAGCTGATCAAGCGCGCCTACTCGGTGGCCTCGTCGAGCCTCGACGGGGAATCCCTCGAGTTCTACGTCGCCCTGGTGCGCAGCGGTGCGCTCTCCCCACGCCTGTTCGCCCTGGGTGAGGGGGATCGGGTTTGGCTCGGCCCCAAGCTCAAGGGCATGTTCACCCTCGACGACGTCCCCGCCGGGAATGACGTGGTGATGGTGGCGACCGGCACCGGGCTCGCCCCGTACCTGAGCATGCTCCGCTCCGCCTACGAGTTCGACGAGAATCGCGCCACGGTCGTGGGACACGCGGCGCGCGTGTCGTGGGACCTGGGCTACCGCCAGGAGCTGGAGAGCCTGGCCGCCCGCTACCCGAACTTCCACTACCTCCCCATCATCGACGAGATCGACCGCGATTCCGACTGGAAGGGCGAGGTGGGCTTCGTGAACCGGTTCGTCGAGGAGGGCACCTTCGAGAAGCTCCTCGAACGTGGATTCTCCCACGAGACCACCTCCGTCTTCCTGTGCGGCAACCCCCTCATGATCGAGAGCATGATGGTGATCCTGCAGGGGAGCGGCTTCACCAAGCACAGCCGTCGGGAGCCGGGGAGTCTCTTCGTGGAGGAGTACTGGAAGGACTGAGCGACGCTCTCGAGCCTCAGCCGGACCGCCTTCTGTCCGTAGCGGATCGTCGAGCCGCGGCGCGCTGCTCGCGACGGAGCTGCGCACGGGCGACGGCCCGCTGCGCCTCGGGGACCTCGTCCTGCGAGTGGCGCAGGGTGCCGAGGTCGACGCCCTGCTCGCCGACCTCGCGCAGGCCGGCCCGGCCGGCTCGGGGCGCTTCGAGCCCCTCCTGCGCGAGCTGCTCGAGACCTCCGACCTCTTCGCCCCGGACTGGGATCCCAAGGTCGACGGCCCCGGGGGCGGGATCGTGTTCGGGGAGAGCCTCTACTTCGAGCGCAACCCGGAGGTCCCCTGGCGGGCCCGCAGCGAGGCGCGCGTCGAGCAGGCGGCGACCCTGGTGCGCGCGGATCTGGCCTCGATCAAGGCCGCGGAGAACGACTACCGGCAGTACCCCCGCAACATCGGCGCCGGCTACGAGGCGATCTAGCCGCGGGAGGGGAGCTACGTCCGCGGCGTGGACGTGGGCGGAGCGGCCTTCGCGGCGCACGAGATCTACTTCCGCTGCGACCTGCCCTTCCCGTTCGGTGACTACGAGTGCGATCTGAACGTGTTGACGCACACGTCGGGCGCGGGGGACCTGGTGACGGACATCTACTCGCCGAGCGATGACTTCCGGTACATGCTCGGCCGCGACGTGCTCCTGCCCGCCGAGACCGCGGCCGGCGAGACTGTCGCTATCCTTCGCGTGCGCTTCTTCGGCTTCGATCTCTCAGGCGTTCCGGACAGTGCGGGCAATCGTCGTGAGGCGATGCGCAGCTCCCTCGGCAACCTGCGGCGCAACGCGGAGCGGCCATTCCTGGAGGCCGGGTGGGAACGCGTCGAGCTGCCCGAAACCGCGCCGACGTACGAGCTGCTCGGGCGCCGCGCGGAGGGCTGATCGCGACTCCCTGCACGAAGCCGCGAACTGGCGGAGGCGGAGGGATTCGAACCCCCGGTGGCTTGCGCCACGCCGGT
>CAZDQL010000191.1:0-4298 GCA_964507325.1 uncultured Planctomycetaceae bacterium | reverse complement strand
GGAACCAAACAGGTTCCGGCTACACCGGCTGCGCGCCTCCGGCGCGCGGGGTAGGTGACCGGCCCCCCCCCCCTTAGCCGGGCCTCGGCTCCCGCTGGGAGCCGCCGGGATGAGGCGGCGGCACACCCCCCCCCCGTCAGGGGGGCGACCGCGTCACGGGCCCACGGGCCGGGAGGGCGGTCGTCCACTCCTCAGACCCCCATGGAACTGCGCTCACCCACCCTCGAAGACCTGGACCTGGCCGAGAAGCGGGTCCTGCTGCGCATCGACCTGAACGTCCCCCGGGACGATTCCGGCGCCATCACCGACGACACGCGCATCCGCGCCGCCCTGCCCACCGTGCGCGCGATCCTCGAGCGCGGGGGGATGCCGATCTGCTTCGTGCACCTCGGCCGCCCCAAGGGACAGGTGGTGGAGGAGATGCGCGTGACGGAGGTGGGTCGCCGGCTGCAGGAGCTGCTCGGCTCCCCCGTCCTGAAGCTCGACGAGAGCGTGGGACCCGACGTGGCCCAGGCGATCGCCGCGGCGGCGCCGGGCACCACCGTCCTGCTCGAGAACGTGCGCTTCCACCCCGGTGAGACGAAGGGGGACGACACCCTGGCGCGCAGCTACGCCGAGCTCGGGGACTGCTTCGTCAATGACGCCTTCGGCGCGAGCCACCGCGACCACGCCTCGGTGTCGGGGATCGCGCGTCACCTGCCCTCCGCCGCCGGGTTGCTCCTGCAGCGGGAGGTGGAGGCCTTCTCCCGGGTCCTGGAGGATCCGGAGCGCCCCCTGGTGGCGATCCTGGGCGGCGCCAAGGTCTCCGACAAGCTGACCGTGGTCGAGAACCTCCTGGACAAGGTCGACGCCCTGGTGGTGGGCGGCGGCATGGCCTACACCTTCCTCGTCGCCCAGGGGCACTCGGTGGGGGATTCCCTTGTCGAGGAGGAGCACCTCACCACCTGCGCCACCGCCCTGAAGACCGCCGAGCACAAGGGGGTGCGCCTGCTCTTGCCCGCGGACCACGTGGTGGCCGACCGCTTCGCCGCCGACGCCCAGGTCGAGATCTCGGGGGTGGACGTCCCCCAGGGGCGCATGGCGCTCGACATCGGACCCGCCACCCGCGAGCGCTTCGCGGCGGAGATCGAGGCGGCGCGCACGGTGGTCTGGAACGGCCCCATGGGGGTCTTCGAGATGGAGCCTTTCCGCGCCGGCACCGAGGCGATCGGAGCGGCCCTGGGGCGCTCCGGCGGCTACACCGTGGTCGGCGGCGGCGACTCGGTGGCGGCGATCCGCCTCCTGGGGCTCGCGGAGGCGGTCTCCCACGTCTCCACGGGCGGCGGGGCTTCCCTGGAGCTCTTGGAGGGCAAGGCCTTGCCCGGCATCGCCGCCCTGGGACTACAATCGCCGAATCCATGACCGCCCGCGGCATCCAGATCGCGCCCTCGCTCCTGGCCTGTGACTTCGGGCGCATCGCCGAGGAGGTCTCGCGCGTCGAGGCCGCCGGAGCGGACTGGTTGCACGTGGACGTCATGGACGGCCACTTCGTTCCGAACCTGACCCTCGGGCCCCCGCTGGTGTCCGCCATCCACGGGACGGCCACGCGTCCCCTGGACGTGCACCTCATGATCTCCAACCCCGCGCAGTACGCCGAGCCCTACGCCCGCGCGGGTGCGCACGTCTTGACCTTCCACTGGGAGGTGGCTCCCTCGGAGGCCGCGGCGCGCGAGGTGATCGCCGCCTTCCGGGAGCAGGGCGTTCCCCTGGTGGGGGTGGCGGTCAACCCCGACTGCCCCGTGGAGGTCCTGGAGCCGATCCTGGACTCCGTCGACCTGGTCTTGGCGATGAGCGTCTTCCCCGGCTTCGGGGGGCAGAGCTTCATGGAAGAAGTGCTCTCCAAGCCCCGCTGGCTGCGCGCCCGGGGCTTCGAGGGCCACGTGGAGATGGACGGGGGCCTGGACGGCGAGACCCTCCCGCGCTGCGCCGCCGCCGGTGTGAATGCCCTGGTGGCGGGGACCGCCATCTTCGGCGCCGACGACATGGCCGCGACGATCGCTTCCTTCCGCGCCGCCGCCGAGGCGGCCTACCCTTCGAGGAGCCCAGCCTGATGGCGGAGAAGGAGCCTAAGAGCCCCGATTCGACCGGCGCCCAGTCCGGTGGCCGATTGAGTCGGTTGCGCTTCAAGAAGAAGGACATGCCGGGGGGGCTGTGGCTGAAATGCCCATCCTGCGGCACGACGATCTACCGCAAGGAGTTGGAGGCCAAGGGGCACGCCTGCCCCGCCTGCGAGTTCCACTTCACCGTGCCCGGCCGCGAGCGCGTGGCCATGGTGCTCGACGAAGGCAGTTGGGAGGAGCTCTTCGAGGACCTCACGACCCTGGACCGCCTGGAGTTCACCGACAAGATCCCCTACTCGGAGAAGATCGCCAAGACGGTGGACAAGGTCGGTCAGAAGGAGGCGGTTCTCTGCGGCTTGGGGCGCATCGAGGGGCGCCCGCTCGTCCTGGGAGTGCTCGACTTCAAGTTCCTGGGGGGCTCGATGGGGGAGGTCGCCGGGGAGAAGATCTCCCTGGCCTGCGACCTGGCCCGCACGCGGCAATTGCCGCTCTTGCTCTTCACCAGCTCCGGCGGGGCGCGCATGCACGAGGGGATGCTCTCCCTGATGCAGATGGCGAAGACCTGCTCCGCCCTGTCGAAGCTGAACCAGGCGGGGGGCTTCTCGATCTGCGTCCTGACCAACCCCACCACCGGCGGCGTGACGGCGTCCTTCGCCACCGTCTGCGACCTGACCCTGGCGGAGCCGGGGGCCCTGATCGGGTTCGCCGGACCGCGGGTGATCAAGAGCACCATCAAGCAGGACCTCCCCGAGGGGTTCCAGCGGGCGGAGTTCCTGCTCGAGCGGGGGCAGGTGGACAGCATCGTCGAACGCGCGGAGCTGCGCGGCGTGCTGGCGCGCCTGATCGACTACGGGACCGCCTCCTGGGAGGGCTACCCCCCCGTCGTCGAGGAGCCCGAGGCCGAGGCGACGCAGCAGGAGGCGGTCGAGGGCGCCGCCCCGGAGGCTCCGCTGAGCCCGGCGCCGGAGGGCGAGCAAGTGCAGGAGGACGCCGACGACGGGGTCGCCTCCGAGGAGGAACAGGAGCCCGCGCAGGAGGGAGCCTGATCCGCCGGCGCCCCTCAGGCCTCTCGGCGCAGCGAGAGCACCCAGGAGTCGAACCAGTTCTCGAGCGGTGAGCCGGTCAGACGGTCCAGCGCGGCCGCCAAGCGGTTGCTCCACAGGAGGGGTCGGGTGAGCCAGCCGCCGAGCTTGGTCTCGTTCAGGTGCATCAACTGCGGGATCGGCCGGGTGAGCTGGTAGGAGCCCCTGCGCGTTAGGGCGAAGCCCCGCGCCTCGAGCTCGTGCAACGCCTCGCTGCGCGTCCAGGCGTTCATCTCGCGCACCGGCAGCAGGGGTTTGGAGGCGCGACGCTTGCGGAAGCCGCGGGAGCTGCGGTGGATGTCCCCGATCACCAGCCTCCCCCCGCTGCGGACGCACCCCGCGATGCCGTCGAACCAGCGGCGGGGATCGGGGGAGAAGCTGAGCACTCCGGAGCTGATCACGAGGTCGAAGGGCTCCTCTCCAGCGGCGGGAAAGGGCGGCTCCTCGCCGAAGCCGGTGCGCCCCTCGAAGCTCGCCACCCCGCTCTCGCGCGCGTTCTCCGCCGCGATCTCCACCATGCGAGGGCTGGGATCGAAGGCGGCCAGGCTCGCCTCCCCGGCCCGCCGGGCCGCCTCGATACCGCACCACCCCGCCCCGCAGCCGAAGTCGAGGATCCGCCCTCCCCGGGGGAGTGGCGCGTAGAGGGCCACGTGGCGGCGCATCCACCGAAAGTGCGGGTAGCCGGGCCCGCCGGGCTCCCCGTCCCACCCCTCGGCGTTCAAATCGAACTTCTCCACCGTCGACTCCGGGGACATGATCCACCCCCGGGGGCGGGCCACGATCAGGGCTCCCGTGAGGCTCGACGGCCCCACCTCGGCGTCGCCGGAGAGGGCGTGCCGCATCACGTGCCCCACGGTGAAGCCGTACCAGCCGACCACGTGGACCAGCGGCCAGAGGGCGTTGCGCCAGCGCGCCAGCTCGCGCTCGTTGGGCACGCCGGGGAGGTAGAGGAGCAGGGTCCCCCGCTCCCCGAGCTCGGCGCGCAGGAGCTCCAGGATCTCCCCCTCGGCTCCGTCGCGCTCCTCCGCAGCCGCCAACAGGTACGGCGCCCCGCCCGCGGACAGCGGCGCCACCAGCTCCTCCGGGGCGCCGAGGTCCACCACGGCCGGGGCGAGGG
>CAZDQL010000190.1:2613-4324 GCA_964507325.1 uncultured Planctomycetaceae bacterium | reverse complement strand
TCGGAGCATCCTCACTCTAGGCCGGGTGGCGCCCGGCTCGCGGCGCATCGCTTCGCTCGAGCCACTTCGCGCGATGGAGACGGGATTGGAGGGCGGTGGCGAGGTCGTGGCATCGTGGTTCAACGCCGGGAGCGCTGCAGAGGACAGGCAACCGGTGGTTGCAGACGAGGTCCCGGAGGCGCTTCGGCGGAGCCTTCTCGGCATGCGGTTTCGGCTCGCCCAGGCCGAGCCGGCTGACCAATGGAGGCTCGCTCCGAGAGCGGCGATCGACCTCACAGCTTATGAAATCCTGACTCAAGTTCTGGGACCGTCGACGTGGCGCTCGAAGTACTCCCGAGCGGACCTGAGCCATCTCCCCCAGCCGTTGGCGGCCCCACGGAGAAGCGCCTCGTCGAGAGCCGCGTCGCGAAGCCGGTCGGAGGCCAGTTCACCCCACCGGCCTCGACTGATATCACAGGAACCAGATGACCTCTCCGATGAGGAGGTCGAGCAGCGGGCCGGGAATTGGGCCTCGGTCTCCCTGCTCCGCAGTCACGTCGAGATCAAGGACGCGGAAGTGGCAGCCGCAATCAACGAAATCGTCGGCCGCCTCAAGATTGCTGCGGGCCAGCCTGATTGGAAGTCCAATCTCCACATCCTGGCGTCGCCCGACGTCAACGCTTTCACCCTGCCGAACGGAGACATCTTCGTGACCACGGGACTTCTCGGGTCTCTCCAGTCCAACTCGCAGCTGGCCGCTGTGCTTTCCCACGAACTCGTCCATCTGTGCGACCATCACGCCAAGAAACGACTCAAGAGCCGTCTCAAGGCCGAGTACGCCATCGACGTCCTTAAGGGCGTCGTCACGGCCGGGGTGACCGTCGGGATGTTCTACGGGACAGGGGGGATTAGTGCCGTGACGGCGCCACTCACAGGAACCACGGCTGCTGCAGCGACCTCCGTAGCGACTGCCGCGGCAGTTGAGGCTGCAAAGGCACTCGCCGTGGAAATGGCAACCGATCTTGCTGTCGTCACAATGGTAGACGCCGTGCTGGGCCAGGCGATAAACCAGGCGGGGGGCGCCCTCGGTACTGCGTTGGTCGCGGGCTACGACGAGGATCGCGAGTTGCAGGCCGACGCCGAGGGGGCGAAGTACGCCTGGATGGCAGGTTTCGATCAAAAGGCAGAGTTGACGCTCTTCAAGCTGCTAGAAGAGCTGAACTCGGAGACGACGAACCGAGTGGAGATGATCACCTCCGGCTTCATCAACTGCAAGCCCGGTCTCGAGAAGCGAGCCGTCCACATGAAGGAGGTGATCGCCAACCTCGAAAGGACTCACGGCCGCGTCAATGTCACGGACGCTGAGGCTGCGGCCGCCGCAGAACGGGAGTTGGTGGTGCACAGAGCATCGGCGACACCACCAGTAGGCATGGGGCCGGAGAACGGCGAGGGAGCACCACCGAAGGTCGAATCCCCGTGACGGAATGAGCCGACACCCAAAGCTCTCTGAGCCGGGCTCGGTCCGTCCAATCCTCCTCGGGTCGCACGCACCGCAGAACTCGCCCACCCCACGGCCGGAACGCTCCTCTCACTCGTAACCCCGGATCGTCTCTGCGCCGTCCATCCTGACCGACCCCCCCCCCCGGGGGGGGGCGTGCCGTTATTTTAAAACCGGGAACCCCTGCGAACGGACCCATTACTAACAGCAAGGTGAACGCGATTTTCGGCATTG
>CAZDQL010000190.1:0-2603 GCA_964507325.1 uncultured Planctomycetaceae bacterium | reverse complement strand
CCCCCCCCCCCCCACACCCCCCCCCCCCCCGCCGCCACCCCCCCCCCCCCCCCCCCCCCCCCCCGGGCCGGGCCCCCCCCCCCCACCCCCCCCCCCCCCCCCCCCCGGGGGGGGGCGTGACCTTCTTTTCTCTCCGGGATCCGCTGCGATCGGTCCGCTTTCGTACAGGCAGGTGAACGCGAATGTCGGCCTTGGTCACGTCGATTGGAGAATCCCCGTGGCTCGTAGCGTTGCCAATCAACAAGCAGCACCGATCAGCCTGTTTCCGATGTTCAACATCCTGGTCGCAACGCTGGGCGTGCTGGTCTTCATCCAGATCGCTGTCGTGGTCGTATCCCTCGGATTGGGCAAGGCCATCGTCTTTGTTCCAGATGCGGGCGGCGAAGAGATCTTCCGCAAACCCGTATACATCGAATGGGCCGATCACGAGCTGACGCTCCATCCCGAAAAGGATGTCGTCGAGATCGGATGGGACTTCAACACCCAGCAGACCTGGCCGGAACTCTGGGCCCACTTCGACAATCTTCTCGCGGGCTCCCGATTCGAGACACTCTTCGAAGAGGTAAAGGAAGAGGGCGCTCGTCAGCACGTGATCCTGATCGTTCGGCCCTCAGGCTTCGACGACTTCTGGGTCATTCGCGGGTACTTCAATGATCGCGCCATCCCCATCGGCTATGAGCCGCTCGCCGCTGGTGTGCAATTCAGGGAGCGGTGAGCATGGCGAGACGATCCCCGCGACACACCAGGGCCGAACTGAGCCTCGATTCGTTGATGGACATTCTGACCTGTTCAGTCGGGGTCATGATCGTTGTCGTGGTCCTCGCTGTACTCGATGCCCGCGGATCCTCGATCAATCTGACCCTTCCCTATGCGCGTCCCGCTCCGGAGGGTGTGGACCGGAAGCTCATGATGGTACTCGACGGGCGAGTTCGACTCTTCGATTTCGATGCCGCGATCGACCACTTTCGTGCTCAGGGCAAGGTGACTTACGAATCGCTCCCAAGGGTGGTCAGGCGCTCCAATGACACACCATTCACCGATGGATTCTTCGACTACAAGTTCACGCTGAAGGAAGACAGCAACTTCTACCAGAAATATCGATGGGTCGAGATCAGAATCACCGCGCGGAAAGGTGTCGAGGGTTTCTCGCTGGAGGACCTCGAGGGCGACTCGAGCGAAATCCTGGAGATGATCGATGGCTTTGGTACGGGCGACGAAGTCTGGGTTTCGTTTCAGATCGACGAACACGAGGACAGCATTTCTGCCTTCCGGGCGGTCCGTGAAATGCTAGCCGAGCGAGGGATCGCTACCGGCTGGGATCCCACTTCGATCGAATTCCCGAATGTCCAAACTCTCTTCAAGCCCGGTGGGCGTTCGAGCGCACTCGACCCTCCGGGCCCCGGCGAAATCAGAACCAACTGATCGAGGAGACTCCAATGACTGAGCCGCACGAGAACGTGAACGAAGATCCTGGCGACCAGGCTGGCCCGGAAACGGGCCCGACTTCCACGGAGACTTCTTCTGGAGACGTGCCTCCGGCCAGCGCCCGATCGAATCGACAAACCGGATGCGAGACGGTTCCCTTCCTGGCGCGACTCGCCCCTCCTGCGATCGGCCTGATTGGGACGATGTTGACCCTCCACTTCGTCGCGACCCAGTCCGCTCAGTCGAGCTTCCTCCACCGGACCTTCCGTCCCGATGGCGCACTCTTCGAACGGATGATCCCGGCTGCGATCACGCTGCTGTTGTTCTGGACTCTGGCGGATCTTCTCCTCAAGTGGACTCATGTACGTCGACAGAGAATTGCGCTTCGCAAATCGGTCGTAGCAGAGCTCCCGATGGAAGTTGCGAAGAATGGCGCGGCCGCGGCGACGGGCAGCCTCGACGGGCTCTCGCGCGGCGAGGTTCACCTCCCCGTGATGTCCCGACTCCTTTCGCTTCTCGAGCTGATTTCTTCGACGGGAGACGTCCAGCGGTCTCACGAGGCATTCCGCCACCAGGCCGAACTCGCCGCCGACAAGGCGGCCGCGAGCTATTCGACCGCGCGGGTCTTCATCTGGGCCATGCCAATCCTCGGGTTCATTGGGACGGTGCTCGGGATCGGAGCCGCTGTCGGGGACTTCTCGGGCTTCCTCACCGGGACTATCGACGATGTCGAAGTCGTGAAGACCGAGCTCTCGAAGATCGCGAGCGGCCTCTCGTTCGCTTTCGACACGACGCTCCTGGGCCTGCTGGCAAGTCTGCCTTCGATGGTCTTCATGTCGTTCGTCCAGAGAGCTGAGGAATGGCTTGGGTCGGCACTCGAGGGCCTCGGGCTCTCGATTATTGCCAGCGTACCCGACGCTCAGAATGCTGCCGCGTCGCACGTCGCGCCCGAACTCGATGATGGCCTGCTCTTGCGGGTTGCCCGCGGCATCGATGCCCTCGACAGGGATTTCGCCATCCTCGAATCCGAAATGAGGGGGCTGGGTGGCACGGTCTCGTCCCTGGTGGATTCCACCAATGCGGTCGAGGGCTCGATGACCAGCCTATCCACTGCTCAGTCGAATCTGCTCGAGTGCGTCGACAGCGTGCGCACGGCAGTTGCGCCGCTCCCGTTGACG
>CAZDQL010000189.1:0-4341 GCA_964507325.1 uncultured Planctomycetaceae bacterium | reverse complement strand
GTACGGTTCTTAGGGGGGCCTGGGGCTGGTGACAGCCCGGGGCCTACCCGGTGGCGCTTTGTATAGCTGCATCAGCAAGGCGTAATGTCATGAACCGCTGGAATATTCCTGACTGGCTGGAGCGCGAGGTCATTGAACGGGACCGCTCCTGTGTCTACTGCGGAGTAGACTTCACGGCGGAGCACACGAGTGGACGCAACAGACCGTCATGGGAGCACATCGTCAATGACGCACGCATTATCACACGCGAGAACATCGCCAGATGCTGCGTCGGATGCAATGCAAGCAAGGGCACCAAGGATCTTGCGGAGTGGCTTGACTCAGAGTATTGCAGAACTCGCGGTATTACTCGCGAGTCGGTTGCGTCGGTCGTTCGGTCCGCCCTTCGTTCGAGTGTCTGACAACTGCTGGACGGGCGGCTAGTAGGCGCTGAACCTGACGACCGAGCAGCGCAGCTCAACCGACCCGCTGTGCAATCAGGATTCCCTGGGGCGGGGGGCAGTGGTAGGATCGCGGTCGACAGTCTGTCAGCGCTCACCAATGGGCAGCGGGTAGGCTATTCGCTCACAGTAACGGAGGTTGTCCCCATGTACGCACGGGCCACGTATTTGCTGTGTACGTTCCTGTTCACGGTGGTGCTCGGCAGCCCTTTCCTCGCTCTCGACTATGAGGAGATCAAGGAGCGAAACAGGTCGGATGATTCGAGGGACTTGGCGGAGGCGATCTTCCATGGAACAGCACGGAATCTCGTCATCGCGCACGTCGAGCCGAACAAGCTGGGAGTTGGCGGGCGCGAGTTCCGCGTTAAGCGGAACCCCGTGGCGCGTGGTTGCTTCGTCTACGACCCGCGTACTCGGTTCTCTGGGGTAAAGCGGAACCTCGTCTGGTGGGTTCCCAACGAGGAAGTGGCCTATCCCCTCAACAGCCCAAGCAAGATGGTTACTCCTGGACTCAAGTGGCCTCGCGAAGACGGGGTTAGCGCACCCTCGACCAGCTCGGTGATCGAGTATGTCTTCGAGGGCAAGCCCATGAGTGACTAGAGTGGAACAGCTTCGCGCCCGTATCTTGAAAAACGGTTCAAGAACACTGTACTAGCGGCTAGCCTCCTCGCGGAGAGGAGATCCAGAGACACAATCACGCGTACCTGTGGTGGTCGCGCCTGCCAAACCCCCGCTTCAATTGCCCCGTGGCGCCTACGGGCTTGCTCAGAGACTCTTGTCCCGCTCGTCGTCAAGGGGCGTGGCCGGTTCTCAGTATCCCTCTCTCCTAGCCTTCTCCCCCAGGTACATGACAACAATGACGAGGATGAGGCAGCACGCGCCAATGGCACCTCCGACGCGAATGAGTGTGCTTCCCCAGGTCCAGCCGAAGACGAACTTGACGCCAAGCAGGAAGACGAAGGCTCCTGCAAGTCCTGCCAGGACAAGAGCGTAAGTACTCAGTCGAGCGTCCAGCAGTCCGTTGAGGAAGTCTCGGAGAGTCGGCCCTTCCTTCATAGAAGCCCTCCGCCGAGCGTGGCCGCAACACCACATCTCGGCTGCTCACCTCCGTAGGGTCCGATCCTACCACCGCCTCACAACACCGAGGGAGCCTTCTTTCCCCAGAGCCAGAAGCGCCACTCGCGCAGTCTGGTCTGCGAAGTGATCACCTGTTGTTGGAATCAACGCCATGCGGTGTACCCCATCTCTGGCCGTTAGAGGGCAGTTAGAGGGCAAAACGGGGCTCAGCGCCCTCCGCCAGAACCAAGCGAGGCGCCGCAAGTCCTTGCGGCGCCTCGGAAAACCCTGGAGCGGGAAACGGGGCTCGAACCCGCGACCCCGAGCTTGGGAAGCTCGTGCTCTACCAACTGAGCTATTCCCGCCTGGACTTTGAGACTAGCAGAATCTCTCCCCCCGCAGCCTCCACCCCCGTATGACCCTGCTCATACCGGCGACCGGCTCGAAGCGGATCAATCTCGCCAAACGGGTGAAGGCAGGGCCGGTCCGACGGCGGAGCTCGCGGCTTCTCCCCGGCATCAGCGAAGGAGAGGCGGAGTGACGGGAGTCGGCGGCACGTGGGCGGATCGCTATCGCAGCAAGTGGACCTGGGACGCGGTGACCTGGGGCGGTCACGAGGTGGACTGCTACCCGGGCGGCTGTCCCTTCCGCGTCTACACCAAGGACGGGAAGATCCTCCGCGAGGAGCAGTCGGGCACCCTCTCCCCGGTCGAGTCCGGCATCCCCGACAACAACCCGATGGGCTGCCAGAAGGGGGCCTGCTGGAGCCACTGCCACTACTCGCCGGACCGCGTCACCAAGCCCCTGAAGCGGGTCGGCGAGCGGGGTAAGGGCCAGTTCGAGGAGGTCTCCTGGGACGAGGCCCTCCGCGACATCGCGGAGGCGATCCTCGACGCCATCCAGGAAGACGGCCCGGAGTCGGTCCTCACGTTGCTGACGCCCGAGATGGGCGCCCTGCCCGCCCGGCAGTTCGCCAACGTGCTCGGGACCCCCACCACCGACGGAAATGCCGAGTTCCAGGACTTCAGTCCCGGCTACCACCTGACCTGGGGTCTCTACAACCCGACCGCCTCGATGGACGACTGGTTCCTGGCGGACCTCACCCTGATCTGGCACGCCAATCCGGTCTACACCAACATCCAGTGGTACCACTACCTGGCCGAATCCCGATACAACGGCGGCGAGGTGGTGACGATCGCCCCGGACTACAGCCCCTCGGCCGTCCACGCCGACTACCACCTTCCGGTGCGGATCGGCACCGACGCGGCGCTGGCCTTGGCGATGTGCAAGGTGATCATCGATGCGGGCCTCTACCAGAAGCAGTTCGCGCAGGAGCAGACCGATCTTCCGCTGCTGGTACGCAAGGACAACGGCCGCTTCCTGCGCGGGTCCGATGTCGTGGAGGGGGAGCGGGAGGACCAGTTCTACTGGTGGGACACGCTCACCGGGACCCTGACGCCGGCACCACGCGGCACGCTGGCCACCACGGGCGTGGATCCGGCCCTGGAGGGGAACTTCTCAGTGCTCCTCAAGGACCTGACCACCGTGGAGGTGGAGCCGGTCTTCGCGAAGCTGCGCCGGCATCTGGAGGACTACACGCCGGAGAAGGCCGGTGAGATCTGCGGGATCCATCCCGACAACATCCGCAGCCTGGCGCGCAAGGTGGCGACGCGGAAGACCAAGATCTTCATCGGCTGGAACTCGGGGAAGTACTACCACGGGGACCTGATGGAGCGGTCGATGGCGCTGCTCCTGGGTCTCACGGGCAACTGGGGCAAGAAGGGCACCGGCACCCGCTCCTGGGCCATCATGGGGCTGGACGGTCAGGTGTTCCTGTCCCGCAAGGAGGCGCCGGGCCAGGAGGCGGCCCAGAAGCACATCTCCGGGATCATCGCGATGCGCCGTCTCCTCGCTCAGGAAGACCCGACGCTGACCACCGAGATGATCCAGAACCTCGGCGCCGCGATGGCGGTCGAGCTCGGCGGCCTCGGCAGCGCCACGCCCCCGGCCTTCCTCTGGTACCACCAGTACGGCTACAAGGAGCGCTGGAACGATCCGGAGAACAACGACCCCTCGATGAAGCGCAGCTTCGACGAGTACGTCCAGGAGGCCACCGAAAAGGGCTGGTGGGATGACAGCTACGCCAAGGGCTACCAGCAGGTCGCGCCCCGGGTGCTCTACGAGGCCGGGGGCAACCTGCTGCGCCGCCAGCGGGGCGGGCAGAAGCTGCTCCTCGAGCACCTCTGGCCCAAGCTCGAGATGATCGTCTCGGTCGACTACCGCATGACCACCACCGGGCTCTACTCCGACTACATCCTGCCCGCGGCGCAGCACTACGAGAAGCTGGGCTGCAGCACCCGCTCCGTGCACCACCTGAACGTGGTGCTCTGCGACCGCGCCGCGCCGCCTCGGGACCAGGCGCTGCCCGACTGGGAGATCGGCGTGCGGATGGTCGAGAAGATCGAAGAGCGGGCTGCCGCGCGGGGCATGAAGTCCTTCACGGACGCACGGGGCAACCTGCGAAGCCTCGAGAACCTGACCGCCGAGCTCACGCTGAATGGCGCGCTTCGGGACGAGGAGAAGCGCTTCGACGAGTCGATTCGCGACAACGCCGTCTACGGCCTGCTGCCCAAGGGAACCACGCTGGAAACGCTGCGCGAGAAGGGCGCGATCCGCTGGGTCGGATGGGGAATGGTGGGACACGGCCAGTCCCAGGCCTCGACGATCCGTCCCGACGAGGTCCACAACCCACTGCGCTGGCACACCGAGGACAAGGTCCCCTACGACACGCTGGTGCGGCGGGCCCAGTACTACATCGACCACGAGTGGTTCCTGGAGGCCGGCG
>CAZDQL010000188.1:0-4505 GCA_964507325.1 uncultured Planctomycetaceae bacterium | reverse complement strand
GGAGAGGTGGCAGAGCGGCTGAATGCGCTAGATTGCTAATCTGGTGTCTCCATTTTCGGGGACCGCGGGTTCGAATCCCGCCCTCTCCGCCATCCCCCCAGGGGCCTCTGAGGGGGGTTCCGGCTGGTCGCGGTCGCGCTCGTCTCCCCTCGTCTCGCCATGGCGAGTGCAGGGCTCCCCCGTGCTGGCCCCCGTGCAACCGAGTTGCTTTTTGCCCTCGGTGCCAGTCGCGCGGGCCTCCTCCTCTCCGCCCTCTGGGCCGAGGTCCGGTAGCGCCTCGAGCGCGGTCCGCTCGTCGTCGGCGCCGAGCTTCGCGTAGACGTTGAACGTCAGGGCCGGCGAGGAGTGCCGGGCGAGATTCTGCGCCGCCTTGTGCGCCACGCCGGCGCGGGCAAGCGCCGAGACGAATGAGACCCTCAGCGCGTGGAAGTCGAGCCGCCGGCCGCTCTCGTCCTCCTCGGGGATCCCCGCGGCCTTCAGGTCCTCGCGCAGCATCGCGGCCGAGCGCCAGGACTTCGGCAGCGGAAAGGCCGGCTCCCAGCGCGTACGGCCCTCCAGGAAGGCCGCCAGCTCGCGCGCGGTCCCGGGGCGCAGCGGGGCCACGTCCTCGCGCCGGCGCTTGCTGTAGGCAGCCTCGACGCGCACGGTGGCCCGCTCGGGTTCCACGAGGTCGAAGGAGGCGACGCGCAGGCTCTTGAGCTCGCTGGCCCGGAAGCCCGTTTCGAGCGCGACGCGGTAGAGCATGGCTCGCTCGGCCCCGGTGAGGCCGGCACGGACGGGGCCCGCCGCCGTCGCGGCGAGGAGCGCGCGCGCTTCCTTCGCGGTGGCGGCACGGCGTTTCCGCTTGAGGTCCGCGGCCACCTTCACCGGCTTGATCACTCGCAGCGGATCCTCCGCCGCCAGCCCGTGCCGGACGAGCCAGCCGACGAAGGAGCGCAGGTCGCGGAGGTAGTGATTCGTGGTCGTCGGCGAGAGGCCGCCCTCGCGGAGGGACGCGAGGTGTGCCTCCACCTTGAGCGCGTCCAGGTCGCTCCAGTGGCCAGCGCCCGTGCCGTCGAGCATGGCCCGAACGTGCGCGACCGTGTTCGAGACGTAGAGCGGTGCGTTTCCGCGGCCCTCGAGCCAGGCTCGGTAGTCGTCGAGGTGCTCCACCAGGGGCTTCGCGGCCTCGAGGCGTCGGGCGTCCAACACCCCGACCTTGGTGAGCTTCGTCCGGACGCGCGACGGTAGAGCCTCGACGTAGCGCGTCAGCTCGGCCGTGAGGGGTTCGCCGCGCCGGCGCAGGCGCGCCAGCAGCTCGAGCCGGCGTTCCAGCTCCTCGCTCGCGCGCTTGTCCACGAAGGCGGAGACGCGCTGGCGGCGCTCGCGATGGTCCTTGAACTCGACCGTGTAGCTGCGACTCGGCTTGCGCTCGCCCGTCCGGCGATCGAGGTAGGTGTCCTTGTAGGTGCTCACGGCTTTTTGTCCTCCTCGCGCCCTTCGAGCGAGCGCGGGATCCAGGTTTCCAGCAGGAAGCGAAGGGCGAGCCCTCGCGGCTTGAAGGCTCCGGTCTCGATCATTGCGAGCCGGGAGCGGGAGATCCCGAGGTTGCGCGCGGCTTGCTCTTGGGACCAGCCCTGGACCTCGCGGACGGCCCGCATCGCCTCGGCGAGCGAGCCCCGCGCCCCTCGTCGGGTCCGGGGCCGGCCAGGCTTCGGTTGGTCGTCCATTAGGACTATTGTCTCCGATGGGACAATTGCCGTCAAGGGTCGATCTCCTCCGGACGGCCGGTGCACGGGGTTTGCGGCGACGGGCAAGATCGTGAGGGGCTCCGTACGTGCTCGGCCGTTTCGGGCGGGGGATCCTCGTCGGTGCGGGCGGTCTCGGATTCCCGCGGGTACAGCTCGGCCGCGCGCCGCCGGAGCTCGGCCTCACCGTGCTCCTCCAGGGCCTCACCCGTCGCCCACGCGGCGCCACCCCCAGGGACGGAAACGTGCAGCCTCTTGGCGCGGAACGAGCCCGCTGCGCGCTGGACCGCAGCTCGAATGGCCTCTCGGTCCTTCGGCAGGAGCTTCCAGGCTTCCGCTATGAGAGTGAAACCGTATAGCCGATCCCTGGAAGCTCGCGTGACGAGGCCGAGAAGGCCGATTCGAAGCTGCTCGAGGACCTTCAAGCCGCTGCCACCTCGCCACCCTCGCGCGACGTGAAGAAGCCCTCCCTGGCCAGGTCGAGCTCGACTCGGCGCGCCGAGGTCCAGCCGTCCTGCGCGAGATGCTCGCGGGCAATCGCCTCGGCCTCCTCGCCGAGGGAGCCTGCCGCCCTCCCGAGCGGGTGACGTTCCGCCGCCGCCCAGTCCTCGCCCGGCGGCAACCAGGCTCCCGCGGCGACGATGAGCTTCCGGCCTCCGCGGATGGCTCGCGCCCTCCCGACCGCCTGGTACAGCTCGGCCTGGACGAGCCCGTGCCAGCGCTCCTCCGGCTCGCAGCCGATCGCCCGCCCATCCGCTCGAACGGCCCCCAGGTTGGGCACCGGCGCGCCGAAGAGGAGGAGCATGTCCACGTTCTCGAGCGTGTTCCTGCCGCGCTGTGCGCCGAAGTGCAGCACTCGCTCCGGGTCGAGCTCGAGGTCGGCAGCGACGGCTTCCATCGCAGCGACGAGCTGGCCGCGCCAGTCTTCGTCCGCGGCCCGCCCCCTCGCCTCCCACCGAAGGGACTTCCCGCCGAGCGCAGCACGGATCGCGTGGGCGACGGGCTTCTCAGCGATCATGCCACAGCTCGCCCGCCGCCCAAACCGCCGTCGAGCTCGCCGGGCGGTTCGCACGAGCACCTTGCGGAGCGCTCGGATACCACTCGGTCGCAGCTCGTGGAGCAGCGACCCCCCAGGCTCGAGGCGGACGGCAGCGAGGAGGCTCGAGCGCGAGAGAGCCGTGGGCTCGGCTTCCATGAAGATCCGCTCGCAGTCCGCATCGGCGGCCGGCTCCACGTCGAGCCGGAACCGCCTGATCGGCCGGTCGAGGGCGAGCGCCTGAACGTCGGCCATGCGGTAGGCCGCATCGGCCGCGAGGAGGATCAGGCCGCGCGCTCTCTCGCGGTCCGCGAGGTACGGCTTGCGCCGACGCAGCTCGAACCACATCGAGCCATCGGGCTCACGGACCACGGACAAGAAACCGTGTGCGATCGTGGCGGCCTCGTTCGGCGACTCGAGATCTGCGACGGCCTGGAGCACGTCGAGCACCTCGAGGTTCGGATAGCGGTCCGTGTCCAGCGCGCGAGTCAGGGCAGCCAGCTCGCGCATCTTGCGCGGCGCGGGGACCTTGTACGGAAAGTCACGGGCGATGTAGGTGCCCCCGGAAGGTGTCGAGCGGCTCCTCCATGTCGCCGCGAGCGCCTGCGCCACCTCGGCCGCGGCCCCTGGATCCCGGGAGCACAGGTCGCCCCAGAGAGCTGCGAGCTCGGGGCCGTCGCAGTAGAGCGGGAAGTCAGCCTCGCGAGATCCGTCAGCACGGAGTGAGGCCTCGCGTTCGGCGAGCTGCTCGCGTGCTTCGAGGGCGAGCGCTTCGACATGGCGCATCACCTCCGGCCAGCCGAGAAACTTGTCGGTCCGGGGCGGGGCGTATCTCGCTCGCGCCACGTCGCTGACCGGAAACCTGACGAGCTCAAGCGGTTCGGGAAGCTCATCGAGGACGACTACGCGCTTGCCGAGGGACTCCTCGTCCGTGTAGTCGAGCCCTGCGTGCGGTTCGAAGAGCGGCAGCCCCTCCGGTGCGACCCGCATGACCTTGCACTCCTCGAGGTGCGGGCAGGCCTTCTCGCGTCGACCGAAACCTCTGCACGCGCTCTCTCGCCATCTCCTCATCAGGCCGTGCATCGCCGCCATCCTGACCGCGCCGGGATAGCGGCAGATCCGCTCGATACCCTCTCGAGTCCAGATGGGCACGGCCGCCTCGGCTTCCTTCTCCTCCAGGTCGCGGAAACCGGACGCAACGAAGGCGAAGCGGGGGTCCTCGCGGATTCGGCGCAGCACCTCACTGGTCTTGCCGACGCCGGGGGGCGGCTCGACGACGGCGAGCCCGCCGGCTCGCGTGTGTGTGATCGCCTCGGAGATCGTCCCCTCGAGCGTTGCCTCGGCTTCGGCGAGCGGCACGCAGCGGGCGGGCTCGGCGACACTCGCCCGCTGGTGCTCGCTCCAGCCGTTCGCCCGAGCGGTGTACCAGAGCCAGGCGTCCGAGATGGCCTGCTCCTTCCCCGCGCGCCGCGCCTCATCGGCGGACCTGAACGACGCCCATTGTTCGCGTTGGGTCGAACCGTCGTAATTGCCGGCCATCGTCGTCGCGCTCCAGGCGTCCCAGAGCACGAAGCCCGCCTCGCCAAAGAGCGAGCGCAGCGCCATCCCGGCGCGGAGCCAGGTGTCCCGCGAGTCGGGCGAGATGTAGCGCAAGGCCGACTCCGCCCGCGCCCAGGTCGCGGGATCTACCGAACCATCGGGTTGTACCGCCTCGAGGGTGAGCGGCGCATCGGGGCGTGAGC
>CAZDQL010000187.1:0-4789 GCA_964507325.1 uncultured Planctomycetaceae bacterium | reverse complement strand
TTACCGCCTCAGGATCTACCCCTAGGTTCTCCCGCGACGTGCGCCCCGAGATCGACGGGTGCGTAGGATGAGCGCCGTAGGTTCTCTCCTCTCTCCCATTCGCTCTCCTCTGCTATGCGCAACAGATTCCCGGCAGCGCTCTTCTTCCCGTCTGTCCTCGTCCTAGCGGCTTCCGCCGCTGACGAGCCGATCATCGTCGATCACTCCTGCACCGACCTGCCGTCGGTGCCGTCGCAGTGGATCGACGCCGCCAAGAGCGATCTGCACATCGCCTACGGCCACACCTCCCACGGCAGCCAGATCACCTCGGGGATGACCGGCCTGGTGGGCTTCACCGGCGGGTGCGGCGGTCCCCAGTTCGCCTGGAACAACGGCGGCACGGGGGGCGCCCTCGACCTGCACGACTACGCCATGGCGGGCGACGTCGGCTACTACCCCCAGTGGGTCGACGAGACGCGCGACTACCTCGACGACCCCGCCAACTCCGACGTGAACGTGATCATCTGGTCCTGGTGCGGGCAGGTCTCCAACTACACCCAGCAGGACATGATCGACAGGTACCTGGCGCCGATGACGCAATTGGAGCTGGATTACCCGCACGTGATGTTCGTCTACATGACCGGACACCTGAACTACTGGTACATGGCGAACACCAACGCCCGCAATCAGCAGATCCGCGACTACTGCCTCGCCAACGACAAGATCCTCTTCGACTTCGCGCACATCGAGAGCTACGACCCCGACGGCGCCTACTTCCAGTACGCCAACGACGACTGCTCCTACTGGAACTCCGGCGGTTCGCTGCTCGGCAACTGGGCGGTCGAGTGGCAGAACAACCACGTCGAGGGGGTGGACTGGTACCAGTGCTCCTCCGCCCACAGCCAGCCGCTGAACGCCAATCAGAAGGCCTACGCCGCTTGGTGGCTGTGGGCGCGTCTGGCGGGCTGGGATGGAGAGGTCGGGATCGGCACCTCCTACTGCAACCCGGGGCTCAATGGGGCGACGATGCGCGCCGTCGGCAGCGAGAGCGTGGCGGCCAACGACGTGACCCTGCAAGCCACGGGTGTGCCGCGCAACGAGTACGGGATGTTCGTCTACGGGGACCTGCAGGTGCAGGTGCCCTTCGGAACGGGGTACCTCTGCGTTGACGGGTCTCAGGGGATCTACCGGCTGATGCCCGTGACCAACTCCGGCACGGGGGGGGTCCTCGAGCACGTCGTCGATCTGACCAATCCTCCCGACCAGGGCGGGCAGGTCCTGCCGGGCTCGACTTGGCACTACCAGGCCTGGTTCCGCGACGGGGCCCGCTTCGACACCACCGACGGGCTCTCGATCACCTACGGGTCCTGACGCGGGGAAGTATCGAGCCCGCTCGGTCTCCACCACCTACGCAGCGCCTCTCTCGTCCCACGGGGCGGGGGAGGCGCTGCTGAGGTGGTGGAGATCTGGCGGGCTCGCTATCGTCCCGCACCATGACCTCCCTCCACGCACCGATCGTTCTCCTGCTCGCGACTCCCTTCGCCCTCCAGGACCCCGCCGTCGTCCTCGGCTAGCGCCCCGCCAACACTCCCGCACCCTGGGGCTTCGAGGAGTCCGACGTCACCGTCGACCCCCGCGTCCACTTCGGCGCGCTCCCCAACGGCCTGCGCTACGCGTGGGCGCACAACCCCGAGCCCAAGGAGCGCGTCTACGTGCGGCTGCACGTCGACGCGGGCTCCCTGGCGGAGACGGAGTCGGAGCGGGGCATGGCGCACTTCCTCGAGCACATGGCCTTCAACGGCTCCGAGAACTTCGAGGCGGGGACCCTGGTGGAGTGGTTCCAGGAGAACGGCATGAGCTTCGGGGCGGACACCAACGCCCACACCCATTTCTCCGAGACGGTCTACCAGCTCGACCTCCCCAACCGCGACGAGGAGACCCTGCGCGAGGGATTCACCGTCCTATGTGACTACGCCGCCGGCCTGCTGCTGCTCGAGGAGGAGGTGCAGAACGAGAAGGGCGTGATCGACGGCGAGGAGCGCGAGCGGGACTCGGCGGGCTACCGCGCCTTCGAGCAGCTCGTGGCGCGGCAGTACGCGGGGACCCGCCTCGCCATCCGGTTGCCGATCGGCACCAAGGAGGCCCGCGACGCCTTCACCAGCCAGAGCGTGCGCGCCTTCTACGAGCGCTGGTATCGGCCGGAGAACATGACCCTGGTCGTGGTGGGGGACCTGCGCGACTTCGATCCGACCCCCCTGATCGTCGAGTTCTTCGGGAAGCTCCGCGGGCCGGGGACTCCGGTCGCTCCCGAGCCGCCCCTGGGGGAGCCGGCGATGGAGGACCTGCTCTTCGCCATCCCCGAGGAGGAGATCCCGATCGCCCAGGTGAGCCTCTCCAACCTCAAGCCCTGGGTCGACCGCCTCGACACGATCGCCAACCGCCGCGCCAATGTGACCCGACAGATCGCCCAGGCGATGCTCAACCTGCGCTACGAGGAGGCGGTCAAGGAACCCGAGACTCCCTTCCTGCAGGCGCAGGCGGGGGACGCGGGGGGGATGCGCGTCTTCGAGGGGGGCGATCTGACGGTCATCTCGCGGCCCGACGCTTGGCAGGAGGCGCTGACCGCCGCGATCCTCGAGCTGCGCGAGGTGCTGGAGTTCGGTTTCCACGCCAGCGAGCTCGACGAGGTGCGCGCCCAGGTGCTGCGCAACCTCGACGAGGCGGTGGAGCGCGAGCCGAAGGTGGACAGCGCGGTGCTGCGCGAGGCGCTCCTCCTGGCGGCGGAGAAGGGGGACGTGCCCTCGAACGCCGCCACCGACCGCGCGATCGTGCGCCCGCTGCTGGAAGCGCTGACGGTGGAGGACTGCCAGCAGTCCCTGGGGGAGAGCTGGGCCGAGGGAATGCTGGCGATCGTGGCGATCGGCTCGATGCAGATCGGGGATCCCGAGAGCGAGCTGGCCGCCGTGTACGACGCCGCCATGGCGGTCGAGCTGGCCGAGCCCGAGGCGGTGGTGGTCAAGCCCTTTGCCTACGACTCCGACCCCGAGGCCGCGGGCGAGATCGAGAGTCGGGAGGAGGTCGAGGACCTCGAGCTGACCCAGGTGTGCTTCGCCAACGGCGTGCAGCTCAACGTCAAGGCGACCGACTTCGAGGAGCGCGAGATCCTGGTGCGCGTGCGCGTGGGAGACGGGCGTCTGGGTCTGGAGGAGGACCAGCTCGCCTCGGCGTGGATCGCGAACCACGTCTTCATCGGCGGAGGCCTCGGCGAGCACGACGCCGACGACCTGCGGCGCCTCAACGCCGGCCGCCAGGTCGGCGTCTCGATGACGATCGAGGAGGACCACTTCCTGCTCAGCGGCGCGACCACCGCCGAGGATCTCCTGCGCCAGCTCGAACTGATGGCCGCCTACCTGGCCGACCCCGGCTACCGGCCCGACGCGCTGGTGCCGCTCAGGGTGGAGCTCCCGCTCCTCTTCGAGCAGTACAAGCACACCCCCGACGGCCCGATCGAGTTCCAGTTCCTGCCCCGCTTCTTCCTGGGCAACCCGCGCGTCGAGCTCTTGAACATGTCCCTGACCCCCTCCCTCGAGGAGCTCTCCGCGGTGGGGATGGAGGAGGTGCAAGCGCTCCTGGCGCCCTCCCTCGCCCAGGGCGCGATCGAGATCACGCTGGTGGGGGACCTGGACCTGGAGGCCGCGCTGCGCGAGGTGGGGCAGACCTTCGGGGCGCTCGCGCCGCGCGCTCCCGCTCCCGGCCTGGAGGCGCACCGCAAGGGGGCGAGCCTCGCCGTCGGCCTGGAGGTGCGCGCCACGATCGACACGGAGGACGAGAAGGCGACGCTCCTGATGCTCTTCCCCACCACCGACGGCTACGACCGGACGCGCCGCCGCAACCTGTATTTTCTGGGGCGCGTGGTGGACGACCGCCTGCGGGTCGAGGTGCGCGAGCGCCTCGGCGCCGCCTATTCTCCCTTCGCCGTGAGCCAGGCGTCCCGCGTCTTCGAGGGGGTGGGCGCGCTGATGCTGCAGGCCGCAGGCCATCCCTCCCAGGTGGAGGAGCTGATCGCCGCCTGCAAGGCGGTCGCCGCCGACCTGGCCGAGAAGGGGGTCGGCGAGGAGGAGGTGCAGCGCCTCAAGGAGCCGATCCTGAACGAGCTGCGCGACGCCAAGCGCACCAACCCATTCTGGTTGAGCCTGCTCGACACCGCCCAGAGCGAGCCGGAGTCCCTGGACGACCTGCGCGGCCTGGTCGAGTTCTATGAGAAGCTCGACCCCGAGGCGCTCTCCGCGCTGTGCGCGCAGTTCTTCGAGCCGCAGCGCGCTTCCTTCCTGGTCGTGCTGCCGGAGGCGGTCGAGGAGGATGGCTGGAAGGGTGACTGACGTCACCGCGCCGGATCGACCTCCACCGCCAACGGCTGCACCCAGTCCACCGCGTCGGGGGTGTAGTAGAGGTACGCCCGCGACGCCGGCCCGGTGGTGCTGCCCGGGATGCGCGCCAGGAGGTCGATGCTCACCTCCTCGATCGCCTCCGGAGCCAGGTCGCGCCAGTAGAGCACCAGCTCGCGGCCGTCGAGCTCCCAGAGGTCGAAGCGGCCCGCCTCCACCAGGTCGTCGAGCACCTTGCGCGGCGCCTCGAGCCCCGCCGGCAGGCCGATCACCGCCAGGGTCATCGGCAGACCCTCGTCGCCGCGATTCTCCACCGCGAGCCAGAGCGCCACCGTCTCCCCCTCGCGCACCGTCTCGCGCGCCAGGCGCGTCTCGAGCCCCACCGGGGCGTCGGGGTCGCTGGCGGGGGTCTCGGCGTGGTAGGC
>CAZDQL010000186.1:0-4905 GCA_964507325.1 uncultured Planctomycetaceae bacterium | reverse complement strand
GGACATCCTTGCGCTTCCGCGCAGATTGGGTGTCCACTTTCCCGGGGGAAGGTCATTGCCCGATCCACGAGGCCGGAGTGAAGCCGTCACCGCACGGAGCATTCTGGCCATCGCGGCGTGGCTCGTAGCCCTGGCGCCTCGCCGGTCAGCGCGGTACTCCTCCACGCGGGAGACGAGTGGAACCAAGCCGACGACCAACGCCAGGGGGAGACAGTGAGCCGTCACCGGGTGCACCATGCAGCTTGCTGCGACCGAGACGGCACACACAGAGGACAGAAGCGCCGCGTAGATCCAGATGGTCCGGTTGGCCAGGTGTGCGAGCTCGTGGGCGATCAGGGCGCCGCGTTCCTCGCGATCGAGCGCGTCCATGGCTCCGTCGGTGACCACTAGGACTGGACCCAGTAGTCCGCTGACCACCGCATTCACGGTTGGGGATGCTGAGATCGTCTTTGCCAGGTAGGTCTCGGGGGGAGCCAACGACATCCCGATGGAGATCGCCTCAACCTGGGAGCGAAGGTCTCCGTCTTCTGCTCGTGGGAGAGGAGCGCCTCGTGAGTAGGGCGATCTCGCCACGGCCTGGACTCTCACCAGAAGGAAGGCCAGGGCCATCATTGAGAGCCCTACGGTGGCGATGCGCGATGGCGCCCACTCCCCAGTATTGGGGGCCAGCATGTCCAGCACCCAATAGGCCGCAGCAGGCGTGCAAGTCAGCAGCCCAAAGGCGGCCGCCACCTTCACCCGACGCCCGAAGGCAACCCCAGCTTCGAGTGCTGACCTCTTCGACTGCCAGAGGACCAAGAAGAATCCGGCCCCTCCGATGAGAAGACTCGTTATCGGAGGCACAGGTTCATCCTCCTCAAGATCCCCCGCTGGCCAACCATCCCGCCCGATAGTAGCTGCTTCTCTGTCCCCGGTGCAGGATGGGCCCGGGCCGATGCCCCGACCTTGGTTCTGTCAGGTGGCCACTACACCGAGACCCGGAGGCCCATGCGCGGCGCACTTCCCCCATCGACCTGGCTGAGGCTGGGAATCCAGGCTGCCCGCTGGGAGCCTGCCAGGATGGCGGTTCCCGGACCCCGTTGTCGTTTGATGCCAGGTCTCATGTCCCCCCATGTCCGTTCATGTCCATCCGAGCCCGGCCGCCCGACGGACATGAGGGGACATGGGCGGACAATGGCGGACATGGGCGGACATGGCACCGGCCAGGTTGCCAGCTTCCCAAGCTGAATGTCGTGGGTTCGAGTCCCATCGCCCGCTCCACATAACTGCCGTGGGGGGCGGGAGTTGTGACCGGGGGGGTTGGATTTCGCATTCCGTCAGTGGCGGACGTGTGCCACTTTGGTGCCACCTTCCGCGCGCTGTGGGCGGCGGCCTCAAGCCATGCACCAACGCCTCAGCGGCCCTCCTCCGCGGGCGCGAAGCGCACGGAGAAGAGATCCGCGTCCTTCAACCGGACCGCGAGCCGCACGGTGCGCCCGGCGAGCGCCGCCAGGTCGCCCGACCAGCGCACCTCGCGCGCGACCTCGTTGCCGATCAGCGGCGCGTGGTCCGCGTAGCTGAACCCGGGCAGGGGCTCGCCGTCCGTGGCGCGCAGCTCGAAGCGCGCCTCGCCAGCGGCCGAGGTCGCGAAGTTGACGACGAGGCGCGCGCCGTCGAACGTGACCGGGCGCGTCACGAGCTCGCCGCCGTCGTACCCCGCGCGCGCGGAGGCGAGGCCGTCGAGGCGCAGGGAGTAGCGCCGCACGTGGGCGGAGTCCTGGGCGTAGTCGTGCTGGACGTAGAGCGAGAGTTCCTCCGGCCCGGTGCGCACGAGCCCGCAGGCGGGGTAGTTCGTGCGCGAGACCCAGTTCGACAGCCCGATCCCAGGCCGCACGAAGCCCTCCAGGAAGGTGCGGTCGTAGACCTCGCCGCCGCGGCTCGTCATCAGCACCGCGTCGGAGCAGTCGCCGGAGTACTTGGCGTCGACGCCGACGCGCCGCGCCTGCTCGTCGGTCAGGACGCGCCGCCCGGGGAAGAAGCGCGCGGCGATCGCAACGTACAGGTGCGGCGCGCCGGGGTACGGGCGCGTCTGGTTGGTGTAGAGGTGCTCAGGCGGCGCGTCGCCGAAGGTCATCGGCGCCGTCGCGGACCACGTCCGGAAGTCGTCGGAGGTCGCGCGCGACACCGTGCGGTACCCCGTCCACCCGCCGCCGCTCCAGGTGCGGAAGTAGCAGACGTAGCGGCCCTCGTGCGCCGACCAGAACGCCACGTTCTGCGAGTCGAACTTGCCGTCGGTGATCACCGGCTCGTCCTGGAGCTTGCGCCACTCCAGCCCGTCCGCGCTGACGTACGCCACGAGGCCCGAGCGCTCGCTGCCGCCGAGGCCCTTGTAGCGCTCGTCCGGCGGGACGCCCGGGCGCTCGTCGAGCAGCGGGGTGAAGTTGTGCGTCACCGGCTCAGCGTCGGCCAGCACGACGTTGTTGCCGAGCGTGCCCGAGACCCGATACAGCCCGAGCGCGGGCTTCTCGAACGTGAGCCCGTCCTCCGACAGCGCGACGCACGTGACCTCCAGCGGCCCGTTGTCCGTCGACCCCAGCGGGCGGCCGCGGTAGTACAGCCGCACCTCGCCGCCGTCCTGGATCGCGGTGACGTACCCGGAGAAGCCGCCCTCCCACGGGGCGTCGAAGCGCAGCACCTCGCCCTCGTCGCGCGGCGGGTGCAAGACGAGCTCGACGCCGTCCACGGACTCGATCAGGTGGCGGTCGACGAACAGCTCCTTGCGCGCCCCGAGCTCGATCAGGTCCTGGGGGGCGAAGAGGGTGGCGGCGAGGAGGGGCAACATGCCCCCGATCCTACACGCCGCGCGTCAGGCGCTGCCGGCCGAAGGTGGCGGGCTCGTCGCGCTGCTCCTGGTTCGGCAGGTGCTGCGAGATGGCCAGATGGTCGCGCGGGTTCGCGCGCGCCGCGCGGCGCAGACGCTCCGGGAAGCCGACGCTGGCGCGTGGGGAAGCGACACCCGGCCGCAGAGAGATCCACGATCAGGCCGCGCGCGCTGCCCAGCACCCGCCCGTCCGCAGGCCGAATGGTCGCGGGTACAATGCGCTGGCAGCTTGAAGTGCTTGTCCCCCAAGTGACCTGTCGTCGAGGAGGCGAATCGAGTCTTTGAGCCCTGAGCAAACCTAGACGCATATTGGTCAATCATGACACTCGCCTTTTGTTGCCTGTTGTTCAGTCTTGAGCTACTGCTGGGACCCGGTCCGACCGTAGGGCAGGTCGGGGCGAATACGGCACGCCGGGTCGATCTCACCCTCGTGCCCGCGGCGAGCCAGGCAAGCGATGGTGAATCGAGGACGGCGGAAGACCCATTCCCCGCGGCGACGCCCGAGAGCCAGGGAATCCCGCGCGCTGCAATCGAGCGGCTGTGGGAGCTCGTCACGGGTTTTGTCGAAGCGGAGGAGATCGTCGGTGCGGAACTGCTGATCATCAAGAACCGGCGGACGATCATGCACGAGGTGTTCGGGCAGGACGACCCGGTCGGCGATCAAGGGATGGAGAAGAACACGATCTTCAGCATCCGTTCGATGACCAAGCCGTTGACCGGGGCCGTCGCGCAGATGCTGATCGACGAGGGGGTCTTGAAATCGACCGACCCGGTGGCGAAGTACCTCCCGTCGTTCGACACCGAGGCCTCCGGTGGCGTGACGGTCGAACATCTCCTTACTCACCGGAGTGGGCTGCCAATGAAATCTGCCGGGACTCTCTGGTCGAACTATGGCAGCTACAGCGACGTTCGACAGCTCGGTGATCACTGGGGAGAACACGGGCCCCAGCTCTTCAAGCCGGGAGAGCGGTACCACTACGCCGACGCCAATGTCGATACGCTTGCCGCCGTGATCCAGCAGGCGACCGGAGAGCCGACCGAGACGTTGATCGAGCGACGGTTGCTCCAACCCCTTGGCATGCGTGACACGATCCCGCTGTTGCGGGATGATGATCCTCGCGTCCAGCGCGTGGCGGCCAAGTACGCCGGTGGCCGCGGACGCTGGCGACCGTTCTGGCGATGGGAGGGAGAACCGTATTTCCGCTTCCCGATGTTCGCGCAGGGTTTCTACTCGACGCCGATCGACTATGCCCGTTTCCTGGCGATGGTCTCCGACGGGGGCGTGGTCGATGGCCGGCGGATCTTATCGGAGGCCGCGGTCGAGCGGATCCTGACACCCGCTTCCAAGACGACGATGACGACCGGCTTTGCCCGCCTCGGTTCCTCTTACGGACAACTGATGCAGCTGTACGACAAGAAGGGAGAGGTGGTCGTGTTTGGTCACAGTGGATCGGATGGCACGTATGCCTGGGTCTGGCCCGCCGAGGACCTGATGGTGCTCTACTTCACCCAGTCGCGGGGCAGTGTCACGATGGGCCGAACGGAAGCGGTCATCGACATCCTGCTGGCCCGACCGATCGAGGTCGGGGATGGCCATTGAGGGTTGGACCTCTTTCGATGGGTCAGCGACCTGACAGTGAAGCCGTACTGAAGTGGTCCAGCGACTTTCCGTGGGCCGCCAAGCGAGGTTCGGGGGTCGCATTCTCGGTTCCCGCTACACAGGCGCAGACCTCTCGCCCGTGAACGAGGGTGCTGCAGCCCGATGTCCCTCAGGCCACGCACTTCAGTTCGACAACAGGCAGGTGCCGTCGGTTCTCGACACGGTGGAGTACGAGCGCGATTCGCGCTCCGCAAGCGGTCTATGAACCGGTTGGACAGTGCCTCGAGTCCTCCTGGGAAGTCCCTCGGGGCGAGGGATGGAAGACACCCTATCCCGTTGTCACTACGGGGCTTCCGGCAAAGGTGGAGGCGTCCGAAGATCGCTGGTCCAGTACCCTGATGTTGCATTCTCGAGTGCCTATGCTGCAGTGGCTGCGGCCCCGAGA
>CAZDQL010000185.1:0-4934 GCA_964507325.1 uncultured Planctomycetaceae bacterium | reverse complement strand
GCGATCAGGAAGTGGTTGCCAGCCGCGGAGACCGCGTTGTTGGTCGAGAGGTCGAGCACGCCCTCCTGGGACGGGACGAGATCGAGCGCCCCGTAGCTGACGCTGTCCGAGAGCAGGACCACCCGGACGTCCTGTGCCGGCCGCAGCGTCTGTTCGATGCGTTCGTCCACCTCATGACGACCGAGGTTGGGCGGGAGCAGCGCCCACGCAGCGAGCTCCGCGGCGCCCACGAAGAGCACCAGCAGCAGCACGAAGCGCAGCCCCGCGGCCTCAGAACTGGAAGTAGATGAACTCATTGCCGAGGAATCGTCCGCCGAAAGAAACCGCCAGGTAGAGCCCGGCGCACACGGCGGCTTGGGTGAGGGGCTTGCTCCGATCGAGGGGTGTCTCGTCCTCTCCGCGGCGCTCCAGAACGAGGTCCCAGACCAGCACCAGCAGGGTACCGAGACCGCCGAGCAGCACTCCGGTCGCGACCGTCTCCGACAGGGGCAACCCGGCCAGCAGCCCGCCGCCGGGACCGAGCCAGCGCACGATCTGCCCCAGGGACTCGGCGCGGAAGAGCAGCCAACCGAAGCACACGAGCTGGAAGAACACGAACCAACGCAGCGCGTCCCCCGCCCGCGACCCGGCCAGCCGCTCTCGGCCACCGGTCCACAGCCGGTGCACGATCAGCAGGAGACCCTGGTAGAAGCCCCACAGCACGAAGTTCCAGGCCGCCCCGTGCCACAGCCCGCCGAGCACCATCGTCAGCATGAGGTTGACGTACGTGCGCCGCGGCCCCCGGCGGTTGCCGCCCAGCGCGATGTAGAGGTAGTCGCGCAGCCAGCTCGAGAGCGACATGTGCCAGCGCCGCCAGAAGGCGCTCGGGTCGCTGGCGAAGTAGGGCATGCGGAAGTTCCAGGGGAAGTGGAATCCGAGCATGCGTGCCGTACCGCGGGCGATGTCGGTGTAGCCGGAGAAGTCGCAGTAGATCTGCACCGTGAAGGCGTACACCGCGAGCAGGCGGGTCAGCCATCCCAGCTCACCCTCCTGGGCGAAGGTGCCGTCGACGAGCGGCGCCATGTTGTCCGCCACGACGACCTTCTTGAAGAGCCCCCAGAGGGCGAGTCGCAGCCCCAAGGCCTGGTCCCCCCAGCGGAAGGTCCGCAGGCGCCCCGCCTGGGGCAGGAAGTCGCGCGCGCGCACGATCGGCCCCGCCACGAGCTGTGGGAAGAACGAGACGAAGAAGGCGAAGTCGATGAAGGAGCGCTCGGGCGGGGCCTTCTCGCGCCAGCGGTCGATCGAGTAGCTGAGGGTCTGGAAGGTGTAGAAGGAGATCCCGACCGGCAGCAGGATCCTCAGCGTCCCGGCGGAGGTGTCGAAACCGAATCCCGCGAGCAGATCCTGGAAGCTCTCGACGAAGAAGTTCCAGTACTTGAAGAACCCGAGGGCGCCCAGGTTGACGACCAGCGACAGGATCAGCCAACGGGTGCGCCCGGGCGCGCCTCGCGGACTGCGCGCCATGGCCAGGCCGCAGCCGTAGTCGACCACCGTCGAGAGCAGGATCAGCGACAGGAAGCGCCAGTCCCAATACCCGTAGAAGAAGTAGCTGGCGACGAGCAGGAGCCCGTTCTGAACGCGCCGCCGGCGCCGCAGCACCCAATAGGCACCCCAGACGAGGACGAAGAACCAGAGGAAGTGGAGGCTGTTGAACAGCAAGGGCGGGAGGGCGACGGCGACGGGATTCTAGCCCGGTCTCCTCACGACCGTCGCAGCGCGCCGATCGGAGGCGTCTCCAACCGAGACTAGCAGCCCATTGAAGAACCCTCTTGGATGCGATGTGCGTAGCTGGGAGCCCTGGGCGGTGCGCGGAAACGCAGGCGAATCCGTAGATTCGGCGAGGCTTTCGCGTGCCGCCCAGGGCTCCCAGATGCGTGCAACGCGCCGAGAGGGTTTTCCAACGGGCTGCTAGGGCGGCGCGGAGATCGGCCGCGCTCGTAGCCACGCGCGGCGGAGGGCGCGACTAGCGCGCGCCGAGTCCGTAGGCGACCACGCGGGTCCCTTCCTTGACGAGGATCCGGTCTCGGACGACCGCCGGGTGGCTCCACGTCTCGAGCCGATCGAGCCGGTAGGTCCGCAGGGACCGGAAGCCCTCGCGGCTCACCGCCCCGACGGTCAGCACGCCCTCCCGAAAGACCAACACCTCGTCTCCTCTGGAGATCAGGGAAACGTGCTCCCCCCAGCCCGGTTCGCCTCGCCACAGGACGGCTCCGTCCCCGGGATCGAGTGCGAAGAGGTGGCCCCTGCGGGAGGACGAGAGGCCGACGACCAGGCCGCCGGCGACCACGGGGGAGCTGGTGAAGAGGGAGTCCCGACCTCTCCAGAGGTGACGCGCGGACCAGGTTCCACCCTCCCCCCGGATCGACCAGGCGTGGAAGCCCTTGTGGTGGTCCGACGTGAAGAGCCGATCCTCCACGCAGAGCGGCGTGACGATCGTGTTGCCCTGACTGACCTCGAAGGGGATCCTCCACAGCTCGGCGCCCGTGAGCGGCTCCAGCCCGACGATGTTCCGCCTGGACTTGAACACCAGCTGCGGACGACCGTCGATGACGTGGAGGATCGGGGACGCCCCCAGCGAGGGCCCGTCGGCGCTCCAGCGCCAGACCTCGCTGCCGTCGGTCACCCGCAACGCGACCATGGCGCCCCGCCCCGGCTCGCCCGGCCTCTGCTCGTCCGAGCAGCCGAGGTGGATGAAGCACAGCCCTTGCCACACCAGCGGCGATGCCGCCGCGCCGAAGATGGGGAAGCTCGGATCGAACTCCGGGGAGAAGTCGCGCCTCCACAAGAGGTCTCCCGTGTCCGCCTTCCACACCGACAGGAGCGCGGTGACGGAGAGGGTGAACAGGCGCCCCTCGGTCACGGTCGGTGTCGAGTACGGCCCCCGCCCGTGATCCCGGGCGGAGGAATGCTGCTCGAACTCCGCCGGGTAGCCGGCCGTCCAGACTTCGGTTCCATCCTCCAGCCGCAGACAGCGCACGATCTCCCGCCGCCCCAGCCGCGCCTGAACCCAAACCCGGTCGCCGGAGACGACTGGGCCCGAGTAGCCGGCGCCCACCTCGCGCTCCCACTGCTCGACGAGGCTCTCGGGCCAGCTGGCCGCACCCGCTTGTGCGGCGAGCGAGCCCGTGCGCTCCGGCCCGCGCCACTGCGGCCACTCGTCCGACGCCCGTGCCGCAGGCATGGCGAGGAGGCCAGCACCAGCGAGGAGGACCACGCGCTTCATCGTCGCGTGCGTGATACCCCTCCTTAGCGGTTCGGCGCAACCGGGCACCCAAGCAACGCAGCTGTTGCTCATTCCCGCGGCACCGATGTAAACGCGGAGTATGAGGGACTCTTAGAGTTCCACCCATCCACGAGACAACCTCGGTATCTCCGGAGTTGAATGGGAAATAGCCGCCCCCCCCCACCAGCCCCTGGTGGGGTACCATCCTCGGCCATTGAACCAGGTTACAAAACTGAAGGGCACCTCGGACCAGCCGACTCTAGTGCGGCTCGTAACCAAGCAGCCAGCGCCGCTCGTCCTGCTCCCCGTGCTGTTCGCGGCACTCGTGATCGGAGGGGCCGCCTACAGACTGGCTGCGCACTACGAGAGCCAGCGTGCGCTTCTGCGGTTCGACGAGTACCTCGCCGAGCGGGCCTTCTCCCTCGAGAAAGCGCTCTCAGCCCAAGCGGAGGTGCTCGAGTCACTGCGTTCCTTCTTCGAGAACTCCGTCGAAGTCACTCGAGAGGAGTTTGCCTCCTTCACCCAATCGGCACGATTCCGGCATCCTGCGGTACGAGCACTGGAGTGGGTTCCACTGGTACCGGAGCAGGAGCGCGCTTCCCATGAGCGCCAGGCCCGCAGCGCGGGACTCGACGGCTACGTCATCAGGGAACGGAACTCTGATCGCGAGCTGGTCCCGGCCGTATCGCGCCCCGAGTACTTCCCGGTCCGCTTCGTCGAGCCGCTCGCGGGCAACGAGCCCGCAATTGGATTCGATCTTGGATCCGACGCAGCCAGGAGGGCAGCGCTCACCCGTGCCATGCGGACTGGATCGCTGAGCCTGACCGAGCCCCTCGTCCTCGTCCAGGACGAGGAGGATGCCATGGGGTTCCTCGCTCTGGCTCCCGTGAATGGCAACCCCGCGAGCTCGATGGTGTCGCGTCCGGGCGGAGACTTGAGAGGATTCGTGCTCCTGGTATTCCGCATCCAGGACATCCTCTCGCAGACCTTCCTCTCGGCGGATCAGGGAGATACGCCACGCTTCCACTACTGCCTCGTCAGCATGGATGCGAGTGGACGTCTGAATCCAATCGCATTCAGCTCGGACTGCGCCGCAGGCTGCCCGCCCGATCGAGACAGGGCCGTGCGGACAATCGAGTTCGGTGGGCAGGAGTGGCGGCTGCTCGGACATCCCACCGAGGCGTTCCTCTCCTTGCACCGGACTACGCATCCCATCGGGGCGGGCATGGGCGCCTTCCTGGTCTGTCTGCTGCTCGGGAGCATCTCCTATCTTCACATCAAGTCGACTCAGGGTGCCGAGGCGAGGAAATCGGACGAGCTGTACCGCGCTGTCTGCCACAGTCTCGCCGAGGGCATTTGTGTCGCCAATAGCGAGGGCCGGCTGGTCTTCTGCAATGATTCCGCAGAGCGGATCCTTGGCGTCAGACCCAGCGAGCAGCCCACAGGTGATTGGTCGAAGGCCCTTGATTGTTATCTGCCCGACGCCAGGACTCCTTGTCCCGCTCATGAACTGCCCTTGGCACGAGCGCTGCGGGGAGAGACCTTCTCCCGGGAGGAGCTGTTCATCCAGAGTCGAGAGCGTCCGCACGGCCTCTGGATCAGCGTAAGCGTCACTCCGCTCAAGAGCGGTACGGACGACGTGCAGGGAGGAATCTGCATCTTCGAAGACATC
>CAZDQL010000184.1:0-4936 GCA_964507325.1 uncultured Planctomycetaceae bacterium | reverse complement strand
GCGCCGCCCCCCGCTGCTCCCGCGCCACGCTCTCGACGTCGAGCTCCACGTGAGCCCGCAACGCCCGGAAGAGCCGCTGAGCCGCAAACCGGAGCGACTGACGGCACTCCTCGGCTCGCGCTGCCGTGCTCATGCGGTCGCAGCGGCGGTCGAGCTCGTTGAGCAGGGTCTCGCCGACGACGGTGAAGATGATGGGCCGGTCGGGTGGGGCCTTGGCGATGGTCTGCCAGGCGTCGTGGATGGCGAGGTGGAGGGGCTGGTGCATGGTCATTGCTTCACCCTGCTTCGCTCCGCAATCCGAATCGAGGCGCGCAGACCGGCTTCCAGCCCAGCGATCCACGCCTTCGCTGCGGGGGCGGTGGGCTGTTCCGCAGAGCAGCCGCGAAGCTGGCACCACGTCAGCGCCGAGTCCTCGCTACGATGGAGAGCCTTCTGCACCGTGAGCACGGTGCGGTAGCGGGCGCGGAGGCGCGAGAGCAGGGAATCTTGGCTGATGAGCTTAGGCATTGGTTTCCTTTTCTATCTCGTACTCACCGAAGACCGGCTCCCCGTCTTCTCCCGCCACGATGCCCCAGCCTTTCGTGGGTGGCTCGCTGTCCGGGTCCAGCACCCACAGCCCGTTGACGCGTCCCCAGACTCGGGGACAGCCTCGGCAGCCGATGAGGGTGGCGGTGATGTTGTAGGAACGGCTCCCGCACTTGCAGGGGTCGCCGTCGTGGATGACGGTCATCCTCTCAGCCTCCAGATATCGATGATCAACTCCAGCGCTTCGCACGTCTCGCAGGGCTGGCCCTGGGCGCGCAGTTGCCGTAGGTGTGCCTGGCGCTCGTGTCTGCCGATGATGCAGGCTGCCCCGCAGTTGGCCTTGTGCCAGCCGCGCAGTTGATTCTCGCGGTCACGCAAGGCGAGGGCTTCCTCGTTGGGCTTCATCGTCTGTTCTCCGGTGTGCTCGGGCAATCCTTCCACCCCTGCTCCCAAGCCAGGATGCGCTCAAGGGCCGTCACCTGGCGAATGTTGCGTTCGTAGGTGATGCAGCGAAAGGGGATCGTCATGGTCTTTTCTGGGTGCGGGTTGCCGTCCTGCCGCCTGCACTGCCTCCCGTGCTGCTCGTGCCGCCGGTCGTAAGCCTCGATGGAGAACGGGCCCCAGTACCGCCCTGCCCACAGCGCATCGAGCTTGAGCTGCTCGATGACCGCGCGCAGGCAGTCGAGGTCCCACTTTGAGGGGGGCGTCACTTCGACACCTCGCTCAGCTCATCCACCGGCTGCCCCTCCAGCGCCTTCTTGAACGCCTCGTTGAGCAGGGTCTCACCGACGACGGTGAAGATCACGGGCCGATCGGGCGGGGCCTTGGCGATGGTCTGCCAGGCGTCGTGGATGGAGAGGTGCAGGGGCTGGCTAGGCATCGGTGTCCTCTGGGTATCTACTCGGGTAGCGTCAGGGCTTCGGCGCGGGTGACGAGATCGAGTTGTTTGTCCCGATGCTTCTCCCAGCGCGCGACGTATTCGTCTGTCTTGGGGATGCGGGCCAGCAGGTGGCCGCGGCACATAGCGAGTGTGCCCTCGGCGTCCGGTAGCAACTCCTTGATCATCGCGCTCATCTGCCGAACCTGCCCGTTCAACTCCCCGACGGCCCTGATGCTCGTCTCGTTGTCGGCGCGGGACTCATCCAGCTCCCGGCCCAGGCGCGTGCAGGTCTCGGTCAGGGTGGCGAGCTGCTCCTGAAGCGCCTCCCGTTCGCGGTAGAGCTTCGTCCAACCGCGGTCGAGTTCGCTGATGCGGTTCTGCAACTCCTTGCGCGTGGGCTTGCGTTGCTGGCTCATTCCGAGACCCCTTCCCACCAAACAGCCACCACCTCCAAGAAGTCGTCCAGGTCCATCACCACGAAGGGCTTCTTGCGCTGCTTCTTGATCACGGCCACGGGAATGCGCCCCTTCGCCACACCGGCCTTCTCCATGTCCTTCTGTGCCTGCTCCAGCGCCGCTCCCGGAGAGACCTGCTTCCGGTGCTTGGCCTCGACCCAGAACGGGGGCGCGTCCACGTCGGGAACGTCTGCTCCCTCGCGACTCTGAAGCCCGCGTTTCACCTTGCAGCCGGGCATGACTTCGGCGAAGCGGTGGACGAGTTCGCGCTCGAATCGGGCGCCTTTGTCGCGTTGCATGCGGCCCATGTTAGTCCTCGACGTTGAAGGTGGTGGTGAGGGTCATGGCAAAGCCTCGAAGCTAACGACCCAGACCCACGGGTTGCTGGCCCAGCTATAGCCGCGCTTGGCGTTGAGGGCGTCCCAGCCTACCGCGAAGTCGTGGCGCATCTGTCCGTAGGAGGAGCCGGGCTCCGGTTGGAAGCCCTCAAGGTGGATGTCGGCCGTCGTGATGTCCTTCAACCGCTCGGGCCGCACGTCTGTCACCTTGAGGCGCAGGCGGCAGGCCCACTTCGGCATGTGGATCGACGGATGCCACCGTCCCCGCCATCGGCCCTCGTCTTCGGGCAAGTCCACCACATTCAGCGGGAGGATGTCCGAGCCTTCAAGATAGTGGCAGTCAGCCCGGTACTCGACACCATCCACCCACCCGCATCCGGGGTCAGGCCGCGTGCCAAGCCCCCATGTCTCCCGGACCCACAACACATCTCCCGATTCACCGTAAGGGCAGCGCACCCGGCTCCAGTCGCCACCGTCGTCTTCGACTACGGGCCACCCGTCCTCGTCCCAGCCTCCATAGGTGGCGAAGGTCTTGGGCAGCTTCACGACGCGCCGGGTCACGGTCTTGCGCCCTTCGAGAATCGCGCGGACCATCGGGCCCGAGAATAGGATCGGCCGCTCTTTCAAAGCGCTACCTCAGAGAGAGGCCCCGTCCCGAGCCGGGGAGGACACACACCCGGACTCGGGACAGGGCACGCGGCAGTCAGCGATGAGTGCCGCGGTGAGAAAGTGACGCCCCCGCCCGAGCCACCTTTGGGGGGATTTGCCATGCTCGGGCGGGGGCTTGCCCATCGGAAGGATCGGGGCGTCGAAGGTGGTGGAGAAGGTCATCAGGAGAACTCCCCAATCATCAGGTCCCATGTGCCTCTGCCGTGGCCGACACAGTAGTGTGCATCCAGATCGTGCCGCAGAAGGCCGCGAGGGTGCGAGCGCTCAGTGATGCAGCGAAGCATGTCTTCAGCGCTTACCCGGTCGCCGTACTCATCGAAGATGGCGTTGCTGGGGTCTTCGATTAGGTCTTTCCACTGCTCGAAGCTCTCTGGCCTGCCGTCGTCGCCCCAGCAGTGGCATTCATCCGGCCTAGGGTGGGCGACGTGAAGAGAGAAACACCAGCCCGCACTGCTCTTGCCGATGTGCATCCGGTCTTGGCTGTGTCCGCATGCTCTACAGGCATTGCGGTGCAGAAAGTAGTTTGTGCCCATCATCTCACTTCAAGGAAGAGCCCGGTCCCGAGCCCGCGGAGGACACCAACACGACTCGGGACCGGGCAGGCGGCGTCAGCGATGACCGCCGCGTTGTAGATGTCCTGGCAGGCGCGCTTGTCCACAACGAAGCAATCGCTGAACGCACCTGCCAGGAAAGGGCCGGAGCCCTCGTTTGGGGATCGGTCACGCCCGGTTTCCTTCGCGGATGATGACCGACACGTCTTCGTCTCGTTCGCCTACCACCGTGGACCAGATCTGCACCCCGGCGCGGTCGGCCATCTCGCCTCATGCGGGTGAAAGGTGCCGCCCCCGAGGCCCATGTCGGGTGACGCACAGTCAGTCGTGCGCCATCGGCCCCGAGGGCGGCATTGGTGGACGCAGCGCGATGATTCGTCCACCGGAAAGGTGCCGGCGCCGGGGCTGCCAAGACCTTCTCGGCAACCTCGGTCGGGAGGGTGCCCCGACGCCGGCTGACGGGCACCACCTCGTCGCGTTGAGGTTGGTGTTGGCCCGTCATGATCTTGGCTACTCCTCGCCCCAGTCGAGCTCCACGCCCGAGTACACGTCCAGCGGCAGCACGGCCTCTCCGTACCCCGGCCAGTGATCCGAGGCTTCGCAGTTGAGCAGCAGCTCCATCCAAAGCCGGCAGAGCTTCTCGCCCTCCTCGAGCGCGTTCGGGGTCAGCTCGTAGCAGACTACGTCGTGCGGCGGCTTCGACTCGACCGCGACCACGTAGGTCTTATGGCCCTTGTCCGTGAGCTGCTTCTGCACCGCCGCCTGGCCGTAGAAGCACATCTGCGCGTGGTAGCCCAGGTTCTCGGTCTGGCGCCGGAACCGTTCCGGGGCGATGGTCTGCGGCGCGGTCGTCTTGAGGTCTGCGATGTAGTTGGGACTCACCGTGTCCAAGCGGCTGGAACAGGCGCGGCCGAGATACTCCCACGGTTCGATGAGCACCTCCTGTTGGGTGCCGGGGCCGCGCAGGATGTTCCAGCCGACGCTGTGGCTGCGGACGGCCTCGAGCATGCCCAGAACCGGACGGGCCTCGCTCGGAATGAGGATGTCCTCCACGTCCGCGTGCTCCTCCTGGAACGCATCCCAGACCTTGCCCCGGCGCTGCTTGGCCTCGGTGAAGATGACCGGCTCTTCGTCCAGCAGCACGGCCCTGTGGAGCACACGGCCAACCATCATCGCGGGCGTGTCGTAGGTAGCGCTGAGCGTAGCCCGGTAGTGCTTCGGGGACCGGGCCATGTGCTTGAGGTGAGAGAAGTGGACGGGGGCGGGGGTAGTCATGCTGTTTCCTGTATGCGGATGGCGCCGCGTTCGGTAAGGTCTTCCCAGTCGGTGCGGCCGTAGGCCCGCGAGAGGTCGGCCCCCGAGAGGTAGGCCCACGAGAGGTTGGCCCGCGAGAGGTCGGCCCCCGAGAGGTCGGCCCCCGAGAGGTAGGCCCACGAGAGGTTGGCCCGCGAGAGGTCGGCCCCCGAGAGGTCGGCCCCCGAGAGGTAGGCCCACGAGAGGTTGGCCCGCGAGAGGTCG
>CAZDQL010000183.1:0-5094 GCA_964507325.1 uncultured Planctomycetaceae bacterium | reverse complement strand
CGACTTGTCGGCCCATCGGTGGAAGATCCCCGGCTCCGCCACCGAGGCCACCAGCTCTCCGCGACCGCGGCCCTTCTCCAGGCCGCCGGCCACCAGGGCGCCGAACCGATACCACAGTCGCCCCCCCGAGGACATCTCCCCCAGCGTCTTCCAGTGCTGACGCACGGAAGGTCTTGGGCGAGCCGGAGGGACCGGAGTCAGCACCTCGAGCTGGTCCGCGGCGGTCGATACGACGGATTGCGGGTGGTTTTCGAGAGCGGACGGCGCTCCCCGGGGGGAGGCGGCGGCAACGGGCGCGACAATGGGCGGACGAGCAAGGGCGATGGGCACACCGATCCCGCCCGGGCAGGCTGCCCGGCGTGGCCTCTCCGGAGCGTCCGGGCGGTCAGACCAGACGGAGTTGGAACGGGGCGTCGAGGAGCCGGCGCATCTCGGCGGGCCTGGGCCAAGGGGCCGCGAGTGTCTCCCGCACGAAGTCGACGAGGCCACGGTAGCCCACCGCGGCGACGAAGGGTCTGAGGACGGTGGACCAGTGGGCGAGGATGTTGAACGTGTGGCCGAGCTGCATCAGGTAGTGGAAGCCCCTCATCCCGTTCCAGTTGTGGGAGAAGAGGTGCTCGTACTGGTAACCGTGGTGCTTCTCCACGAGGATCCCCGACTCGATGCCCCAGCGGTGGCGGGCACCCTGGTTGCAGCGTTCGTGGACGTTGCCGCGGGTCAGCGGCTTGCTGGATAGCCAGGCATGGCGCGACTGCTTGGTCTCGACCTCTCCGGCCTTGCCGATCTCCTCCCAACCCTCCTCGCAGACCACGAGGTGGAGGGTCTGCTTCTTGCGCCCGTTCGACCCGTACCGATAGTCGATGTCGTTCACCCATCGGAACGACTGCTTCCGGTTGGCCAGGGTCCGGAGGTAGCGGTTGTCGGCCTCGAGTTCCCGCAATCCGTCGTACTCCTCCCAGACGCTCGGCAGCGACTTGTCCTGGAGGACGATCATGAAATCCCAGTTGTACTCGCGGCAGCGCTCGAAGATGGGACCGTTCGGATAGAGGCCATCAAGGAGGACCATGATCGGCAGACGGGGGAACTCCCGCTTCATCCGGGCGGCCAGTCGATGGAACGCCCTGGTCTCGCAGTCCTGCTTGTCGGCGTCCGTGTCGCCCTTCTCGTAGTTCAGGAATTCGCTCATCAAGGGCAGCACCATGCCGTTGCGGAACACGAGCTTCGCCTCGAGCACGTAGACGTAGTACTGCTCCTCCCGTTCCCCTTCGGCGTTTTCCTTCCCCGTCCGGCGTTCCGGCCACTCCTTGCCGAGGAGGTCGCCACGCACGTGCTTCTGGGTGCCATCGATGGCAACCGGGTAGCAGTTTCCGACCAGGTAGCGGTAGAACTTCTTGTTGCGGATCCACTGCCGGATGAGCCCGATGTGGATCTCCTCGATCTTGTCCACGTCGATTCCGCACAGCAGGCGGTTGAGGGTGTCGTGGTGGGGGATGCTCTCCAACTCCGGGAAGAGGAGGCGCAGGTTCTCCTCGAACTGCGGCCGGGTCATCTTCCGGGTAGCCTCCCGCCGGGAAGACATCTGGTGGACGAACATCCAGTGCTGACGCACGAAGGGCCTTGAGCGAACCGGAGCGACCTGAGTGGGCACATCGAGCCGGTCCGCGGCGGGGTGGGGCGGCGGCTCGAGGCTGGTTTTCGTGTGCGGAGGGCGATCCGACGGATGTTCGGCGGCGGTCAGCGCGAAAAAGGGCGGGCGGGCCAGGGGTACCGGCGCACCGATCCCGTCCGGGCGGGCTGCCCGGCGTGGCCTCTCCGGAGCGTCCGGGCGGTCAGACCAGACGGAGTTGGAACGGGGCGTCGAGGAGCCGGCGCATCTCGGCGGGCCTGGGCCAAGGGGCCGCGAGTGTCTCCCGCACGAAGTCGACGAGGCCACGGTAGCCCACCGCGGCGACGAAGGGTCTGAGGACGGTGGACCAGTGGGCGAGGATGTTGAACGTGTGGCCGAGCTGCATCAGGTAGTGGAAGCCCCTCATCCCGTTCCAGTTGTGGGAGAAGAGGTGCTCGTACTGGTAACCGTGGTGCTTCTCCACGAGGATCCCCGACTCGATGCCCCAGCGGTGGCGGGCACCCTGGTTGCAGCGTTCGTGGACGTTGCCGCGGGTCAGCGGCTTGCTGGATAGCCAGGCATGGCGCGACTGCTTGGTCTCGACCTCTCCGGCCTTGCCGATCTCCTCCCAACCCTCCTCGCAGACCACGAGGTGGAGGGTCTGCTTCTTGCGCCCGTTCGACCCGTACCGATAGTCGATGTCGTTCACCCATCGGAACGACTGCTTCCGGTTGGCCAGGGTCCGGAGGTAGCGGTTGTCGGCCTCGAGTTCCCGCAATCCGTCGTACTCCTCCCAGACGCTCGGCAGCGACTTGTCCTGGAGGACGATCATGAAATCCCAGTTGTACTCGCGGCAGCGCTCGAAGATGGGACCGTTCGGATAGAGGCCATCAAGGAGGACCATGATCGGCAGACGGGGGAACTCCCGCTTCATCCGGGCGGCCAGTCGATGGAACGCCCTGGTCTCGCAGTCCTGCTTGTCGGCGTCCGTGTCGCCCTTCTCGTAGTTCAGGAATTCGCTCATCAAGGGCAGCACCATGCCGTTGCGGAACACGAGCTTCGCCTCGAGCACGTAGACGTAGTACTGCTCCTCCCGTTCCCCTTCGGCGTTTTCCTTCCCCGTCCGGCGTTCCGGCCACTCCTTGCCGAGGAGGTCGCCACGCACGTGCTTCTGGGTGCCATCGATGGCAACCGGGTAGCAGTTTCCGACCAGGTAGCGGTAGAACTTCTTGTTGCGGATCCACTGCCGGATGAGCCCGATGTGGATCTCCTCGATCTTGTCCACGTCGATTCCGCACAGCAGGCGGTTGAGGGTGTCGTGGTGGGGGATGCTCTCCAACTCCGGGAAGAGGAGGCGCAGGTTCTCCTCGAACTGCGGCCGGGTCATCTTCCGGGTAGCCTCCCGCCGGGAAGACATCTGGTGGACGAACATCAGGATGCCGAAGAGGAGTACCACCGAGAGCTTGTGCTTGGTCTTCTTCGGATTGCGGTAGTCGGGGATCTTGGACAGGTCTCGCAAGATGGCGGGCAGCCTGGAGCGGAGTACGCGGGCTTGTTCGGCCGTGGCTTTCTCGCGTGCCTCCCGCTCCTCCTCCACGCTTCCATACCCGCTCTTGCGGTTGGGAAGCGTCGCGGAGGCGGACGGCGACATCCCGGTCGATTCCAGGAGTTCGCGCAGCCTCGCCTGTGCCCGCCTTCTCTCCAGCCGTTCCCGTCGGGCTTCTCTCCTCCGGGCCTTCCTGCTCTTCTCCGATCTTGCGGTCTTGACACTCATTCTTCCGTCCTGCCTCGTAGTCCGTCGGAGCAAAGCCGCTCCCGGAAATCAGGTACCAGCGGCCGTACGAAAACCAGCTTGGGGCTCGTCTCGTACCGACGGCCCGGCCGCACCAGCCCCTCGCCCGTGGTCCGCCCCAATGCGGTCCAACCGGCCGCGCGATAGCAGGTGCCACGATGCTCTGCCGGATCGACGAAGGTCTCCATCAACACCGGACAGAATCCCCAGCGTGCGTCCCAGTCATCCCGCACCCGACGCGCGAGCTGTCCCAGCACATGGCTGGCCAAGTGCTTCACCGACACCCACGGGAAGACCAGGAAACGCGTGTTGTTCACCACCCAAGGCAGATTCCGAAGACGCCGGGATTCGCTCCATCCGATCCAACGGTCCCTCGCACCGATCGACTTCGCCGCACCCGCCATCAGGACGCAGCCCAGCAGGTCGTCTCCCGAGACGATGAAGTATCGCCCCGTGTGGCCGAAGGGCTGCTTGTACCCGAGGGGGTGATGGCGGTGGACGTACTCGCTCCAAAGTCCCGTCCGTTCCTTCCCGGTGACCAACTCCAGATGCACCGGAGCCACATCCGCCAACTCGCCCCGCATCTCCGTTCCCGGGACTGTTCTCGGCGTTGACTCGGGCTGCGGCATCGACCGCCGCTTTCCTGGCGGCCGCTTGTCCCCAAGCCGAATCTCGCCCCGGGCCCGGAGCTTCTCCAGCAGCTTCTCGCAGGCTTGGCGCTTATAGCGGCCCGACGCGGTAACCCAACCGAGATGCTCGCACAGGGTACGAGCCAATTCGGCCCGACTCAGGCCGGAACACGCCGTCACCACGGCTTTGATGTCTTCGAGTTCTTCGGGAGTGATCTCCCTGCCGCATTGAACGACGGAGCCGGTCTGTGCTCGTGTGATGGCGTGATCCTATGCTGATCGACTCACCCCACGCCATCATCGCAGAACCTGCCGTGCGCGTCTAGTGTCCTTCTGCGACGAAAGAAATCGACCGGCTCTGGAAGCGCCCGCCTCTCGGGACGCTCCAGGACGTGCGTCAGCACTGCCATGGAGCTGGCGATGGGGAGGCTCGTGGCGGTCGCCGATCTGTCCCGACGGATCCACCTTACGGTCAGCCTCGACGGCCCCCAGCCGGCGCTCCAGCAGCCCGGCCAGGTCCTGCCAGCGCTTGGTCTTCGTGTACAGCGCGTCGAGGGCGGCCACGGCGCCCTCCGGGACGTCACCGCCCCCCTCCTCGACCCGGCGCTCCCACAGCGCCACGGCTTTTTCGGGCAGCTTGAGCCGCTTCTCGGCGAGCTGCGCCATCTCCTCGAGCTGCTCCAGGCGTGCCGAGCCCTCCACGAGCTCGAGCTCCTTTTCGAGCACGTCGAGGAGGTTCCGCCAGTTGCGGCGGGCGGTGTAGAGCCGCTTGAGGGTCTCGATGGCATCCGCGTCGGCAGGGGCCACCTCGAGCACCCGCTCCAGGGGCGGAATGGCCTTGCCCTGGTTGGAGAATTTTTCCAGCCACAGCTCGGCGATGCGGTGCAGCAGCGGGACGAGCTCGTCGGGGTCCTCGGCCCGGTCCGCCTTGCGCTGCAGGATGCCGATCAGGTCGTTCCAGCGGTTGGCCCGCTCGTAGCGGTTGGCCAGGGCGTCGAGCGCCTCGGCGTTCTCGGGGTCCTCCTGGAGGATGGCGTTGTAGGTGTTGATCACCATCACGTCCAGGT
>CAZDQL010000182.1:0-5098 GCA_964507325.1 uncultured Planctomycetaceae bacterium | reverse complement strand
GCTCCTGGGATCCGGTGGGGCCCTGGGGCCACTCCGGTGGACGGGTCTACAGCACGGCGATGATGGTGCTTTGTCTCGAGGTGTACTCTCGCTACACGCGAGTACGGGGGTCCTTCTAGCCTCGCCAGGCAGCAGAGGGGGAAACCACTCGGCCCGGCCGGCGCGCGAGCCTGAACACCCCTTCGAAGGGTGGATGGGGTTGCGGTACCGCGAGCTTACCCTTGGGGACCGAGCAGCCGACCTCAGGTCACCCGCATCCAGAACCTGCGCACGAACTCCGCCACGTTGGCCTTGTCCCGTGCGAGCAGGGCACCCGTGGACTCCGACGAGCAATGGGTCTGGGAGTTCGGCATCTCCTCTCGACCGCTGACGCGCACGACGATCGTCGAGACGCCGCCCAAGAAACCGTTCTTGCGCTCGCAGGTGATCGTCAGCGCCTCTGCGTCGACTTGGCGCACGACCCACCTGTCGAGGTCGGCGACCAACTCCTGAGCAACGCCGAATGCGCCGTCCCTCGGCATGGGGACGCGCACCGGCTGGTGCCACCGTTTGGGGTGGTCTTCGCTGGTCTCGAACCGGCCCACGGCGATCGCTCGAGGTTTGGCGACGCGGGAGTTACGAGAGATCCGCGAGGTGCTTGGAGAGTTGGCTCTTCTTCCGCGCGGCGTTGTTCGCGTGGATGATGTTCTCCTTGGCGCACTTGTCGATCTTCTTGACCGCCTTGGGCATGGCGGCCGCTGCGGTCGCCGCATCGTCTGCCTGCAAGACCTTCTTCATGGCGCTGCGCATGGCCGTCCGCTTGACCTTGTTGGCCTGACGAGCCTGCTCGTTCTGGCGCATCCGCTTCTGGGCTTGTTTGGTGTTCGGCATCGGGGTCGGGGGAGATCTCGATCAGGGATTCTTGAGTTGTTCCATCTTGGCGGCCACGTCCCGGTACCCGATGTCGACCTCGTAGATCCGGGCGTAGCAACTGCGGGCCTCGGCGACGTCGCCCTCGGCCTCTGCGATCGCGCCGAGATTGTACAGGATCTCGCGGGCGCGCTCGTCCACGGTGGTGCGGGCAGCCAGGGCCTTCTCGTATTCCTTGCGTGCCAGGTCGAGAAAGCCCTTCTCCTTGAAGCACTGGGCCAGGTACACGCGGGCCTCGTTCTCGATACGCGGGTCCCCAACCGCCCTCTGGAGCTCCCCCGTCGCCTCGTCGAGCCGCCCCTGGCGCAGGTAGGTGCGCCCCAGGGAGAGCCTCAGAGCGCTGTCCCCGGGGGCGAGCTCGAGACGGCGCATCAGGTCCCCCACCTCCGTCTCCCGGAGGCGCTCCTCGAGCCGGTCCGCCTCCTCCTGGTCACCCGTCTTGTCCGCCCGCGCGATCGCCTTCTTGAGGGCCTTCTGCTCGAGCTGAGTCACACGTTGGTCCAGGTCGGGGGAGTCCTTGCGGTAGGTCTGGGCGCGCCGCGCCAGGTCGAGGGCGGCCTCGGGGTCGCGCAGCCGCTCGTGGATCGCGGCCATCTCCAGCATCAGGTCGACGTCGGAGGAGCGCTCGGCGAAGCGCCCCTCGAGCCCCGTCAGCTCCTCCCTGAGCTCCTCGGGGGAGCGGTGCATGCGCTGGGCGCGCTCCAGCCGGATCGCCTCCTCTTGATCCCGGATCTGGTCCCGGCTGTGGTCCACCTCGTCGTAGCGTGACTTCGACAGGGCCACCTCGGCGGAGAGGTCCTTCCTGGCCTTGAGGGCGTCCCGGTCCCGCGGATCGGACTCCAGGGCGCGTTCGTAGTACTCCAGGGCCTTGGGCACGTCCCCCTTGAGGCGCATCATGGCCCCGGCGCGTTTCAGCCCCTCGGGGTTCCGGGGGGCGATCTCGGCCAGGAATTCGAACACCGCCAGGGCCGACTGGTTGTAGCCCGCATTCTCCAGGCAGACCCCCAGGAGGAGGTTGGCCCCCTCGTCGAGGGGGTTGCTCGCCAGGTACTGCTCGAGCTGTTTGGCGGCCGCGGCGTGCTTGCCCGCCTTGGCCAGCCCCTTGGCCGCGGCCAGCGGTCCGGCCCCCTTGAGCGCCTTCAGGAGCTTGCCCCCCTTGCGCTGCTCGCTGCGCTTGACCAACGCGCGGCGCAGCCCGGCGCGGGCCTCGCCCACGTCGGGATCGATCTCCAGCAACTGCTGGTAGAGCTGGACGGCGAAGTCGTAGTTCCGTCGCCGGGTGGCTTCTTCCGCCTTCTGGATGTGCTTGGAGTAGTCGACCAAGGTCCCCGCCGGGCTGCGCCGGCCAACGAGCCGGAAGATACTATAAGTGCGCTTCCAGTCCGTCAACGCACCCCCCCCATGGCCGAGACCCTCGACTTAGAGATCACCTTCTACCCCTCCCCCGTCCTGCGCCGCGTCGCCGAGCCCATCGAGGAGTTCGACGAGGGGCTGGAGCGGATCGTGGCGGCGATGTACCAGCGCATGCAGGAGAGCGGGGGGGTGGGCCTGGCGGCCCCCCAGGTGGGCCTCTCCAAGCGCATCCTGGTCCTCAACGAGAAGGGCGATCCCAGCCAGGAGGAGTTCAATCACACCCTGATCAACCCCAAGATCGTGGAGCGCGACGGCGAGCGGGGGCTGTACGAGGAGGGGTGCCTCTCCTTCCCGGAGATCTACGCCGAGATCGAGCGGACCGACCGCTGCACGGTCGAGGCCCAGGATCTGAGCGGGCGCCCCTTCCGGGTGGAGTACTCGGGTTTCGTCAGTCGCATCGTCCAGCACGAGTACGACCACCTGGAGGGGATCCTACTGGTGGACCGCATGTCCCCGGCCGACAGGCTGCGCAACAAGGCGGCCCTCGAGGAACTCGTCGAGCGCTACAAGCGCGGGCAGAGCCGGTGATCGTCTCCTACGACCTCGACGGGCTGCCCCTGGAGGGCTATCCGGGAAGCGTCGTCTCGATCGGCGTCTTCGACGGAGTGCACCTGGGACACCAGGCGATCCTGGCCGCCAACGTGGCCCGGGCCGCGGAGCTCGGTCTCAGGCCCAGCGTGGTCACCTTCTGTCTGCATCCCAAGAAGGTGCTGCTCGGCCGCGCGCCCAAGACCCTCACCACCCTGGCCCACCGCCTGGAGCACTTCCAGCGGGCGGGCATCAGTCACGCCCTGATCCTCAACTTCGACGAGGAGCTGGCCAACACCTCCGCGCGCCGTTTCATCCGCGAGGTCCTGGTCGACAAGCTCGGCGCGCGCTACTTCGTCCTCGGATTCGACAGCAAGTTCGGACGTGGACGCGAGGGGAGCGACGAGGACCTGCGCGCCCTCGGCTATCCGGTGGACGTGGTCGGCAAGGTCGTCGTGGACCAGCGTGCGGTGTCCTCCACGGCGATCCGCGAAGCCGTGGACCTGGGGGACCTGCTGGGCGCGGAACGCATGCTGGGGCGGCCGGTGAGCGTTCTGGGGGAGGTGATCCCGGGCCAGAAGCGCGGCCGCACCATCGGCTTCCCCACCGCCAACCTGGACCTGCACCACGAGCTGCACCCTCCTCCCGGGGTGTACGCCTGCCGGGCGCGGGTGGTGACACCCGAGGGAGGCCGTACCGGGGACGAGAGCTGTCCGGCGGTGGTCAACATCGGCTATCGACCCACCGTGGAAGGGGCCCCCCCGGATGAGCCCCTGCTGGAGGCCCACCTCCTGGGGTTCGAGGGGGACCTGTACGGACAGATGTTGGAGCTGGAGTTCGTCCAGCACCTGAGGGCCGAGCAGCGCTTCGGGAGCCTGGAAGCCCTGCGGGAACAGATCCGGCGCGACGTCATTGCGGCTGAGGAAGTGCTCGGCATCTAGCCGAGGGGTAAAGCACTCCTAGAGGCGACCTTTCCGGGTTCGCCCTTTGACGGCGCGCTCCCCGGAAGGGACAATTCCGCGCCGGAATCGATGGCCAGGTAGCTCAGTTGGTAGAGCACTTGACTGAAAATCAAGGGGTCACCAGTTCAAGTCTGGTCCTGGCCACCACCCCGCCTCCCCGCCTCCACCACGGCCGATGAACGCCGCGCCCCAACCCCTCCGGATCGGCCGCCGTGACCCCACCAAGGTGGAGATCGACTGGTCGGACAGCCGCCGGAGCGTCTTCAGCGCCGCCGAGCTGCGGCGGCTCTGCCCCTGCGCCGGGTGCGTCAGCGAGCTGACAGGAGAGCAGCTCCTGGACCCCCGGAGCGTCCCCGATGACCTGGTCCACGAGGATGTGCACCTGGTGGGCAACTACGGGATCGGGGTGCGCTTCTCGGACGGCCACCACACGGGGATCTACACCTTCGACCAGCTCAGGAAGCACGCCGCGGCGGAGGGGTGAGGTGGAGCCCCTGCGGGTCCACCGCCGGCTGGTCATCCCCCCCGGCGAGCTGCGTCTGTCCTTCGCCCGCTCGGGGGGCCCAGGTGGCCAAAATGTCAACAAGGTGGAGACCCAGGTGGAGCTGCGCTTCGACGTGCGGGCCAGCCAGGCCCTCGGAGAGGTGCGCCGGGCCCGCATCCTCGAGCGCCTCGCCTCCAGACTGACGCGGGAGGGGGTCCTGATCGTGCGCTCTTCCCGTTTTCGGGAACAAAAGCGCAACGTCGAGGACGCGCGCGAGCGGATGGCTGTCCTGCTGCGGAACGCCCTGGTCGTCCCACGGTCCAGGAAGGCCACCCGCCCCACGCGGGCCTCCAGGGCGCGCAGGGTCGACGAGAAGCGCCGGCGGGGGCGCATCAAGCGCGATCGACGCACCCTGGAGGATTGAGAAGTCCTGGAGCGCTGCCCCCGCGCAAGGGCCCTTCCTCCCCCCGTCGAAGGGCGGTCGCGCACGTATGCTGGGTTCAGGAATGGCCGTAAGTCTGCTGATCGCAGGGGTTTACACGGCACGACCACCTATCCTTCACGGAATTGTGGCCAAGAAGACCCCAGCGGCGCCGAAGGAACCTCCTGAATCCAGCGCGAAAACCCGCAGCAGGCCCTCGACGCCACGGAGACCCGGCGGCATGCTCTGCGCGCTTCTATCCCCCATCCCTTAATTCTCTGTCTGTCTGTCTCTCACACTTTCGGAGTGCTAACCCCATGAAGAAGCTCGTCAGCAGCGCCATCGCGCTGTCGATGACCGCGACCGCCGGCCTAGCCACGG
>CAZDQL010000181.1:0-5272 GCA_964507325.1 uncultured Planctomycetaceae bacterium | reverse complement strand
ATGCGGCGGCCCATCCTGGGGTACGCGGTCTGCGAGGCCGCGATCGCCCTGCTGGCCCTCCTGATCCCCCTCGAGCTGAAGTGGCTGGCGGGCGTCGCCGCCGAGCTTTATCCACAGCTCGCTGGAGAGCCCCTGAAGCACGCCCTGGTGCGCACGGGCCTGAGCTTCGCGGTGATCGGCCCCCCCTGCATGCTGATGGGCGCCACCCTGCCGCTCCTGGTCCGACAGTGCGCCCTCGAGATGGGCGGACCGGGGCGCTCGACCGCCTGGCTGTACGCCCTCAACGCCCTGGGCGGAGCGGCGGGCTGCTACCTGACGGGCTTCCACCTGCTCCCCGCCCTGGGCCTGTCCCTCACCAACGGGATCACCGCTGCGCTCAACCTGCTCATCGCAGCGGCGGCCTTCGCCCTGGCGCGCGGGATGGGGCGGGCCGCGAGGGCGTCGCCCGAGGAGGAGTCCCAGGAGCCCCCTGCCGAGGAGACGCGCGCGCCCGAGCCCGAGGGAACGCGGTCCATGCTCTCCATCCTGGCGGCCTCGGCCCTCATCGGCTGCGGATCGATCTCGCTGCAGATGCTGTGGGGACGCGAGCTGGCGGTCCTCCTGGGCGGCACGACCTACGCCTTCGCCGCCATGCTGGCGGTCTTCATCCTCGGCATCGGCCTGGGCAGCCTCCTCTTCCGCGTGTTCCTCTCGGGACGCGGCCATCTGCGGGCGGCCATCCCGGCCTGCGTGCTCGCCATCGCGGTCTTCACGCTCCTGGGCCGCGCCCTCGAGCCCTCCCTGGCGAAGGTCGTCGGCGAGCTGGGCGGACTGCGCGCCTCGCCGGGCTTCGACGCCCTCCTGTGCGCCTGGGTCACCGCCGCGCTGGAGCTGGTGCCGACCCTCGCCATGGGCGCCCTCTTCCCGGCCCTGGTGGAGCTGGCGCGACGCGGCGTCGAGCGGGCCGGCCGCACGGTGGGCGGGATCTACGCCTGGAGCACCGCCGGCTCCATCCTGGGGGCCATCGCCACCACCCTGGTGCTCCTCCCGGCGCTGGGGAGCCGCACCTGCTTCGCGATCGCACTGGGCCTGTACGTCGCCGCGCTGGTGCTGCTCTTCCCCTCGCCGCGCTGGGAGGAGAATTCGACTCCGCTCGCGACCGCGGGCGCGACCCTCTTCCTGATCCTGGTCCCCTGGTACTCGATCGATCCCCTGCTGACCAACTACGGCATGTACCTCTACGGGTACGGCCGCTCCGGCTTCGAGCGGATCCGCGACGAGATCGAGCTGGTCTCCTTCGCCGAGGGCGCCGCCTGCAACGCGATGGTGGTGGAGACCCCCGCCGGGACCAGCCTGCGGGTCAACGGCAAGGTCGACGCCTCCGACGGGGAGGACATGAAGGCCCAGCTGGGGTTGGCGTACCTGCCGCGCTTCCTGGCGCCCCAGGCCCGGGAGGTGCTGGTCATCGGCTTCGGCAGCGGAACCACGGCCGGGGCCAGCCTGCTGTTCCCCGACACCCGCGTGACCTGCCTGGAGATCGAGGAGGCGGTCTTCGAGGCCTCGCGCCACTTCCACGACGTCAACCACCGACCCGAGGAGTCGCCCCGCTTCAAGATGATCCTCGACGACGGCCGCGCCCACGTCCAGGGCACCGAGGAGCTCTACGACCTGATCCTGTCGGAGCCCTCGAATCCATGGATGGCCGGCACCTCCAATCTGCACACGCTCGAGCTCTACCAGGCCGCTCGCGCCCGCCTGGCCCCGGGCGGTGTGCTGGCCCAGTGGATGCACCTGCAGAACATCACCGCCGCCGAGTACGCGATCGCGGCGCGCACCCTGCGCTCGGTCTTCCCCCAATGCGCCCTGATCCGCGTCTCGGATCTGGACACCCTGCTGGTGGCCTCGCTCGGCGAGGTGATCCCCGACTCGGCGCGGCTGGACGCCGCCCAGGCCCTGGTGGACGACGCTCCGGCGGTCCTGCGGGACCTCGAGCGGTGGTTCGCCAGCACCGACGTGCGCGCGATCCTGCTCGAGCACCTGCTCCTGGACCAGGCCGGGCTGGACGATCTGATTGGCCGCGACGAAGAGGGTGTGGTGAACACCGATCTCAACATGCGGCTGGAGCTCGACGCTCCCCTCTCGCTGTTCGGAGCGCGGCGCGTCAGCGAGCAGAGCGCGCGGCGGGCGCTGTTCGAAGCCATCCGAGCCCAGTGGCTCCAGGACGCCTGGCGGCAGTGGGGCTGCGGTCCGGCGCAGCTCGATGCTTGGCGCCGTTTGCGGACGCTCCTCTTTCAGAATGGACAGGCCGTCCTCGCCTCGAACATCGTCGAGCTGGCCCTGAGCGTCGACCCCCAGGACCCCGACTTCGCGGCCGACAAGCTGCGCCTGGACCTGCGCCTAGAGCGCTTCGAGTTCGACATCATGGCCAGCTGGCTGGCGCAGGAGGATCCGGCGCGCGCGTGGCGGGTGGGCCGGGAGCTGGCCATGAGCGGCGACCAGCTCGGCAGCCGCGAGGTCCTGGAGAGGGCGCGCTTCACCTTCGAGCAGCTCCTGCTCAGCTGGCCGGAATCACCCACCACCCTGACCAGCCTGGCGATCGTCTACGCCCGGCTGGGAATGGACGAGGAGGCCGGCGAGGCCGCCCGCCGCGCCTTCGAGCTGGACCCGTTGAACGAGCTGACGCGCCAGACCTGGCGCGAGTACCAGCGGAGGACCGAAGGCGGAGGGGATTGAGGCCATCCAGCCGCCGGAGCCCCCCGCGATGGAGATCCGATGCACACAGCCAAGCGAGCCGGGGGCGCGATCGCGCTCATCGCGCTGGCCACCGCCTGCGCGGCGCCGGGAGGAGATGAGATGAGCCGGGTTCCCGGACCCTACGCCGTCGTACTGGGTGTGGCCCAGGACGGAGGCGCTCCCCACGCGGGCTGCCGGCGCGAGTGCTGTCGCCGCCGATGGGGTGATCCCGCTCTTAGGCGACACGCTTCCTGCCTGGCCCTGGTCGATCCGCGAACCGGCCGGCGGTGGATGATCGACGCGACGCCCGATTTCCGCGAGCAGCTCCACGCCCTGGACCGGATCGCCCCGAGCGAGGCCGCACCGGGCCTCGACGGGATCCTGCTCAGCCACGCTCACGTCGGCCACTACCTGGGGCTGGCCCAGCTGGGACGCGAGATCATGGGCACGCGCGCCGTGCCGGTGTACGCCATGCCGAGGATGCGCGAGCTCCTGGAGACCAGCGGTCCCTGGAGCCAGCTCGTCAGCCTGGGGAACATCGAGCTGCGAGCGCTCGAAGAGGGGCGCTCCGTCCAGCTCGAGGAGGACATCGCGGTCACGCCCTTCCGCGTCCCCCACCGCGACGAGTACTCGGAGACGATCGGCTTCCTCATCCGCGGACCGCGCCACACCCTGGCCTGGATCTCGGACATCGACAAGTGGGAGCGCTGGGAGAAGCCGATCGAGGAGCTCCTGGCCGAGGTGGACGCGGCCTGGCTGGACGGGACCTTCTACGACGAGGGCGAGATCCCGGGCCGCTCCATGGCCGAGATCCCACACCCCTTCATCGTCGAGAGCATGGCGCGCCTCGCCCCCCTGCCGGCGAGCGAGCGGGCCAAGGTGCGCTTCGTTCACCTGAACCACACCAACCCGGCGCTCGAGGTGGATGGCCGGGCAGCGCGCGAGATCCGCGCCGCGGGCTTCGCCCTGGCCCAGGAGGGAGAGCGCCTGGAGCTCTGAGGCGCCGCCTCGGGCGGCCGCCGGTGGACACAGCGGGCTCTTGCGAGGACGCCCTCGCGTGCGCGCCACCGGTTTCCCCGATGGCGCGATTCATGCGCAAGACCTTGCGCCTTCCCGGCTTGCGGCTTTCCGCCCCGTTCTGGCACGGCGTATGCAATGCGGTCGTCGGGCGCGCCCCGGCGAGCCGCTCCAGCGAACGCGAAGGGACGCCCAGCCCCGCCGCATACCGAAAAGGCACGAAAGCAAAGCAGAGGTGAACATCATGTTGCTGCGCACGATCCTGATGAGCCTGGCCCTCAGTGGCGCCATGCAGGTCACGGCCCCGGCTGCCCAAGCGCAGGACTGGTCCGTCTCCTTCGGGAAGCAAGGCCGGCGCGGCCACGTCTCCCTCGACTGCTCGAGCCGCGGCGCGCAGCTCTCCTACCGCTATGGCGGGCACCGCTACGGCCGCCCGAGGTACGCTCCCCACCGATGCTGGACCCGTCAGGTGTGGGTCCCGGGACGCTACGAGTGCCGCGAGCGACAGGTGTGGATCCCCGGACGCGTACGGCGCGAATGGGTACCGCCGGTGTATCGCACGCGCTACTCCTTCGGCGGCCAGGCCTGCCAGGTGCTCGAGCGAGCCGGCTACTGGCGGGAGTGGCAGGAGCCCGGGTACTACACGACGCGCACCGAGCAGGTCTGGGTGCCGGGGCGCTACAGAACGGTCAAGGGCTGCCACTGCCGGTGATCCCGACACCGGACGACTCCCCGGGTGAGAGCTCACCCGGGGAGCGCTTCTTCCATCGCGGCTCAGCGGGTGCCCGCGCCCCAGGCGCGCTCGATCGCTCGCACCACCGGCTCCACCTCGGCCAGGCGAAGGCTTCCACCGCCCAGGTCGAGGCGCGGGTCGCGGGTGGCCAGCCACTCCTGCGGAGAGCCCGCGCTCGGCGGGCGGCGCAGCTGTGCGCCGAGCACCGAGACCAGGTCGCCGCTGATCTGGGCGGCCACCTCGGCCGGGTCGACCTCGACCCACGCAGCCCGCAGCGCCTGCGACAGCGCCTCGCGCTCCGGGCCGATGCCGGCGGCCTGGAGCACCCACCGCGGGGGCACCCGGGAGCGCCCCTCGCGCGCAGCCCGCAGGCAGAGGTCGCGTAGGGCGGGGTAGCCCCCCCGCTCCACGATGCGATCGCAGAGCAGGAAGCCGAGCCCGCGAAGGACCTGCTCGGTCTCCTCCGAGACGTCGCTGGAGGCCAGCTCGACGGTCGAGATGCCGAGCGCGTCCTCGACGGAGAGCTCGGAGCCTCGGCCGCCGGGAGCCGAGACCGAGAGGTCCCAGCGCACCGTCCGGCCACGGCCCTGCGGATCGCCCTGCGTGCGCAGGACCACGGAAGCCGGCAGGCCGTCGCCCAGCCAGCTCGCGGTGCGAAGCAGCCGCGCCGCGCGGACCCTCGGGGCGGCCTCGGGCACGAGCTCGGTCGCCAGCAGGTCGGCCATCCCCTCCTCGAGCACGCCGGGCAGGGGCTTCCAGCCCTCGTCCAGAAGCGCGTGAACCAGCTCGTGCACCAGGAAGTGGCGCTGC
>CAZDQL010000180.1:4878-5372 GCA_964507325.1 uncultured Planctomycetaceae bacterium | reverse complement strand
AAGCGCGGCGCGCCGCAGTTCGCCGCGGCCCAGGTGCTCATCCCGCGCAGCCAGAAGGGCACGAAAGAGCCCGTGCGCCCCGACTCGGGGATCTACGTCAGCCCGGTCGACTGGAACGGCGACGGGAAGCTGGACCTGCTCGCCGGTGGCTACTCGCACTGGAATCCGCCGGGGCGGGTGCTCAACGCGCAGGAGCAGGCGCGCGCCGGCGAGCTCGAGGCCGAGATCGCCGACCTCGAGGCGGCGCTGGACAAGATCCTCGAGCGGCTGAGCGAGGTCGACGAGCTCCCGGAGGAGGAGCGGCAGCAGGCCGCCCAGGAGCTCTTCTCCTCCGAGGAGTACACGCAGCTCAGCACGGCACAGCGCAAGGCCAGGGAGGAGCTCGGCGAGCTCCGGCCGGGACCGAAGCGCGAGACCTTCGTCTGGGTCTACGTGCAGAAGTCCTGACGCCGGTCGAGCCTGCGGGGCGGGGGGGGGGGGGGGGGGGCCCCCCC
>CAZDQL010000180.1:0-4868 GCA_964507325.1 uncultured Planctomycetaceae bacterium | reverse complement strand
GAGTGCACACGCCCCCCCCAAGGTCTGCCCCGGCCCTTGATTCGAGTTCGGCGCCGGACGCTCCATTGCGACCCGCCGGAACGCAGTGGCGGTCGATCGCAGAAGATCGCCTGAGACCGTAGTCTTCCCGGCGATGCCCCCCACTCCCGACCTCACTCCCGCCTGGACGCCGCCGGCCGACGTCATCGAGGAGTGCCACGTCGCGGCCATGATGCGCGATCGCGGTTTCTCGCAGTACGACCAGCTCCTGGCCTGGTCCGTGGAGGAACCCGCGGCGTTCTGGGCGGAGATGGTGGAGCGACTGGGGATCGAGACGACGGTGGCACCGGCGAGCGTCCTCGATCTGACCGGCGGAGTCGAGCGCGCGCGCTGGCTCGCGGGAGCGCAGCTGAACATCGCCTCGAGCTGCTTCCAGGCCCCGCGGGAGGCGATCGCCATCGTCCACCGCGTGGAGGGCGGGCCGCTGGAGCGCTGGTCCTACGGCGATCTCGAGGATCTCGCTCTGCGCGTCGCGCGGGGACTGGCCGAGAGCGGCTGCCGGCCCGGGGAGGCCGTTGCCGTCGACATGCCTATGACGGCGGAGTCGGTGGCGATCTACCTCGGCATCATCCTCGCCGGCTGCGCGGTCGTCTCGATCGCCGACAGCTTCGCTCCGGAGGAGATCGCGACGCGCCTGCGGCTCACCGACGCCAAGCTGATCTTCACCGAGGACGTCATCCTGCGCAGGGGCCGGGCGCTGCCGCTCTACGAGAAGGTCGTCGCGGCGCAGGCGCCGCCGGCGATCGTGCTGCCCGCCGGCGAGGCGCTGCGGGTCGAGCTCCGTGACGAGGATCGTTCCTGGGGTGAGTTCCTCCCGCACGACAGCTCCTTCGAACCGGTCGTCCGAGACGCGGAGGACGTGATCAACGTCCTCTTCTCCTCGGGCACCAGCGGCGATCCAAAGGCAATCCCCTGGACCCAGACGACGCCGATCAAGTGCGCTGCGGACGGTCGGCTGCACCAGGACATCCACTCCGATGACGTCGTGGCCTGGCCGACCAACCTGGGCTGGATGATGGGGCCCTGGCTGATCTTCGCCACGCTGATCAACCGCGCCACGATCGCGCTTCACGTGGGCGGACCGACTTCGCGTGACTTCGTCGAGTTCGTCGCCGAGGCGCGCGTGAGCGTACTGGGCCTGGTGCCGAGCCTGGTCAAGAGCTGGCGCTCGTCGGGCGCGCTGGAAGGGGTCGCCTGGAGCGCGCTGCGCGTCCTCTCGTCGACCGGGGAGGCCAGCGACGCGGCCGACTACCGCTGGTTGATGGAGCGCACGAGAACGCCGGTGATCGAGTACTGCGGCGGGACGGAGATCGGGGGCGGCTACGTCACCGGCACCTTGCTGCACCCAGCGGTGCCGGCGACCTTCACCACGCCGGCGCTGGGGCTGGGCCTCGTCCTGCTCGACGAGCAGGGGCAGGAAGCGCAGGAAGGCGAGGTCTTCCTGCGGCCCCCGTCGATCGGCCTTTCCACGCGCCTCCTGAACCGCGACCACCACCAGGTGTACTACGCGGGGGTGCCCGACGGCCCGGACGGAGCCCAGCTGCGCCGCCACGGGGATCGCATGCGCAGGCTTCCCAACGGCTACCTCCTCGCGCAGGGCCGTGCGGACGACACGATGAACCTGGGTGGGATCAAGGTCGGGTCGGCGGAGATCGAGCGGGTGCTGAACCGCCTGGAAGGAGTGCTCGAGACCGCGGCGATCGCCGTTCCGCCGCCCGGTGGAGGACCGGAACGGCTGGTGGTCTGCGTGGTCTCGGAAGGGGCGACCGAGTGCGGCGACGAGCAGCTGCTGCGCCGCATGCGCGAGGAGATCCGCAGCAAGCTCAACCCCCTCTTCCGCCTTGACCGGGTCCACCAGGTCGATTCCCTACCGCGCACCGCCTCGAACAAGGTCATGCGCCGGGTCCTACGCGAGCTCCTACTCGAGGGTGGGTAGGATCCTCCCGCTGACCTCACCGAACCCGACGCGGTAGCCGTCGCCCTCACACCAGCCGGTCATCGTCACCCGGTCTCCATCCTGGATGAACCTGCGCTCCGCACCGCCCTTCGTCCGGATCGGCTTCGTGCCGCGCCAGGTCAACTCCAAGAGGCTCCCGTAGCTCTTCTCCGTCGGACCACTGATCGTCCCGGAGGCCAGGAGGTCGCCGGTGCGCACGTCGCAGCCGGTGACGGTGTGGTGCGCGAGCTGCTGCGCCATGCTCCAGTAGAGGTGCTTCAGGTTGCTGGTGCAGAGGCGCGTCGCTTCGTCTTCGCCCTCCGGCTGCAGCGAGACCTCCAGGCGGATGTCGAACGCCCCCGGGCCGGGCGGGCGCAGGTAGTCGAGCGGTTCGGGGTCCTGCTCGGGTCCCGGCTGGCGAAACGGCTCGAGGGCGTCGAGGGTCACGACCCAGGGGGAGATCGAAGTGCCGAAGTTCTTGGCCAGGAAGGGACCCAGTGGCTGGTACTCCCACTTCTGGATGTCGCGCGCGCTCCAGTCGTTGACGAGCACCAGGCCGAAGATGTGCTCCTCGGCAGCCGCGATCGAGATCGGCTCGCCGAGCGCGCTCCCGGGGCCGATGAAGAAGCCCATCTCCAGCTCGAAGTCGACCAGCCGGGAGGGGGTGAAGCTCGGTCTCTGCGCGTCGTCCGCCTTGGTCTGTCCGCGGGGGCGCCGCAGGTCGGTTCCGCTGGCGACGACCGAGCTGGCGCGCCCGTGGTACGCGACCGGGAGGTGCAGCCAGTTCGGCATGAGCGCGTTCTCGGCGCCGCGGAACATGGTGCCGACGTTCGTGGCGTGTTCCCGCGAGGAGTAGAAGTCGGTGTAGTCACCGATCTCGACCGGCAGGAGCATCTCGACCCCATCCGCGGGGAGCAGCGCCCGCCGCCTCAGCGCCTCGTCGTCGCGCAGCGTCGGCTCCTCCTCGGCGAGGAGGCGCGTGATCCTCTCCCGGACCGCGAGCCAGGCCGGGCGTCCGAGCGCCATGAAGGGGTTGAGGCTCGGGCGCGAGAAGACCCGCTCCTCGAGCCCCTCGCACGCTGCGAAGAGTCCCGCCTCCTCGAGCGCCGCCAGGTCGAGCACCCGCTCGCCGATCGCGGTCCAGACCCGCGGCTCCCCTCCCGAGCGAGGCCGGCCGATGCCGTAGGGCAGGTTCTGGATCGGGAAGTGGGACTCCGGGGCAACCGGAACGAAGGACTTCATCGTCTCAGCCATTGGATCGAGGGCTCTCACGGGTCGGCAGCAGCCCGAGCGCGCGCAGGTCGTCGCGCGGTTCATCGAAAGAGCAGCTGCCGAAGGAAACCGCCAGGGTCTGTCGCGCCTTGCGCACGGAGGCGGTCGGCACGGCGAGACCCCGCCAGGCGAGCTGCTCGTCGTCGAAACGCCAGCTCGCGGGGTCCTCGTCGTCCAGGACGCGCACCAGGTCTGCTTCCCCGAGGCCGTGCTCCAGCGCGAGAACGGCGCCTCCGAAGACGTTGAAGAAGCCGTGCATCGACGTCCCGACGCCGTCGTCCCAGCGGCGCACGGGGTGGTGGAGCCCCGCCGTCGCCTTGAACGCCACGCCGCCGTCGCGGCAGGCGATCAGCGCCGCGGCGACCTGCTCCGAGGAGGGAAAGGCGCTCGCCTCCAGGCCGCCCGTGCGCAGCTTGAAGCCCACGCCCTCCAACCCGGCGCAGGCGATGCCTCGCACCACGGTTGGAATCGACTCCGCTGCCGGGGACTCGAGGAAGACGGGTCTCTCGGCCAGCCCGACGCTCTCGAGCGTCGCCCTCAACGCCCCGATGCCCACGGCCGCGCTCGCCTCGTCGATCACGAGCTCCTCGGGTAGCAGGATCTCGAACGCCCCCGCGGGGAGCGCGGTCGCGTCTTCGCGCAGCGAGGCGGCGCGCGCCAGGACGGAGAGCTCGAGGGTCACCTCCGGCGACGGCAGCGCTTGCAGCAGCTCCTCACGGCGTGCCGCCGGCACCACGAAACGACCCAGCATCCAGCTCTCGTCGGTGCCGAGGTGCTCGACGTACTCGTGCACCGCCGGCTCCATCTCCAGCCCGGCGGGGGGAAAGAGCCCGGCGTAGTCGATGAGACCCTCGAGCAGAGCGCGCAGGGACTGGGGCGTCATTCCACCCACGATGCTCCGTACCCCTCGTCCTCGACTTCCAGCGCGCTGTGGGCGATGCGCAGAGGCTTGAAGGTGTCGATCATCACCGCCAGCTCCTGCGTCTCCTTCATCCCGATCGAGGCCTCGATCTTCCCCGGCTGCGGCCCGTGAGGCAGCCCGTCGGGGTGCAGTGTGATCGATCCGTACGCGATCCCCTTGCGGCTCATGAACTCGTCGTTCGCGTAGTACAGCACCTCGTCCGTCATCACGTTGCTGTGGTTGTACGGCGCCGGGATGGCCTGCGGATGGAAGTCGAAGAGCCGGGGGACGAAGGAGCAGACGACGAAGCCGTCTCCGGCGAAGGTCTGGTGCACCGGCGGGGGTTGGTGGACACGACCCACGATCGGCTCGAAGTCCTCGATGTTGAAGGCCCAGGGGTAGTAGTAGCCGTCCCAGCCCACCACGTCGCGGGGATCATGGTCGAGCACGACGTCGTGCAGCGCGCTCCCCCGCTTGACGACCACGGTGAACTCGCCGCTCTCGTCGTGCACCGGCAGCGAGTCGGGGCGCCGGATGTCACGCTCGCAGTAGGGGCTGTGTTCGAGGAGCTGGCCGTGTTCGTTGCGATAGCGCTCGGGAGTGCGCACGTGGCCGCGGCTCTCGATGATCAGGTGGATCTGCGCGCCCGCGAGGCGGTAGCGGTGGCAGATGCCGCCGGGGATGACCAGGTAGTCGCCCTGGCGAAAGGGAAGCTCCCCC
>CAZDQL010000179.1:0-5450 GCA_964507325.1 uncultured Planctomycetaceae bacterium | reverse complement strand
CGCTGATCTCTGGGTCGCTGCGGGTCGATTCTCCCCTGCCCAAGTGTCGCCTCGGCCCGTGGATCGGGGGCTTCGGCGCACCCCCAGCCCTGGAACGCGACTCCGCAGCCGCTTCCCTGGCCCGCGGTGGCGACCCCAGCGGCCTGCAAGCGGTCTACCACGTGGTCGAGCACTTCTCCTGACACGCGGGCCAGGCGGTCTGGATCGCCAAGGCCCGGGCGGGCGCGGGGCACGATCTGGCGTTCTACGACGACGCGAGCCCCGACCCGTCACGCTGAGCGGCGGGTCCCGCAGAAACACCGCACGCGTAGGTCACGACCGGCGCATCCCTCCGAAGTGCAGGCATCCCCGAAGTTGGGCTCCGGGAGAAAGGAAGCCAGCCGTGGTCGCAGCCACCAGCACCCGCCGTATCGATTGGAGTTGGATCCCGCGCTTGATCGCGGTGGCGATCCTCGGTCAGACGCTCTTCTTCAAGTTCACCGCCGCCCCGGAGGCGGTGGAGCTCTTCCGCACCCTGGGGGTCGAACCCTGGGGCCGCATCGGCACCGGCGTGGTGGAGCTGGTGGCGGTGCTCTTGCTCCTGGCGCGACCCACGCTCGGGGCGCTCCTGGGGATCCTCTTGATGATGGGCGCGATCGGCTCACACCTGACCCAGCTGGGGATCGAGGTGGCGGGCGACGGCGGGATGCTCTTCGGCATGGCGATCGTCACCCTGCTGGCCTGCTTCACCAGCCTGTGGCTACGCCGCCCTCACTCCGCGTCGTCGAAGGCCAGTAGCTCCGTCTCCGTACGCACGTAGACCGTGCCTTCGACCAGCGCCGGAGTCGCCATGATGCGCTCGCCGAGGTCGTTCTGGGAGAGGACCTTCAGCTCGCGCCCCGCGCTGAGCACCGTCACCACCCCCCGGGCGGAGGTGGTGTAGACCTTGCCGTCCCCCGCCACGGGGGAGGCGTAGTACGGGCCACCGGCCTCGAGTCGGCTCTGGTAGGCGACCTCCCCCGTGCGGGCGTCGAGACAGGTGAGGATGCCGCCGTTCTTGACCACGTAGACCAGCCCGTCGAGGTGCAGCGGCGACGGGCACTCGGGCACGCCCCGACCGTGCTGCCAGGCGATCTCGACCTGCCCCCCCTCCGTCCCCGGGCGCAGCGCGAGCAGCGCGTTGTGGAACTGGAACTGATCCAGGAAGGCGCGCATGTGGCCCCACTCCTGCTCGGTGAGGCGCCCGTCGCGGTTGCGGTCCAGGAAGCGGAAGAAGCCCGCCAGGGGGTGGTCCCCCTCGCCGTCGGCGTCGTAGCGCGAGAGGATGCTCGGGTTGGAGCGCACCTCGTCGTAGGTCAGCTCCCCGTCCTCGTCCCCGTCGTAGTCCTCCAGGAGCTCGGCGTACTCGGGCAGGCCGATCACCTCCGGGTTGGTGCGCATGTTGTAGGAGGTGACGAAGACCAGCCCATCGCCGCTGACCGGCGTGATGCAGGGCTCGTCGGTCATACCCGGAACGGACCAGCGCTCCGCGCCGTCGGCCAGGTCGTAGGCGGTGATCCAGCCCACGCCGTAGATCACCAACTCGTCCACCTCGCCATTGCGCCAGAGCATGGGGGAGGACCAACCGGCGGGGAAGGTCGGCCGCGCCTTGCGCCACAGCGTCGAGCCGTCGGTCGGGTCGAGCGCCTCGAGGGAGGACTGACCCGCGTTGTCGTTCAGGAAGATCAGCATGCCCTCCGCCATGATCGGCGAAGCCGCGGTGCCGTACATGTTCTCGGGGATGCGCATGCGACGCATCCAGAGCTCCCGCCCCTCGAAGTCGTAGCAGATCAGTCCGCAGGAGCCGAAGTAGACGCAGACGTGCTTCCCGTCGGTGGTGGGGGAGGGGGTGGCGGGCCCGTTGATGCGGTGGCGGCTCTCGAACATGTCGCTCAAGGCCCCGCGCTGCCAGAGCACCGCCCCCGTCTTGCGGTCGAGGCAGATCGTCAGGAGTTCCCGGTCGGTGGCGCCGGTGACGAAGATGCGATCGCCGTGGATGCAGGGAGAGGAGTGTCCGGGGGGGAGCTCGCAGCGCCAGCGCAGATTGCTCTCCAGGTCGAGCTGCACCGGCAGTGGCGCGGCGTCGGGGGCCAGGCCGCTGCCGCCCGGGCCGCGGAACTGGCTCCACTGCTCTTGGCCTGCGGCGGGGATGGCGAGGGCTGCCAGGAGGAGCGCCGCCGGGGTGAGGGTCGTGTGTCGTTGCATGGTCATCTCCGCTTCTCGCGCCTGATTCTCAACGCCAAGCCGCCTCGGCGCCCGTGCCGGTGTCCCAGTCGGGGCCGAAAAACCCCGCTCCGCGCACGCCGCCGAGACCCTCGCTCGAGAGCTCGGCGCCGATCACCGTCCAGTCCGGGTAAGCGACCCCCGAGACGAAGTAGGGCAGGCCCGTGGTGGCGCGGCAGCCGGGGAGTCCGGTGCCGCCGATCACCGCCACGCTGGCCGAGTCGCTGTCCTTGCGCGGATGGACCGCGAGCAGGGCCAGGTCGTCCCCCTCCAGGGTGCGCTCGCCGACCCGCAGTCGGCCGCGGCGCAGGTCGAAGGCCTCTTCCTCCAGGACCCGGGACCAAGCCGAGTTGGTGTCCGCGTTGCCGTAGAGGATCACGTTGCGGTCGGGGTGATCCTCCGGCTCGAAGTCGACGTCCGCCAGCACGTCCACCGCTCCGTTGCCGCGGTAGCGCCACGTCTCGTGGTCGTAGCGCGCCTTCTGGAAGGCCCAGGCGTTCTCCTCGGGGGTGCCCGCCGTGCCGTAGACGAAGACCATCCGCCGGCGGAAGGCGTCCTTGAAGGGGCCGCAACGCTCGGGGTGCTTGTGCCCGGGGGAGAGCGAGTCCACCTCGCTCCACAGACCGTCCGCTCCCCGCGCCAGCCGCAGCGTGGCGTCCGCGCTGCCGTAGCGGACCTGGAGCTCCTGCTGGCCGAGCTTCACGCGGAGCTCCCCATCCTCCGGCAGGGGGGCGTCCTTCTCATCGCGCGGCATCGAGAGGGCGGCCAGGTCGATGGCGACCCGCGTGACGTTCTCGAGCTCCAGCTCCAGCACGTAGTCGTCGGGCTTCAGACGGGCGCGGGCACGGCTCGGCTCCAGCCAGCGCTCCTGCGCCTCCACCGACAGCCACCTGGAGGTGCTGTTGGCCGCGGGGCTGACGGTGGTGAATTCCACCTCGAGCTCCGTCCACGGTGCGGGCAGGGTGTTCTCCTGCAGGAAGGCCATCAGCGGCGGCCAGTCCACGCAGGCGCTGCCCCACCAGTGGCCGGCCCCCGGCCGCTCGTAGTAGGCGAAGTTGGAGTGGAACTCGGCCAGCTTGGTGCGCATGGCGCGCGCCTCGCGCACGGGCACGTTGTCATCCGCCTCTCCGTGCAGCACGTAGACCCCCACGCCGCGGTAGTTGTCGATCAGGAGTCCCGTGCGGCTGGCGTTCGCCGCGCGGGTCATCATCGGCCCCAGCGGGTCCTCGACGTCGAAGGTGCCTCCACCGGCGTAGCTCCAGAAGTCGCACCACCCCGCGCTGGGCGCGATGGCGGCGAAGCGGCCGGGGAACTGGGCTCCCACCTGCCAGACGCCGTGCCCTCCCATCGAGTGGCCGGTCAGGTAGGTGCGGCGCGGATCGGTCCAGAAAAGCTCCTGGGCGCGCTCCAGCACCTCGATGGTGTCCCAGCGCCCCCAGTCCTCCCAGTCGAAGCCGAAGGGGCGGCGGTTGGTGGGGGCCACGATGTAGGCCCACTCCTTCTGGCCGTAGGCGTTGGCCTGGCCGCGCGCCTCGACGCCGGCGCCGTGCAGGGTGAGGATCAGCGCAGGGATTACCTCTGGCTCGGCGGGCGGAGGGGTCACCGCGAAGTACTGCACGCTGCCGTCGATCTCACTCAGGAAGGTGCGCTGGTGTTTTGCGTACGGGTCGCGGATGGGGAGCGTCAGCTCGAGCGCTTCGCCCACGTCGCTGCCGTCGGAAGCCTCCAACTGAAGGGAGAGCTGGAGCTGGTCCCCCTCCAACTCCTCCGGCACCTGGACCGCGATCGTGCACTTGCGCATCGAGGAGGCGTGGAGCGAGGGCAGCTCGGTGGCGGTGGTCACCCCATCCGGAGTGGTGACCAGCGCCCGGTACCCCCGTGCGACCGACTCTCCCGCGTTGGCCACGATCAGACCCATCAGCAGGGTCCCCCCCTCGCCGCGCACCACGTCCGGCAGGGTGCGGTCCTTCTCCTCCAGGTACACCGCCCCGGGGGCCGGCTCGAGGGTGGCGGTCAGCCGCCCACGCCCGCAGCGGAAGAGGAACTGGTGCGTGCCCGCCTCGAGGGCCAGGGGGATGCGCGTCTTCCCGAGCGCATAGACGTCCCCCGCCCGCGGCTGGCCGTCCACGAAGACCATCGAGTGCCCGCGGGCGTTCAGGCGCCAGGCGCCCGACACCGGGACCTCGAGCTCGGCCCAAGCCCAGCCACCGCGGAAGGCCCCGCCCTTGAACCAGCCGTCTTCCCCCGCCTGCTGGCGGGTCCAGGTGCGCTCCGCCCCGGTGATCGAGGCGATGGTGTCGCCCTCGGACGGTGGCTCGAAGGTGCCGCGGACGAGCCGCGCCTCGAGGGCATCGGTGTAGACCGCCGAGCGCCTGCGCACGCCCAGGGACTCCACGGACAGGACCTCGGTGATGGGGATCGGCTCTTGTGGAGCGGAGACCAGGCAGGTGAGGGCGATCAGCGGGATCATGTCGCACAGCATAGGGACTGAACGGCGCCCCCTGCACCGCTTTGCAGCACTCGAGCGCAGGCGATACGCGAACCGCTACAGAGGTGATCTGACTGACGCCACGTGCCTCCGCCTCGCCTCGATCCACGCGCACGGACTTCGGCGATGGCGCATCTCGACGCCCTCCAGGTCCGGGTCGCGGAGGGCAGCACGGGTGGCTTCGGCGACGACGGGATCGACATCTTCTCCGTCGTCACCGAGGCCGGCCCCAGCGGTCCGCCGCGGTCGGGGATCGATCAGGCCCTGTGGGCGGTCGTCACTCCCGCGGGGATGACCCGCTTCGATCTGCCGCCCTATTCCCTGCCGATGTACGGGAACACCCAGACCCTCTACTGCCGCTTCGAGGAGATGCGCCTCAAGGGGCTCGCGGTGAACTACGACGCCTTCTTCAGCGGCGGCTTGGCGGCGAGCTTCGCGGCCCTGGACGCGTTGAGCACGGCTCGGGGCGCCTCCCACACGGGGATCCTCCTCTCCTTCACACCCTGACCCAGGGCTTCAGGGCCCGGGCGCCGTGGAGCCCGCCAGCCGCGCTCCTGCCGCATTGGACCTCGTCGGCTTCGCCTCTGGACCGCCCGGTTCTTCCCAGTAGTCCGGTGCGGAGCATGGGATCTATGGGCCGTGGCAACTTTCCCCATGTGCGTGGATGCTCTAGCCCGAATTATTCACGAGGGTGGGACGCGGGTGTGTCCGGCGTGTCGAT
>CAZDQL010000178.1:0-5650 GCA_964507325.1 uncultured Planctomycetaceae bacterium | reverse complement strand
GTACCCCAGGATGGGCCGCCGCATCCGGTCGGCGAGGCGGCCCGCGAGCTGCGCTCCGAGCCCCAGCCCCAGCAGGAAGGAGACCACCACCGCGGCCATGGCCAGGGAGGAGCTGCCCCAGACGTGGCCGAGGCGCTTGAACCAGATGATCTCGTAGGCCAGGGCCGTCGCCCCGGAGAGCAGGAAGAGCAGGGATGCGCCGTGGAGGATGCGCTTCTTGGGGGAGATCATGGGTCGGGCGGGGAATCTAGCAAATCGGGGCGTCCAGGCGGCCCGCGGCGTCCGCTCGGCGCCGTCCTCCCCCGCCGGCCCGAAATCGGCCCCGACCCGAAACCGGGCGCGCCCCCGTACGTCCCCCGATGGGTGGGCGGGGGGCTCGGGACGGTTGGGGGCGGGGCGGAGCAGCGGCGCTCCTCGCCCCCTCGCCGCGTTCTCCGCCGCCGAGAGCCCCTCCGCGGCGCTCCGACGCGACCTTCTTACCCCCCTCCACCCGTGCTAGGGTCCCACAGCGATCCCGCCCTCCCGCTCCAACGAGGAGACCCCCGATGCGCACCCTGCTCCTGCTCCTGCTCCTCTCGCCGACGCTCGCCGGGCAGGGCTCGGCACAGTGGGGGGGCAGCCGCTCGCCCCTCGGGGAGGAGGAGGCTCCCCCCACGCGGATCGTGGGCTACTTCATCGAGTGGGGGATCTACGCCCGCGACTTCCATCCCCTCGACATCCCCGCCGACAAGATCACCCACGTCAACTACGCCTTCGCCAACATCGGCTCCGACCTCGAGATCGAGATCGGGGATCCCTACGCGGCCATCGACAAGTACTACCCGGGCGACACCTGGAACCAGCCCTTCCGGGGGACCTACAACCAGCTCAACAACGTCCTCAAGGGCCTGTATCCACACCTGCGGACCTTCATCTCGGTGGGAGGCTGGACCTGGTCGGGGCGCTTCTCCGACGTGGCCCTGACTCCCCAGTCCCGGGCCAAGTTCGCCGCCTCCTGTGTGGAGTTCATCCGCACCTACCACTTCGACGGGGTGGACATCGACTGGGAGTACCCGGTCTGCTGCGGCCTGCCCGGCAACGTCTACCGCCCCGAGGACAAGCAGAACTACTCGCTGCTGATGGCGGAGCTGCGCGCCCAACTCGACGCGGCCGAGCTGATCGACGGCCGCGAGTACCTCCTGACCATCGCCGCCGCCGCGGGCTACGACAAGATGGTCAACTACGAGCTCCTCGAGATCTCGCGCCACCTCGACTGGATCAACGTCATGACCTTCGACTACCACGGGGCCTGGGATCTCTCGCTCACCAACCACCACTCTCCCCTGTACCCCAACCCATCCGATCCCACGCCCGACCCTCAGGTCCGCCTCAAGTACAACACCGACTGGACCATGTCCGCCTGGTCGGCGGCCCCCATCCCGCCCCGCAAGCTGGTCCTGTCCCTGCCCTTCTACGGCCGGGCCTGGGGAGGAGTGCCCCCGACCGGAGGCGGCCTCTTCCAACCCGCCACCCACGTCCCGCGTGGAACCTGGGACGACTGGAGCACGGGCAACACCGGCGTCAACGAGTTCTGGGAGATCGAGCAGTTCGAGCTGTCGGGCAACTACACCAAGCACCGGGACCCCCACTCGCGGGTCCCCTACCTCTACGGCGCCGGGATCGAGGGCGGCCACTTCATCAGCTACGAGGACGCCCAGTCGGTGCTGGAGAAGGTCGACTACGTCAACCGCAAGGGCCTGGGCGGCGTCATGTTCTGGGAGTTCAGCGCCGACCGCAACCTGACCCTGATCGACACGATCGAAGCGCATCTGCGTTGAGGCTTCCAGCCCGCGCCGCCGCTCATCCACACCCCGGGTGCTCGGCGGAGAGCCCGTCGCGACCGCATCATGCCTGGGCCACGAAGACGATCGATAGGGGGCCCCGGTGATGCGCAGGTCGATGGGCGCATCGTCGGGGCCCCGGGATCTCACCTCAGCTCCCCGTCGCAGGAGCGGGTGGCTACTCGCAGAAGATGACCTCCAGTGCGTCGGTCGTGTTGAATCCGGCCCCCCCGGCGAGCTTATCCCGATACCAGAACTGGAAGTCGACCGGAACGCCGGGTGTGATCTGCCCCGAGCCACCACCGCCCGCCGGCGGAGCATTGAAGTTCACCAGGTATTGGGCAGTTCCCCCCGCAGTGACGGGAATGGGCGGCTGGAGCCGCTGAATCGGCGTCTGGACGCAGAGCTTCCCATTCCCGAAGGTGAGCTCTGTTCTGCCGAAGCCGTAGAAGAACATGCCGATGCTGGGGTAGGGGAGCTTCTCAGCGTGGAGGGTGAAGTTCGCATTGCTTATCCTCGTCGACCCACTCCACGAGATGATGGCACCTTGACCGGTGGAGTTGGGCATGCCCACGCAGTAGTTCACCGGATCCGGCAGGCAATGCCAGGTCATGATGTAGACTCGACCGCGGGCCGGGGCGCCTTCGGAGTGAGCGCCGATGAGGAGATCATGCTCTCCGTCCCCGGTGACGTCGGCAACGCCCCCCACGGCGTGGCCGAAGTTGTCGTTCGCCGACCCTCCCTGAAACGTCCAGATCGTGTTGAAGGTGCAGCCGTCGATCACGTGGACGAGCCCGATCTGCGCGTAGGTGGGCGAGGGCTCTCCAATGGCGATGTCCTCGCATCCATCATTGTTGAAATCGCCGATTGGCGCGATGCTGGTGCCGAAGCAGCCATTCGATGCGGATCCATAGAGCGTCACCAGGGGCGTGGCGTTGGCCCCGGAGTACACGGTCACGGCCCCCGCATTGGTCCCGCCTGCCGAATTGTGCAGGGGCATGCCGACCGCGAAGTCCGGGATGGAGTCGCCGTCGAGATCGGGCAGGCCCGCTACGCACTGACCGAAGGCGTCCCCAGCCTGAGGGCCGACGAGGCTGAAGTGGGGGTTGGACGAGACCGAGGCTCCGCCCAGGTAGACCTCGGCCCTGCCATACATGGTGGACTTGCCGGGTGCGCCGACGATGAACTCCTCGTAGCCGTCGGCATCGAGGTCATTGATGCCATCCACGTCGTAGCCGAACTGCGAATCCGCCGGCCAGCCCGCCATCATCGCGGGGAGCACGACCAGCGTGGCTTGCGTCTGGCCGCTGATCACCTGGACGCGTCCGGAGCCCATGGCGTTGAGTGGATTCGTGCCCCTGGGCGCACCCACGATGAGATCGGGCCAACCGTCGCGGTCCACGTCCACGTCGCCCTGGAGGCTCCAACCGAACCTCTCCCCCGTGCCGACTGAGCCGTTCGAGGTGTGGAGAAGTTCGTAGGGCGGCGCACCCGAGAAGATCCGTGCACGGCCGTCGCTCGATTGCCACATGGGCGCCCCCACGGCGACGTCCCAGGTTCCATCGTTGTTCCAGTCGCCGGCGCTGGCGACGTCGAGGCCCTGGTAGTCGCTGCTGCCGCCCGGCCAGATCATCAGCTGATCCAGGGACAGTCCGTCGTAGAGGTAGGCGGCCCCTGGGGATAGCTGGGACCCGACCACGAACTCGCTGTAGCCGTCGCCGTTCAGGTCCCCGACGTCCGCGACCGAGCTGCCGTAGCGGGCCGTGGATGCGGGTCCATTCAGGGTCGCGTAGGTGGTCTGGGAGCTCGCAGGCCCGACCAGGCCGACGGTACAGGTCAACAAGACGATCCAGTATCGCATGGCTTCTCCGCTTCGTTTCTGGGAACGGCTGTGCGTCCCGAGCCAAGGGATCGGGAGAGATCCCCCTCCCTACAGGGCTGATCCGGGAGCCGTTGCCATCGTGACGGGGAAGCCGGGGGTTTTCTGCGAATCGCAAGCGGCCTACCTGGCGGGCTCCCCACCCACCCGCTGGACCTCCCGCGCCGGCCGCACCCCGACGTGTGGGCCCCGCTGGCCGGGATCCGCGCGGCAGGCCGAGCGCGCCCGCTCGGGGGGCTGGTCGAAGCCGCCGCCCCGCACGATCGAGCAGGGTCCCCTGGCGCAGCGCTGGCCATCTCCGGGCAGCCAGGGAGCGTGGTAGGTCTCGTAGGCCTCCTGGCACCACTCGGCGACGTTGCCGTGCACGTCGTGCAGCCCGAAGGCGTTGGCTGCGCGCCCACCGATCTCGAGGGGGCCCTCCTCGGTGTCGCGTCCCACCCGGGCCGCGCCGGCCAGGCCGGCCGGATCGCTTCCGGTCCACCAGGGCGTCCTAGTGCCCGCGCGCGCGGCGTACTCCCAGCGGACCTCGGTGGGCAGGACCAGGCCGCGGCATCGCAGCACGACGGCACACTTGTCCTGGTTCACGGCGGCGATGGGGAGGAGGGGAGCCCGGCGCGCGAGCTCCGCGCCACCCGTGGGCTTTCCCTCGTGGGGCGTGTCGCGGGCGGCCTCCATCCACTGCGTGCGCGTCATCTCGTACTTCGAGATGAAGAAGGGGTCCAGGCGGACTTCGTGCACGGGCCCCTCGTCGCAGCACGCCCACGGATCCGGCACCGCGCTCCCACCGGGATCGCGCTCGGCGCCCATGAGGAAGGTCCCACCGGGGATCAGCACCAGCACGAGGCCGCATTTTCCGGTGAGCTCCAGCCGGCCATCCTCCCGGCCATCCTCGCGGCGAATAGGCACCTCGCCGGTCTCCAGGTGGGCGAACTCCCACAGGCCCGAGACGGGATCCCGGCCGAGGGGGACCAGCCCCTTCTGCTCCGCGAAGTCGGGCAGCCCGTATGCCGGATCGCCTCGAATCGCCTCGATGGTCTCGGACCAGAGCCGGTCGTAGTCCGCGATGTCGGGCGCGATGAGCTCTCTCGCGAAGAGCAGCCGCCTCTCGACCCGCGCGATGCTGCCCGTCCAAGGTGTGCCGGGCTTCTCCAGGGCAGTCACGAAATCCACGTAGTCTTCGACGCGCCGCTCCAGCAGATCAGTGGACTCCCCTCCGCCAGCACGACGGAGGGCGCGCTTCAGCCCTTTGAGGCGATCTCGCCACCGTCCCAGCCTGGTCTCCAATGCCCGCGCTCGGTCGATCCACGCCTCGATTTCCTCGATCCGATCGGGCCGGGCGGGCCACAGCTCCTCCTTGGCCCTCCTCTCGAGCTCGGCCAGCTCCCCGACCTCGGCCAGCCGCAGGAGCTCGAGCTGCCTCGAGAACTGCCAGTAAGCGGCCATGGCCCCACCCGCGAGCAGGAACAGGAGAGCCGCGGCGATGACCGCGAGCAGCCGCCGATTGCGTCCCATCCACTTGCGCAGCGCGGCCAGCGCGCCCGCCTCGTGGGCTCGCACGATCCTACCCTCCAGCCAGGCCCGCAGATCCGAGGCGAGCTCCCTGGGTCCGGCGTAGCGCCTCGCCGGCGTGCGGGCCATGGCCTTCTCGCACACCGAGACGAGCTCGGGGGGGGCCTGCGGGTCGACCTTGGGAATCGGCTCGGGTGCTCGCGAGGCGGCCGCCACCAGGATGGCGCGGGGATGAGGCGAGCTGCCGGCCGGGACATGGGGCGGGCGTCCCGCCAGCAGGGTGTAGAGCATCGCGCCCAGCGAGTAGACGTCGGAGCGCTCGTCGATCTCGTCCACGCGGCCGAGGGCCTGCTCGGGCGGCATGTACGAGGGGGTGCCGACCACGGTGCCGTCGAGCGTGAGGATGGGGGAGTCCCCCCTCCCCCGGACGGCGCCGTCGGGC
>CAZDQL010000177.1:0-5679 GCA_964507325.1 uncultured Planctomycetaceae bacterium | reverse complement strand
TCGCCCTCCTCTTCCTCGCCACGGCGGCGCTGGGGGATCGCATCCTCCTGCGCGACGGGCGACGCTTCGAGGGGACGCTCAAGTCCAAGAGCGCCACGGAGGTCGTGTTCGAGACGCGTTTCGGCGTCATGCGCTTCCCCGCCGACGAGGTGGTCGAGATCGAGTTGGGCAAGACTCCGCGCCAGGAGTTCGACGAGCGCTGGAAGGGCTGCACCTCCGCCGCGGATTTCTACGCCCTGGGGGTGTGGGCGGATGAAGCCAAGATCAAGGCCCAGGCCCGCAAGGCGATGAAGAAGGCGCGCGCCCTCGACCCGGAGCACGAGGGAGCCAACCGCTGGCTGGGCTACGTGCTCCACCGCGGTCGCTGGGTGACCGCCAAGGAGCGCGACCGTCTGCTGGCCGAGGAGGAGGCCGCCGACATGCGCAAGCGCGGCCTCGTGCGCCACGGGGACCGCTGGGTCAGCGCCGAGGAGAAGGCGCGCCTCGAAGCCGGGCTCGTCTACCACGAGGGGCGCTGGATGACCCCCGAGGAGGCCAAGCGCGCCCAGGGTCTCGTGCTCTACGACGGCGTCTGGATCGAGGCACACCGTGCGCGCGCCCAGACCCACGCGGCGGTGGTGTTCGAGGCTGCGGGGGCCCAGGGGCACGTCTTCCTCGGTCCCGACTTCGCCCTGGCGGGGCCCTTCGACGAGCGCTTCCTGGCTCCGATCGGCGCCGGCCTGGTGCGCGGGCGCGCCTGGTTCGACGAGCGCTTCGACTGCCCCTCCGGGATCGACCTGCTCGGCGGCCGCGCGGCGGAGTTCTACGTCTGGGGGCGCGCCGACGCCCACTACCTCGACTCCGTGGAGCACCTGATCTCCCTCACCACCACCGCGCCGAAGGGGTGGACGGAGGCGGTCAAGCGCACCCACGGCTTCATCTACTGGGATCCCTTCTGCCTCTCCTCCGCGCGCGTCTGGGGTCGCCCACAGGAGGACCTGGCGGGTCACTGCTACCACCACTGGGGGCACCTGCTCCTCAATCGGCATCGCTACGACGGCCGGCTGCTGCCCCCCTGGTTCGACGAGGGCTTCGCGGCCCTGGTCGAGTACGAAGTGCACGGACGCAACGCGGTCTTCTGCCTCGGCAGCCCCGCCGCCGCCGAGCACATCGGCCCCACCGCGACCACGAAGGTGGAGACGGTCTTCGACACCAAGCTCTTCCGGCGCGGGATCTGGCGCGAGACCCTGATCACGGCCCTCGAGAACGGGGACCGCCGCCTGACCCACTTCGACCACCTGGCGCGGCGGCAGTTCGGGGAGCTCTCCTTGATCGAGATCGCCATGTCGATGGGGATCGTTTCCTGGCTGGAGAGCCGCGGGGAGGGGACCCTGGAGCGCTTCCACGCCAGCCTGCGCAAGAGCGCCCCCCGCGCGCCCCAACGCGTGCTCCTCAAGGGTGCCGCGCGGCAGGCGCGCTACGACGCCGCCTTCCAGGAGGCGGTGGGCAGCGGTTGGCGCGGCGCCGATCGCGCCTGGCGGAGCTGGTTCCTGGAAGAGGAGCGCGAGCGATGAGCTCCCGTCCGGGCCAGGGACCGCCGAGCATCGACGGCTACCGCATCGAGGCCTTGCTCGGCCGCGGCGCGACGGGGACGGTCTTCAGCGCCATCCAGCTCGCCGTCGACCGTCCGGTGGCGCTCAAGGTCCTGCACCCGGAGCTGGTGGGCTCCCAACGCGCCATCCATCGCCTGCAGCGCGAGGCGCGCACCGCCGCGCGCCTGGCCCACCCCGCCATCATCACCGCCATCGACATGGGGGAGGCGGACGGGCGCTGGTGGTACGCCATGGAGCTGGTGGAGGGGATCTCGCTGGCGGAGCGGCTGACGGAGCGCGGCCCGATGGCCGAGCGCGAAGCGCTGCGCTTCTTCATCCCCCTCTGCGACGGCCTCGAGCACGCCTCCGAGGGGGGGGTGGTGCACCGCGACATCAAACCCTCGAACATCCTGATCGACAGCTTGGGCCACGGCCGGCTGGTGGACCTGGGGTTGGCCTTCTCCGAGGACGACCCCAAGATCACCAAGCCGGGGGGGACCCTGGGCACGCCGCACTACATCTCCCCCGAGCAGGCGCGCGACCCTTGCGACGCCGACATCCAGAGCGACATCTGGTCCTTCGGCGCCACGATGTACCACGCCCTCTGCGGCCGTCCACCCTTCCAGGGGGACAGCGTGGCGGAGATCCTCTCCGGCGTCCTCTACCACCGCGTGCCGGATCCGCGCCTCTTCGCGCTCGAGCTCTCCAAGGGCTTCACCCTGGTCCTGCGCAAGTGCCTGACGCGCGATCCCCAGCACCGCTATCACACCCCCGCCCAGCTCCTGCGCGACCTGGAGCGCATCCGCGAGCGGCGCGCCCCCCAGGTGCGCACCGCCAACCTCGACCCGCTGGACGACGGGCGCCCTGCGTGGCTGCGCCCCGCCTTGGCGGCCGCGGCCGGTGTCGTGCTGATCGGCGCGATCCTGGCCTTCTGGAGGCCGTGGGAGGGGGGCTCGTCGGCGCCGCCGTCGAATCCGACGCCGGTGCGCACCCCCTGGGCCGCGCTCGACGGTTTGGCCCAGCGCTACCAGGGCGGAGACCTGTCGATCGCTGCCGCCCTGGACGAGCTGGCGGCTCTGGCCCCGGTGCCGGAGGGCGGGGAAGCGCAGCGCTCCCGGGTCGCGATGGAGCTGCGCGCGGATCTGCAGGGGGTGATCCAGGACCTGCGCGACGGGTGGGGGGTCGAGGTCGTGCGCGCGCTGGGCGCTCGCGACCTGCCGCGCGCGGATCAGCTGCTCGGAGTCGAGCTGGCCCAGGAGCTCCTGCAAGCGAGTGGCTTCGAGAGCTTGCAGGCCCTGCCTGGCGGCGTGCGCTTCGCCGATTGGACGAACAAACGACGGGAGGAGTTGGGCCGCCTGCGCCAGGCCAGCACCGAGGAGGCCGGCATTCGCCTGGGTCACCTGACCGAGTCGATCCAACCCGCCTACACCGCCGATCTGGATGCCAACCGCTGGCGCGACGCCCTCGACCGCGTCAGGTGGTCCGAGGACTGGTTCTCCGCCGCCGGGGTGGATGGGGCCCGGATGCTGGGGGAGGACCGCCGCCAGATCCGCCAGAACGTCGATGGCCAGCTCGAGTCCCTGCGCAACGCGGTCTTCCGGGGGTTCAGCCAGTGCGAGCAGGACCTGGTGCGCTTCCTGGAGGGCGAGTTCGACTCTCTCGTGCAGCGCATGCGGGCCGGCGAGGTGAACGCCGGCGCCGAGGCGCTCGCACAGCGCCTGACCGCCGAGCGGGAACGGCGGGGGATCCGACCCGAGCAGGTACCGGAGGGCTACGCCGAATTACTGAAGACCACCGCTGACGGACGACTGGCCCAGCTCACCCGCGAGCTCGAGCGCATCGAGATCGGCGAGCGGGAATTGGCCGCCTGGCGCGACTTCGAGCTCGACCAGGAGCAGGCGGACGCCTTCTGCCGGGAGCGGCGCTACGAACGGGCGGCGGCGCTCTGGAAGGAGCGCCTCGGGGAGCAGTGGCGTGCCGCCGTGCACGGGCCGATGGAGTTGCGGCGGCGGGAGGCGCTCCTGCTCCAGGAGTGGCTCGAGGGCGTGGCCGATGCGCTGCGCTCGATGCGCGGCCGGTCCACGACCCTCACCTTCGAGGGTATGTCCTACAAGGTGCGGATCGTCAAGGCCACGAACCCGATCGAAGGGGGGATCGACGTGGACCCCTCGCACGTGGACGGCTTCCACGTCGACCTGGTCGGGGCGCCGGAATCGAAGCGTCGGCTCGGCGCCGGCGACCTCCTGAACCTGGCGCCGGTGGACGGCGGGGATCCTGGTCAGGGTCTCCTCACGCGGGCGCTCTTCCTCTTCCACGAAGGGAAGGTCGAGGCGGCCCACGATCTGCTGTCGGGTACCGGCACCCAGTTGGCCGACGATCCGCTCTACGTCGACCTGCGCGCGCGCGTCGACTCGCGCAGTGGGCGCGTCGACCAGGACCAGGAGCGGCGCCGCGGCGAGAAGGACCGGCGCCTGGGCTCGATCCGCTTCGGCCGCCAGCAGGGGGGCGACAGTCCCGCCCGTCTCCTGGCCGCGGTCGAGGTGCTCTTCGAGCAGCACGGGGATCTGCTCACGCCGAGAGAGGACGCGGAGATGCGATCGCTGCGCGACGCGCTGCGGGCTGAAGTCGCGCCGCGCACTCCGGAGGAGGCTCTGCGGGAGGCCTACGCCCCCGACCGCGTCGAGCGCCGCCTGCTGCGCGACCTGTCGCTGGCCTGGACCTTCGAGGATGGAGAGGGGGCTTGGGACCTCGGGGCCTGGCGCTGCTTCGGTGGGGGAGTGGCCGGTGTGTACCTGTCGCGCGCGCCCGCGACCGACGACGAGCTACTCTCCGCCGCGCACGCCCTGCGGCTGGCCCTGGTCCCCCCCCTCGACGTCGACCGCGACCTGAAGCTCGACCTGCGTCTGCGTTGGGCGGAGGAGCACGACGACCTGGAGAGCGAGCTCCTGGTCTCGATCGCCGGCATGCACGTGCTCTTCCTCGACCGCCTGGCGGGGGGGGAGAATCGCTGGGGCGCGGACCGGGGCGACCCCGCGGCGCTGCTCGCGGCCCTGCGGGGGGGAGCGAACCCGAGCGGCGACACCTACGAGGGATTGCCCCGCGATCGCGAGCTCGACCTGCGGGTGGAGGTGAACGCCAAGACGGGGCAGCTCGACGTGCGCGTCGACGGGGTGCACCTCGGGTCCCACTGGCTGAGGAAGGGCAGCTCCCCCCAGGCCCCCGAGATCGCGCTGCGCTCCAGCGTGCGCATGGAGCTGCTCGAGGTCGGCCTGCACGGGCAGCGCGAGGCGCGCTGAGGCGCGCTGCTACCGGCTCCTAGCGGTCGGCCCAGAAGAAGAGCTCGTCCTCGACCTCGTTGCCATTCTCGGCGACCGCGGTGACCGTGACCTTGTACTCCGCGCCCGGCACGAGCATCGAGGCGGGCATGCGAAAGCTGGTCTCGGTGGCTGGCAGGTTCACGTCGAGGCTGCGGTCCTCCGTTTCGACCTCGAGGCGCACCTCGGTGGCGTCGGGCGCCAGCCAGGTGAACAGGACGTCCTGGCCCAGAGGGACGACGGCAGTGTGGGGGGAGAGGATGCGCGGGCGCAGCGGCAGGTCGTGGGACAGGACGACGACACCCGCGTAGAGGGTCCCGTCGGCCGCCGTCGCGATCACGCGGTAGGGTCCCTCCGGATACGCCGCGAGTCCCGCCGCGGGGTCGGCCTTGGTCTCGAACACGCACTCGTGCAGGCCGAGCCCTTGCGGGTAGGTCGTGTGTGCGCCGACCACAGCGTTGCCCGCCGGATCCATCATGTCGACGCCGGTGAACTCCTCGGCCACCTCCATCGCGAGGATCAGGGCCAGTTCCTCCTCCGGTCCGTTGAGCTGGAGGGTGAGTTCGAGGTCCTCGAACTCCTCGGAGGCGGGCGGGAGGAAGGAGGGGGCGGCTAGGGTCAAGGTCGAGGCTGCCCCGAGGGCGGCCAACGCCAGGAGAAGGTGTCGTTGCATGGTCTCAATCCAGAGCAGGGCCGGTCCAACGCCACGCTACCACGGGTCCGCCTACGGGGCTACGGAAGGCGTGTTGCGGGGAGGTAGCGAGCCCGCCCATTGGCCACCACATGCGCAGGTA
>CAZDQL010000176.1:0-5690 GCA_964507325.1 uncultured Planctomycetaceae bacterium | reverse complement strand
TGGGGCTGACGCCTGTCTTTTCAAGGAGTTGACGGGGCAATGTCAGGAGTTCTGCACGTGAAGGCCGGGCTTTGCTGGGGGGACTTGTCATCTGCGGGCGGTGCGGACGGCGCATGTCGATTGACTACTGGGGCAATCGCAACGGCGGGTGGAGCTACGCATGTCGAACTGAACCCGTTCCCGATGGCGGTCAGTGCTGGTCCGTGAAAGGGGAGCCCATCGACCGGGCCGCCGAGGAGCTCTTTCTGGTGCCACCACCGGTCAGGGTGGGATCCACTTTGGCACCCAGGAGGAGATCCACCACAATTGCATGATCTGGACTTCCTAAGGTGAGAGCACCGGTTGGATGGGGCAGGTAGGGTCTGGTTCCTGGGCCGGAGGCCCTGTCACTTGTTCTCATCGAAGATGAGCAATGGTTGGCTCTGGTTCCTGGGCCGAAGGCCCTGCCGCTTGCTGTGATCGAGGACGACGAGCAGTTGGCTGTGGTTGCCGGGCCGGAGGCCCTGGCGCTTGTTCTCATCGAAGATGAGCAATGGTTGGCTCTGGTTCCTGGGCCGAAGGCCCTGCCGCTTGCTGTGATCGAGGACGACGAGCAGTTGGCTGTGGTTGCCGGGCCGGAGGCCCTGGCGCTTGTTCTCATCGAAGATGAGCAATGGTTGGCTCTGGCTCCTGGGCCGAAGGCCCTGCCGCTTGCTGTGATCGAGGACGACCAGTAGTTGGAGGCCCTGGCGCTTGTTCTCATCGAAGATGAGTGGTGGTTGACTCTGGTTCTTGGGGAGACGGGGGATGCGGCAGACGTTGCGTGCTTTCGGAGCGCTTGTGGAGGGGCGATGGGCGGGGAAGCGAGCTGGTTAGGCTGGCGGCTCACGGGCTATGGTAGGTCTTCGTGTTCGACCCAAGGCATGAATTCGGGAGCGCCTTGAGGCGGTAGTGACAGCACTTGGTGGAAGCCATCCGACGCGTACCTTCCGAAGGGGCGGTAGGCGACCAAGTCCAACGCATACAGGCGTCTGAGCGCGAGCCAAAGGGAGTCCTCGCTGATGGCCAGGGCCTGCTGAATGCGGTCGCGCCTATACCAGCTAACGCCCTGCCGGTTGGCGACCAGGCAGAGGAAGGTGTAGGCCGCGACATCATCCGGGGTCATCAGCGTTAGCCACTTCTGCTTGTGCAGGCGCGCGTCTAGCCATCCGAAACCGGCCGGCCCCGGGCGGCGGACTCGTTCGGGCAGAGGCACGACGACTTTCGGGGAGCGCTTGGCGTTTCGGCTCGTCATGGCGTCTTCTCTCCTTTCCTGGCACCAGGCTCGGCTTGGTGCTTCAGTTGTTGGGTGAGTTTCTGGCGGCCGCCTTCTTTGTTCGGGCCTTCTTGACCGCCGTCTTTGGCTCCTTCTGCGGCTTGCCGGTCCGCTCGTTCAGCTTCTTCGACTCATTGAGCCGCCAACTAGGTCCGTCAATGTTGATCACGGTCGAGTGGTGGACCATCCGGTCCACGATGGCCGTGGTGACGACGGGGTCGCCCAGGTAGTGGCCGAGGTGCTCGAAGTCGATATTGGTGGTCAGCACCGTCGATCGCTTGGCGTATCTCCCGTCGATGACCTTGAAAAAGAGCGCGGCATTTCTGGCATCCTCCCGCTCCAGGCGATCGAAGCCGAGTTCATCGATGACCAGGAGCTCCGGATAGAGGTAGTCCTTGAGCTTCTGTTCCAGCGAGTCGTCGGCGAGGGAAGCATAGAGCACCGCGAGCATGGCCGCAGCGGTAGTGTAGCGGACCCGGTAGCCCTTCTGGCAGCCCTGCAGTGCCAGCGCCTTGGCGATGTGGCTCTTTCCCGTGCCGCTGTTGCCGGCCAGGATGACGCCCTGGCGTCGGGGCACGAAGCCCATGGTGGCCAGCTCCAGGATGAGGGTTCGATCGAGGTCGGGTTGGAAGTCGAAGTCGAACTCGATCAGGGTCTTTCGTTCGGGGAGTTCGGAGTCGCGGATCCGGCGCTCGACCCTCCGCTCCCGTTGAGACTGCACCTGGGCATCGAGCAACCGAAGCAGCATCTGGGTGGCGGAGGATCGTCCCTTGTCCAGGCGGTCCAGCTCATCGTCCAGCAACTCAATGATCTTCGGGAGTCTCAGTGCCTGCAGGCAGGTCCGGATCCGTTGTAGATCCTCGGTGGCCTCCACGGGCCGGTCCTTGTTTTCTGTGTTCATCATGTCCCTCTTGAAATGGTGGCGGTTCCGAATCCCCGGCGCCCAACAAGACGTGGTACTCGGAGAGGCTGCGCTGCTCGATCCTTGGTAGTGCGCTACGGAGCCGCTCCGCACTCTGGCGGTGCAGGCACTCCTCCAAGCTCCGCGGGCGAAAGCGCGCCTTGAGGATTCGTTCCACCGCCAGGCAGTCGTGGGCGTGGTAACGCATTGCGTGCACCAGCGCCTGGTGGATGTCATCGGCGTTGTAGGTCTCCTTCAGGAGCAGGATGCGTCGAGCGTGGTAGCCGCTGTTGCGCGGAAAGCTCTTCTGTAGGCCGACGAGGAACTCTTCGGTGGCCTTTCCTAGCGCAAGAAACGTCTCTCGCACGGGCTCGAGGCCGTAGCGTACACGCCTGGCATGGGCCCGGTGCTCGGGTAGCTCCCGCGTCTCGCGGGCCGAGTCGGGGCGGCGCTCGTGCAGTGCGACCTGGCGGATATCGGGGCTGTAGACGACGATCTCGTCTTCGGTCGCCTTCACCGTCATAATCTCGCCCACGTGCTCGTAGTCCACCGAGTACCTATTCGTCGCCCACTCGATGAAGCCGTCCAGTGAGCACACGCGGAAACCCACCTCCGATGTGTCATATGGGTGCAAGGGCAACGGCTGCAGCGCCGATGCCTCCTCGGCCATGAACAGCTCCGGCGGCGCCCGATTAGTGGTGCCGTGGATGTGTGGGTCCGAACGGTTCGCGAGCCACCAGCGGGCTGTCCGACGCAGGTCCTCCAAATCGACGAAGGTCCGCCCGTTGAGCAGGTTTCCCTCCACGTATTGGAACGGTGCCTCCACTTTGCCTTTCGTTTCCGGCCGACCGCGCCGGCAGGCTATCGGCCGGCAGTTGTAGTGGGTGATGAACTGCAGAAACGATGGGTTGTAGAGCGGCCGATTCGCTTCCCAGCGCAGCACCACCGTCTTTTCGCTGTCGTACAGGCACTCTTCGGGCACGCCGTCGAAGTGCTCGAAGGCCGCCTGGTGACGCCGGATCAGCGTGTAGAAGTCACGGTGCTCCACGAAGTCGATGTACTGCCGACGCGAGAAGCCCAGAACGTAGGAAAAGCAAACAGTTCGTAGCAGGTCGCCGCAACGCAGCTTCAGCTTGTAGGGGCTCCGGTCCATCTGCCCCTGCTGTCCAGGCGGCGTTTCGAAGCGTACGATCGGGGTGCGCTTCGGCTGCGGGCGGAGCTTCTGCAGCTTTTCGCGCAGGATCGAGATGCCCCCCTTGTAGCCGGCTGTTTGCAGCTCCTCGAAGACCCGCTTGCCCGTGATGTCGGGATACTGGCTCAGCAGTTTCTCGATCTGTGGCACGTACTCGTCGAGCTTGCTGGGCCTCGGCGCACAGGACTTCCTTGTGAGCAGATCGTGACCCTCCTCACGTTGCGTGCGGTTCTTCCGGAGGATCTTGCGTACCGTATTGCGGCTGATGCCCAGGTCCTTGGCCAGCTTGCGCGCAGACCACCCCACCCGATGTCGGGTGACCACCAGGTTTTCCAGCTCCTCACGGCTGTTGTACGCCGTCATCCGGATCTCTTTGGGCGGCGAGCAGGGCATCCTGCAGCAGTCGGCTCGCCTGACGGCCAGCTCGATGGACTTGCCCGATGACCGGCGCCAGCACCACCAAGTCCCCGGGGCGCAGATGAGACAGGCCACGCACGCCCACTGTGGACGTCACCCGCGCACAGGCCCGCTCCATTCGCGAAAGGTCCCGCAGGAACTCGTTCCCGGCTTCGTCAAGGCGTGGGTCCCGCAGTTCTGCGGCAGTCTTGCCGTGTGCAGCCAGAACCTCTCGTGGCGCCCGCAATAGCTCCTCCTGCTCCTCGGGGCTCGCATCGAGCCAGAGGCCCACCAGGCCCGCCACCTCCCGGCTTCCCAATCCATGCTCGGTGACCGCCTTCAGCAACCGCTCCTGCGTGCCGCGCGGCACACGCGCCAGCTCCCGCCCCACCGTCCCGGTGATCAGCCCCAGCCGCAGTTGCTCCTGCACTTCGTCGCTCAGCCGTTCTACCAGCGAGAGGCGGCGGCTGACCCAACTTTGAGCTCGCCCCAACAGTTCGCCCACCTCCACCTGGGTCAGCCCGTCCTCGCCACATAACGCATGTACAACCCATCCCTCCTCCAGCTCGCATACCGACCGCGAGACCCAGTTCAGACACAGCACCGCCGCCTTCGCCGCCCGGCCGCCTATCTCCAGCACCCGCGCCCGAAGTGTCGGCAGCGTACCCAGCTTCCGGCTCGCCCGAAGGCGCTTGAAGCCGTCTATGAGCTCGTAGCCCCCGGATGCCCCGCGGCATACCACCACCGGCGACATCTGACCGTAGCGCTCCAGCGACTCCCGCATCTGCTTCTCGGCACGCGGGTTCACCAGTCGCAGGCTCCCGTACCCCTCGCCGATCTCTTCCAGTTTCAGAACCTGCTCTGTTGTTGCCATCGCTACCTCCTTGCTCTGAAGCCACGGCCATCTGACTTGCCCGGTTCGCCGCCGCACTCGCCCCGGGGCCCGCAGCATCGATCGACGGACCGGGCAACCCTGGGGAGCTACCATCTCACCGAAGTGGGCCCGATGCCTCCCTGCCACGTCCTTCTCCACAAATCCCATCGGCTGCAGCGCCGCAGCGCACTCAGCCCTCCGGCTTCGAGTCGCGTACTCCGTGCGCTCGGCCCGTGGGCCGCCGCCCGAAGCAGGCCACGAGATAGCCGGCTCGGCCGCAGAACGCACAGCGATGCTGATGGCTCGCCTCCACGGACCCGTGGTCGCCGAGAGCTTGCTGCGTCTCATCGGGGACCGCTCTGTGAGCATCTTCATTGGCTCCTTGGCGCTCTGCATCAGGGGCACTGCAGCCAGCATCTCGACGAGTTGGCGCAGAGTCAGGGGTCATGTTGCAGCACTGCTCACCCGCGGGTGAAGTGTGTCTGCCCACGCGAGCCGCCCGTTCGTCTCTGCGCCGCCGTCGGCGCTCTCGCTCTTGGTCGCGGTGGTCGTCGCGCCCTGCGTCGGTCTGGCGGTGCTCGTGCTGCCACACCTGCTTGCCTTCCCGCCTCGAGGCCCGAGAGCATTCCTTGCCGCAGTACACATGCTTTCGGTAACAAGACCGACAGATCCTGAATCGCTTCCCACAACGCGGGCATCCAAGTTCAATCACACAGACCATGATCCTGCCTCGCCCTTTCGCTCGTGCAGGCATCTGGCCATCTCGGTGAATCTGGAGTATCAAGATCCTGGATGACCTGATGGCTACTTCGCTCTGGTTTCATCCACCGAGAGCCCGGAGCTCTTCCTCCGGGCTCTCACCATCTCAGCTTCCTCGCCGAATCGTACCCTGTCCTACTTCCCCGCGCCACTTCGTCCCCGCGACAACAGTGATCCGCGGATCTCCTCTACGGCAGCCCCACAATGAGCGCGACGCCGGAAAGGTGGATCACTTCACCGGCGAAACTGGATCTCAGTTGCACCGGCGGTAGCA
>CAZDQL010000175.1:0-5947 GCA_964507325.1 uncultured Planctomycetaceae bacterium | reverse complement strand
GTTGAGCTCGCGGCCCAGGATGCGCGGCTCGATGAAGGAGCCCAGGATCAGGTTCACCGACAGGTAGGTGGCGACCACGACCAGCGCCTTGCCCCAGTTGGCGTCCTGGGCCAGGGCGGTGATGGTGGGGAAGATCCCCGCGATGATGCTGCCGAAGGTGGGGATGTAGTTGAGCAGGAAGGTCAGCAGCCCGAAGAGCAGCGCGTAGGGGATCTGCAGCCACTCCAGCACCAGGTAGCAGAGGGCTCCGGTCAGGAAGGAGACGACCGTCTTCACCCCCAGGTAGCGCTGGATCCCCCGCCCGATGCGGTCGAGCACCTCCGCCGCCTCGTCCCGGCGGTCGCCGGCGATGGAGAGGATCTTGCGCCGGAAGATCGCCTGCTCCGCGAAGATGAAGACCATGTAGATCAGGACCAGCACCAGGTTGGTGATGAAGTCCAGACCGCCGATCGCCAAGTCGCCGGCGATGCGGTCGATCTGGACCCCCTCGAGCGCCTGGGTGGCGTACTCGACCAAGCCTGGAGGCAAGTCCGACTCCTTCATCTTGGCGGCGATGTTCCCGACGATCCCCTCCCAGCCGCCAGCGCGGTCCATCAGCTCGTCTTGATCCTCGGAGAGGACGTCCAGGCGCTGGTCGCGGTCCCCCCGAGCGGTCGCATCCTCCCCGTCCCCCAGCTCCTCCTCGACACCCTCGTCCCCTTCCGGGCTTGCGTCTCCTTCGTCGCCTTCGTCGCCTCCGTCTCCTTCAGCCGCGACCGGAGACTCGGGAATCTCGGCGTCCTCGACGATCGGCGGCGCATCGCCCTGGGACTCCGCTGGCTCGAAGACCTCCACGGCCTCCGTGGTGCCGCTGAGGAAGGCGCGCACGTTGGCCTCGAAGAGCAGCCCGACCTGCACCAACCCCAGGAAGAGCAGCCAGACCATCAGCACGATGGTCAGGGCGGGGGGGATCCCCCGCCGCGCCAGCCCGATGACGATCGGTTGCAGCATGCTCGCCAGGAGAAAGGCGATCACGAGCGGCTTCAGGATCGCCGCTCCCTCGCTCAGGGTCCAACCCAGGAGAACGGTGGCGATCACACCGAGAAGGACCGTCGTCGCGCGGCTCGCCGGGAGCATGCCCCCAGCGTAAGCCGTGGAGGGGGAATCCACCAAGCCGCAGGGGTGTCCCCGCGTAAGCTTGTGGCTGGACCGGCCCCCCGAACGGCACGCCATGGACCCCGCCAGCGAAACCCCCTGGTTCCAGCGCAGCTGGAGCTTCGACGAGCCCGCCGACCTCTACCCGATGCAGGTCGAGCGCCTGCGCGGCACCGCCGCGCGCCTGGCCGAGCACCTGCGGGGCCTGGCCCCCGAGATCGCCTCCCGGCCACCGGCGGCCGGCTGGTCGGTTCTCCGCCACCTGGGCCACCTGGTGGACCTGGAACCCCTGTGGAGCGTGCGCGTCGAGGGGCTGCTCTCCGGCGCGGAGGTGCTGGCCGCCGCCGACCTGGAGAACCGGGCCACCGAAGAGGCGGACCACGACCGGCGAGCGACCGAGGAGCTCCTGGACGAGTTCCGTCGGGCCCGTGGAGCGCTGGTCGCGCGGCTCGATGCGCTCGAACCCACCGACTTCGCGCGCACCTCCGCCCACCCGCGTCTCGGGACGCCGATGCGGCTCTGCGACCTATGTCGCTTCGTGGCGGATCACGACGACCACCACCTGGTCCGGATCCACCGGCTGATCAGCGGCGCGCCTGGGCCACGTTGACCTTGATCGGGCGCCCGTCGAGGGTGGACCCGTCCAGCGCCTCGATCGCCGCCTGGGCGTCCGCTTCCGTGGCGAGCTCGACGAAGGCGAACCCCCGCGGCCGACCGCTCTCTCGGTCCATCACGATGTGCACGTCGGTGACGGTTCTGCCGTCCGCCGAGAACGCCTCACGCAGGGTGTCCTCGGAAGCGTTGTAGGAGATGTTGCCGACGAAGAGGCGCTTGCCCATATCCGGTGTTTTCCAGTCGAGACTCGGGACAGGTGGCCCCGAGGCTCTCCCCGCGGGCCAATCGAAGCCCTATCTTGCGCGTCGGGCGTTCTCTCGCCACCCCCAATCCCACGGAAGTGCCGGGGCGCCCAGTGCGGGGCGGGGAGGAGCATTCCGCTCGAGATCGGAGCCTCTCCCACCCGATGAGCGCTGAAGCGGCGTGCTGCGGCGCGTTGGGGTACCATTGCCAGGCCTGGTCCGGGTCCGACGCCTCCTCCCAAAAACCTCCGACGGCCCCGGGGTTCAGCGGCCTGACCGCTGTCACGAATCGAATGAAGACCCTCCTCCTCCACGCTCCCGGCGATTCCCCCTGTGACACGCCGTGGATGGGTGTTCCCGCCCTGGTGGCGCGGCTCAAGCAGGCCGGCTACCAGGAGACCCACCAGCGCGATCTGGACCTCGAGCTCTTCTACCACTCCCTGAAGCCCGAGACGCTGAGCCGCATCGCCGGCATCATCCGCAACAATCGGACCACTGAGAACGGGGCCTCCAGGAACGGGACTGGGCGAGCCGTGAAGGTGGGCCTCGCCAAGCGGCTCTTCGTGCGCGTCCTGGGCATGCCGCTGCTCAGGCTGCTCGCCCGTTGGGAGCTGCGCGACCGGGAGTTCTTCGAGCGCTTCCGCAACTCCACCCCCGTTGGCGAGTGCTTCCCCGAAGAGGGGCTCTTGCGCTACCGCAAGGCGCTCAACGGCATCCTCAAGCTGATGGGGACCTTCTACTACCCCTATCTGGCGTACCCCAAGTTCTTCAGCCGCCGCGAGGAGCGCAACTTCTATCGGGTGCACCTGCGCCTGGGGAACTACTTCTACGACTCGATGAACCTCGGGGAGCAGGCGCTGGTGGACTTCTACCGCACCGAGCTCCTGGGGCAGATCGAGGCAGAGGGCTACGACCTGATCGGCATCTCGGTCTCCGTCTCGCGGCAGTACGAGCCGGCGCTGGTGCTGGCCCGCACCCTGCGCGAGCACGGGGTGCAGGCCAAGCTGGTCCTGGGCGGCAGCTACATCTCCAACACCTACGACTCCGACTGGCTCGAGGACGACGTCGTGCGCCACGTCGACTACGTCGTGCGCTACGAGGGGGAGGAGGCCCTGCCCGCCTTGCTCGAGTGCCTCGAGGAAGGCCGTCCCGTCGACGACGTCCCCAACCTGGTCTTCTTCCGCGACGACGAGCGCGTCGAGAACCGCCGCGACTTCCTGCGCGAGATCACCAGCCTGCCGACCCCCGACTTCGACGACCTGCCCCTCGAGCGCTACCTCGATCGTCCCGTGCGCCTGCCGATCGGCGGCAACCGGGGCTGCTACTGGGCCAAGTGCACCTTCTGCGCCCACTTCTGGGCCCTGGGCACGGGGCGCCTCAGGTTGCGACCGGCGCAGAAACTCTTCGGGGACATGCAGACCCTCGAGGAGCGCCACGGCGTCAACACCTTTTTCATGACCGACGAGTCGATCGACCCGGAGGAGGTGCGCAGGCTGGCCGACCTGATCCTCGAGGGCGGCACGCACTGGAACTGGTCCGGCATGGCGCGCTTCGAGGAGTGCATGGACCGCGCCTACCTCGAGCGCCTGCAGTCGGCGGGGTGCTACTGTCTGATGTTCGGGCTGGAGTCGATCGTCCAGCGCGTGCAAGAGATCATCAAGAAGGGCACCGACGTCGAAACGGCCTGGAAGATCCTGGCGGACTGCCACGCCATCGGCATGAAGGTCCACCTCTTCATCATCCTCGGCACCCCCGGCGAGACGGAGGAGGAGATGCGGGCCAACGTCGACTTCCTGCGGGAGAACACCGACCTCTACCAGACGGTGCAGATCGCCACCTTCGAGCTCTCCCCGGGCTCCCCGATGCACCGGCGCCCAGAGGAGTTCGGGATCCGCGACATCCGCACCGTCTCCAGGGGCCTGCGGCTGGCGTACAGCGAGGTCGATTTCGACACCACCGAGGGCCTGTCGCGCGCCGAGGTCAAGCGCTGGTGCAAGGTGGTCGAGAACGACGAGGTCCTCTTCCCCAAGGACATCTGGAGCGGCTACGGATTCCGCATCTACCAACCGGAGCGTCTCGACCCTCCGCAACCCTCCACCGGTGGCGGCGCGGGGGGCGGCGCGGCGGCGGACAAGGCGGATTGATCGCACCATGTCACGCGCCGAGGTGGCCCTGCTCGTTCTCTTCTTCTGCAGTCTGCCGTCGGGCTGTTCCGGTGCCGGTGGGGAGTCGCCCCAGGGCTCGATCGTCCTGATCACCCTCGACACCACCTCCGCGGACGCCGTCGACCTCTCCGGCGCCGACTCCGACGTGACCCCCGCGCTGGCGGCCTTCTCCCAGGAGTGCGTCGTCTACGACCGGGCGCGCACCTGCGTCCCGGTCACTCTCCCCGCCCACGCCTCGATCCTGACCGGGCTGTACCCGGTGCGGCACACCGTGCGCGACAACGCCCACCTGCCGCTGCCCGATTCCGCGGAGACCCTCGCCGAGCGCGCCCGCGGAGCGGGGTACCGAACCGCCGCCTTCCTGGCGGCCCAGGTCCTGGCCCCCAGCTTCGGCCTCGACCAGGGCTTCCGCGTCTACGACTGCCCCGATCCCTCCCAGGATTCCTCCCAGGGCCCCGGGGCGGAGCACGCCAGCAGCCGCCGGGGACGGGAGGTCACCGAGCGCGCCATCGCCTGGCTCGACGATCGCATGGGCCAGGAGCCCATCTTCCTGTGGGCGCACTACTTCGATCCCCACACCCCCTACGAGCCGGAGCCCGCCTTCGCATCCCGCGGTGGCGGCGACCCCTATCTGGGCGAGGTGGCGGCGATGGACGCCGCGGTGGGGGAGCTCCTCGATCGCCTGCGACGGGAGGAGGACTACGAGCAGATGACGATCGTCGTGGTCTCCGACCACGGCGAAGCGCGCGGCAAGGGGGGGGAGCGGACCCACGGGCTGCTCCTGCACGACGCGACCCTGCGCGTGCCGATGATGGTGCGCTTCCCCGGGGGTAGGGACGCCGGTCGGCGCAGCATCGCCATGGTCAGCGTGGTGGACGTCTTCCCCACCGTCGTCGCCGCGGCGGGACTGGGGGAGTCCGCCCAGCTCGACGGTCTCGACCTCGCGCACCTCGACCGGCTGGGGGAGCGGGGGGTCTACGTCGAGAACTACCACGGCTACATGAACTACGGGTGGAGCCACATCTGCGGCTGGGTGGACGACCGTGGGCTCTACGTGCACGGCCCCCAGCCGGCGCTGCTCGATCCCGACGGCCAGCAGCTCCCCTCCGAGGAGCGCGAACGAGCTCGGGCGGAAGCGCTGCAGGCGATCGCCGGAGTCGTCGCGCGCTACAGCCTGCCCCCCGCTCCCGGGGCGAGCCGTCCGTCCGTCGACCTGACCCACCTGGGCTACGCCGGGTCGGGGGGGAGCGAGATGGAGCTGCCGGAGCCCCTCGAGCTCTTGCCGGGGCGACCCGCTCCGCGGGAGCGAGTGGCGGAGCACGACGAGATGTGGGATGCCCTGGCGGACGCCGAGGAGGGGGACCTCGACAGCGCCATCGCCCGCTTGCAGGCCCTGGCGGAGGGCAACCCCAGGAACGCCTCGGTCCGGGAGTACCTGGCCGAGTTCCTGGTCAGGGCCCGCCGCCCGCACGAGGCGCTGGTGCCGCTGCGGGAGATGCTCGAGCACGGCTACGAACGGCCGAGCGTGCGCCGCCAGCTGGCGATGATCTACGCCATGCTGGGGGAGTTCGAGAAGGCGATGGCCGAGCTGGAGCGCTTCGAGGCCCTCGCTCCGCACGACACCCGGGGCCGGGTCTTCCGCGGCCAGCTCGAACGGGCGATGCGCGGCCAGCTCCCCGGCCAGGGCCGGCGGTAGCCCGGTTCCCTCACCACTGCCGGCCCGACCCGCCCCAGGCGGCCCCCAGCGAACGACTTGCGACCGATCCGTCCTCGACGACCTGCAGAGAGGTC
>CAZDQL010000174.1:0-5949 GCA_964507325.1 uncultured Planctomycetaceae bacterium | reverse complement strand
TTCGCTCGCTCTTGGGGTCCGAGGCTCGAACCTCATGAATAGGCCGGGCTAGGCAGTCCTCGATGAATAGGTTGGAGTATCTGCCACCGGCCGTACCCCCAGCATTCTCGATGGTGTAGATGCCACCCCCATCGGATTGGCCCGTTCCAGAGCCATCCGCGTTGCCGTGTGTGATCTTGAAGCCATCGATGACGATGCTGTCATAGTAGTTGAGGGTCACGACGTGGTAGGCGTCGTCACTGGTGACCGGTGGATTGCTTCCGCTGTCGCCGTTGATGTCGCCCGTGAGTACCGTGTCGTCGAAGAGGTCGGTGCCGCGCTGGGAGAGGCTCTGCTCGTTGCCCCGGAATCCACCGCGCAGGATCGTGTACTGCGGGATGGCGTAGGTCGAGGTGCGTGCGGAGTTGGGGGACGCCACGGGGTAGGTGCCGACCTTGACCCAGATCTCCCGGTTGGACGAATCGACCATCGACAGGCCCTTTTGGACGGTAGCGAAGGGGCTACTCCAGGAGTCCCCGCTATTGGTGTCATCGCCGTTGGTGCCATCTACGTACCAGTCCGCCTGGGCGGCCGCATTCCCCGCGGCGAGCAGGAGCAGCGCCCCCCCGAGCACAACTCCATGGGCGATCCTCCCCGGCCGCAGCCTCCGGAGCGAGCGAGCTACGCCGCGCTGGGAATCAGCGAACAAACGGATGGACGAGTGGACGAGTGGACGAGTCCGACTTCCATGGTTACCCCTCCTGCAGGGTTGGCAGGTTTCTCTCGACGGCGATCAGGCGGGGGCGCGATGCCCTGCGAGTGACCTGGGCGCCGCTACTCCCTCGTATCCCGCCGACACGGCCACGGCTACGGGAGTTCTTTAGGAATACCCATAATCCCCGGAAGAGGGAATGCCCGCAATGACCTACCCCTCCGGCTCGCGCGGCCCCACCATCTCCCCCGGCACCACCGCCGCCTCGAACTCCTCGGCGGTCATCAGCCCCAGCGCCACCACAGCCTCTCCCAGGGTGGTCCCGTCGGTGAAGGCCTTCTTGGCGACCTCGGCGGCGGCGTCGTAGCCGATGTGGCGGTTCAGGGCGGTGACCAGCATCAGCGACGCGCGCATCAGGGACTCCACCCGCTCCCGGTTCAGCTCCAGGCCGTCGATGCAGCGCGTGCGGAAGGAGTCGCAGGCGTCGGCGAGCAGCCGGATCGACTGCAACAGGTTGTGGATCATCACCGGCTTGAAGACGTTCAGCTCGAAGTTCCCCTGGCTGCCCGCGAGGGTGATCGTGGCGTCGTTGCCGATCACCTGGGCGCAGACCATCGCCAGCGCCTCGCACTGGGTGGGGTTGACCTTGCCGGGCATGATCGAGGAGCCGGGCTCGCCCGCGGGGAGGGTGAGCTCCCCTAGGCCACAGCGCGGACCGCTCCCCAGCCAGCGCACGTCGTTGGCGATCTTCATCAGCGCCGCGGCGGTCGTCTTCAGCGCTCCCGAGGCGAAGACCAGGGCGTCGTGCCCGGCGAGCGCCGAGAACTTGTTGGGGGCGCTGACGAAGGGGAGCCCCGTCTCCTCGGCGATCTCGGCGGCCACCCGCTCGGCGAAGCGCGGGTGGGTGTTCAGGCCGGTCCCCACCGCGGTCCCTCCCTGGGCCAGCTCGTAGATGCCCGGCAGGGTCTGCTCGATCGCCCGCCGCGCGTCGGCGACCTGCTGCGCCCAACCGGAGACCTCCTGCCCCACCGTCAGGGGCGTGGCGTCCTGCAGGTGGGTGCGGCCGATCTTGATCACCTCGTTCCAGGCCTTCGACTTGGCGCGCAGGGAGCGCTCGAGCTCCTCCAACGCGGGCGAGAGCCGGTGCACCAGCTCCTCCGCCGTCGCGACGTGCATCGCCGTGGGAAAGGTGTCGTTCGAGGACTGGGCGCGGTTGACGTGGTCGTTGGGGTGCACCGGGCTCTTGCTGCCCAGCTCGCCGCCGAGGATCTGGATGGCTCGGTTGGCGATCACCTCGTTGGCGTTCATGTTCGTCTGGGTGCCCGACCCGGTCTGCCAGACCACCAGCGGGAACATGTCGTCGTGCTCGCCGCGCACGACTTCGTCGGTCGCCTGGAGCAGCGCCGCGCGCTCCGGCTCGCCGAGCGCGTCCAGCTCACCGAGCTCGACGTTGGCGCGCGCCGCGCACTTCTTGACCACTCCCAGGGCGCGGATCACGGCGCGCGTGAAGCGCTCTCCGCCGATCCTGAAGTTCTCCAAGCTGCGCTGGGTCTGCGCACCCCAGAGCTTGTCGGAGGGGACTTCGATCGTCCCCATCGAGTCGGATTCGGTGCGGGTTTTCGCCATGGTTCGAAGCTTCTTTCGATGCGTGGACCGCGGCCGTGCGCCGGGGTTGCACGGGGACCCGCAAGATAGCCTGGCACGCCTCCTGCGTGCCTCGACACTCGCCCGCCCTCTGGATATCCTCTCCCGCCCCCCGGAGCTGGACTCGCAGGCTGAGAAGGAGCCCCCCGATGCCCGACCGCGTTCTCACCACCACCGGCCACCGTTGGCAGATGACCGCCGTGGGCGCGCCCCTGGAGCGCGTCGAGTTCGAGATCGGAGAGCCGGGTACCGGCGAGGCGCGGGTGCGCGTCGCCGGCTGCGGCGTGTGCCACACCGACCTGGGCTTCTACTACGACGGGGTGCGCACGCGCTCGAAGATGCCCCTCACCCTGGGGCACGAGATCTCCGGCTGGGTCGAGGCGGCGGGCGCCGGCCACGAGGACCTCGAGGGCCAGGGGGTGATCATCCCCGCCGTGATGCCCTGCGGCGAGTGCGACTGCTGCCGCGGCGGCCACGGCGCCATCTGCCCCACCCAGAAGATGCCCGGCAACGACATCCACGGCGGCTTCGCGAGCCACGTGATGGTGCCCGCCGGCGGACTGGCGACGGTGGAGGGGGCCTCCGAGGCCGATTCCGGTCCGATCGGCGCCTCGGAGTGCACCCTGGCCCAGCTCTCGGTGGTCGCCGACGCGGTCACCACCCCCTACCAGGCGATCGAGCGCGCCCGCGTCGTCGAGGGGGACCTGGTGGTCGTGATCGGCCTCGGCGGGGTGGGCGGCTTCGCGGCCCAGATCGCCGCCGCGCGTGGCGCGACGGTGGTCGGCTTCGACATCGTCCCCGCGCGCCTCGAGCTCCTGGCGGAGCACGGTGTGCACAAGGGCTTCGACCCCAGCACCTCCGACCCCCGCTCCCTGCGCAAGGAGATCGCCGCCTTCGCCGCCGAGCGGGGGCTCTCGCGCATGCGCTGGAAGATCTTCGAGTGCTCCGGCACCGGGCCCGGCCAGGCCTTGGCCTACGGCCTGCTGGTCCACGGCGCGTACCTCTCGATCGTGGGCTTCTCGATGGAGAAGCTCGAGCTGCGCCTCTCCAACCTGATGGCCTTCGACGCCAAGGCCGTCGGCAACTGGGGCTGCGTCCCGGAGCTCTACCCCGGCGCCATCGACCTCGTGCTGAAGGGCGACGTGTCGGTCCTGCCCTTCGTGGAAACCCACCCCCTCGACGACATCCAGTCGATCTTCGAAGCCTCCCACGCCCACCAACTCTCCGGCCGTCCTGTCCTCTTGCCCTGAAGAGTCCCGTGACCAACCACTTCGATCCCAAGCCGTTCCTGAACCACGATCTGGTCCCCTTCGAGCCCGCCAGCGGGCAGATGCGCTACGAGCGCCGCCCCGTGCGCGACGCCGCGGGCGAGGAGGTGTCGGGCCTCTACACCGCCTGGATCACCCTCGACAACCCGCGCCAGTACAACTCCTACACCACCGACATGGTGAAGGACGTGATCCTCGCCTTCCGTCACGCCTCCAACGAGCGCGACGTGGTGGCGGCGGTCTTCACCGGCGAGGGGGACCGCGCCTTCTGCACCGGCGGCAACACCGCCGAGTACGCCGAGTACTACTCCGGCGCGCCGGACGAGTACCTGCAGTACATGCGGCTCTTCAACGACATGGTCAGCGCCATCCTGGCCTGCGACAAGCCGGTGGTCTGCCGCGTCAACGGCATGCGCGTCGCCGGCGGCCAGGAGATCGGCATGGCCTGCGACTACACCATCTCCAGCGACCTGGCGCTCTTCGGCCAGGCGGGCCCGCGCCACGGCTCCGCCCCCGACGGCGGCTCCACCGACTTCCTGCCGCTCTTCGTCGGCGCCGAGCGGGCCATGCAGTCCGCCACCCTGTGCCAGATGTGGAGCGCCTACGAGGCGCTCAACTACGGCCTGATCACCGAAGTGGTGCCGGTGCTCACGGTCGACGGTGAGGTGATCCTCAACCCGCTGGTCGTCACCGACCGCTGGCTCGACGACCGCGGCCAGGTGGTCTACGGCGCACCCAAGCGCGGCGACGAGGCCAAGACCGCCAAGGAGCTCCTGCGCTCCGGCACCATCGACCTGGCCCCCCTCGACACCGCCGTCGAGCGCCTGATCGCCAAGCTCCTGGCCACCTTCCCCGGCTGCACGCGCAAGACGATCGAGTCGGTGCGCAAGCACAAGCTGGCGCACTGGGACAAGAACAAGGAGTCGAACCGCAGCTGGCTGGGCCTCAACATGCTGGCCGAGGCCGCCACCGGCTTCCGCGCCTTCAACGAGGGCCCCAGGGGCAAGCGCGAGATCGACTTCGTCGACCTGCGCCGGCGGCTCGCCGCCGGTGAGCGCTGGAGCCCCGACCTGGTCGAGGCGCTGATTCCCCGGGAGGACGCCGTGGCGACGGGAGGGGCCTCGTGAGCGAGGCCAGCGCCCCGCGCCTGAAGCGGGAGACGCTCGAGGATGGGGCGCTCCTGCGCCTGACCCTCGACGCCGGCAAGGGCAACATCGTCGACCGCGCGCTGATCGCCGAGCTGCGCGCCGCCGTGGGGGGTGCGGCGGGCCAGGAGCGCCTGGCGGGGGTGATCCTCGACCACGCCGGCCCCCACTTCTCCTTCGGCGCCAGCGTGCCGGAGCACGTCGCCGATCAGGTGGGCGAGATGCTCCCCGAGCTGCACGCCGCCGCCCGGGAGCTCCTGGCCCTCGACCTCCCCGTCCTGGCCGCCGTGCGCGGCATGTGCCTGGGGGGCGGCCTCGAGCTGGTCCTGCTCGCCGACCGCGTCTTCGCCGCCGAGGACGCGCGCTTCGGCCAGCCGGAGATCCAGCTCGGCGTCTTCGCCCCGATCGGCTCCGCCCTCCTGCCCCACCGCGTGGGTGCGGGAGCCGCCGCGGACCTGCTCCTCTCCGGACGCATCGCCGACGCCGCCGAGGCGGTCTCGATCGGCCTGGTGGCCGAGCTCGCCGCCGACCCCGGCACCGCCGCCCTCGACTGGGCCGGCGAGTACCTGCTCCCGCGCAGCGCCAGCGCCCTGCGCCTCGCCACCGCCGCCGCCCGCCGCTCCTGGCGCGGCACCTTCATCGACGACCTCGCCGAGCTCGAGCGCTGCTACCTCGACGAGCTGATGAAGACCCACGACGCCCCCGAGGGGATCCAGGCCTTCCTCGAGAAGCGCAAGCCCGCCTGGGAGCACCGCTAGGCCGGCAAGTCCCCGAGCGAAGAGGGCAGCCCCCCCCGAACCGCATCGAGTCTCGGGGGGAGTTCCCTCCCGGAAGCCGTCCGCCCCACCCCCCACGCTCGCCGCCCGTCCCGGTCGGTCGCCCTCGCCCGGTTTCGGGCCCTTGGGGCGTCCGGCCGGGACGGGTGGCGAGCGTGGGGGGTGGCCCCTACGCCTCTCGCTATCCGGACCGCGAGGAAGCCCGACTACTCCACCGGCGTCAACTCCACCCGCCGGAACTCACAAACCGCCCCCTCCGCCTGGATCGCGATCTGCCCCTTGTCGGTCGTGCACCCGAACCCGTGGTTGACCAGGTCGCCGTTCACCCAGACCCACACCGAGGTCCCGCGGCACTCGATCACCATCTGGTTCCACTCGCCGGGCGGGTTCTCCGAGCCGTCGGTCAAGTTGACGATGCGACGCCT
>CAZDQL010000173.1:0-6033 GCA_964507325.1 uncultured Planctomycetaceae bacterium | reverse complement strand
GCGAGGCGGGCGACGACCGCCGGGTGATCCCCGGACAGGATCCTCGGCCGCACGCCGCGGGCCACGAGGGCCTGCACCGTGGTCCGGGCCTCCGGCCGCAGGGCGTCTCCGATTCCCCCGACCGCGGCGACCCTGCCGGCCACGACGACGTGGACCGGGCTCAGCCCGGCGTCGAGGAGTGCGGCGCCGTGCCGCGACATCGGCTCGGAGAGCACCGCACCGAGCTCTTGCACGAGAGCCTCGCTGCCCACGGCCACCGCGCGTCCGTCAACCCGACCCCGGATGCCGCGGCCCGGGATCTCCCGGGGATCGTCGACGGCGCGGACGGCGTGCAGCGGTTGCGTGATGGAGCGGCGGAACGCCTGGGCCACGGGGTGGGCCGACTCCGCCTCCAGGGCGAAGGCCAGCTCGATCGCCTCTTCGTCTCCGTGCCAATGGCCGACGGTGGGGGTGCCCTCGGTCAGGGTGCCGGTCTTGTCGAGCAGCGCGGTCTCGATCCGCTCCATTTGCTCCACGGCATCCGGGTTCTTGATGAAGATGCCGGCCCGGGCGGCGCGCGACAGCCCGACGGTCAGCGCGACCGGCGTGGCCAGCCCCAGGGCGCAGGGGCAGGTCACCACCAGCATGGCGACCACCTGCTGCATGGCCTGGCCGAGATCCTCGCCCCGCCACCAGAGGGCGGCGGCCGCGGCGGCCACGCCGAGCAGGAGGACCGCCAGGACGAACCAGCGGCTGATGCGATCGGCGAGCTGGACGATCGGCGCGCGCTTCGACAGCGCCTCGTCGACGAGGGCGAGGAGACCCCCCACGCGCGTGTCGGCTCCGCGAGCGCGCGTCTCCAGGACCAAGCGGGCGCCGAGGTTGGTGGCGCCTGCGAAGACCGCGTCGCCCACCGCCACCGGCACCGGTTCAGGCTCGCCGGTCAGGACCGCGTTGTCCACGCTGGAGTTGCCGGCCAGGACCAGGCCGTCGACCGGCACCAGCTCTCCCGAGCGGACCTCGACCCGGTCGCCGACGGCCACCGCGCCGATCGGGACCTCGAGGCCGACGTTGCCGTCGTCGAGGCGGCGGGCGAATTCCACGAAGGCGACGCTGCGCAGGCCCTCGGCCCGTTCCAGCGCGGTGCGCTGGGCGCGCTGCTGCACGAAGCGGGCCCCGAGCAGGAGCGCCACCAGGGCGGCCAGGGAGTCGAAGTAGATCGGCCCCCGGCCGACGATGGTGGCCACGGTGCTGAACAGGAAGGCGCCGCTCAGGGCCACGGCGATCGGCAGGTCCATGTGGGGTACCCGCCGGCGCAGGCCGGCCCAGGCCGCGCGGAAGAACGGCCGTGCCGCGAAGAAGACCACCGGCACCGCCAGGCCCAGACTCATCCAGCGGAAGAACTGCTCGAAGTGCGGGTCCATGCCGTGGTGTTCGCCGGCATAGAGGGCGCCATGGATGAACATGATGTTCATGGCGCAGGCCGCGGCCACCCCGATCCGGATCAGGAGCGTCCGGTCCTCGTGCCGCCGGGCCTCCTCCATCGCCCCCCGCTTCTTGAGGTGGGGGATGTAGCCGATCGAATCCAGCGCGCGGGCGATGCGCCCGAGGGAGACGTGCTCCGGATCCCACTCCACCTCGGCGACGGCGCTCGCCAGGTTGAGCCGCACCGACAGCACGCCGTCGAGGGGGCGGGGCAGCTCCTCCACGAGCCAGACGCAGGCGGCGCAGTGCACCCCCTCGAGGAACAGACGGGTTCGCCGCGTTCCGCGCTCGGTCTCCTGTACCTCGTCGCCCAGGAGCTCGGGGGCGTCGAAGTCCTCGAAGCGGCGCCCGCTGACGTTCGCGGGGACGCTACGGCTCCCCACCTGGTCCAGGCGTCGGTAGAAACCGGCGAGGCCCCAGTCGTGCAGGATGCCGTAGACCTGCCGGCACCCCTCGCAACAGAACTGCTTCTCGTCGCCTTCCCGGATCAACGCGGGCGGAACCTCGAGGCCGCAGTGGGCGCAGACCACGACCGGCGCGCGCGTGGGCTGGCGACGGGCGGCGCTCACGGCGTATCCCCTCCGGTCACGACCACGCGCTCGGTGTGCACGAAGCGCGTCTTGCCACGGGTCGCGTCGAGGCTCAGCTCCCACACCCCGGCGACGGGCAGGTGCGCCAGGGTACGGTAGTGGCCCGGCTCGTGGGGCAGCTCGACCAGGGCGCTCTCGCCGTTGAGCCGGGTGTCGGCGGGGCGGACGGCCACGAGCCTCCCCGTGAGCTCGGTCACCGGCTGGCCGTCACGATCGAGAATGGTCACGTCCACGGGGCGGCGGGAGGTCAGGGAGTAGGCCTCGCCGCCGGGGATCTCCATCGCGACGCTCCAGCCGAGGCGCTCGCTGGCGGCAACGAGCGCCGCGTCGGCGTCCCACCCGAGGCTGCGCTCGTAATAGTCCTCGATGGGCCGCGGCGAATCCGGACGGGTGGCCACGAACACCAGCACCCCCTGGGCGGTGACCGACATCGCGAGAAAGCCGCCGAGGATGATCGGCCAGCGGTAGGCGGAGAGGAGGCGTCCGAGCTTCATGTTTCGATTCACCCCTACTGGTAGGGTCCGAGCAGCACGAACTCCTCTTCGATCACGACGTCCTTGTCGGAGCGGATGATGAACAGTCCCATGGCCTGGCCGCGCTGGAAGGCGGACACCGGCAGCTTGGCCACCACGTCCAGGGTGGCCACCTGATCCGGCCCCACCACGAAGGGCGACTGGCTCACGACCAGGTCGGCGCCCGCGGGCTCCGCGAGCTCCACGGTGAAGGCCTGGGGCTCGTGCAGCTGGTTCGTCAACCGCACGCGCAGGAGGTTCGCCACCTCCTCGGTGGGAAGCATGCGGAAGGGCTCGCGGGCGCCGCGCAGGATCTCCACGTCGGCGTCGCCCCGCCCGAAGGTCAGGACCAGGAGGGCGACGAGCGCCGCCGCGCCGACGAGCCCGTAGACGTAGACCCGCGGCCGCCGGAAGCGCTTCTCGCCGGTCTCGAGCTCTCGCTCCGACGTGTAGCGGATGAGGCCGGTCGGCAGGTCGAGCCTCAGCATCACCTCGTCGCAGGCTTCGATGCACTGGGCGCAGCCGATGCACTCCATCTGCAGCCCGCGTCGGATGTCCATCCCGGTGGGGCACGTCGTGACGCAGCGCCCGCAGTCGATGCAGTCGCCGAAGGTTCCGGGGCCACTACGCGCCTTCTTGGTGCCGCGCGGCTCGCCGCGGGCGGTGTCGTAGCCGACGATGATCGTGTCCTGGTCGTAGAGCACGCTCTGCAGCCGCCCGTAGGGACACGCCACCGTGCACATCTGATCCCGGAAGTAAGCGAAGTCGAAGACCATCAAGCCGGTGACGGTCACGAGCGTGAGCAGCATCCCCCGGTGCTCGAGGGGCTCGGTGAGAAGCCTATCCCACAGCGTTCCCCAGCCCACGAAGTAGGCGACGAAGGTGGCGGAGAGAAAGCCGGCGATCAGGAAGTAGAGGGTGAACTTGACCCCCTTGCGCCAGACGAGATCCGCGCTCGGCCCGGCGGCGTGCCGCCGACGCCGCGCGGACGGCTTGCCCTCCAGCCAGCGCTCGATCGGCCGGAACACGAACTCGAGGTAGACCGGCTGCGGGCACGCATAGCCGCACCACACCCGCCCGTAGACCGCGGTCAGCCCGACGACGGTGATCGCCACCAGGAGGCCGAAGGCCAGGAGGAGCAGGTTGTCGGTGGGGTGGAAAGTGAACCCGAGGATGGTGAATTGACTCTGGGCGAGGTCGAGGAACATCCCCGGCTTCCCCGCGATCCGGACGTGGGGCAGGGCGACGTACAGCAGGATCAGGGCGTATCCGAGCACCATCCGGATGCGCCAGAACCGTCCCTTGGTCAGGAGGGGATCGATCCACTTGCGGGAGCCGTCCGCGGCCATGCTGTAGAGGAGCTCCTCCTCCGGAGCCACGTGGAAGGGACTGTGTGTACCTCCCGCATGCTCTTCGGGCTCTCCACTCATGACGCGGCCTGCGAACCGTTCGGACCTCTGGGCTCTCTAGCCCCCCGGGATCGGCTCGGGAGCGACCTGCTCGCCCTCCGGCTGCTTCGGATCGGCGGGATTGGAGCCTTGCAGGCTGCGGACGTACGAGACCAGCGCCAGGAGCTCTTCGGGAGCGATGGCTCGTCCCCAGGGAGGCATTCCCTTGGCCGGAACGCCCTTGGCCACGGTGCTGAAGATCTGGGTCACCCGGCCCCCGTGCAACCAGTAGGCGTCGGTCAGGTTGGGACCGATCAGGCCCTGGGCCGCGTCGCCGTGGCAGGAGGCACAGGTCTTTGCATAGCGCTCGCTCCCCACGGCGAGGATCTCCGGGGAGGCGGCTCCGGCCAGGAGCTCCTGGGTGCTCGGCGGCACCATGGGATTGGCGTCGTAGTAGGCCTGCAGGCGAGCGCGGCTCGCGACCTCCTCCGCTCGGTACTGCGCATCCAACGTGGAGGGGGCGAAGGCGAGGGCGAAGAAGGCGAGATAGGCGGCCGCGAAGATCAGGCTTCCCCACCAGATCGCCATCAGCCATCCCGGCATGGGATTGTCGTATTCCCGGATGCCGTCGACTTCGTGGTCGAGAACCACATCCTTGTAGGTAGCCATGGCTCAGCGCCCTCCCGCTTGTGATTCGGTTTGCGTCACGAGCCCCTCGTCGCCGCGCGGGGGCGGATCGTCGTCGAGAGGCAGGCGGGCGGTGGCATCGTAGGTGCCCGCCCGGCGCGTCAAGACCCGCAGGGCGATCCCCGCGAAGATGATGAGGAAGAACAGGGTGGAGCCGATGGCGAACAGCCCGGCGCCGGTGTTGGCGGTGAGCTCCTGGAGCATGGCTATTTCCCCTCCCCGCCGCCGGCGGATTCGCTCGCGGTATCCACGTCGAGGGGCTCTGGAGCCTCCTCCTCGGGTGTCCGCCACTTGATGTCGGTGCCGAGGCGCTGCAGGTAGGCGGTGAGCGCGGTGATCTCCTTGTCCGCCATGCCCGAGGGGCCACGCTGGGCCACCACTTCGTCGGCGATCTCCTTCGCCTGGTGCGCGATCGACTCACGGGCTCCGTCGATGTCGGCCTGGTCGTAGGGAACGCCGAGCGTCCTGAGCGCCCGCAGCTTGGCCTCGATGTCGTCGATCTCGAGGTCGTGCCTCCAGAGGAAGGAGTAGGACGGCATCAAGGACCCGGGCGTCGTGGAGGTCGGCTGATCCATGTGGCGGAAGTGCCAAAGGTGCGGGTACTTCCCGCCGACGCGCAGGAGATCCGGCCCGGTCCGCTTCGATCCCCACTGGAAGGGGTGGTCGTAGACGTACTCGCCAGCCTTGGAGTACTCGCCGTAGCGCTCCGTCTCGTGTCGGAAGGGCCGCACGAGCTGCGAGTGACAGTTGTAGCAGCCTTCTCGGATGAAGATGTCGCGCCCGATCACCTCGAGCGGGGTGTAGGGCTTGACCGAGGCGATGGTCTTGACGTTCGACTTGTCGAGGAACATCGGGATCGCCTCCACGAGGGAGCCGACCGCCAGGGCCAAGGTCGTGAGCACGGTGAACGCGACGATGCGCCGCTCCAGTACGCGGTGGATCCCTTCGGAGATCGCGTGCTGGAAGCGATAGAGGGCGTGGTCGTAGGTGTTGGCCGCGGTGGTGGCTCCGGGAGCGTCCCTGCCGATGGGCTCGCGAGCCGGCACCTGCACCTCCTCGTCCTCCTTGGCTTCCGCGGGGGCGGAGCGCATGGTCCGGATGAGGTTGTAGACCCCCAGGATCAGGGCGCCGAAGAACAGAACCGCCGCCAGCAGGCGCACCCAGTACATCGGGACCAGTCGAATCACGGTCTCGATGAAGTCGGGGTAGGTGAGGCGCCCGTCCGGCTCGAAGGCACGCCACATGGCCCATTGCGTGATCCCCGCCACCCACATGGAGACCTGGTAGAGGATGAGCCCGACGGTTGCGATCCAGAAGTGGGCGGTGGCCAGCGCCTTGCTGTACAGCGGGGTCCGCCACAGGCGCGGCACCACCCAGTAGAGGATCCCGAAG
>CAZDQL010000172.1:0-6039 GCA_964507325.1 uncultured Planctomycetaceae bacterium | reverse complement strand
AGGTGCAGGGGGAAGGAAGGGGGCGCGATCAGGACGATCTCGCTCTCGCGCACCGGCAGCCGTGCGTCGGGCGACAGGGGGGCGTCGAGGCCGAAGTAGTTGCCGAAGTGCCCCACGCGCAGCCCGTCGCGGCGCCACTCGAGATCGACCACGTCACCCGCCGCCAGGGGGGGCAGATCGACGACCATCCCGCCCCGGGTACCGCCGCGACCGGTGCGCGCCGGCGTGAGCACGCCGTCGGGGGAGAGCACTTCCGCGCGCAGGACGCGTATCTCCTCCTCCCCGGCCCAGGCGCGGAACACCCGCCGGTCGAGCGCCCGCGCCCCGGCGTCCCCCAGGACCCGCTGCACGCTGCGGCGGTAGCGCTTGGCGGTGCCGTCCGGCTGCACCTCGATCACCCGCCGCTCGAGCAGCACCTCGAGCGGCGCCACCGAGCTGGCGATCGGCTCGTCGCCGGAGCGACGCTCGAGGATCGCCTCCAGGGGCTCGACGTAGCCCTCGTGGAAGGGCGCGCCCTCGAGCCCGCGCAGGTAGTCGAGCAGGCGCCGCTCGTCCTCGGCGCCGTAGCTCACCTCGAGCAGGTCCTCGAGCGCCGCGGCCGCCAGCTCCCGCTCCCCCAGGGCGAGCAGCGCCCGCGATCGGTAGCGCTGGGCGCGCGCGCGCTCGGGCGCCTGCGCCAGCACCTCGTCGTGGAGCGCCAGCGCCTCGGCCGGGTGGCCGCCGCCGAGGAGCTCCTCGGCGGCCTCCTGGCGCGCGGCGAGACTCCACGGGACCTCGGCGAGCTTCTCCGCCAAGGCCGCCAGCAGACCTTCGGCGCCGCGCTCCCCCGTGGCCAGTCGCTCGGCGCTCAGGGCGAGGTCGATGGCGCTGAGCACCCCCTCGCGTCGCGCCATGGCGATCAGGGGCGCCCGGCGCGGGTGGTGGGTCGGCAGGGAGCGGGCGATCTCCAGGGCGCGCTCGGGCCACGCCTCCAGGGCCGGGTCCTCGGCCAGGGCACGCCGCTCCGCCTCCGCCAGGGCGCCCTGACCGAGGCGGTTCAGGACGTCGGCGCGGCTGACGCGCGCCAGGACGCTCCGCGGGTGGACCGCCAGGGCGCGGTCGAGGAGCGCCAGCGCGCGGTGATGGGTCGGCTGGTGGTCGCTGGCGTGACGCGCCTTGGCGCGCAGGAGCCGCGGCAGGTCCCCGTGGGTGACCAGCGCCTCGTCCAGGGCGGCGAGCCAGGTGTTGACGTCCTCCTCGACGAGAGACGCGCCCCGCTCGCGCAGGGTCGCGAGGCGCAGGAGGTCGTAGCGCAGGACGCCGGGCGCGGCGGCGACGGCGGCCTCGATCGCCTCGGAGCCGGGGCGCCGGTGGCGCGGGGCGGCGCGGGCGTCGCGGATCAGGAGGGCGCGGCGGAAGAGGCTCTCGGGATCGCGCGCCTCGTCCCCGTGCGCCCAGCGGGTCCAGGCCCCGGGGCGCGGTGCGACCTCTCCGCCGGGTCCGGCGTCCAGGGCGTGCGCAAGCACCCCCTCAGGCGCCGAGGCGCGGGAGGGAAGCGCCACGGGGGCGCCCGTCTGCGCTTCGACGAGGCGCGCGGTGAAGGCGGGGCTGGCGTCCTGCCCGCCGACCACCAGCGCCAGCTCGGTCCAGCCCGCCTCGAGGCGCAGGGGGATGCACCAGGTGTCGGAGGCGAAGCCGTGCTGGCCGAGGGCCTGGAAGCGGCGCTCCCCCTGGACCCAGAGGCTCACCTCCTCGGCGGCGCCGAGGAGCAGCAACAGGTCGCGCTCGTCTTCGCTCTCGAGCCAGGTGCGGGCCACCACGCAGCACTGCACGTGGGGATCGACGAGCCGCGCGAAGCGCACGATCCCCCGCCGGGGCTCGAGCTCCGGCAGGGGACGCCAGCCGACCTCGCGCACCTTGCCCGCGTACTGGGCAGAGCTGGGATCCCCCTCCGGCGGGGTGGGGGTCACCATCCCCTGGCCGCGCTCGTTGTCGAAGGGCCCGACGAATTGCCAGGTGAGGAGGGGGTGCAGGCGGGTGAGCTCCTCTTCTTCCAGCCGCGCGAGCCGTGCGAAGAGGGCCCCGTGCTCGGGCGCCACCTCGATCTCGGCCGCGTGGCGGCGGACGAGGGCCCGGGCCCCGGTCGGGGCGGAGAGCCGCTCGTAGTAGAGGAGCAGGAGCTCCAGCTCGTCGGCCAGCCGCGAGGCTGCTTCGCCCTCCAGGGTCGGCAGCCGCCGCGCCCCGGCGGCGACCTCCTCGGCCAGGAGCTCGAGGGCCTCGAAGGGGCGGTCGTTCGCCCAGTGGAGGGCGGCGGCGTCGAGGGTGCGGGTGGTGGGGTCGGGGGTGGGGTCGTGCGCCAGGGCGCAGACCGCCAGGAGGGAGAGCCACATGGGCGGACATCCTACGCGCGCGCTTGAACCGCAACCGCGAGTTGCTCCAATCGGTCCTCCCCCGGAGCCACCTCGCGATGCCGACCCCCCCCACCGACGCCCCCGCCCAGATCGCCGAGGGGATCGAGCGGGCGCTGGAGCAGCTGGAGGAGGTGGTGCGGCGCACCTGGGGCTTCGCGGGGACGCGCGCGGTGCAGCGCCGCGCCATCCAGGCCAGCCTCGAGGGGCGGGACACCCTGGTGGTGCTCCCCACCGGCGGCGGGAAGAGCCTCTGCTACCAGGCGCCGGCGCGGGTGCGCGGGGGGCTGACGGTGGTGGTGAGCCCGTTGATCTCCCTGATGAAGGACCAGCTCGACGGGCTGGTCGCCAACGGGGTGCCGGCGGGGATGCTCTCGAGCGCGCAGTCCTCGGACGAGCTGCGCGACGTGCGGCGCGCCCTCGACGAGGGGCGGCTCGAGCTGCTCTTCGTCTCCCCCGAGCGGGTCGTGATGGAGGGCTTCCTCGAGCGCCTGGCCCGCGTCGGCTTGAGCGCCATCGCCATCGACGAGGCCCACTGCATAAGCCACTGGGGGCACGACTTCCGGCCGGAGTACCGCCAGCTCGGCGAGCTGCGCCAGCGCTGCCCCGACCTCCCGATCGCCGCCCTGACCGCCACCGCCACCCCGCGGGTGCAGGAGGACATCATCGCGGCCTTGGGGCTGCGCGACCCCCTGCGCCTGGTGGGCGACTTCGACCGTCCCAACCTCGCCTATCGCGTCCTGCCCCGGGGCGACACGGCGGCCCAGTGCATGGAAGTGATCGGCCGCCACCCCTCCCAGGCGGGGATCGTCTACTGCCTGCGGCGGGTGGACACCGAGAAGCTGGCCCGCGAGCTGGCGAATCGCGGCGTGCGCACCGGTGCCTACCACGCGGGGCTGGCCGCCGAGGAGCGCACGCGCGTCCAGGAGGACTTCCTCGCCGAGCGCCTGGAGGTGGTGGTGGCCACGGTGGCCTTCGGCATGGGGATCGACCGCCCCGACGTGCGCTTCGTGGTGCACGCGAGCCTCCCCAAGGGGGTCGAGCAGTACAGCCAGGAGACGGGGCGCGCCGGTCGCGACGGGCTGCCGGCGGAGTGCCTGATGCTCTACTCCGGAGCGGACTACTACGGTTGGCGCAACCTGATGGAGAGGAGCGCCCGCGAAGCCGAAGCGGACGGCAATCCCGACGCCGGCCTCGACCTGGACGCCGCGATCGAGCGCCTGGGGCATCTCTGGGGGATGGCCAACGGCGCCAGCTGCCGCCACCGCGTCGTCGTCGAGTACTTCGGTCAGAGCTGGGAGAAGGAGAGCTGCGACGCCTGCGACGTCTGTCTCGGCGAGCTCGAGCCCGTCAGCGAGAGCCAGGTGGTGGCCCAGAAGATCCTCTCCTGCGTCGTGCGCTGCGACCAGCGCTACGGCGCCGCCCACGTGACCGAGGTCCTGCGCGGCGCAAAGACCCAGCGCATGCGCACCACCGGCCACGAGCACCTCTCGACCTACGGCCTCCTGCGCGACCACAAGAGCCGCGACGTGCGCGCCTGGATCGACCAGCTCGTGGCCCAGGGCCACCTCGGCGTCGCGACCGGCGACTACCCCACCCTGCACCTGACCCGCAGCGGCGCCGAAGTGCTGCGCGCCGAGCGTCCGGTGGAGCTGGTCCGCCCCGCCCGCGCCGCCCCCACCCGCCGCCGCGCCGGCGCCCTCGAGACCGCCCGCGAGGAGGGTGCCCCCGAGCCGGATCCGGCGCTCTTCGAGAAGCTGCGCGCCCTGCGCCGCAACCTGGCGCGCGAGCGCGGCGTGCCCCCCTACATCCTCTTCAACGACCGCACCTTGGCTCTGATGGCGGGCCACAAGCCGCGCGACCGGGAAGAGTTCCTGGCCCTCAAGGGCGTGGGCGAGAAGAAGGCGGCCGATCTGGGGCCGATCTTCCTGGAGGCGGTGGCGGAGTTCGTGGCGGGGGAGGGCTAGGAGCCGCGCGTGGGCAGCGCCGCCCAGATCAGGAAGAGCAAGGTGAGGACGTAGGCCGCGGTCGCGAGCGTGGCTGCGCCGTACTCCCGCCAGAACTCCTCGAGCAAGCTGCGGAGCCTGGAGAGGATCCCCCTCCGGGGGGACTCCTGTATGCCCGGAACCGGGAGCGCGGTTCCTTCGAGGGTGTGCGGTGGCGCCACGGGTGAGGGCAGGATCGCAGTGTCGTCGAGAGCCATCGGATCTTCTCCGGTTGAGGGGTCTGTTTTCGATCCAGAGGGAATGACGGATCGACGCACAGCCATCTGTCGTCATCCGTGCTCGCCTCTGCGTGGTTGGGTCCCCGCGGGTGGAGCCGCGGGGACTGCGGTCAGTCGAGGTCGAAGCGCACGCGTTCGCGTCGCTCACGGTTAGAACGTTCCCGCTCGAGGATCCTGTCGCGCAGATTGGCGACGAGGCGCTCGACGGAGCGCTCGTCTTCCTGAGTGCGCGGATCCTCGTCGGCCTTCGACCGGGTCGACTCGCGCCGGTCGCGCACCGGGGCGGACCGGGCGAGCCAAGTCGTGAGGTTCATGTCGTTTCTCCTTTCAGGGGACCTCTTCCCCGGGGAGGAAACGCGCGAGGTCTCGGCAGCTGTCGACAGGATCGAAGATGCGGGACGTTCCCCTCGGTAGTGCGCGTCCTCGTCACCCTTACACGCCGTCTCAACGAACGCGCGCGGGTGCTCCTGTTCGAAGAACCGGGAGCCGTCTTGCGCGTGGGTGCGGGTCTGCGTCATGCCGGCGACGAGGTCGAGCTCCTCCTCCCCGCCCCCGCCGAGCCCGCGGGCGCCCCCGCCGACGCGCGCCTCTTCCGGCCTCCGCGCGCTCTGCGCCACGTCTCCCATCACTACTGGGAGGCGTTCGAACGCCGCTTCTACGAGCGCGCGACCCTCGATCTGGCGCTCGCGGAGGGCGGGGGTGGCAGCGCGGCGCTGCTCGTCGGCGAGGAGGTCCTGCCGGTGGCGCGCGTGCGCGTCGCGGGGGCGCGCATGGACCACTGGCGTCCGGGGGTGCGCCCGGAAGCCCCCGTCGAGGCCGGCGGTGAGCGCTTCAGCCGCTACCGCGGCGCCCTCGGGGAGGGGAATGCCCTCGGCCGCCTGCAGCGGGTGACCGCCGCGGTGGTCGGGGTGGGCCGCCTCGGCTCGGCGATCGCCGCCGACCTGGCGCGGGCGGGGGTGGCGCTGGTGCTGATCGACGACGATCGCTTCGAGGTCCACAGCCTGGAGGCGATGGACGCCGACCCCGCCCTCCTCGGCGCACCGAAGGTCGAGGCAGTGGCCGCCCACCTGCGCCGCATCGCGCCCGACGTCCCGGTCACCCCGTTGGCGGCCCCGTTGGCGGATCCGGGCGCCTTCGCCGCCTGCACCGCAGCCGATCTGATCGCCAGCGCCCCCGACGACAACGGCGCCAGGCTCGCCGCGGCGCTGGCGGCGGCGGCCTACCTGCGCCCCCACCTCGATCTGGGGGCGGGGGTCTTCGACGCGGGGGAGCGAGGGTGGACCGCGGGGGCGGACGTGCGCCTGATCCTGCCGGGGGAGGGCTGCCTGGTCTGCGCCGGCGGCCTCGATCTCGCGCGCCGCCGCGAGCGGGACTGGCGCCGGGAGAGGGCGGGCTCGCGGGGCACCCAGGAACCGGTGGGAGGGGGGC
>CAZDQL010000171.1:0-6496 GCA_964507325.1 uncultured Planctomycetaceae bacterium | reverse complement strand
GCACGGGGATGCACTCGAGGCCGGGGATGTCGTCCAGCTCGCGGCGGTAGATCCGATCCAGCTCGGCGCGCCGATCGATCTCCTCGCCGATCTCCGACAGGCGCAGCAGGCCGTAAGCCGCCTGGAGTTCGTTGAGTTTCCCGTTGATGCCGGGCCCGATGACGGTTTCTTCGTCGGCGATGCCGAAGTTCCTCAGGTGATCGATACGCGTCTTCTGCGCCCGATCGCTGGCGACGATGGCCCCTCCCTCGATGGTCGAGTAGATCTTCGTGGCGTGGAAGCTGACGGTCGAGAGGTCGCCCCACTCGAGGAGGGAGCGGCCCTCGAGCTGGACGCCGAAGGACTGCGCGGCGTCGTAGATCACGCGCAGGCCGTGGCGATCGGCGATCTCCCCGATGGCCTTCACATCGCAGGGGTTCGAGTAGACGTGCACGCCCAGGATCGCTTGGGTCTCGGGTGTGATGCGTTCCTCGATGCGGTCCGGATCCAGGGTGAGCGTGCGCGGCTCGACGTCGCAGAAGACTGGGCGGACCTGGTTCCAGTAGAGCACGTGGACGCTGGGAGGATAGGTGAAGGGCGTGGTGATGACCTCGCCGCTGTTGATGCGCAGGGCCTGGAGGGCCACCATCAGGGCCATCGTTCCGTTGCACATGAGGCTCAGGTGGTCGACGCCGAGGTAGGAACGCAGAGCCTGCTCCAGCTCGTCGTGCAGCGGGCCGGCGTTCGTCAGCCAGCGCGACTCCCAGATCCGCCGGAGCTGACCGACGTAGTCCTCAAGCCGGGGCATGGTCGGCCGCGTCACGAAGATCGGTTCCTCGAAACGGTATTCCTGGATGAGCTCACCCAGGGCACCCTTCGCCTCACTGAGCTCCCTCGATGTCTGCATGCTCCGCGTCCGCTCCTCGCCCTCGTCCACTGGCGGAGCGAGACCGTCAGCGCCCGCGCCGGGGAGAGACTAACGGGTCACTGGTGGCCAAATCAAGCCCCCGGACCCCTGTGGCCGCTCGCCCTCGGGGACCCTCCCCGGTGGGGGTGAATCGTCCTGCTTGAGTCGGCCGGGGGCGTCGCCTATGCTCCAGCCCTGGAGCTTCCATGGCGTATCTCACCCGCTCCGAGCTGCTCAAGCTCGATCTGCTCTCTCTGGGCGACGACGTGCTTGTCAGCGAGCACTGCGCGCTGCACGGAACCGAGTGCATGCGCATCGGCGATAACGTGCGCATCGACGACTTCGTCGTGATCACGGCGCGCGAGGAGCTCCGCATCGGCTCCCACGTGCACGTCGGCGCCCAGGTCTTCGTGGCCGGGGCCTGGGGCGTGGAGATTGGCGACTTCAGCGGGCTGTCGCCCGGAGTAGCCGTCTTCTCGGCGACCGACGACTTCTCCGGTGCGAGCCTGACGGGGCCGACCGTGCCCGAGCGCTACCGGGCCGTCCGCAGCGGTCCCGTCCTCATCGGACGGCACGTCGTGGTCGGAGCGCAGTCGGTCATCCTGCCGGGCGTCCGGCTGGGGGATGGGGTCGCGGTGGGAGCGCTCTCCCTGGTCGACCGCAGCCTGGACGCCTGGACCATCTACGGCGGGGTGCCGGCCCGAGCGCTGAAGGAGCGCTCGCGCGAGGCCCTGCGCCTTGAGGGGGAGCTCCTCCGGGAAGAGGGCGTGGGGGAGTAGGGCGTCCCGCCGCCCCGCGGGCTCACGTCTCGTAGCCGAACTCCTCCAGGGTCTCCGCGATCCTCACAGCCCTGGCCCGCAGATCTGTGTCGGGCGTCCTCTTCCACGCGTAGCAGCTCTCGGGGAAGAAGATCCTGTCCCTGCTCCGGTACCAGCGGTCGAACTCCTTCGACTGGGAGTCCTCGGGGATGTCCTTGCTCAGGGCGTAGTAGTCGATCAGCCGCGCGGGATCGAGCATCGCCGCTTCGAACTCCATGCCGAAGAGGTCCAGGATCGGGCGCAGCTCCAGCTCGGGATCCGCCACCAGGTCCTCGTATCGCACTTCCCGGTAGCTCTCCGGGCGCTGCTTCCCGAAGGCCCGGATCCGCCGGATCTCCCGCTCCCACTGGAGCAGGTTCTCGCCCGCGTCATTGGACCACCAGGGAGTCCGGGCGAAGGAGAGGGCCACGTCCCGGCCGTCGCGGATCACGTGGATCACCCTCATACCGGGGAAGATGCCCTCTAGCACGTCCAGCCTCTGGCCGTACCAGGGCGTCTGTTCGCAGATGACCTCCTTGCCCTGCTCGTGGCAGATGTGATCGAACAGATCCATCAACACCTTCCGGATGTCCTCCTGAGGGTAGCGGAGCTGCTTGAAGTGCCTCCGATAGTCGAAGTAGCGGTCGAAGCGGTAGGTGCAGCACTTCCCGACCAGCCGGATGAAGTCCCTGGCGGAGAAGCGCCTCATCTCCCCTCGGACGTACCTCTCGTAGAGCCGGGTGCCGTTGCCGATGCCCAGGATGAACTGCAGCTCGTGGGGGACGCAGATCCGGGAGTGCGAGTTCAGGACCTGTGACAGCACCGTGGTCCCGCAACGCCCGGTGCCGACGATGAAGCCCACCTGCTTGGCGCAGCCCCCGTATCGGGGAGCCCCTCTGCCTCTGAAGAAGCCCGGCATCCAGCCCCTCTCCGGTGGTCAGCCCCGGCGGTGCGTCAGCCTGGAGATCACCCTTCCGACCACGCCTCGACTCCCACGACGACCGCCCGGCTGGAGCCCGTAGGAGAGGGCGCCCTCGGGCCAGTCCTCGCGAAGACCGTTCGCCGCCGGCGAGGTGTGGAGCTCGCACTCGCGCCCCTTGACCGCCACGAAGGTGCAGCGACAGTCGCTCTCCAGGCCGGGTCGGCCGAAGTTCAGGTGGGGGGGGGTGAAGCACTCGTGGATCGAGGAGAAGCCGGCGTGGGCCAGGCAGTTGACCAGGGACTCCCGGGTGAACCAGAAGCTGGCGTCGTTGCCGCTCGAGGCCCAGAGGCGTCTGGACTTCACCCGCTCGCTGTCGCCCCGGGCGTGCTCGGTGAAGAGATGCCCGTGGTACTCCCGGCCGCCGTGCTTCACCGTGGTCCGGGGTCTCAGACTGATGTGGGTGTCGATGATCACCAGGTCCTCCACCATCTCGTACATGGTCCCGATCAGGGCGCCGGCGTCCCGGGCATCGAGGTGGTAGAGGAGCCCGCTGCACAGGATGACGTCAAAGCGACCGTGCCTCTCGGAGGACAGATCCCTCACGTCCTCTTCGATGAAACGCAGTTCCTCGAGCTCCAGGGCCTCCCCGGCGAAGCACGCCTTCTCGACGTTGTCCCCACGGATGTCCACTCCCGTCACGCGGGCGCCCTGGAGGGCGAATTCGATCGAGAACAGCCCGTCCAGGCAACCCAGGTCCAGGATGCGGCAGTCGGCGATGGGCTTCGTCGAAAGGTCGCGAACGATCTGGACCATCCTCTTCAGCCGGGTGTGGGGCAGGCCCCGGTTCCCGTTGGTCCAGACGCCGTGGGGGAGCGGGATGTCGTAGGTCCACGCGCCGTGCTCGGCCTCGAGGACGGCCAGTCGGGATTCGAGCTCTTCCTTGGTCATCATGGCGGGATCTCGCTGCTTCGAGGCGGGCTTTCGACGCCCCCCCCTCACCCGTCACCCGATCCCCGCCAAGGGCGCGCGCCGTCGTGCGAGCCCTCGGTCCGGGGAGCGTATCCGCCTCGATGGCCCTTTCAAGGCAATTCCGCGGGCCGCGCGTCCGCCGGCAGAGGGTCAGTCCGACGCGGCGCGCACCTCCTTCAGGAAGCGAGCCCAGTTCCGGGCGCAGACCGGATAGGAGAAGCCCTCTTCGACCGTCGATCTCCCGGCTCGGCCGAGCCGCGCCCGCAGGTCGGCGTCCCCGAGCAGGCGCAGCAGGGACCCGACCCACTCGCTCTCGCTACGCGCCAGTAGACCGTTCCGGGGGGGATCGATCAGCTCCGAATTCATGCCCACCGCGCTGCCGACCACGGCCACCTCCGCGGCCATGTACTGAAGGAGCTTGTAGGCGCACTTGCCCCGGGCCCAGGGGGACTCGGCATCGAGGGGCATGAGTCCCACGTCGAGCTCGGACAGGTGGCGCTCCTGCTCGTGAAGGGTCCAGCGGACGTTCTGCACGCCGACGCCGTCCAGCTCCAGGTTCTGGTCGGATATCACCACCAGGTGGAAGTCCCGCTCCGCGGCGACACGCCGCAGTACCGGGCCCAGGCGCGCGAGGTCGGCCAGGTTGCCGCGGCTGCCGATCCAGCCCACCCGCAGCACCCGGTTGGGCGCTCGATCGGTGACGCGGGGCACCTCGGTGGGCACCGGGGAGGGGGCTATTAGCAGGGGCTTTCGGGCATCGCCGCAGCAGGAGGCCAGCCAGCGGTTTCCGCACAGCAGCCCGTCGGCCAGCGCGATCGCCCGGCGGAAGCGCCGCTCGCGCGTGCGCGAGCGGTGGCTGCCACGTCGAGGCCTCTGCCGGAACATGATCGCGTCGTCGAAATCGAACACCAGGGGGCGCTCCAACGACCCCCACCACAGCGCGCCCCACCCGGACGGCAGCTTCTTCTGGATCACGACCAAGTCGCAGTCCGAGAGGCGCCCGCGCAGCGCCCTGAGCTCGGAGCGGCTCGAGGGGTAGGCGGAGGTGCAGCACCGGATGCCCAGCTCCTCAAGGTGGGGGGCCATCTGCAGGATCCTCACCCGAGAGGAAGGCAGGCTCTCGTCCAGGTAGATCAGGTGCAGTCGGATGCTCGGTCCTCCCGGCCGGCCTCAGGCGGCGCCTCGAGCCCTGCGCCGTCGCTCCATGTGCTGGCTGCGACGCAGGATCCGGCGCCACGTGCCTTCCTGCGACCACCTCCACCTCGCATCCCGCATGTAGTCGCCAAACAGCTCGCGCACCGCCGGGCTGCCCCCCAGGCTGAAGTGGATCTTGGCCCACTGCCTCTCGATCAGCGGTCGCTTGAGGAGCACCCGTCGGGGCGAGCGCAGCCCGTCGAGATCGATCAGGACCCACTCCTGGCGGTTCCACAACAGGTTGTCCAGGTGGAAATCGCCGTGGTAGACGCGATGGTGGTGCATGTGGGCCAGGAATCGCGGCAGCGCCCGGACGGCCTCCGGCTCCTGCTCCCACACCTCATAGAGCCGCACTCCGGGGACGTTCTCCATCAGCAGGAGGCTGGCCAGGAGGCGCCGGCCGCTCCGCTGCTCGAGGGCCAGGAAGGGACGGGGCGTGCGAACCGGCAGCGCCCTGCCGTGCCACCTCGCGCTGCGCACCGCCGGCGAGGGGCGGAAGCGGTCCTTGAGGGAGTGCCCCGGGCCGTAGATCTTCACCACGTAGTCCGCCGCGCGGTACACGCGGCCAGGCCGTATCTCCTCGGCGTCCGGAACGAATCCGCGCCGCAGCCACTCCGCGGCCTCGAGAAGCAGCGCCTCGGGAAGCTCCTGGTAGCGGAATCCCCTGAGCCCCTCCACCACGACCGGAGTGCTGGTGAGCACCATGGCGGCGCACAGGATGCCCGAGTTCTCCCGCGACCGTCCACTCAAATCCAGGGCGCATCGCCGGGGCCGGGCCGCGGTGAACACTCGGTTGTCGACGAGGGGGGAGGCGTTCCGGAGCAGATCGTCGGCCAGCTCCGGGAGCGAATCGAGGCCCCTCACGCGGATCATGCCACCGCCGATCACGAGCTCATGGCGGCCTCCTATGTCCCCGAGCAGCTCGCCCAGCTAGGCACCGTCCTCGCCACAAGAGCGTGTCCTGTCCCCCTCCGGAGTCCCCAAGCCGCACCATCGCAGTTGACCCTCGGCTGCAGGGAGTGGGGCGGTATGCCCGCTCCGATTGCGATACCTCAGTTGACCGGGATGCCAAGCTGAGCCCGTTCACCGATCTTGCGCTTCGCCCAAGAGGAGGTCTTCTCAAGAAACGACTCCAGGTCCAGTTCACGTTGAGGCCTCTCATGAAAACGCATCAGGTAGTGAACAGCAAATGCCCGCCAGTCCTCTGTGGTCACGCCAAGTTCCAGTGCCAGCGGGGCTGAGAAGCTGGCACAAAGTCTCCCCAGGTCGCGAAGTCGCTTGTCCAGGGAGACCGGGGACCTTGAACGTGAGACCCTTGCGAGATCGATCACCCATACTTGAGGTTCACCGGCCTCGTTCGCACCAACAAGGAGATTAGGCTCCTTCAGGTCGGGTTGGCGAAAGCCAGAGCGGTGCATCCTAGCCAGAGTCTCGGCCAGGACCGGCCAGAGCTTCTCCGCGGCCTCTCGTGTGTCAGATTGGCAGAGAAGGTAACTCCACGGTGGAGAGACAGGGACATACTCCGTGATCACACAGGCAAAGGAAGTCATGTAGGGTCCCAGTTTCTGAATGCAGGCCAGTGGCCGAGGCGTGCGGACACTTGCCTCCTGCAACTGGAGACCACGAACAAAGGCCAGCATTGATCTCGAGCGCCTTACCCCCAACGATTGTAAGGGTGTAGGTCCGTCCTGACGTAGTTCTGGCGCGGCGCGTAAACAAGGGTGAGGC
>CAZDQL010000170.1:0-6498 GCA_964507325.1 uncultured Planctomycetaceae bacterium | reverse complement strand
TGAAGAAATCGTCGGACACGGTGACTCCTTGGAGTTTGGATCTGGGTTGGGGGGTTGGGGGGGATGCCGAGGTGGTTGATAACCGGGATGTACTTGTCGGGGTACGCGGAAAGCTGTTGGTCAGCGCTCCTCGACCGTGGTCCCCGAGGACTCGAACACGCGCCGCAGGTCCTTGAAGCCGAGCGGCTGGCCGTTGGACTCGGTCTTGTCGTTGAATCCGTCGAGCTTCAGGTCCAGCTCGATCCGCCGCGCGCCCACGAACTTGACACCCTGGGTGCCGGGGCTGCCGCCGCTGGCCTGGTAGACGCAGAGCTGCTTCCCCTCGGTGTCGATCAGGTAGAGGATCGACTGGCCGGTGATGTCGATTCCGGTGACCGCGATCATCGACCCGTTCGAATCCGCGGTGCCGCCCGCGGCGAGGGTCGGGATGACCCGGGTCTCCTGCTGGTCGTCGTCGTCGTCCTGGGCCCAGCCGGGCTCGAGGCAGAAGCCTCCGAGGGCGCAGATCAGGCCCACGAGGACGAGGAGCAGGGGGCTGTGGTGGACGGGCCGGTGCAGCGATCGGGACATGGGGATTCCTTTCCGAGGCGGCCCAAGGCCGATTCGGAGGGCTCATATCCTATCCGCCGCCCTGGGTTGCGACCAAGGGGGCATTTCGGCGACGGGGACACCATCATCCCGAGATGCCGGACAGGTCTCCGGTGATCTCCTCCACCAGGTCCTTCAGGGTGACGAGTCCCTCGGGCCGCTCGGCGCTGCCCACCACCGCTGCCCGGACCCCCGCCCCGCGCAGCCGCGAGAGGGCGCGATCCGCCGGCGTGTCCGCGGGCAGGACCGGCAGGGGGCGCAGGTGGGCCAGCACGGGCTGCTCACCCCCTGCCGCCAGGACCTCGAGCTGGTGCACGTAGCCGACGAACGCCCCCCCCTCGTCCACCACGGGCAGCCTCGTCCAGCGGGAGCCCTCCGTCTCCCGGCGCAGCTGCGCCTCCTCCGCCGTCCGCTTCAGGGAGAGGACCTGCGACCAGGGGGTCATGCAGTGGGAGATCGGCGTGCTCCCGAGTCCCAGGGCGTTCTCCGCCAGGCGCCGGGCGCGCTCGGGGAGCGCCCCCTGGCGAGCCCCCTCCTCCAGGAGGGAGAGCAGCCGCTCGCGACCGGGGCGAGCGGCGCCGCCCCCCGGCCCCACCCCCAGGAGACGCTCCAGGAGCCACGTCGATCCCCGCAGGAGGCGCTCCAGGGGCCAGTAGGCGATGCGGGAAGCGACCACGATCCCCGCCACCAGGTAGGTCAGGGCCAGCGGCCGGCGGTGGAAGAGGTCCTTGGGGAGAGCCTCTCCCAAGAGGAAGACGATCGGGGTCATGAGCAGGGTCACCGCCGTCGCCCGCAGGGCCGCCGGCAGGGCGAAGCCGTCGAGCAGGGAGTCCCCGACCCCGCTGAGCAGCTCGAGGGCCAGGTTGTTGCCCACGAGCAGGGTGACGAGCAGCGCCGACTCGTCCTTGAGGAGCCAGCGCACCCAGCGCGCGGGCCGCGTTCCCCGGGCGGCGTCCAGCTCCACCTGCGCCCGCGCCAGCGTGTAGAACCCCGTCTCCGCGCCCGCGTACACGAAGGACGCCGCCAGGCAGAGGAGCAGGACGACGAGCAGCCCGATGAGCTCCATCAGCGCGCCTCCTCCAGCCACAGGTCGAGGGTCTCCACACGCCGCCCGCGCACCTCGTGGACCTTGCCCACCAGTCCCCCCCCGATCGCCACCCGGTCGCCGGGGCGGGGCAGGCGCCCCAGGAGCGCCGTCACGTACCCGCCCACGGTCTCGAAGGCGTTGGGAACCACCTCGGTGTCGAGCAGCTCGTTCCAGTCGCGCACCGACAGGGCACCCGAGACGCGGAAGCGCCCCTCCCCCAGGGGGATCACGGGCTTGACCGGCTCCTCCCCCTCGACGCGCAGATCCCCCACCAGCTCCTCGAAGAGGTCCTCCAGGGTGACCACGCCGGCGGTGCCCCCCCACTCGTCGACCACCACCGCCGAGGCGACGCGCTCCCCGCGCAGGGTGGCCAGCATCGTCAGCACCAGCGCGACCTCGGGGACGAAGGTGACCGGCATCACCAGTTGCTCGAGGGGTGTGTCGGAGCGGCAGTAGAGGTCGCGCACCTCCACCCGGCCGACGACGGTGTCCACCTCGCCGCGGACCACCGGGATCCAGGTCAGCTGGCGCCGCCGGGTCTCCGCCAGAGCCTCGGCACGGCCTTCGGGGCCGTCGAGCAGATCGAGGGTCACCACGTCGACCCGGGGGGTCATGATCTCGCGCACCCTGAGGTTGGAGAGCCCGATGATCTCCGCCAGGAGGTCCGCCTCTCCCGCCGCCAGGACCCCCTCGTCGGAGCTCTTCTCCAGGGCCGCGGCCAGGTGCTCGGGGGTCAGCCGCCGCTCCTCGCGCTCGCTCTCGCCGATCAGCCTGCGCAGGACCTCGAGCAGGGCGGTGATCACCCGGCGCGCGGGTGCCGCGACGCGCACGACGATCGCCAGGGGGCCCGCCATCACGCGCGCCACCAGGATCGGGGAGCGCAGGGCCACCATCTTGGGCACGATCTCTCCCATCAGCAGCACGGCGAGCAGGGCGCCGAAGCCGGAGAGCACCGCGCCCCCCGTCCCTGCGCCCGGGAAGAGCAGCGGCACGGTGGTGAAGAAGGCCAGGTTGACCACCAGGTTGCCGAGCAGCACCGTCACCAGGAGCTCCCGGGGTGCGGCGAGCAGCTCCCGCACCCGGGCGCCGGCGCGCTCGCGGCCCGCCTGGTCGAGGCTGAAGAGGGCGGTCTCCGAGCCGCTGAAGGAACCGGAGAGCAACAGGAGGCCCGCGGCGAAGAGGAAGGGGACGATCTCGGTCATCGCGGCCCGCTCCCCTCGGCCAGGGGCAGCTCCACCTCGACGCGCATCCCACCCTCGGGGCGATTGGCCATCCGCACCGCTCCGCCGTGGCCGTTCACGATGTTGTGCACCACCGCGAGCCCCAGCCCGGTCCCGCGGCCGGTGTCCTTGGTGGTGAAGAAGAGGTCCGCCGCGCGCGGCAGGAGCTCGGGGTCCATCCCCGGCCCGTCGTCGACGATCCAGAGCAGGAGGGAGGCGCCGCGGCGCTCCAGTCCGATGCGCACCTCGCTCCCCCCCTCCTCGATGGCGTCGAGGGCGTTCCCCAGGAGGTTCAACACCGCCTGGCCCAGCTCGTTGGCCTGCCCGGAGACCTGGGGCAGCTCGCGCCAGGGGGCGAAGGCGTCGGGGGTGTCTAGCGGTCGCTCGCCGCCGGCCCCCTCGAGCACCAGCCGCGCCCCCACGGTCTCGACGCGGTGGCGCAGCAGCCCCACGGTGTCCTCGATCGGACCCGCGAGCGACACCGGTTCGACGCGCGTGTCCCGCGGCGCCAAGCGCAGCATCCCCCCGGCGATGCGTCCGATCTGCTCCAGCCCCCCCTCGAGCAACTCCAGGTAGCGCGCGTGCTTGGCCGGGTCCAACTCCTGGCGACGCAGAACCGAGAGCGCGTTCAGGAGGCCGCCGAGGGGGTTGTTGATCTCGTGGGCGATCCCCGCGGCGAGCTCCCCCGTGGCCGCCAGCCGCCGCTGCGTCATCGCCGCCGCCTCCGCCTCGCGCGCCTGGGCGGTGGCGATCTCGACCTCGTGTGCCAGCCGCGCGTTGAACCCCTCCACCTCGGCGGCCATGGCGTTGAAGGAGCGCACCAGCTCGGAGAGCTCGTCCGAGCGCGAAGTCTCGGGGATGCGCGTGCCCAGGTCGCCGCCAGCCAGGCGCCGGGCACCTCGAGCGAGCCGCCGCACCGGATTGAGCACCAGGGAGCGGATGCCGAAGAAGGTCGCCAGGGTGAGCAGCGCCGTGGAGAGGAAGAACCAGGGCAGGAGCTCGGCGAGCAGCGCCGCCGCCCCCGGCAGGGGCCGCGGCTTCAACCAGACCCCGCCCCACAGATCCCCCCCCGCCAGGTGCAGGGGCACCGCGAGCCCCCTCGGCGTCTCGAGCCGCGCGCCGGCACGGGCCGCCCGGGTGAGGTCCGACACGACCGCGGACACCTCGAAGGTCGCCGGGCGGTGGGCGGCTCCCATCGGATTGAGCAGCAGGCCGGAGACGTCCAGGGCGGGAGGGAAGCCCATCTCCGGCAGTCCGACGAGGGTGGCTCCGGTGAAGAGCCGCCAGGGCCAGACGTTCCCCTCGAACCAGCGCCAGGGAAAGAGCCCGGTCGGGTCCCAGCGACGGAAGGGGAGGTAGGCCGCCCCCCAGACCTCCCCCGTGACGTTCTCCATCGGCCACAGCGCGCCGCCACCGATCTCCACCGGCCGCCCCCCCTCGGCGGACTCGCGCAGGGCGCGGTGCAGGTAGGCGTGGCGTTCGAGCCAGGCGTCGTAGCCCCGCTGGCGCTGGGGGGAGAGCCCCAGGAAGACCAACTGGTTCGGCAGGTCGAGCGCGTAGCGCCAGAGGCGCCAGAAGCGGGCGGGGGGTTGGGGCACGAAGCACGCGCCCCAGACCTCCCGCGGCGCGCTCAGACGGGGTATCGCGACGGGCACCGGCGGCACGCGGAAGGCCAGCGGCGGTGCGAGACTCACGACCCAGAGGCGATCCAGGGGCGGGGGAGGAAGGTCGATGAAGGTGCGGCCGCGTCGCTGGGGCACGCGCATCGGCAGGACCGCCCCGCGGGGGACCCAGGAGGGGCGGTCCTCGCGCGCCACCCGATCCAGGTCCTCGAACAGACCCCAGCGCGCGGCGGCTGCGCTCTTCCCGAGCTGCACCACCAGGGCGTCCTCGTAGTGCGACCAGCGCTCCCAGTCGAGGATCTCGCCGGCGACCCCCTTGCCCTCGGCGCCCAGCACCTTGTTCAGGCGCTCCAGCACCAGGTCCTCGTCGATGCCCGCGTTCTGCGCGCGCTCCGACGACAGGCGGGTGGTGAACCAAGCCAGCCCGCCACCGAAGACCGCCAGGTTGAAGACGGTCACGAGGACGACGACGCGCAGCCTGAGTCGGATCCTCACGGCGCCGCCCCGGGTCGGGTCCCTCGGCGGCGCCGAGTCGCTGTTCGTGGCACGGCGTGCATCAGGCGCTCCCGATCGAGTTCATGATCTCCATCAGGGGCAGGAAGAGGGCCACCACGATGAAGCCCACGAAGACCGCCATGATGACGAGCAAGAGCGGCTCGAGGAGCTTGAACATGGCGTCGATGCTGCGGTCCACCGCCTTTTCGTAGGCGTTGGCGACCTTGAGCAGCATGGTGTCGAGCTCACCGGTCTCCTCGCCCACGTCGACCATGTTGGTGACCAGGTCGTCGAAGATCCCCGTCTCCCCCATCGGCCGGGCGATCCCCTCCCCCTCGCGCACTGTGCGTCGGATCGACTCGATCCCGCGCTTCAGGACCTCGTTGCCGGAGGCGTCGCGCACGATCGCGAGGGCGTCCAGGTGCGGGACGCCGGCCTGCACCAGGGTCCCGAAGGTGCGCGCGAAGGAGGCGATGATCGAGCGGCTGAGCACCCTGCCCGCCGCCGGCAGGCGCAGGAGCAACTGGTGCACCCGGTAGCGGTAGGGCAGGCTGCGGCGCAGGAAGAAGAAGTGCGTGGCGATCACCGCCACGGGCAGGCCGAAGACCAGGTACCAGTAGCGCAGCGCGAAGCCGCTGCCGTCGAGCAGGATGACCGTGGCCTGGGGCAGCTCGATCTGGAAGGAGCGGAAGATCTCGTCGAACTTGGGAATCACCAGGAAGGTCACCGCCGCCACGACCACCGCCGCCACCACCATCAGGATGACGGGGTAGATCATCGCGCTGACGATGGTGCCGCGGATCTCCGCCGCCTTCTCGCGGAAGGAGGCCAGGCGGTTCAGGATGCGGTCGAGCACACCCCCCGCCTCGCCGGCGCGCACCATGCTCGAGTAGAGCTCGTCGAAGCACTGGGGGTGCTTGGTCATCGCCTCGGAGAGGGGCGTGCCCCCGGCGACGTCCTCCGTCAGCTCTTGGACCACGCCCTTGAAGGGCCCCGGGCGCATCTGCCCCCCGAGTACCGTCAGCGCCTTGACGATCGGGATCCCCGCCTCGGAGAGGGTGGCGAGCTGGATCGTGAAGTCGGTGATCAGCCCCGCCTTGATGCGGCCCCGGAAGCGCCGGACCCCCGTGCCGGAGCCGCCACTGGGCCTCGCGGGGGACGGCCGACTGGCTCCGGAGGAGCGTTGGATGCGCTTGGCCATGGAGGCGAGGAGATTAGCAGGGGGTGGAGGGGGAGGGAAGTTCGTCCCAGGGAGGGACGGACCAAGCGGCCCCGGATCGGGAGCAGGCGCTCGAGAGGGATAGGCGCGGAGACGAGTGGCGGCTACGGCGCGTTCGGCGCTTCCGTCCTGGGATCAGGAGCGGTCGATCTCGGAACGACCGTCAAATGTCGGCTTCGTTCGGCGCGTTGCGGGGCAGTACCGAGCCCGCCCATTTGCCACCACATACGGGGGCGATGCCGGGCCCGCTTGGGCGGGCCCGGCATC
>CAZDQL010000169.1:5455-6628 GCA_964507325.1 uncultured Planctomycetaceae bacterium | reverse complement strand
GCAACCCCCGCGGCTTGGCGTGGCATTGACCACGCGACTGATGGGCCGCACGGTGGAGGGAGGCCACCGAGCGCCCCGGGGGTCGGCCGCCCAGGGCCGACCCCATCCCCTTCCACCTCGCGTCGGCGAAGCGACGGGGGAGGGACGTACAATTCGCACTCCGTCCGCGTCCGCGCGGCAGTCACCACCGGGGAGGTCCATCGATCCGATGTCCGAGCTGCCTGAGACACGACCGGAGGAGCGCTCCGCAGCCGTCGAGCAGGCCTTGGCGGACTACCTCGCTCGAGTCGCCGAGGGGGACGCGCCCGACCTGCAGGAAGCGGCCGCCTCCCTGCCGACCGCGGAGGATCGCTCCGAATTCCGCGTCGAGGCCCTGGCGGCGGAGTACACCTGGCACCTGGAGGACGACTCGTCCGTCCCACTCGACGAGTACCTGGCGCTCACCGAGAGCGAAGGGGAGCGGCTGCGCCTGGCGAGCGCGATCGAGGCCGCCCACGAGGCGGAGCGGCGCCTGCCCTGGCACCTGGAGGTGGGCACGCGCGTCGCCGGTCGCTACGAGGTCCTCGCCGAGCGGGGTCGCGGCGGGATCGGAGTCGTCTACGAGGCGCGCGACCTCGAGCTCGGCCGGAGAGTGGCGCTCAAGGCGGTGCGCGTCGAGCCGGATCGGGACGTGACGGCGTTGGCGGAGAGCCTGATCGCCGAGTCGCGCATCCTGGCGGGGCTGGCGAGCCCCAACATCGTCGCCATCCACGACATCCTGCGCGAGCAGGGACGGGTCTGCATCGTGCTCTCGCTCGTCGAGGGGATCTCCCTCGAGGAGGCGATCGACATCCTCGGTCGAGCGGAGGACGGGGTGGAGCAGCGCCTGACGACCTTGCGTCGTCTGGCGGGTACCGAGGAGGAGGAACCCCGGGGCGCCCTGGCGGAGCAAGGGTGGTACCGCTTCGTCGCCGCCGTGATCGCCCAGTTGGCGCGCACCCTGGAGGGAGCGCACTCCGAGGGAGTGCTGCACCGCGACATCAAGCCCCAGAACGTGATGCTCGGGCGCGACGGCGAGCCGGTGCTGCTCGACTTCGGCTTGGCGCGCAGCGTCGATGCGGGGGACGAGGGCCGCAGCTTCCAGGGCACCCCGGAGTACCTGGCCCCGGAGCAGGTCACCTCGATGAGCACCGG
>CAZDQL010000169.1:0-5355 GCA_964507325.1 uncultured Planctomycetaceae bacterium | reverse complement strand
CCCCTCGAGTGGCACCACCGGGTGCCGCTCTGGGTCCGGCGCGCCGCCCGCCCGGCGCTGGCGCTCATCCTGGTCGGCCTGGCGGCGTGGTTCGTGTCGGGCCTCCTGGAGCCCACCTACGGCCAGGCGCTCGTCTCCTACATCGTCAAATCGAACCAGAGCCCCGCCGCCGAGGTGCTGGGCCCCGAGCGCGCGCCCCGGGACGGCGAGCTGATCGGGGTGCGGCTGAAGGGGGACGCCCGCGCCTACCTCTACTCCCTGAGCGCCTACGTGGACGCGCAGGGCGTCAAGCGGGTCGCGCCGGTGAAACCCCGGGCCCTCGACCGCGTCGCGCATGGATGGTCGCTGCAGATCGATCCCGGCGATCGCAACGACGTCTTCGCCGCCAAGGCGGAGGGAGAGAATCGGCAGGAGGGGTTGATCGTCTTCGTCTGCCCCAAGCGCCAGCAGTGGCTCGAGGATTGGCTCGACAGCCTGGACGAGGGCACGCGCGACGATCGCTACGACGCGGTGGCGGAGACCTACCGCCTGGCCACCGCCGCGGTCCCCCGCGGCGGTGAGATCACGAGCGGCGAATTCGCCCAGCACCGCTGGGGCGACGCGGGCGCGGAGGGGGAGGAGCTCCCCGGGGGAATCCTCCGCTACGAACAACTCTTCGAGGTGGAGCGATGATGGCAGGCGACGCGCGCGGATTCGGTCAGACCCTGGACCTCCTGGCCCAGGCGCGGGAAGGGGACGGGGAGGCGCTGAACGACCTTCTCACCCGCTACGCGCCCCGCATCCTGGAGGTGGTGCGCATCCGTCTCGGGAGGCCCCTCAGGGAGGCGGTGGAGTCGGTCGACATCCTGCAGGAGACCCTGCTCGACGCCTTCCGCGGCTTCGACCGCTTCGAGCTCAGGGAGGACGCCCACTTCGTCGGCTGGCTGTCGCGCATCGCCGAGCGCCGCATCCTGCGCCGCGCCGAGTACCACGGCGCCCTCAAGCGCGACTCCGGGCGCGCCCAGCCGCTGGAGCGCCGCCCCGCGTCCGGCTCGACGGAGTTCGGCTTCGAGCCGAGCTCCGGGGAGACCTCTCCGCTGTCGAGGATCGCCCGCGACGAGCGGCGCGACGCGGTCGCCGACTGCGTGGCGGAGCTCCCCGAGCACTACCGGGCGGTGATCGCCGCCCGCGACTACGTCGGCGCGGACTGGGAAACGGTGGCGGAGGAGACGGGGCACTCCACCTCCAACGCCGCCCGCATGACCCACCACCGGGCGCGGATCGCGCTGGGGAAGCTCTTGCGGGAGCGGGGGATGGCGCCGGATACGGATTGAGAGCGCACTGCTGTCCGCGCAGAGTCGAGCCTACGCGGAGTCCTCCTGGCCCTAATGGGGATTCCACTCCAAGACACCCGCCTCCGTCGGCAGTCGCACCTCCTGGGTCTCGGCCTGTGGTCCGTACTGGACCAGTCCCAGCCATTTCCCAGGAGGCAGCCCGGTCACGCGGTAGCTTCCGCCCTCGCCCACTGGCACCTGGAGGAGAATGGGCTTGTCAGCGAGGCCCGAACCTCGCAGTTGCCACACTCGAGGGGAACCTGTTGATTCAGGTAGGAAACCGGTTGCGACGACCCCCTCCGCAAGGGGGAGAGTCGTGAGCATATCCGCGGCGTTCGCGTGGATGTCGAAGCCACCCATCGCCTGGAGGTTCAATGTCCTGTGGCGTGCGTACACACGGTAGCTCCCAGCAGGCATGGAGAGGCTCGTCTCGTACCCATTCCCGCTCGCAGTGGCTACGGCGTCGCTCACGCGACTCGCACTGCCGGTGCCAGCATCGATGACCCAACAGTCGCAGGTGCCCTCAGCGTCACCAGACGTCAACATCAGCCGCCACGGCCCGATCGTGCGTTCCACCGGGAGCCCAACCTCAAGCTCCCTATCTTCTCTAGGATCCACAGTGGAATTGAGGATTCTCCCCGAGATCCGAAAGCCGGCTAGTGGCGCAGCGTCGAAATCCGGCACGATACTCAGCTCACACGGAAAGTCCAGGAGACCGTAAACCGTCGCGGGCCGTCCAACGGGGAATCTGAAGACACAATGGAGTTGCTGGACGCGCTCATCGTTCCTTTGCACAACAGAGAGGTTGGCACCGATCGATTCCCTTCCAAAGACCTCCTCGGGAGAGCATACTTCACCTGTTGTTGAATCGACCAAGTTGATAGTCAGTAGAAAGTCCCGGCCGGCGCCGATGGGAATGTCGCCAAGGTCGGTTGTCTCCCCAGATGTTACCGAAATGGTATAACCTGCAACCGCCACGTCGTTGCCCGTAGGAGCGCTGAGTTGCAGTCGCTTTTCGCCTTCGAGAAGGCCCCGGATTTCGAATTGACCAAGCGCATCAGTTCGCGTGGCCGCCTCCGCCGTGAAGGATCTGAGGCGGCCGAATCGTTCACGAAGCTGCACTCTGACGTCACATCCAGGGACCCCGCTTCCTGCGACGGTCACCACGCGACCTCTTACGCCGGTCTCGACCAGGACAATTCCAGTGTATGCTCTCTCCGATCCGGGCTCCAGTTGGAATGCTCCCGAGGAGGCGCTCAGAGTACCGCTTTCCTTGACAGCGATGGTGCCGTCGGGGAGTTCGCTGTAGGGTGACTCGGTCGGGGGGTCGTACAGCACCCCACCTGCCTCGAGAGTCCGCCAGCGAAGAGAGATACCGGCAGGGATCGGTGGCAGCGCAGCGCAGCCCTCCTCATCCGTCAGGATCCCTTGGCGCAATTGTCGCGAATCGCAGAGCAAAGCTGGGTCACTGCTGAGGTCCAATTGTGGGTCCCGAAGGCCAATCGTCACCTCCCGGATCCGTCCAAGCTCTGCCTGGTCGTGTCCTTCTAGGAGTGCAGGCCCTGAGGTGAGCAGGTCCGCTGGGGAAGCTCCTCGATCAAGAAGACGAGACACGGATGGCCGGCAGTGATCCAGCTTCAGTCTCCGTCCGGACTCGCCGGCGACGAGGTAAACGGGAATGCCTGGCAATGGCCGCCCGCTCTCAGTTGTCAAGAAGAGCCTCAGTGATGCGCAGGGAATCATGGCGATCTCGATCCCCTGCCCAATTGGGGTGCACCCGAATCGACTGAAGTACCCTGGAGCTGATAGATGGAGTACGTGCGGGCCAGTCCCTGGGATCTCGAGTTCTCCTCCGGATGTGGTGGGAAGCGGTCTGAGTTCGCCCGACTCCTCGATGAGGAGACACTTCAGCCCGACAATCGGACGCCGGGTCAGCAGATCGAGCACCTCGTAGGTGGTTCGTGGCGACACGACCAGACTTGAGTCACCATCTGCTGGACGACGCGAGGTGATAGAAGGCGAGGGGGGCTCACCCAACTCAGCGATTCCAGGAGGTTTCGGAGTGACCGCGTTGGGTGTGCCGGATTCAGTGCTGGCCCCTTCGTCGCAGATGTCCACTGCCATGTAGGCGACCGCGATGAGGAGAAGTGCCGCCCCTATGGCTATGGCTACTCGCCGCACTGAGGATCCCCGATTGGCAAATCGCATAGGTACACAGTGCCTACGATTTCCATTTCTCCATCAACCGCGCCTTCCGACCAGATTCCGTGAAGGTTGCCGTCCATCGGATCGGCATGGACTGTGACGCTTGATCCGAACTGGTATGTAAACGTGTTCGTGCATGCTGTCTCCCCCCATAGTGTCTGAACGTGCTCGTCCACCTCGGCAGGCCCTGTCGGCGCATTGGTGACTTCGCATGGGAAGGTCACCCCCCCAATCGGGGATGTTATTGCCCAGAGACTGGTATCACTTCTATCTGACGATAGAGCGACCCGCGTAGATACCAGTGGTGCATTTGTAGGGGAGGTGTTGGACACATACTCGATGATCCCGGCGAAGAAGCCTCGGAATCTTCCGTCATCGTAGATGTGCCCCTCAACGTTGGCCTCACCGTCGAACAGCCCTTCCAAGTGGCCGACGCGCTCGGCTGTGTTGCCCACGTAATCCCATGTCTCGAGCTTCCCCCCGGAGACCGTCTTCTGGAATGGACCGGCTGGATCATCCTCGCAGCCGACGGAAGTATCGCCTTCCCCAGAGCAACTGCTGTAGTCTGCGACGACGTGGATGTGCGTAGTCCAACTGGATGGGCCACAGGAGCCGCTCCAGTTCTTGTACTCATTCTGCGGAGGCTGGCTGAGTGAGACTTCAGAGCGTTCCCAGTCAGCAACCTTGTAAACGGTAGCATCTTGGGCTACAGCGGGTGCGGTCAATGCCACCGCGACCAGTGGGCTCAGGCATGCGGAGGCAGGTTTTGAGCGCTTATCTTGGATCCTGATACTGATGGGTTCTCGTAGGGGGTGTGCAGGCGCGTCGATCAGAATGACCTCAAAGGGGTAGACGGCACCTGGCGCTACTACGTTCCAGAACTCACCCTGGAGCCATCGGCGACTAGGTGGGATGGGCTCGGGATGCATGGCCGCGTCAGCCTGCGGTGCCTTCGGAGGCCTTCTAGTAAGGGATTGCCCGGCATGGCCGAGGGGCGCGGGGCTTCTGCATGTCGAACCCTTGATATTCCGTAGCCTTGCGGTAGGATCGAGCTAGAGGAGGCCACTGGGTCCTGGCAGTGGCTCAGTGAAGCATGGACAGACATTGGCCAGCCACGGTTGGACGGGGCAGCGCCTTGCACAGCGGGGAGAATGACTGGGTTCCTTGGCCTTCAGGATGCTACACGCTTCAAGGCGGACTGCTGGCGGCAATCGGGGGTAGGATCCCTCGCGCCCTTCGTCACCGGATCGACGCAGAGGACATCTTGCAGATGGTGCTTTGCCGTGCGTCTCATGCCTGGCAGACCTCGAGGATGCCAGAGGATTGCGACACTAGCGAAGCAGCACGCATGACGACCTGGCTGAGCCATGTTGCGCTCAATGTGCTTCGCGACGAAGTCCGGTTCAACCTCGCCTCCAAGAGAGATGCCCGCCTGGAGGCCTTAGGTGGGCTGGACGCCGCGAGGGACGTGGAAGCCGCGAGGGACCTGGAAGCCGCGAGGGACGTTGACCTCAACGAGCTCCTTGGACACCTACCGGGAGCTCTCCGGCTAGTCGTTGCAGAGCACTTCCTCCGTGGACTTACCTACCGCGAGATCTCCGAGATGCACGGACTGAGCTTGGGGACCATCTGCCGATCGATCCGGGAGGCGCTGGACCTGCTCAGAGATCCAAGGCTGGGTCTGGTCAATGATGCGTAGGGTGGGGTCAGCGGATCTCGATCAGCCCCCGGAGTTGCCACCAAGCTCTCTCCGAGCTGCTGGGAGAGCAAGGACGCCAGGGCCGACGAGCGGCGCGACGCGGTCGCCGACTGCGTGGCGGAGCTCCCCGAGCACTAC
>CAZDQL010000168.1:0-6855 GCA_964507325.1 uncultured Planctomycetaceae bacterium | reverse complement strand
GGGCTTCTCGGGAGTCGTCCACGTCGGCGGCGGTTTCGACCTCTCCCAACAGGAGCTCGGGAGCTGGGTGCACCGCCCGCTCGCGGCCGAGGGATCCGAGCGCGCCGCCGGCAACGTGAAGGGCGCGGCGTGCGGCCTGGGCGGCGCCGTGCTCGCCTGCGACGACGGGGCGCTGCTCGCCTTGCGCAAGCGGGATGGCGTGTGGGCGATCGACGAGCTGGCCCGCTGGAAGGACTCGCCGCTGGCGCGCGTCGCCGTGGACGCCGACGGCGCTCTCGTCTGCTCGAACGACGGCGTGCTGCGCTACCGTCAGGTTCTTCACGGAGGCGGAGTGAGCTCGACGACCAACGCCGCGCGACGCGAAGGCCGCCTGCGGGGAGCGGTGATCGCCGACCTCGACCCGACGCGCCCCGGAGACGAGTGGGCGACGGCGGGCTACGACGGTCGCGTCTACATCGTGAGCCTGACGGAGATGGACCGGGACGAGCACGGCCTGCGCAGGATCGCCTCGACCGATCTCCCCGTCGCCCGAGACGACGACAAGTTCCACCATCTCGCCGCCGGCACCCTGCCGGGACTCGGAACCTGCCTCGTCGCGGTGGGCTACTCGGGGCGGGTGATCGTCGTCTCGAGGTAGGGCTTCCGCCCGACCGATCAGTGCCACTCCCAGTCGACGAAGCCGGGCTTGACGTCGACCATGGCGTTGACCATCAGCTCGACCAGCCCGCCGTAGTAGATCCCCGCCCGCTCCCAAGCCTCGTAGCTCTTGATGATGTCGCGCATCTGCCCCTTGCAGTTGCTGCACGGCGCGCAGAGGTACTTGGGGTGGTCGTGGTCCATCGGCACGTCGGAGAACGCCTCGAGCACCTGCCGGAACTTGCGCCGGCCGAGGACCCGCTGGCGCCACGGGGCGAAGTTGTTGCCCGACATGATGGCGAAGCCGGAACCGCCGCCGCAGCAGTAGTTCTCCACGCCGTGGGGAGCCATCTCCCGGAAGCGGCCCTCGGGGACGATGGCGTCCACGATCTCGCGCTGGGGCGTGACGACTCCCATCAGCCGCACCAGGTTGCAGGGGTCGTGCAGGGTGACCGGGAAGTCGTTGCGGCTCTTGTCGAACTTGATCTTGCCCGAGCGCACGATGTCGCGCAGGACGGTCATGCAGCTCTCGCGCGGGATGTTCAGCTCGCCGGTCAGGACCCGGTCGGCGATGACCGTCAGCGCCTTGTGGGCGTGACCGCATTCACCCAGCACGATCTTGCGCACGCCCAGCTTGGCGGCTGACTGGGCGTGCATCAGGACCGTGCGGGCCAACTGCACGTCGTCGTAGAAGACCCCGTAGTTGATGCCGTCGTAGGCGGCCACGTCGCTGGAGAGGGTCCAGCTCAGGCCGGCCGCGTTGAAGAGGGTCGTGAAGGCCCCGATGTTCTCCGGCCAGGACATGATCTCGCCGGCGTTGTGGATCAGGAGGATGTCGGCGCCCTCCACGTCGATCGGCGTCTCGACGTCGTAGCCCACCATCTCGCTGGTGTCCTCGTCGATGAACTCCATGTTGTCCTTGAACACCAGGTCGTTCATCCCCGTCGACGAGCCGACGGTCTGCTGCAGGACGGAGCCGTCCTCGTGCAGCTCCCGCGGATGGATCCCCATCTCCTGACTGCCGATCTTGCGGATCTCGCGCGCGAGCAGGCCGTTGTCGACCCCCAGGGGGCAGGTCTGGGCGCAGCGCCGGCAGAGGTTGCAGCGGTAGGAGAGCTCGAGCAGACGCGAGACGGTGGTCCAGTTGAGGTCCACGTCGCCGTGCACCCAGGTGGACTTGCCCGCGATGTACTTGTAGTAGATGCGCCGCAACACCTCGGAGCGGTAGGTGGGGCGATAGAGCTCGTTCCCGCCCGTCTCCTCGTAGATGTGGCACGAGTCGGAGCACGTCTGGCATCCGGCGCAGTGCTCGATCGACATCATCAAGGGCTGCAGGAAGGTCCAGTTGTGCTCCTCGGAGAAGGTCTTGCGCATCCCCTCCAGAAAGGAATTGACCAGCCGCTCCTCCTCTTGGGGAGTCTCCGGCTTGGGGATGTTGAGCACGACCGTGTCGTCCAGACACTCGCACTTCTCCCGGGCATCCTCGGAGAGGGGCGGGATCTCGATCTCGTCCGCGGGTGTGTCGAAGGGAGCGGGAAGCGGGATCTGATCCGCCAGGTCGATCTGCGCCAGCGGTCCGTTGCCGCGGGAGATGTCCTCGATCTTCTTGGGAGCCTTCACTGCTGTGCCTCCTGCTGGGCCGCCTGCTGGGCGGACTCGCCCCAGCTCTGTTGTTCTCCACCCCGGATGTGGGGGGCGTTCCACCCGACGCGTCCGCCCAAGACCTTCTGGATGTCCCCCTCGAGGGGTCCGCCGCGCACGTTCGGTCGGTCGTCCCACCGGATGCGGTGGAAGGCGAAGAACTTGCCGACGAAGTGGGACATGTGGGTCATGGGGATATAGGCCAACAGAGCGCTCATCGTGATGACCGAGAGCGGAACCATCCATCCCGCGGCTCCGGGGGCCACGGCGACGGACGAGTTGAAGGTCACCAACGCGTAGACCCCCGCGGTGATCGCGGAGAATCCGGTGCTGCTGGCGAGGGCCGTGATCAGGGCGAACCCCAGGACGCCCACGAAGAGCCACAGGTTGAGGAAGTCCGCGGGGTTGGTGAAGTTGCGCAGCCCAGGATCGGTCGTCCGGCGGTGGATCAACCCCAGAGCCCCGATGACCCCCAGGACCAATCCCGCGTAGCCGAGCACCGGGATGCAGCCGTTCACCAGGAAGTCCAGGCGCAGGGCGGGGATCACCCCCACGCCGATCATCAGCACGCTGCAGGCGGCCACGCAGTAGAGACCCAGGTGGAACGGGAAGGAGCTGTACCAGAGACGCCGGTTGTGCTCCCGCAGGGCCACCAGGAAGAAGATCTCGGGGAGCATCACCTTCAGCTCGTTCAGCTTCGAGGTCTTCCGCGGCTTCTTCCACCACTCCCCGTCCTCGAGGTAGGAGCCGCCGTGGGCGGCTCGCTTGCCTTCGTGGGGAACGGGGTAGAGCTCCCAGCGCACGTGCATCGGCATGCGCACCCAGTGCCTGATCCGGAAGATGACCGCCAGGAGGAAAACCACTCCGGCCAAGTACGCCACAACCAATGAAAGGGTCTGCATCCAGTTATTCCTCGTCCCTCCGAACCACAGGTCTGGGATCACGACCCGACTTTTTCGGCGACCACGGAGAACCCGTGCGGGATGCTAGCCCCCGTACTCGACCGCTTCGGTCGGCAATGGTTCGTATTCCATCGACCCCATTCCCCGGTCTCTCACAACCGGTCTTTATCGCTCCAATAGAGAACGTTAGCCGTTCCGATTGTGAGTCAATAGATCCTATAAGTTCAGTGGGGTTTCAGTGCGACGTACACGCTTTCAGCGCACGCGCACCGCTCCGCGCGGAATGGCCGCGCCGACGCGCACCCACACCAGGAGCACCTCTCCCTCGGGGATCGCCATCACCATCGGCTGGTAGCCGGGGTGACGGCGCAGACGCTCCCAGAGGACTCCCTCCCAGGGGTTGATCGAGAGCTCTCTCCCTCCGACTCCGTTGCCCAGGATGAAGACGTCCGGCTCGCTGGCGAGCACCCAGTCGACGTTCAGGCGATGGTGTCCCTTGACCTTCACCCGCTCCAGGTCCGGCTGGACCCCCAGGGTCGACTCGCTCGTCAAGCCGAGCAGGTCCACCACCGGGAGCCGCGAGTGGTACCCGAAGGCCCCGATCGGCGAGAGGGCCACGCGGGTCCCGGGAAGAGCCACCTCGCGGAAGTGCTGGCCCAGGTCGATCCAGCGCTCCTCGAAGGCCTGGTGATCGAGGAAGCGGTAGGGGCGCGCCTCGAGCACGGCCCCGGGAGGGTCGTTGTCCTGCGGCGCGCGCCAGTCGAACTGGGTCCACTGCATCCCCAGGAGCAAGACGATCCCCGCCAGCGCGGCGGGGGTCGCCGGCAGGAGCGCCCGCGCCCCCGCGCAACCGGAGAGCAGGGCCAGGGGCAGGACCGGGACGCAGAAGCGCGCCAGCGCGACGAAGTCCCCTCCCACGTGGACCACGTAGGCGGTGTGCAAGAGCACCCCCCACGCCAGGGCGCGGGTCGACGACCGCAGCGCCCCATGCGTCCCCCGATGGGCGGCGAGTCCCAGGAGGGCCAGGAGCGCGATCCCGCACTCCGCCGTGGCGAGCAGGAGGTAGCGCGCGCCGTACCCCCAATCCGCGAGCAGCGGCAGCTTCTTCGCGTACCAGGGCATCGGCAGGAGCCGCCCGTAGTACCCCCAGCGGAAGAGGGTCCACCCGGCGAGGGCCACCAGCGGCGGGACGAGCGCCGCTCGACCGCGGCCGCGCCACTCGACGGCGGCGAAGGGCAGCACCAGGAGCAGCGCCTCCTGCCGCAGCAGGCAGGCCAGGGCGAGCCAGACCCCCGCTCCCCAGGGCACCTTCCCCCGCAGCCGGGCGCGATCCCAACGCCAGGCGAAGAGCGCCAGGAGCGCCGCCATCACCGTCGTTCCGAGGCCGACCACCCCGTGCCAGGCCAGCGCCGGGCACGCGGCGAGGAGCAGGGCGGGGGCGGGCCATGCGCTCTGCGGGTGGCGCCCGCGCCACGCCTCCCCCACCGCCCAGGCCGCCACTCCGGTGGCGAGGACCGAGAGCCAGAGGCTGATCTGCACCGGTTCCAAGCCGAGCCCCACCCCCCCCGCCAGGAGCAGGACCCAGAGCGGGTTGCTGAACCCCTCGACCCGCTCCCCGGGGTTGAAGACCAGCCCGTGACCCTCGACCAGGTTGTACGCGTAGCGGTAGCAGATGAAGTCGTCGTCGAAGGGGCCGGCGCCGAGGAAGCTCGCCGCGTGGGCGACCGCCAGGGCGGCCGCCAGGGCGATCAGGAGGCGCACCCTCACCGCCGCTCCCGGTTCAGCGCCATCAGCTTGGCGTACTTCAGTCGCACGTAGTGGGCCGCGAGGAAGGCGAGCACCAGCCCGCGCCACCCCTCGAGGAAGCCGGCGCGCAGCAGGTAGAAGCGCCAGAAGCGCCAGGCGGGGTTCACCAGGAGGTTCGCGATGCGCGCGCGCCGCCCGCGCTCGTGGGCCGCCTTGGCGGCCAGGGTCGTGTAGCGATCGATCGTCGCCAGGTGCTCGGAGAGGTTGCGGTAGGGCTCGTGCAGGAGATCGCCGGAGAGGCGGCCCACGCTCCCCTGGACCTCGACCTCCTCGTGCACCGCCCGCTCCGCCCAGGCCCCGCGACGGCGGTCGAAGAGGCGCAGTTGCAGGTCCGGGTACCAGGTGCCGTGGCGGATCCAGCGCCCCAGGTAGCGCGAGCAGCGCGGCATGCGCCAGGCGGCGTGGCCGGGAAAACCCGCGGCGCGCAGCGCCTCGATCTCGCGGCGCAGCTCGTCGCTCACCCGCTCGTCGGCGTCGAGGCACAGCACCCAGTCGCAACCGGCGCTCGCCACGGCGAAGGCCTTCTGGGCGCCGAAGCCGGGCCAATCGCGCTCGATCACCCGCGCGCCGTGCTCGGCGGCCACCTCGCGGGTGCGGTCGGTGGAGTGGGAGTCGACCACCACGATCTCGTCGCAGAAGGCCAGCGACTCGAGGCAGGCCACGAGGCGGTCCTCCTCGTCCATGGCGATGACGCAGGCGGCGAGATCGGTCATGCCGCCGTCCCTTCTCGCAAGACCTCGCGGTAGAGCTCCTCGTAGGCGCCCACCATCTGCTCCGGCAGGAACCCCTCGGCGAGGCGCTGGGGGCCCTCCCGCGCGAGACGCGCACGCCGCTCGTCGTCGCCGAGGAGCGCGCCGATGGCCTCTGCCAGGGCCTGGGGATCCTCCGGCGGGACCAGGAGCCCCGTGCGCCCCTCGACGACCACCTCGCCAAGCCCCCCCACTGCGCTCGCCACCACCGCCACTCCGGCGGCCATCGCTTCGAGGGCGGCGACCCCCACTCCTTCCGCCCGCGAGGGCATGGCGAAGAGGTCGCAGGCCGCCAGGAGGTCGGGAACGTCGTCGCGCGCGCCGAGGAGGCGCGCGCGCGAGCCCAGGTCCAGCTCGTCGATCCTGCGCTCGAGGTTCGCGCGCTCGGCGCCCTCACCGGCGATCCAGAGCGCAGCCTCGCGTCGGTGCCCGAGCTGTCCCAGCGCCTCCAGCAGCACGTCAAAGCCCTTGCGACGGATCAGGGAACCCACCGCCAAGACGACCCGTCGATCGCCGTCCACGCCGAGCTCCCGGCGCAGCTCTGCGCGCTCCCGCTGCGGCTCCATACGGGCGGGGTCGACGCTGCTCCAGATGAGGCGCACCCGCTCCCGGGGAACCCCGCCGGCGAGCATGCGCTCCAACACCGCGGGGGAGATCGCGGCGGCGCGCTCCACCAGGTGCCCGTAGAGCAGGCGCGTGCGCCACCCCCGTTTGACGCGCCGGTCCATCCGTCGCGTGGTGACCGCCGGGCGACCGGCGAGACGCGCCGCCAGGCCGCCGAGCCAGTTGGCGCGGCCGGTGTGCAGGTGTACCAGGTCGGCGCGCGCTTCCCGGATCGCCCGGTGCAGCCGCCTCACCGCCGCCAGGTCGAGCTGGTTGCGCATCGGGATCCCGACGGTGTCGAACCCGCGTGCCCGCGCCTCCGCCTCCAGAGGACCCCCGGGAAGGCAAGCGAGAAAGTTCCCGTGGCCGCGCGCGCGCAGCCCCTCCATGAGCAGGAAGACCTGCACCTCACCCCCCGAGCAGCGCTTTTCGGGATCGACGTGGAGGATGCGCACGGGGGGGGTAGGGTACGGAGTCAGGACCGATTCGCCACGCTCGGCCGGGGGGAAGGCCGCGCA
>CAZDQL010000167.1:0-7448 GCA_964507325.1 uncultured Planctomycetaceae bacterium | reverse complement strand
GCACGGGGATGCACTCGAGGCCGGGGATGTCGTCCAGCTCGCGGCGGTAGATCCGGAGAATAGCCGGACAAGTACCTGATCTGGATCATCGACAAGTCCTCGGTCCTGAACGGCGGCACGGCCGCCACCACCAGCAAGCTGATCACCAACGACCAGTCCTTCGGCATCCCCGTGACCTACGGGAATCCGCCGGCCCAGTACATGATCGAGTCCAAGGAGAACAGCAGCAACAACCACTTCGTCCTGTGGGCCATCACCAACCCCCTGGGGACGCCGCAGCTCCAGTCGACGAACCTGAGCGTGCCGACCTATCAGCACCCCGAGGACCCGCCGCAGCAGGGGACCAGCACGCGGCCGGAGCTCTTCGAGCCGCGCTTCTGGAGCTGCGTGTACCGCAACGGCTCGCTGTGGGCGACTCACCACCAGGGCGCCGACCGCGTGCGCCAGCGCTGGTATCAGATCGACATGGCCAACTGGCCCGCCAGCGGGACCCCCTCGCTGGTGCAATGGGGAGACGTCGACGGCGGCGGCGACGTGCGCACCTTCTTCGGCAGCATCTGGGTCGACGAGGACGACAACGCCGCTCTGACGGTCGCGCGCTCCAGCCCCAGCGAGTACATCTCCATGGCGGTGACCACCCGCCGCTCCAGCGATCCCGCGGGCCACACCGAGCCCATGATCATCGTTCAGAACAGCACCGGCGCCGACACTAGCGGCCGCTGGGGCGACTACAGCGGCACCTACGCGGAGCCCGCGGTGGCCGGCTCCTTCTGGGGGATCCACGAGTACCGGGCGGGGAGCTGGAAGACCTGGATCGAGAACTTCGCCCCCCAGACCCCGGACCCGCAGGTGTACTGCACGGCCAAGGTCAACTCGGCGGGCCTGACGCCCCAGATCGGGTGGCTGGGCGATCCCTCGCTCTCGGCCGGCAACTTCGAGATCACCTGCACCTTCGGCCTGGCCCTCAAGCCGGGTCAGCTCTTCCACGGAGCCGCGGCTGCCGCGCTTCCGTTCAAGGGCGGCACCCTGTGCGCCCAGCCCCCGCTGACGCGCGCGCCGGTCTTCCAGTTCGACTCCTTCGGCTACGCGCAGGTGCCGGTCGCCTTCCAGCCCGGCGACGTCGGGACGGTGCAGTTCTGGCAGACCTGGTACCGCGATCCCAACCACCTCGACGGGACCGGAGTGGGCCTCTCGGACGCGCTGGAGGTGTGGGTGAGGCCGTGACCGATTGCGCTCCGGCGGGGACCAACGGCGGCGCGAAAAGGACCAAGCCCCGCGCCGCCGATACCGGCGGCGCGGGGCCTGGTCCTTCGAGCTTCGCTGAGGGGTGGGTCCCTCAGATCACGAAGAGGACGACGAGGAGCAGGCTCCAGACGAAGATGCCGATCAGGCGTTGCATTCGGGCTACGTCGCCAGCGTAGCCGGACTGGTAGGTCTTCATGCGAGCGGTTCCGGTTGCTATGGCATATACCCGAGGGGAAGGCCGAGGTAACGCCGCTTGGGAGCCGAGAATATTCACCACGGGTTTGACTTACAATGCAGGGCTCCTGACATAGGTGCGTGGAGTGGCGGCATTGGCCGAATGCCGTTCATTCACGATGAGGGGGTGCGTCATAAGGTATGCAACGCTTTGACGGGGGCCGCGATCGACACCGACCAGGGAGCGAGCCCGACACGCCGTTTCCCTGCTGAGCCATGAGCGGATGGTTGCATGAATCGGGGCGCATGTGTCAGGAGCCCTGCAATGTGGGGGGCTTGTTCCCTCGCTTCTCCGAAGAAGCCGGGGGGGCTCCGACCACCACTTGCCAGGGGGACTGGGGATGGCCGTCAGAGAAATCGAAGTTGCTTGCCCGTGCTGTTCGAGTCGGATCTGGGTGGACGTTTCTACGGGGAAGGTGGTCCGCACCAGGCGGCCCCAGGAGACGGACGAAGCGGGCCGCATACTCATTAGCGATAAAGATTGGGAATCCGTACGAGATCGTGTGCGGAAACGACCGGAGGAGGGCCAGGGCAAGCTGGAGGCGGCCCTGGATCGCGAACGAAACAAAGCCGATACGCTGGACGAGCTCTTCACGAAGGCCAAGGAGAAGGCCCGGCGGAGGGAGGAGGAGGAGGACGGGTGAGCCGCCGGCGGGAAGGCACTCGCTCGAGATAAACCATACGGTACATTTTGGCGCCTCCCGACGGCCCCTCCCCACCCCCCGCCTCCCCGGCTGGCCCGAGTTCCGATTCCCTCTCATCCGGCGCCCCGCGGTCGCCTACCATCTGCGGCCCTCCCTCCCGTCCCCTCGAGCCCCCGAGCGCAGCAGAGCCCTGCCAGCCGCCTGACGACGATCCATGAACGAGAGCCGCTATCAGTGCGTCAAGGCGTACAAGAACCTGGGCTTCCTGGGCAGCTCGGACGCGCGCTCCATCCGGATCCTGGCCGAGTACCTCGAGCCCGAGGCGCGCTTCGCCGACCTGCAGATCCGCGACACCATCGTGGTCTTCGGCTCGGCCCGCGTCCTCTCGCGAGCCGAGGCCGAAGTCGGGCTGGAGAAGGCCATCGCCGAGGGCGGGGACGTGGAGACCGCCCGGGGTCAGCTCGACATGTCGCGCTACTACGAGGCCGCCCGCGAGCTGTGCTTCCGCCTCACCCAGTGGTCCAAGTCCCTGGAGGGCACCGAGCACCGCTTCGTGATCTGCTCCGGGGGCGGCCCGGGGATCATGGAGGCCGCCAACCGCGGCGCCTCCGAGGCCCGGGGCGTGAACGTGGGGCTCAACATCTCGCTGCCCTTCGAGCAGACCAGCAACTCCTTCATCACCCGGCGCCTGGCCTTCGAGTTCCACTACTTCTTTATGCGCAAGTACTGGTTCACCTACCTGGCCAAGGCGATCGTCGCCATGCCCGGGGGCTTCGGCACCCTGGACGAGTTCTGCGAGGTGGTGACCCTGATCCAGACCAACAAGATCCAGAAGAAGCTGCCCATCGTCCTGTTCGGCAAGGAGTACTGGGACCAGGTGCTCGACATGAAGCCCATGCTGCGCTTCGGCACCATCAGCCCGGAGGATCTCGACCTCTTCTACCACACCGATTCGGTGGACGAGGCCTTCGAGTACATCACCAGCGAGCTGACCCAGAACGTGCTGGAGGTCGAGCGGCGCGCGCGCGAGGAGCGCGAGGCCGAGGCGGCCGCGGAGGAGCCCTCGGAGGGGGGCGCCCCGGCGGCCGACGCGGGTTGAGCGCAGCGGCCTGGGATCGCGCCGGGAGGATGCGGGGGTGAGCGGAGGCAGGGAGTTCCAGCGGCGGCTGCTGGAGGGTCTGCTGCGCGACAGCCAGACCTGGCAGACGCGCAACACCGATCCCCTGCGCTACCCCGCCGGTCCGATGCGGAGGCTCGCTCGGAGCGCGAGGGAGCAGGGCCTGCGTCTGCTCGGCCGCCTGGGTCTCTCCCGGCGCCGCTTCCCACCGCGCTCGAGCTGGTGGGGCTGGCTGCTGGAGCACCTGGAGGACTACGAGGAGACCTTCGAGCGGCTCGCCGACGAGCACTCGCGCCGGACCCTGGTGGACGTGTTGAAGCTGCGCGTCCTCGGCCGCCGGCACGTGAAGCTGGCCAGCAACAACCCCGGCTTCTGGGAGAAGCTGGCCTCGATCGATTCCCGCTACCTCGTGGAGCCACGGGTTCACCGGCTCGATTCGATCCTCTCGCACCTCTCCCGCTTTCGCCACCCCGGCGCCGAGGGGGACATCGAGCTGGTCGTCCATCCCCTGAACCTCCTCAACACCTTCCTGCTGGAGCACTACGCCTTCTTCGGCGACTCGGTCGAGATCCGCGCGCAGGCGGGCGAGGTGGTGATCGACGGTGGGGGTTGCTGGGGTGACACGGCGCTCTACTTCGCCGATCGGGTCGGTCCCAACGGTCGCGTGCTGTGCTTCGAGTTCGCGGAGGAGAACCTCGAAGTCCTGCGGCCCAACCTGGAGCGCAACCCGCGCCTCGCCCCGCGCGTGGAGGTCGTGACCCAGGCCCTGTGGAGCCGCTCGGGGGAGAGGATGGCCTACCGAGCGGGCGGGGGGCCGGGCACCTCCATCGGGGGGGAGGCGGACCCGCAGGGGGGCGGCGAGGTCCTCACCATGACCATCGACGACCTCGTGGAGCGGGAGCGGCTGGATCGGGTCGACTTCATCAAGCTGGACGTCGAGGGCGCCGAGCTCGAGATCCTGCGCGGCGCCGAGCGCACCCTGCGCTCGTTCCGACCCCGGTTGGCGATCTCGGCCTACCATCGCAAGAGCGACCTGATCGACCTCCCGCGCTACCTGGGCTCACTCGACGCGGGCTACGAGATGTACCTGGACCACATCACGATCCACCACGAGGAGACGGTGCTGTTCGCGACCCCAGCCGGCAGGGCCGCTTCTATGAGAGGGTCCGTCCCCGTGGCGTTGGTGCATGGATAGGAATGAGTCGGCTTGTCCCCCATCCCCACGACCCTAGCCCGGACTATTCATGAAGCAGCACCCAGATCGCCGTATCTGCTCGCCAGATCGCGACTTCCCTCCCTCGCCCGTCCTCAACGACCACACAGGTCGCCTGCGGCGGCCTCGGTCGCGAAGCCGCAATCTGACGGCATCTACGACGATCTGGGTGCTGCTTCATGAATAATCCGGGCTAGGGGCCGATCGCGACTGAGACCGGCCGACCAAGCTCGATCATCCGATTCAGGATGTTGCAACCGAGCGACGCCTCGGTTTCCTGCGCTTCCGGACGACGAGCACGAAGCCGATCCCCGATGATCGACTTGTACCTGAAGAAGGCGTTCTCGACGGTGCCTCGGCAATGATATCCCGACTCCTTCTTCCACCGTCGGCGTCCGATCTCCCGTACTCTCTTGATCGTGCGATCGCGGGCGGTTGACCAGGCCTTTCGTCGTCTTGGTCTCGTCGCCGCCTTGGTTGGGGGAACAACGACCTTCGCGCTACGCGATCTCGCGGCGTCGTAGATCCCGATCGAGTCGCAAGCTGCATCGGCAGTGAGGTTCGAAATCACGCCCTCGACTGCATCAATCAGACGAAGCGCCGTCGCCGCGTCGTCCGCGTTGCCAGCGGTCAGGACTTCGGCGACGATGACGCCCGCTCGATCTACCCCGAGGTGGAGCTTCTTCCAGCCCTGCTTGCCCTTGCCACCGCGCTTCGCTGCAGCCCACTCGCCCTCGCCTACGATCGACAGGCCGGTACTGTCGACGATCAGGTGCACGGGTTCGCCGACGGGAACCCGATGAAACCGAATCCCGAGACGCTGGCTTCGCCGCGACAGGGTCGTGTGGTCCGGCGCTTCGAGGTCGGCCCCCATCAGCGCGAGGACCGACCGCAGGAACCCTTCGGTCTGACGCAGCGGTAGGTTGAACACCAGGCGCAGCGTCAGCGCAGTCTCGATCGCGAGGTCGGAGTACCGCTGCTGCCCCCCGCGGCGGCCACCAGGCGCCGGATTCCACGCGGCGATGACATCTGGGGACAGCCAGAGCGTGATGTCCCCCCGACGGACCAAGCCCTGGTCGTACTTCGCCCAGTTCGCCACGCGGTACTTGGTCTTGTACTTGGGGTGGACGCGGGAGTTCATCCCTGGAGTTTGACGGCAAGGTCGCGCACGGCACCCAGATCGGCTTTGGGAGGCTCTCAGAGGGGGGGCCGGGATTCGTGCACCAACGCCGAGGCGACCCCGATCAGCCACGCCGGGGAGCCAGTCTTCAGGCGGTTGCGAATGGCGTCGACAATTAGGAATCGCCGCAGCCGGGCCCCGAGAGCCCTCCCAGGCGTCTCGCTTCCAGGAATCACCTGGTGCATCGGGATAAACCTCGGGATGCGGAAACTCTGCCAGGGCCCTGAGACATTCCGCGCCCGACACCCCGACGCATCTCGTTCCCTGCCGGGCGATGTCGCCCCGCGTGGGATGCGTATCCGTCTGGATACCAACGGCGCAGGAATCGCCGTTCCTGCCAACGTGGAGACACATTGATGCCCACCAAGCTCTTCGCCTTCGCCCTCCCGCCCGTCCTGCTGCTCTCTGCCTTCATTTCCCCACCCGATCCGACAGCGGAGCCAGTCTCGCCGACGCCGGAGTCGGCCACCGCACCCCTGCTGCCCCCGCAGATCGTGTGCATGGGCAAGGTCTGTGGACAAACCGGCGGCCTGGGGAGCAACACGTATGCCTACAGGGTGACACCGGGCAGCGCCCCCGTGGATCGGGTGGACATCGGAGTCCACTACCCGGTGGCGTGGCTGATGAACGTCCAGATGCCGGCGAATTGGAGTTGGCAGCTCGTGTCAAAGGCCATGCCTTGTGACCCCTACACGCCGCACAACAACTTCACCGGCCAGAACGGCACCTGCCCCTGGGCCATACGCTTCAGCGGTCAAGGACAGGCCGCTACCTTCGACCTCGGGTTCGACCTCATCCTGGCGGGTAGAAGGCACGACGTCCATTGGCAAACCAAGACCACCAGTGGCTTCTTCACCTCGGCCAACTGGGGTGCGGTCGTCGGCATGGGAGCGGGGCCGGTCCACGGACCGCAGGTCGGTCCGATCCCCCGCTCTGCGGGCAAGCCCGAGGACTGCTGCGAGCACTAGCCCGGAGTAGCCCGGCCGAGATCCCCGCCCTCGTCTCAGCACCCTCCCCCATCGCCGGCTCAGCTGCCGTCGAGCCGGCGATCACGACCGCCATACTCGCTGTCCGGCCGCTCCCGCGCCCTGCTCTCTCGTTACGAGCGCGCCGTGCGGGGGCGCCCTGGCTTTCGCGCCCAGGCGAGGCGTTGGTGCATGGATAGGAATGAGTCGGCCTGTCCCCCATCCCCACGACTTTAGGGGCCGATCGCGACCGAGACCGGCCGACCAAGCTCGATCATCCGATTCAGGATGTTGCAGCCGAGCGACGCCTCGGTTTCCTGCGCTTCCGGACGACGAGCACGAAGCCGATCCCCGATGATCGACTTGTACCTGAAGAAGGCGTTCTCGACGGTGCCTCGGCAATGATATCCCGACTCCTTCTTCCACCGTCGGCGTCCGATCTCCCGTACTCTCTTGATCGTGCGATCGCGGGCGGTTGACCAGGCCTTTCGTCGTCTTGGTCTCGTCGCCGCCTTGGTTGGGGGAACAACGACCTTCGCGCTACGCGATCTCGCGGCGTCGTAGATCCCGATCGAGTCGCAAGCTGCATCGGCAGTGAGGTTCGAAATCACGCCCTCGACTGCATCAATCAGACGAAGCGCCGTCGCCGCGTCGTCCGCGTTGCCAGCGGTCAGGACTTCGGCGACGATGACGCCCGCTCGATCTACCCCGAGGTGGAGCTTCTTCCAGCCCTGCTTGCCCTTGCCACCGCGCTTCGCTGCAGCCCACTCGCCCTCGCCTACGATCGACAGGCCGGTGAGAATAGACGTTCCAAGGGGTCGATTCGCGGCCGGAGCCGCCGAGGGGCAGC
>CAZDQL010000166.1:0-7563 GCA_964507325.1 uncultured Planctomycetaceae bacterium | reverse complement strand
ATCATCACTTGGCGCGGGTGGCCCCGGAACTGGTACCTTTCCGGGATTGCGCCCGGCCCTTCCGACGACTATCGTCGGTCACGCTTATTTCAGGACTAGCGCCGCGCACGGGCTTGCCGTCTGGCCGGATCCCCCCTAGCCTTGGTGAGGCCCGCGGCGCGGCTCTGGCAGGCACGTCCGCGGCCTGGAGAAGCGGCGGCCGCCGCGCTCAGGAGAACGAACATGAGGAAGACGACCGCCGCCCAGGCCTTCGCGGCCATCCTGTTCGCCCTCGCCGCTCCGTCGCGGGCGAGCGACCTGATCTACATCCAGATCGCGCCTCCGGCCCTGTACGACATCGACACGAGCACGGGGATCTCCGCCCTGCGCACGCTCGTGAGTGGATCGGTCGTCTTCATGAGCATGGACAGGCACCCCTTCACGGGCGAGGTCTACGGATTGCAGAGCACGGTCATCGACGCCCTGTCGATCGTCGACGTGGACACGGGCGTCGTCACCCCGGTCGCGCGCACGTATCCGGTCGTGTTCGACAGCATGGCCTTCGACCCGACCACGGGGGTGCTCTACGCGCTGGGGTTCAACAACGACGAGCTGTACACCATCGACCTCACCGACGGAGCCGCGACCCGCATCGGCTGGCCGGTTGGCGTCCACGCGGGGCTGTGCTTCGACCCCGACGGTCAGCTCCATGGATTCAACGCGGTCGGCGGCCTGTACACGATCGACAAGACCACCGCCCACGCGACCTACGTGGGCTCGAGCGGGCCCGCCCTCAACGACACCAATGACGCCACCTACACGCTGCCGGGCGAGATCCTCATCACCGGGAACGGCGGGGACATCCTGAGCTGCGATCCGAGCACCGGGGCCCGGACCTTCATCGCCAACACCAGCCCCACCGGCAGCCTGCACGGCGTCATCGAGGATCGGGCCTGGCCCACGCCCCCGCTGGTCTACTGCACCGCCAAGGTCAACTCGCAGGGCTGCACGCCGACCATCGGCACCCAGGGGGCCGCGGTCCAGCCCACCTCGGGAGCCGACGACTACGACGTCGTGGTCGATCTCGTGCTCAACGGGAAGTACGGGATCATCTTCCTGGGCCACGGACCGCTGAGCACGCCCTTCCTGGGCGGGTACCTGTGCGTGAACCCTCCCCTCGAGCGGTCGCCGGTGATGTCGACCGGCGGCAATCCCCCTCCGGCGGACTGCTCCGGCCGGTTGATCCTGCGCGTCAACGACCCCGCGGGCGTGAACTTCGGCCAGGGCAGCTCGGTGTACTTCCAGGGCTGGTCGCGGGATCCGAGCGATCCCGCCGGCTACACCACCAACCTGTCGGACGCCGTTCGCCTGACCTACCTCTGAGGGCCGTCCCGCCCCCGGGTGCCGCTGCGGGTCAGCCGCCGTCGGCCCGCCCCTCCTCCTCGATCGAGTGCCTCCGGATCAGGCCCGTCTGGGCCATGAAGAAGACCAGGGTCAGCGGCAGGAAGCCGAAGACCTTGAAGTTGACCCAGACGTCGTCGGAGAAGTTGCGCCAGACGACCTCGTTCACGACCGCCATGACGAGGAAGAAGAGCGCCCAGCGCAGGGTCAGGCGGCGCCAGCCCTCCTCGGTCAGGCTCAGGGCGGTCCCCAGGAGCGGCTCCAGCCAGGAGCGGCGCAGGGCCAGCCCCACCAGCAGGAGGATCCCGAAGAGCGAGTAGACCAGGGTGGGCTTGAGCTTGATGAAGGTCGCGTCCTTCAGGACCAGCGTCAGGGTGCCGAAGACCAGCACGAAGAAGGCCGTCACCAGGGGCAGGGTGGGCAGCCTCCTCTCGGTGAGCCAGGAGGCCAGCAGCGACAGGGTGATCGCCACCATGAAGGCCCCGGTGCCGACGAAGATGTCCCACTTCGCGTTGGCGACGAAGAAGACGACCAGGGGTCCGACCTCGATGAGGAGCTTGACCCCGGCGGAGGGCTGAGAGGCGGTGGTTTTGTCGGGCATGCGCAGAGCATACCCGACGGCGCGGCCTCAGAGCAGGGCGGCGAGGAAGGCCAGGCCCGCGAGGAACGCGGCCGCGATGGCGCCCAGCTTGTACCAGTAGGCGGCCTCCGCCGGCGCCTCTCCGCTCGAGGCGAGGCGGTGGGTTCGGCCGGCGGGCCGGGCGGAGACCTCGCGCGGCGCCCCGAGCGCGCTCCAGCCCTGGGGGTCGTCCCCGAGGCTCAGGGTCTCGGTCGTGCTCCAGGTGTCCGTGACGGTCGTGAAGGTCGCGCTGCCGGGCTTGGGCGGCTCGAGCGGCACGCCGCTCCCGTCCCCGTCGTCCCACAGGACCTGGCCCTCCCAGGAGGGATGGGGGTGCGAGCTCCGCAGGAGCTCCTCCAGCTCGCGCCTCGCGTCCGGGTGCAGCTCCTCCCCCATCTTGCGCTCGAGCGAGGCCACCATCTCCTCGGGGGAGCCGGGCATGATGATGTAGGTGTCCTGGCCGGGGCCGGCCACGATGGGGACCCCGTCCTCCTCCTCCTCGCGCGGCTTCGACGCCTCGCCGGAGAGGTCCCGCCGGGTGGTCGTCACCCGCCGGCTGCGGCGCACCTCGCGGCCGGCGTCGTCCGTGTAGGCGACGCTCTCCTCCTTCGCGACGGAGTGCTCGTCGGGCACGTCGCAGAGGTGGCCGCAGTACTCGCACTGGAGGTGCTTGTCCTGCATCTCCCCGACGAAGACGGGGCGCATGCTGCCCTGGCACTGGGGACAGGTGGCCTCTCGCATGGCGATCCTCGGGCCGGGAGACCGGCCGGATCCCGTGCTTTCGGCCGGCCCGCTCCCCGCGCTTGAGCCGGGATCCGCGCGAGGGGGAGGGCCCTCAGCCGAGGCGGCCCGCGCGGTGGTCCAGCCGTCTCAGGCCCGCCCGCCCGGCGATCCGCAGGGCCTCGCGCCACTCCTCCCGGCTGAGGCGCCGATCGAGGGGCTCGTGGTCCCGGGCCCTGTAGCAGGGGTGGTACTGGTCCATGACGTTGACGTAGGTGTCGGGGGAGACCTCCTCGGCCAGGAACGCCAGCACCTCCTCCGTCCCCGCCAGCCCGCCCGGCAGCACCAGGTGCCGCACCAGGAGCCCGCGCCGGGCGATGCCCCGCTCGTCCAGCTCGAGGTCCCCCACCTGGCGGTGCATCTCCAGCACGGCCGCGCGGTTCACCTCCACGTAGTCGTCCACCCCGGAGAGGCGGCGCCCGATCCTCGAGTCGCCGTACTTGAGGTCGGGCATGTAGACGTCCACGATCCCGTCCAGGAGGGCCAGGGTGGGGAGGCAGTCGTAGCCGCCGGTGTTGTACACGATCGGCAGGCGCAGGCCCCGCTCGGCGGCGAGGTGCACGGCGGCCAGGACGGGCGCCACCACGTGGCTGGGCGAGACCAGGTTGACGTTGTGGCAGCCGCGCTCCTGGAGCGCGAGCATGACCGCGGCCAGCTCCTCGGGCTCCAGCTCGCGGCCGGCCGAGGCCTGGCTGATGTCGGAGTTCTGGCAGAAGACGCAGCGCAGGTTGCAGCGGTCGAAGAAGATCGTCCCCGAGCCGGCCCAGCCCGAGAGGGGGGCCTCCTCGCCGTGGTGGGGCCCGAAGCTCGTCACCGAGGCCCGCGCGCCCGTCTGGCACGCGCTGCCCTCGAGCGCGCGGGTGCGGTCGACCCCGCAGGCTCGGGCACAGAGGTCGCAGTCCGCCAGGCGCTCCCCGGCCAGCGCCGCGCGGCGGGAGAGCTCCCCATCGTCCAGCAGGCGCAGGTAGCCGGGCTCGGCGCGCATGGCCTCCCCCATTACGCCAGCTGGCGCTCCGCGAGTCGCTCGAGGAGGGCGCGCATCGTGCGGATCGACTCCTCGAGGGGCTCGGGCGAGGCCGCCGCCTTGGATCGCAGGATCCCGCCCTCGACGGTGGCCTCGTAGCCGCCCCGCCGGAAGATCCGGGCGGCGGCGTCGAGGATGCGCTCGCGGGTGTCGAAGGAGGTCATGGGCTCACTCTCCGATACGGAGCCGCTTCCTCTCCTGATCGAACTCCCGGGGTATGTGCTCCTCGGAATAGCCGAACTCGAGGTAGATCCTGCGGATCGCATCCCACGCACAAGCATCCGGTCGCTCGGTGAGATCGGCCCCACCGAATTCGAGCGGCTTGGGAAGTGTCAAGATGTCCTCGTCACATGGAGGGCGGGCGAAGAACTCCTCGCCGTACCCCGCCGCGTGGGGCGAGTAGGGCCAGAGGCGCCACCCCTCGATGCCTTGTATCAGCAGGTCGAACGTCGCCCTCCGACTCCCGGCATCGCGCCCGTGGAGCAAGCGTGCAGCAAGCCTCATGAAGGAGGTGGGATACTCGAGCAGAGCATAGGGGTAGAGAACTCGCGCCTCGGAGTGCTCGAGGATCTGGAGGGGACCGGTGTAATCGAGAGTGCCGTCTGCGTACAGCGTGAGGCGCCACTTGCCCCATTCGTGGTTCCGTGCTGATCCAGGCGGAGCCTGCCAGACGCGGTCCGCGGAATGACCCCCTTGGGTGTGCCAGTTCATCACCGTCCATCCCGAAACGCGGTTGCCGGACAGGGAGGGGTCACTGAGCAACATCTTCGCATCAGCACGCAGAGATTCGTCGCTGGCGAAGCTCAGATCGAGGGGACGATCGAACACCAGCCCCATCCAGATTACGCTCTTTCCAGCCGTGACGGCCTCGGACTTCCGTCGCTGCAGATTCGTGGCCTCCGACAGCTGGTCCCTCCCGCCGAAGGCAGCGGCCAGATCCTCCCTAGACATTGGGATGATGCGCCTTCCGACTCGTCGGAGAAAGGCGCGTGCGCCCCGTCCCAGGAGGGCGTATGGACGGCGCCCGATTCCGGATCTCACGCGAACGAGCAGGACGCGGTCAAGGCCGACCTCCTCGACCGAGAGGCGAACCTCATCATCGGAGGGCGACGGTTCGATCCTCTCTACGAAGCAGTCCAGCAGGCGGTCCTTCTGTTGCCCTGGCGCATCCAACGGCTCGATCCGCCGGGCAACTCCCCCCTCCTCGGCGATGCCCACCCAAATCTCACCGCCTCCAGAGTTGAGCATTGCCACGACCTCCCGGGCCACGCGCTCGGGATGGTCGAGGGAATCGCGTCCCTTGAATTCGAGCTGCTCGGACTCGGGCCGTCCGAGCGGATTCCGGGCACTATCGTCGGTCATCGATTCCCGCGTACCGCACGGGGTCCAGGAGAAACCGTTGCAGATCGATCACATTTATTCCACCAGCTGCGTTGGTCGAGGCAGGGCCGACGATTAGTGCCTTGCCCAGCACGAGCCGGTCCTGAGCCTCGCGGAGCCTGCGCGCCTTGCGCACCAGATGCGTACCGGCAGTCACTTCGATTCCCACTTTGCCTCCACGCAGCTCGAGCAAGAAGTCGGTCTCCAGGTCATTCTGTCTTCGGTAGAAGAAAGGCGACTCCACATCGAGCTGCTCTGCTGCCCAGCGCAGATGGCGGAAGACAACAGCCTCGAAGATCCTCTCTCGTGTGTCGGAATCCGCGGTCGGTTCGGGGTAGTGGGAGAAGGCGCTGATCGGACCATGATCTGCGGCGTAGATCTTGGGTCGAGGCTGCAGCTGAGACCGAGCGGTCCGCTTGCGTCCGGACACCCGAACGGGATACTCGTGGAGTGTGGAGACGAGTCCCGCGTCCTCCAACAGACGGAGGTAGCTCCGCAGAGACCTGGCATCCGCGCCGAGATGTGAAGCGCGCTTGGTTGCGTTGAATTGGCTGCCCGAACAGCCCACGAGGTACAGCAGCAAGTCCTTGACTTTGGCCACGTCGACGCCTGTCGGAAGCAGGTCCTTCAGGATGGCCTTGTCGACGATGTCCTCCCGAATTCGCCGTCGGAGTTCCAAACCGGGCTCTCCGGAATGATGCGCGGGAGAACCACCCAAGGCGAGATAGCGCTCCAGCGCCGCAGGCTGCAGCTCGAGGCGGTCTTCCAGAGACATCCCGCCAACAGCGCCGAGCCGCAGGAACTCTCGGTAGGTCAGGCCTTCGATGCGCACCTCGTCCCAGCGGCCCACACCGGACTCGATGGACCCCTCGCGCAATCTGAGTGCAGAGGAGCCAGTGGCCAGGATTGCCAGGCCTCCGGCATCCACAGCCTGCTTCAACCAGAGGTCCCAGTGCGGAACTCGCTGGACCTCGTCCAGGAGCACGAACGTACGCCCACCCTCTTGCACCTGAGGGGCACACGCGATCACCTCGCGCGGGGACGGGGGAGGCGAGGAGAGTCTGTCGTCAGAGAAGTCGAATCTCAGTATCCGCGAGGGCGGTGTTCGCGCATCCAGCAGCTCATCCACGAGCTGCCGGATTAGAACGGTCTTGCCCGTCTGCCGTGGGCCCAAGAGGACCACGGCACGCCGGCTCTCTGGGTTCCCCAGACGGCGCCAGAGACCCTCGAACAGATCACGGCGGTTCGGGTAGCCGCCTCCAACCCGTGCACCCGGGTCCCGCCACCAGGGGTTCATCTCACCGATCAGCAGGTCAAGCATCGCGATGTCGTTATATCGCCCAATGGAGGACATTGCGATGCACATGAGCAACCGAAATCTCCATGTGCCCCTAACTCCTTTATCAGCAATATGTTAGGCGATTGTCCTCGCATAGCCGATGAGTGTCGGCACCGGCGAGTGAGCGATCCGCTGGCGTGTCAGGTCGGGTGACCGGCCGGCACGGAGGGCATCGAAGTAAGTCGCGGAGGGCTGTGGACGATCCAATCGGCCCCACGGGGAAGGTCCACCCCGTTTCACAGAGCCTCCCCCGCGTCCCGCCCAGCCTTGGTCCACGGCTCCCGCCCACAATCGATCAGGTAGCCTCGGATGCTCGGACAATTGCCTGTCGGATGAGCTCGTAGTACTTGTCGTGCGAGACAGTTCGCTGTGCGGGATGATAGGCGTTCACCCAGACTCGCTTGCTGATCTTCCAGGAGGGGAACTCGGCCTTCGAGGGGGCCCAGTCGTCCCACGAGTCCTCGGCACCCTCGAACCAGTCCCGGCACAATCCGAAGGTGTTGCCGCAGACGACGATGTCGGGAGCCAGATCCTCGACCTGCCTTCGAATGGCCTCGGAGTGAGGCTCGAACGCCTCCTCGAGCTTCTTCTCGTCGTGGGTGGCGCCTCCGCCCGTCTTCTTCAGATTGACCGCCGCAATGGACAGCAACGCCGGCACATACCTTGTTGCATTCCCGCACCAATCCCCGAATGGCTCGTTCGGATGCAGGATCCCATACGAGACCTTGGCCACGGACGACCACGTGTAGAGCCAGTTTCGGTCGATTCTCCCCTCGTGCCCGAACTCGCGCAGGTAATGCCTGATGTTCAGCCTTCCTTCGGGATCATCATCGTGTGGCTCTCGGAGGATCCAGAGGATCTTCTTCGTCATGGCTGAGTAGCGCGTGAGGGAAACGGCCCCGTCCCTGCGTTCTTGTTCCATTGCTCCTCCGCGATCGGCGAACTCCCGTGGTGGGCATCCGTTGAGTCAACCTGTTCTTCCGCGAACCAGCTACGAGAGGGTGCATGATACGAGGATCAGCTTGGGACCACCATCATCCA
>CAZDQL010000165.1:0-7679 GCA_964507325.1 uncultured Planctomycetaceae bacterium | reverse complement strand
ATCGACACGCCGGACACACCCGCGTCCCACCCTCGTGAATAATTCGGGCTAGCCCTTGAGCTGCGCCGTGCCGTTGGAGGGAGCGAGCAGGCCTCGAGAGGGGCCGAGAGTTGCATGCGCTTGTTGGCTGCCGTGAACAACCCCCGGCTGTTGCCCATTATCGAGGCCGGGGCGGATGAGGAGCAAGAGGAGGCGCTTGTTGCGTGGCTTCACCACGTCGGGCCGAGGACTGGCATCGGGGATCGGTACGACCGAGAAGTGGCCATCCTCCTCTTGGATCGGATGGGCGGGGAGGGTCTCGCGGAGATCGTCAACAGCTGGCTGAGCTCGGGTAGCGAGTACGCCGTCTACGACGCCATGGAGCACGCACACAAGCGCCCAGACAGCAACGCTCGAGATCTCCTCGCACGGATATGCGCTGGCGATGAGTGTGTGGGGTCTCGCACGGGAAGTGTCTACAGGGCATTCCTCTCACTGGCGCGGATGGGAGCGTGGAACGAGGTCGTCCGCGGGCTCTTGAACCCGGCCGTACGCAATCCGGACCTCTTCGCCGAGCTGGCCAAGGAGCGTGCGGGCTGCCCTCCGCTCACCGGCGAGGCGATGGAGCGAGCTCGAAGTGCAGCAAAGGACCCGTCTGGACCCGTGGGTGCCCTGGGCGCGCTCGGCATCAGCGGTCGGGTCGATCTGGCGCCGGTCCTGCGCAAGGTTCTCGAGACTGCAGAACCCGGCTCGGGAAGATCGCGTGTTGCCCTCTATGGGTATTGCAGGTTGCAGCCTGCGGAGGAGCTCGACGTCGACCTGCTACGAGCCCAGCTCAGCGTGAACGAGAACAGAGACGTCGCGCTCACAGGGCTCAAGATCCAGGGAGGCGGCGAAGCCCTCGACATCCTGGCGCAGGAACTGGACAGCAAGTACGACGACGAACTCGCGGGATTCCTCGCTCAGAAGGAACGAACCAGGGGTCGCGCACTTCGCATCCTGTGGAAGCACGTGCAGTACCGGTCCGCTTGGAACCCGCCCCCGAGCGTCGAGTACTTGGGGGAGCTTGAGGACCTTGAGGCCCGCGAGTGCCTGCGCGATCGAGCCTTTGGGTCGATCAACTCTCCCCGTAGTGCCCCCCAAGGGTACATCCGCGCCTTGGCGAGGTTTGATCCGGCCGGTGCTTTCGTCGCCGCGAGACGGCGCTTGGCATCGGCCTCCGGGTCGGATCGCGCTGACCACGTTCGCCTTCTGGTCGATCTGGATCCGCGGCGAGCCGCGTCGGTGCTCCTCGATCTGGTCGAAACGGAGGGCTCAACCCTCGTCCTCCGGACCGTGGCAGGGGTCCTCGAGAGGATACGGGGGCAAACAGACGTGTTCGGGGAGCTAGGAAGGCGCCTGCATGAGTGGATCGATTCGACACGTCCATCGCTTCGCTCGCGTGCGTGTCGCTTCGCGGGATTGCTCCGTGCGCCCGAGGAAGTCGTGGCGTTGCTGCCCTCCCTCCTGAAGGATCGGGACGGAGCCGTCGCCGACGCTGCGTGGGCTGCACTTGGGCACCTGCGGGAGGGGGAGGTCCTCGCCGAACTCCTGGAGCTGGCGGCCGGCGAGGAGGATGACGATCGACGGCGCAGGCTAGTGGACTCGAGCCTTGCGGTCGGAAATGTCGGACTCGAAGTGCCTGCTCCCGACTGGCTGCAACAGGCAATGGCTGGAGCGTCCTACCTTCGAAGGGAGGAGCTGGCTCGTCGAGCGAACAAAGAGAGGGAAGCAACCCGGAAGGCCCTGATGGTCTCGGACCGGAAGGCGGGGTATTGACCCTCCCCCGTTTCGGTGGACACTGGGGTTGGGTTGAGATTGCAGCCTGACTGCGACGCACCAGGACGTGTCAGGGCCTCGAACCGTGCGCCAACGCCGGTTGTTGGACCTGCAGGCTCCGGCTGGGAGATCGGAGGGGCCGCCGAGGGCGCGCCAGGCGGGGCATCGGTGCCCCAGGGTCCCGTAGCGGGGGTCTCCTTGACGGGTTGTGGAGCCGTGCTAGTTTCAGGGTAGGACCTGGTCGGCGCCGCGACTCAAACCATGGAGGAGGTCCCATGCGCGCTCATCTCATCTCGTCTCTTCTCATCTTTTCCCTGAGCCTCACCTCAGAGCCCGGGCTATCTCAAACCGAGCCCGAGCCCCTCAACCACCAGCTCGCCGCCTACGCCCACGGTCGCCCTCGCACGGCCACGGTCACCCCCAGCGGCAGGTGGCTGCTCGTCGCCGAGGGTGGAGCGCTGACCTTCGTGGACACATATGATGGCTCGAACTACATCGAGGACGGTTTCACGGAGAACTACGGGCACCTGAAGGTGCAGCTCAGCGAGCACGGGTACCTGCCGGCGCGGATGATCCTGGATCCCCTGGCGGCAGATCCTCCCGTCGGCGGCGCCAACGACCTGCTCTACGTGGCCGCGGGCCGGGACGGGCTGTGGGTCGCTCGACTGGACTCCACCGACTCGGAGAACAACCGCTCCTGGCGGGTGGACGACTCGGGGAACCTGATCCCGACGACGCAGAACAGCCGGCGCTGGTGCAGCGATGTGAAGATCGCGACGGTCGGCGGCACGCAGTACCTGCTCGCGCTCTTCTCGGCCAAGGGCAAATCCTGGATGCGAGCGTACGAGCTGACCCGGATTCGAAGCATCGCCCAGGCGGATTACCCCGAGGAGACGACCCACGAGATCGCAGCGGACAAGGCCGTGAAGCTCTGGGAGAACCCCCACGCTCCGAACCTCTTCACCTACGATAGCTACGGCGGCTGCGTGGCGATGGCAATGGCGGTGGACCAGGTCAGTGCCGACGAAGCGGACGTCTACGTGGCCCTGGGCCACCATGGCTTGGCGAAGGTCAATCTGACAATGGGAGCGGGGCCGACGGGCACGATGATCGCGCTGGTCTCCCCGGGCCCGGTGTTCGGCACGGGCTCTCCGTATGCGGACGACACTGCGAGCTCGAACCACCCCCACGACACCTACGTCAACCTGGTGATGGAGGACGCGAAGGCGTACCACGAAACGATCCACGTGGATCGCGAAGAGCTGCCCTTCGTCACGAACGTGGAGGTCTTCAGGGGTCAGATCGACGGGCAGGACACGCACCACCTATTCGTATCGGTTGACCACCTCTTCTGGATGGTCTTTGACTTGAAGAACCAGTCCTTCTCGCCGTCGATGCCAATCCTGCACCACGCCGGAGTGAGGGAGCTCTACGATCCCGAGACTCGTTTCCACGAGCAGCCGGCAATCGCTCCGGAGAGCGAGTTCAAGAACCTGGGCTGGACCCTCCAGAAGCCCGGTCGTGACGAGTACGGCTTCGCCCACTGCGCGCGGGTGGTCGAGGCCGGTGGAAAGCACTACCTCGTGGTGTCGACGGGCAGGAAGCCGATTCTGGACGAGTACCTGGTGGCAGTGTATGAGAACGTGCCCTACGACGGTCTTCTGCGCTGGGGGGGAGGCGACGCGGAGCTCCCAGCGGCGATGGGGACGTGGCTCTACGAGCTGGGGTACGACGGAAGGGAGTACACGTACGAGCCGATGAGCTTCTATCCGATAGGGGGGCAGGAGGTGCTGGTACCCGAGCTGCAGGAGCTCGCGGACGATCCCACGTACCAGCTCAAGGTCTTCACCGCGGGTACTATAACAGTGGTGACCAGCCCGATCTTGAGGAGAGGCGGTGTGGGCATGGGCCTAGTGCCGACGAACGAGCCGCCGCCGGCGACACCGACGGTCCTGCGGCGCACGTCGGAGGACGTCCTGGGCAAGACTGCCTTCAGCATCGGGACTCTGGAGGGTGAGCCGAACCTGGTGATCACGGGGGTGAACGACGGCTACCTGGGTTCGTCGGGATTCCTGTCGACGGAGTACGAGCCGTCGACACAGACCTGGTCCTTCCTGGTGCATCCCCGCCTCACTGGAGAACCCGAGCGGATGACCGGGCACATCTGGGAGGCGGAGTCGCAGTGGGCATGGGGGGCTGGCGGCAATCCCCCCGTCGAGTACCGCTACCTCTGGGCGGAGGGGAAGACGCCGACGCCGCCGACGGGCGCTGGCAACCCGTGGAGGGTGCCCGCACGCTGGTACCTGGCGCGCCTCGCAATGCCGGCTTCGGGGGACTACGACCTCATCAGTCTGAACGCTCACTGGTACTTCACCGGGACCGAAGATCGCTTCACCAACGCGGGGCGGCCCTACTACATGGGGGCGTACATGAGCCAGGAGTTCGACGCGTTCCTGGCGACGCAGTTGATCGACCACCGACACCTCTTCGCGGGGATCCAGCGGACACCGGAAGGACTGACGGTTGTGGATCGGGGACAGGTGCTCACCTACGTGGATTTGGTCACATCCGGCGAGGATGTGGGTCTCGACGAAGCCGTTCCCAACCCGGCCGACAGGATCAAGCTGGTGACTCACCCCGAGTTCAACAACATGAGCGGATCCGACACCACGCTGCAGTACTTCTGGCGGGGAGAGGAGCGCGACACTGGTGACGTTCTGGACGGGAACCAGGACATGATCGGCCACACCTTCACCTGGCTTCCCAGGTTGATCGAGGTGAAGGACCCCGCCACGGACCAGATGGGGGCCTGGGTGCTGGCGGTGCCCTGCGGGACGATCAACGCGGACCCCGATTGGGACATCTACGACGAAAACAACCCAGACCACGACTACGGAAACGAGGACTGGCTCCCAACGGCTGGTTCGATCTGGGAGACCTACTTCGGTCACGGCCTGGTGCAGTTCTGGCGCATGGTGGACGAGGGAACGCGCTTCTGGCCGGAAGTCACGACGCTCTCAGGAGTTACAGACAACTCCCCCCTGCGCAAGATCATCGGTTCCCACGGCCCGCACAGCTTCGATCCGGTAGGCAACATCTGGCCGCTGGAGAGCATCCACATGCCCAACCCCGACCGGGTGTACCTCTTCTGCGGGGACCTCGCCGGAAGGCTGTACGTCTACCAGATCGAGAACGTGCTCTACTGGGACGATGACCCGGAGGCGCCGGTGGACCCCCAGTACCTGGTGGCCTCCTGGACCTCCGACGCGACTCCCGCTCTCTTCGACGACCTGCCGGGGATGCTCATGGACATCGAGGTCGACTACCGGGGGGGCTCGACCGCGATTGTCTACTTGACGGTGCGGCGGATCGGGGTGGTGATGCTGCGCTTCAACCCCGAAGGGACACCGGGGAGCGAATTGCAGCTCTTGGGTCGCATCCAACTGCCCTCGGCCTGGGCGGACCACATGCACCTGCGGGCGAACGAGGGCACGGAGAATGGCCCTGTGCACCTCCTGGTTAGCGACTACGACAGCGGGATCCGCCTCTTCGGAGAAGAGTAATGGGCCTCGGCAAGGACACGATGACAGGAGCAACGCGGCTCGGGATCCTGCTGGTGTTGGTGACCGGGGGAGACCCGGGAATGGCCCAGGAGCAGTACTTCAAGGTCCTTGGGAGGAGTCCTGGCTACCTAAGCGAGGTGGATGAGATCGGGGACGTCGACCAGGACGGAGTGACGGACCTGGTCTTGGGGGCCTGGTCCGGGGCGATTCCCGGTAGCGGAATCCATGGTGGCCTCGTTGTGGTGGTCTCGGGCCAGGATGGCGCCTGGATGCGCGTCCATCCTGGACCTCATGACTACGGCTTCGGCTACAGGGTGGCCGGCGTGGGGGACGTGGACGGCGACGGCACGCCGGACTACGCCACGGGGGTCCCGGACGACGGTCCCGGGACCTTCGACGGGGATGTGTGGGTCTGGAGTGGCCAGACGGGGGCGTTGATCCGGAAGATCGACTCGCCGGCCTACGTGGGCCAGTGGCGCGAGTTCGGTTGGCTGGTCGCGCCGCTCGGCGATCTCGACCAGGACGGGAACGCGGAGTTCGGGGCGGGTTGGGAGCTGGAGGGCGACATCGTGATCTTCGGCGGACCGGACGCGGCGCTCTTCCGGGTGCACCGGCGCTTCGGGAGACGCCCTGGCTTGGCATCGATCGGGGATGTGGACCTGGACGGGTCGCCCGACTACGTCGTGGGACAGCTCGACGGGCCGGGATATCCACCGTACATTGCCTACGCCGAGCTGATCTCGGGCAAGACGGGTCAGGTGCTGTTCCGGGTGGCGGCGGATCCCAATGCCCCATACTGGGAGGACTTCGGGCGCAGCGTGGCGGCGGCGGGGGACCATGACGGGGACGGGATCCCCGACTTCTTCGTGGCGTCGGCGAACTCGTACTACGGGAAATGCACCAGCTCCGTTGCTGACGAGCGGGGATTCACCGAGGTGTTCTCGGGAGCCGACGGCGCTCGACTGCACCGGATCGAGGGCCCGCGACTGCCACAGTGGGCGGATGGCTGCGATTTCCTCGACATCGACGGCGGCAAGGACGTCAACGGCGATGGGGTCGGCGATCTGATTGCGGGCCAGCTCGGCGCCAACTCCCACACTGGTTCAGGTGGGTACAGCGTCACCGGGGCGGTGGAGGTGTACTCCGGCCGCACCGGCACCATGCTCTGGCGAGTGTGGCCCGGTTGGCACCGCGCGCTGGTGGGAGACCTCGACGGAGACGGCCTCTCCGAGTGGGCGCATGGCGATCGCTACTCGAACGAGGGGGGCTACGACTACGGCGGCGCCGTGACCGTCTACCGTGGCTTCCCTGGTGACGCGGAGCGGGCCTGCACCTCCCTTACGAACTCGAGTGGCCAGGCCGCCCAGCTCTCCTTCGAGGGCCCGATCAGCCTGACGGCGAACCAGCTCCACCTGGTGGTGGAGGGCGGCGTCCCTTTCGAGCAGGCCCGTGCCTTCTACGGCCCGGAGCTGACCCAGCTCCCCTTCGGCGACGGCTACCTCTGCGTCGGAGGCGGCACCCTCGGTATCCAGGGGATCGGCTCGACCTTTCTCCTCGACGCCGACGGTGCCGCGATCGTCCCCGTGGACATGACCTCCCACCCCCTGAAACCCTGGGCTCCCGGCACCACCTGGACGATCCAGGTCGCCTTCACCGACCCCGCCGGCGCCACCGGCTTCAACCTGACGGACGCGATGCGGGTCACATTGACTCCGTGAGCTTCCCGGTGCGGAACCGCGTTCTCCTCCGCCACGCCACCGCAGGCCCCCCAGTCGATGTGGGGGGGGCGCACGCGGTGGCGGAACCCCTTCGGCTCTGCGGGGACGTCGCCGGAAGGCTGTCGTCTACCAGATCGAGGACGTGCTCTACTGGGACGATTACGCGGAGAAGCCGATGGACCCCCAGTACTTGGTGGCCTACTGGACCTCGGACGCAACTCCCGCTCTCTTCGATGACCTGCCGGGGATGCTCATGGACCTCGAGGTCGACTACAGGGGAGGCTCGACCGCGATCGTCTACTTGACGGTGCGGCGGATCGGCGTGGTGATGCTGCGGTTCAATCCCCAGGAGGCGGAGGAGAACAGGTTGGAACTTCTGGGTCGCATCCAATTGCCATCGGCCTGGGCGGATCATCTGCACCTGCGAGCGAACGAGGGTACGCAGAATGGCCCCGTACACCTCCTGGTGAGCGACTACGACAGCGGGATCCGTCTCCTTGGAGAAGAGTGATGGGTACCGTCGCAAGCACCCTGGTTCACGCGTCGCGGCTCGCGATCCTGGTGGCCCTGGTGGCCTGGGGAGACCCGGGGTTGGCGCAAG
>CAZDQL010000164.1:4866-7739 GCA_964507325.1 uncultured Planctomycetaceae bacterium | reverse complement strand
TCACCGACTGCAACGGCAACGGCATTCCCGACGAGTGCGAGCCGGACTGCGACGGTGACGGCCTCCCGGACGACTGCGAGGAGGACTGCAACGGCAACGGCATTCCCGACGACTGCGAGACCTTCACCGACTGCAACGGCAACGGCATTCCCGACGAGTGCGAGCCGGACTGCGACGGCGACGGTATCCCGGACGACTGCGAGCCCGATTGCGATGGCGACGGCGTCCCGGACGACTGCGAGCTCGACGTCGACGGCAACGGCGTTGCAGACGACTGCGAGAGCGTGGGCGTCACCTACTGCGACCCCTCCGTGGTGAACTCGAGCGGCCTTTCCGCGCACATCACCGCCCTGGGGAGCGACGTGGTCGCCGACCTCGACCTGAGGCTGGCCGCCAGCCAGATGCCGACGAACGAGTTCGGCTACTTCCTGTTGTCAGCAACCCAGAGCTTCATCGTCGGCCCCGGCAACTCCCAGGGCAACCTGTGCCTGGGTGGCGTGATCGGGCGCTACGCGCCTCTGATCCAGAACTCCGGCCCCGACGGCCAGTTCCACATCACCGTGGACCTGATGTACCTGCCGCCGCCCCTCAAGGTGCCGGTGCAGCCCGGTGACACCTGGAACTTCCAGGCCTGGTTCCGGGACCACAACCCCCACTCGACCTCGAACTTCACCGACGCCGTGTCGGTGAGCTTCAACTAGCGGTCACCACGGAACCCACGTGAGCGAACGGAAGCCCGGGCCGCCAGGTCCGGGCTTCCTCTATCTCCCGAGGTCCGAGAGGACGCTGCGCACGTGATCCGCCAGCCGCAGGGTCAGGGCGAGGATCGTGAAGGTGGGATTCGAGCACCCCGCGGTCGTGAACACCGACGAACCCGCCACGTAGAGGTTGTCGACGTCGAAGACCTTGCAGTCGGGATCGACGACACCCTGCTCCGCAGAGGCGGCCATGCGCGTGGTCGAGAGCATGTGGTCACCGCTCGAGCAGTGCTCGGTGAGCTCCTCGGCCGTCATCCAGGGCTCGCTGCCGAGCCGGCCGCTGCCGCTCTCGACCATCAGCTGCTCGAAGCGCCGGTAGGACTCGTCGTGGGTGGCCCAGTCCTCCGGCAGGAGCCTCCAGTCGAGTTGCAGGCGCGGGACCCCGAAGGGATCGAGCCGCTTGGAGAGGGTCAGCCGGCTGTCGGGATTGGGTCGCGCCGCGCCCATCAGCGTGAGCTTCACCATGCGGGTCGCGTTGCGCCGCCCCCCGTGCAGACCCTTGAAGGCGGTCTCCAGCGCCGTGCCGAGAGTTCCGGGGCGCGGCCCGGGATCCGCGCGGAAGGCGATGTTGTTCAGGCGGTGTGAGCGTCGGTAGGCCGCCGGAAGCTGCCAGAACGCGGTCATCGCCGCGTCGCCGCGGGGCTTGCCGCGGCGGTACAGGCGGGAGCGCGCCGCCCCTCCGAGCAGGAGCAGGTTCGCCACACCGTAGAAGTGCGGGTGGTCGGCGAAGAAGCGCCCCACGAGGGGGTGGCCGATGCCACGGTTCAGCCCCTGCGGCTTGGACACGAGCATCAGCCGCGCGTTCTCGAAGCCGCCGGCGGCGAGGACGTAGAGCGCGGCGCGCACCTCGTGACGCCGGTCCGCGGCGGACTGCACCGTGACCCCGGTCACGTGCTGTCGCTCGTCGCCGGAGAAGCGGACTTCCGTGACCGGGGCCCGGAGGAAGGCGTGCACCCCGGAGGAGTCCCGGATGGGGGCGCGGTACCTCTCCCCGAAGCGGGTCTTCTCGAAGAGCCAGATCTTGCGCTCGAGGAGGTCGCGCGGCGGGTCGGCGAGCTGGTAGTGCTGATCGTCCGCCCAGTCCTCGAGCTCGAAGCCGTAGGTCTCCGGCAGCCCGAGCAGGCCCAGCGCGCGGCCGTAGAAGGGCTCGAGGTCGCTCGCTCGAATCGGCCAACCGCTGTGCGGAATCCAATCGACCTCCTCGAAGTCGAGTGGGTCCATCGGGGAGCAGTAGCCGGACCAGATCGCCGTGCTCCCTCCGAAGCAACGCAAGCGGGAGCGCGCCAGGTCGTAGCGCAGCCCGACGTTGTCCCCCGTCATGAAGTCCAGGTCGGCCCGCTCCTGTTCGAACCCTCCCGCCTCGAGCAGGGCGATCTTGCGGCGCCCGTCGTCGAGCTCCAGCGCCAGCGAGATGCCAGCGGGGCCCGAGCCGACGATGCACACGTCGACCTCGAGGGGGTGATCGACGGGGAGACTGCTGCCGTCGGAGATCATCCGCTGGGGAGCTCCCCCCTCCTGTGCAGACCACTCACGATCAAGAACCCGACCATGGTGCGCGTCAGGCGCCACTTCCCGACCTCGAGCATGCGACCGGCCTGGGCGTCCTCTTCGACCTGCCGGAGAAGGACGGCGTCGAACTCGGGACCGTCCCGATCGCTCTCCCAGAGCGCTACCAGCTCCTCGACCAGCTCTCGCTCTTGGGCCGGATCCAGACCCAGCTCGTCCAGGGCGTCCTCGGGGAGGGGCCGGGAGTCGAGCCAGCTCGAGAGCTCCGGCGGGATGCGCAGCGGAGGCGGAGGCTCTTGGCCGCAGCTCAGCAGCCCCCCTCCGACGAGGCACGTCCCGGCCACCACGACGACCGTCCCGCTCAACACGCCCCGCCTGGAGGTCGGCCGGGCCGCGATGCACGACGACCGGTCAGGCTCCTCCATCGACTCAACCACGCAGGGTGGGCCCTACCTCAGCGTGCCCCAGGGCTCCGCCACGGTGGTGAAGGGCGACGCGGGGAATCCGACCCCGTTGAAGAGGTTGCAGGGAGGGTTCGCCTTCCAGCCGTAGCGCACGGCCACCGGGGTCTTGACACCCGCCCCTTCGACGCGCACGAGATGCCCATCG
>CAZDQL010000164.1:1960-4766 GCA_964507325.1 uncultured Planctomycetaceae bacterium | reverse complement strand
CCCATCGGTGTGGTCGAAGTGGATGATCACCTCGCGCCCGATGATCTCGTGAGAAGCGTACATCGGCCCGGAGATGACCACGTCCTGCTTGCCGTAGACGGTGCCCAGGGCCCAGGCCGCCAGCCGCTCACCGACGGGACGCTTGTTGCGCGGATGGATGTCGTCCGCCTCGCCGACGTCGATCGACACCGCCATGCCCGAGTTGGGTACGACCGTGAGAGCTCTCCGCTGAGCCTCGCGTACGAGCTGCCAACTGGCGTCCTTGCGACCGTCCGCGAAGTTTGGAAGCTGCACCCAGGCGAAGGGGAAATCCCCCAGGCCCCAGCGGGTGCGCCAGTCCTTGACGAGCAGGGGGAGCTGATGGCGGTAGAGGGAAGCGTGCGGCTCCTCGGTCTTGCCGCGGAACCAGACGGGGCGCACGTTCTGCTCGCCCTGGTACCACAGCACGCCGCGGATGCCGTAGGGGATCAGAGGAGCGATCTTGCCGTTGAAGAGCCCGCCGGAGCCGCCCTGCCTCAGCGCCGATTCGGCCAGGTTCCTGGGCCGCTTGGGGTTCGGCAACCCCTCGGCCCGCGCCTGCTCGACGTCCTTCTCCCACTGCGCGAGCCGCTCGACGAACTGCGCGTGCATCCTCTTCACGTCCAGAGCCCGGTAGGCCCGGTCCTCGGCGCGCAGCAGCTCCCCCGCCACGGGGTCCGCGAACTGCGCCTCGGCGCTGGTCCAGGACTGGATCGGCGTGCCGCTCATGGAGGACTCGATCAACCCCACCGGCACGTCGAGCTCCTTGTGGATCGTCAGCCCGAAGTAGAACAGGACGGCCGAGAACTCCGCGGCCGTCTTCGGCGTGCTGATGAGCCACTGCCCCTGGCCCTTCCACTGCGAGGTGGGTTTCGGCCCCGAAGCCTCGTGGAAGATGCGCACGCGGGGCAGATCCGTCTCCTCGACGTTGTCCGCGAACCCAGGGCAGAAGCGGGAGACCACCACCATGTTCGACTGGCCCGATCCGATCCAGACCTCCCCCACCAAGACGTCCTCGAAGACGACGGTGTTCTTCCCGCGCACCTCCATGCGGTGCGGACCTCCGGGGACCAGCTTCTCGAGCTGCACCATCCACGCACCGTCCTGGCCGGTGGTCGTGGTCTCCGTGCACTCGGCGACGGTCACGGTGACCTTCTCACCGGGCTCGGCGCGGCCCCACACCTTGGTCTGGGTACCGCTCTGCAACACCATCCTGTCGCCGAAGACCGCGGGCAGCTCGACGTCGGCGCGCAGGTCTTCGCGCGCCAGTGCGAGGGTGAGCAGGGGGATGAGCAGGAGTCGGGAGGTGCAGCGCATGGGGAGATTCCGCGGTCGGAGGGGTGACGGGTGCACGCCGCGCGGGGAATGACTGTTCCAAGGTGACACACCGCCGTACCCGATGACGGCCATCCGGCGATGAGGCACGCCGGAAGCCTACCAGAGATGCCGAGAGACGGGGAGCCAGCCTCTCTCTCGGCATTCGCGAGGCGACGAGTTGATGGTCGACGGCGGAACGCCTCAGGGATTGATGACGAAGGTCAGCGCGTCGGTGAGTCCCTTTTGGAACGGATCGTACCGATCGCGGTACCAGATCTGGGCATGGACCGTGACTCCCGGGAGGAGGTCCGCATCGTTGCCGGACTGGATCCAGTAGTTCATCGGGAAGATGAAGGACCCCGTGCAGTCGTTCTGCGTGCCCGGACTACCGCCGGACATCGGGAGTGGTCGCTGCTGGAAGGGCCGAGCCACACACAAGGTTCCGCCTATGTACGGAACCGACGTCTGCACGAACCCGTAGACGAGGAGACCCGGCTGACGGTTCACGACGTCGCCGGCCGTTATGTAGAAGGGCCCCGGGGAGGAAGCACTCGGGGAGCCTGTGAAGCCGATGAAGGGTAGGCAGCCCGCCGAGTTCAGCTTGGCGGTGCAGTAGATCGACGGACAGGCCGGCAGGGATGTCAGGTCGAACGCGTACGCCCCACCGGACGAGGACCCGACGTGGTCTAGCCACTTGCTCCCGACCACCAGCTGAGTCCCGTCGAGAGCCAGGGACTCGCCAAAGATGTCGCCGTTCTCCCCGTCGCTGGCGAGGAACTTGCGCTCCTGCACCCAGGTGGAGCCCACGCGGTGGAACAGGTACGCCGCGCCGGCCCACGGGCCCAGTGCGTCATCCTTTGCAGCGCCCACGACCAGCGTGTTCCTGCCGAGCGCGACCGAGATCCCGAACTCATTGACGCCCTCTCCATCGCTGGCGCTCACCTTCTGCTCAGCGCCCCATGAGCCGCCCACCCGGGAATAGAGGTAGGCCGCTCCCGGCAGATAGCTCTTGTTGGCACCCACGGCGAGCAGGTCGCCGTCGAGGGCCACCGAGTGCCCGAAGGCGTCGGAGACGTGGCCGTCACTGGCGAAGAGCTCCTGCTCCTCGACCCATGCACCGGTCGTCCAGCGGAAGGAGTAGGCCGATCCCGGGACGGTACCGAGGCCATGCGCGTGACGGGGTGCGCCGACCGCGATGAGGTCGCCACTCACGGCGACGCTGAACCCGAAGCGGTCGTCCACCGCGATGTTCGAGGAGACGAGCTTCTGCTCTTCATTCCATTGGGCGCCATCGAAGCGGTACACGAAGGCCGACCCGGCCTCGGAGGTGCCTTGTGGGATGTCGTCTCGGTCCGCCCCGACGACCACCACGGCGCCATCCACGGCGACGGCGTAGCCGAACCGGTTGCAGGTGCTGGCGCTGCTCGGCGTGAGCTTTTGCTCCTCGACCCAAGCCACGCCGTCGTGGCGG
>CAZDQL010000164.1:0-1860 GCA_964507325.1 uncultured Planctomycetaceae bacterium | reverse complement strand
CACGCCGTCGTGGCGGTAGACGTAGGCGGCGCCCAGGTCCAGGCCTGCGCCGTGCTCGAGGGGAGCGCCCAGGACCAGGACGTCTCCGTCCATCGATACGGCGGCGCCCAGGTGATCGGCCTGCTCGAGATCGCTCGACAAGATGAGCTGCCGTTCAAAGGCAGCGCAGGCCGAGGACTGCGCCGCTGTGGGCGACAGGCTGGTGAGGAGGAGCGAGACGAAGAACGCCGAGCGAGCAGCAGGAGAGATCATGCTTTGATGCTACCTCCATCCGGCAAGAGCGGGTGCACGGACCCCCGTCCGACGCGGGCAGGTCTTCACGCGCCAGTGCGAAGGAGAGCAGGGGTTGGGGAAAATACCAATCCAGGGTGGCGAACCGCAGTGCCCTGTGAAGGCGATCCTGCGGCACGCCACCCCGGAATCCTTCGAGAGGTTCGCAGAGTCGCGAAGCAGTCCGGCAAGCGTCTCAGTTCACGAAGGTCACTCCGATCGCATCCGAGAAGGTCGAGGAGACCCCTTGGTGCCTCGCCCAGTACTGGAAGTTCCAGGTCTCGCCGGCGTCGATCGTTCCCCCGATCGAGCTCGGCAGGTTCCCCGCTCCTCCGCCGACGCTGCCCCCGATGATGTCGGTCACGATCTGCCCCGCCCCGTCGATGACGCCCAGGTCAGCGATGTAGCGGCCGATCGCCGAGCCCCCGAGACAGAGGTCCCCCACCGCACCGGAGGGGTTCGAGATCACGCCCGACCCCTGCCCGACGAGCAGGTAGCCCACCATCCCCGGCGTGCCGTTCGAGTAGGTCATGTGGATCGCGCCCGCTCCCAGGGAGCAGGTGTCGACGTCGATCCGCGGGCCGAGGGCCGAAGGGGTGCAGGTGCGAGTGATCGCGCAGGAGCCTCCACCACCGAGATCGAAGAAGTAGCCCGATCCCCTCCAGGAGTCGTCGTACACCGACCCCACCAACGCCAGGCCGTTCGAGATCGACACGGAGAAGCCGAAGGAGTCGAAGAGGTCTGCATCGGAGGGCAACAGCTTGGCCTCCAGCACCCAGCAGCAGCACTGCAGCTGGAAGAGGTACGCCGCACCACCGATGGTGCTGGCCTCGTCGTGCAGGGGGCTCCCGACCACGAACCGGTCAGCGGAGACCGCTACAGAGGTGCCGAAGTAGTCGGCCTGGGCGGGATCGTAGGCGGTCACCTTGGCCTCCTCGCTCCAGGTCTGGCTCTGCGGGTCGTAGCGGAAGACGTAGGCCGATCCCGAGTCGCTGGCCACGTCGTCGTCCCAGGGGGCTCCGATCACTGCCACGTCGCCTTCGAGGGCGACCGCCAGTCCGAATTGGTCTCCCGTCGCTCCGTCGGAGGGCAGCAACTTGGCTTCCTGGATCCAGGCCTGGGTCTGCGAGTCGTAGCGGAAGACGTAGGCCGAACCGGAGCCGGCGCCCTGATCGTCGTCCCTGTCCGCACCGACGATCGCCACGTCGCCGGAGAGGGCGACGGCCCTTCCGAAGTGACCGTCAGCTTGGGCGTCGGCGGCGACCAGCTTCTGTTCCTGACTCCAGGTTTGCGTGGCCCACGAGTAGCGGAAGACGTAGGCCGAGCCGGAGCTCGTACCGGCGTCGTCGTCGTCGTGGGCCCCCACCAAGGCCACGTCCCCGGAGATGGACGAAGCGAAGCCGAAGGAGTCCCACGGCGCCCCATCGGACGGCATCAGCTTGGCTTCCTCGGACCAGGTCGGGCCCGCCCCATCCCGGCGGAAGACGTAGGCCGAGCCGGACTGGTTGTTGTCCTCGTCCTGGAAGGCACCGACCAGGGCGACGTCCCCCGAGATCGACACCGATTCCCCGAAGAAGTCGTCCGAGTCGG
>CAZDQL010000163.1:0-7910 GCA_964507325.1 uncultured Planctomycetaceae bacterium | reverse complement strand
CCTCCGCCAAGCCGACGCCCGGGTCCCTGTGGGGCATCTACCTGGTGGACGTCTTCGACAACCTGCTGCTGCTCGCCGAGATGGAGGGCTGCGTCCTGTTCGAGCCCATCCCCCTGCGCCCCAGCGCGCGGCCGCCGGTCGTCCCCCGGCGGACCGATCCGAGCCGCAGGGACGCCCTGATCTCCATCGCGGACGTCTACCTGGGCCCGGGTCTGGCGGGCATCCCCCGCGGCACGGTGAAGGAGCTGCGCCTGTTCAGCTACACCTGGCTCTACGACGGCTGCGGCGTGGGGAGGGCCGGGAGCCTCGGCCTGGACGGGCCGTGGGACGTCAAGCGCGTGCTGGGCACGGTGCCGGTCGAGGAGGACGGCTCGGCCTTCTTCCGCGTCCCCGCCAACACGCCCATCTCGGTGCAGCCCCTAGACGAGGACGGCAAGGCCCTGCAGATCATGCGCTCGTGGCTGACCGCCATGCCCGGGGAGAGCCTCTCCTGCGTGGGCTGCCACGAGGACGCGAATCAGTCCGCGCCGCTGAACCGGCCCCGGGCCTTCGCCCGCGCCCCCTCGGAGATCGAGCCCTGGTACGGTCCCCCGCGGGGCTTCACCTTCGAGCGCGAGGTGCAGCCGGTGCTGACGCGGCGCTGCGCCGGCTGCCACGACGGAGGCGAGGGCGCTCCTCCCGACCTCTCCGGCGCGGATCGGATCGCGGACTGGTCCACGAAGTACGCCGGCTACGACCCGCTGCCCTGGGCCGGCCAGTTCTCCACCGCCTACGTCGAGCTGCAGCGCTTCGTGCGCCGGCCCGGCATCGAGAGCGACATGCACCTGTGGAATCCGATGGAGTTCCACGCGGACACCACCGAGCTGGTCCAGATGCTCGAGCGCGGCCACCACGGCGTCGAGCTGGACCGCGAGGAGCGGGAGCGGTTGATCACCTGGATCGACCTGAACGCGCCCTTCCACGGCTACTGGAGCGACGTGGTGGGGGAGAGCGCCCGGCGCGCGGAGGAGCGCCGCGCCGAGCTGCGGCTGCGCACCTCGGGGAGGGACGAGAACCACGAGGTCCGCCCCGCGCAGCAGCCGCCCCCGCTCGAGCCCGTCCTGCCCGAGCTTCCCCCGGCCGCCGAGCCGACGGGGAGACCGGAGGTCGCGGGCTGGCCCTTCGACGCCGAGGCGGCGGCCGAGCTGCAGGGCCGCGCCGGGGCCTTCCGGCGGACGTTCGAGCTCGGGGAGGGGATCGCGCTCGAGCTCGTCCGGATCCCCGCCGGGGCCTTCGTCGCGGGCGACTCCACCGACGGACCGGTGCGGGCGGCGACCATCGACGAGCCCTTCTGGATGGGGACCCGCGAGATCACCAACCGCCAGTACGCCCTCTTCGATCCGACCCACGACAGCGGGGTCGAGCCGCGGCACAGCTACCAGTTCGGCATCGCCGGTTACCCCCTGAACCGGCCCGACCAGCCGGTGGTGCGGGTCTCCCCGGAGGAGGCCCGGGCCTTCTGCGCTTGGCTGGGCGCTGGCTTCCGCCTGCCCACCGAGGCGGAGTGGGAGTGGGCCTGCCGCGCGGGGACGGAAACGGCCTTCTTCCACGGCGACCTCGACGCCGACTTCTCACGCCACGCCAACTTCGCCGACGCCCGGCTCTCGCAGCTGGTGCAGGAGACCTACATCCAGCTTCGCGTGGTCGAGAACCCCACGCCCTACGACGACTGGACCCCCAAGGACCCGCGCTTCGACGACGGGGGCATGGTGTCGGTGAAGGTGGGAAGCCACTTGCCCAATGCGTGGGGCCTGCACGACATGCACGGCAACGCGGCCGAGTGGACCACGACCCCCTGCCCCTGGGACGGACGGCAGGTGGTGGTGCGCGGCGGCTCCTGGTACGACCGGCCCAAGCGCGGCACCTCCTCCTTCCGCCTCGCCCACCGGCCCTACCAGAGGGTTTTCAACGTGGGCTTCCGGGTCGTGTGTGATCCGCAGTAGAGACGGGCTCGGCGCGGGATTGCGCTGCTGCCGATTCGTGGGAAACTAGGGAGGACGCCCCCCCGGAACCCTGAGATGTGACGATGGAAGCGAAACCGTGGCTCGGAGCCGGGTCTGCGGCTCTTGCACTGGCGCTGCTCGGCCAGGTCGGCCTGGGGAGCCCCGCGCACACCGGGTGGCCCAACGTGAACCGGGTGAAGAACGCGGGCTTCGAGTACAAGCACGAGAGCACCGCCGATGGTGACATCCCGCTGTACTGGAGCCGGCAGGCCTTCTCGGGCGGGTCCGGGTCCTTCGCCATCGAGACCTCGGGCGTGAAGCACGGGCGCAAGGCGCTGGGAATCACGGACGGCAGCAGCGCCGCGTCCTGGGGTGCGAGGACGGACCTGATCACGGTCGAGCCCGGCGCAGTCTACACCCTGCGCTCCTGGTACCGGAACGGCGCGGGGAGCGGCAACGTCATGGGCCTGCGCTGGTACGACTCCGGCCAGAATCCCCTCGCCACCGCGACGGCGAGTTCCGCCAGCGCCGTCTGGACCCTCCTCTCGGTCACCGACGCAGCCCCTTCCGGCGCGGCCTTCGCGGCGGCGCTCCTGTACTCCAGCCCGAGCGCCACCGGAACGGGCATTTTCGACAGCGTGAGTCTGGTCCTCGCCGACGAGCGCGACGACGACGGGGGTTTTGGCGAAGCGAACCTCGGCCAGCTTCCCGATCACTGGTCCATCTGGGCCAGCCATCCCGGGTCGATTCAGGAGGCGCGGCTCGAGGGGATCGGATGGATGCGGTCGGTCCTGTACCCGTCCACCGTCAGTCCATCCTGGGGGGGCGGCAACGTGGTGCTGAGGCTACACGACGACTCGGCCAGCGATTCCTGCGGGGTGCACTACACCGTTCCGGTGACGGCGGGAGCGCCCTACCGCCTCTCGGCCCTCGTCAAGAAGCCGAGCGGCGCCGGGTCGGCCGAGATTCGCCTCGAGTTCTACGATGCGGGCAGCCAACAGCTCTCGTCCTGGTCCGCCACGACCGCTTCCGTCGGCTTCGCGCCCCTGAGCCTGGAGAGGGAGGCCGACGCGGGGGCCGCCTTCGCCCGGCTGGTCTGCTGCAGCGGCCCGGCGTCCACCGGAGAGTGCCGCTTCGACGACGTCAGCTTCACCGAGGACTACACCCTGAAGTACGCCTCTCCGGACGGGGCGGGGCTGAGGGACGGCAGCTCCCCCGCCCATGCCGCCGACTACGACGACGCCTCCTTCTGGACCGGCGTGGTCGACCCGGCGGCGCAGACCCACCCCGTCAAGGTGCTCATGCTGGAGGGTGACTACGCGGACCATCTCGAACTGTCGGGCCTGGGCAACGGCGCCCACCACATCCTGCTGGAAGGCGAGACTCCCTACGCGGTCAACTGGCACGATGGCGGCTCCTCGGTGACCGAGTACGTCGTCATCCACGACTCCCAGAACTTCCTCTTCCGCCACCTGCACTTCACCAGCGCCAACGCCAAGACGATGCAGTACATCCTGCGCATCGGTCTGATCGGGGCGCACTGGGAGGACACGCACGACATCGCGGTCCAGGGCTGCAGCTTCGTGCACATCACCAACATGCACTTCGGCATCACCGGCGCGCACGAACTCAGCACCCATGGCGTCACCTGGGAGCACTGCAACTGGGTGGAGATCGGCGAGACCGCGCCGGACCACATGATCTACAACGCCTACGGCTCCTACGACCTTTTCATCCGCGACAACTACTTCCAGGATTGCGGCGGCTACTACGTGAAGTTCAGGGACGAGAACCACGACGCGGTGGTCGAGGATTGCACCTTCGTGAGCACGGGGACCTACGGCCTGTCGCCCTACGGCCCCAACACCTTCTTCATCTACTGCTCGGCCCTCAATGTCCCCATGGGTCGCGACGAGCTCCTGCCCTACGGGCTCGTCTTCCGGAACAACTCCTTCACCTACGACGACCCCGGTGCGCCGGGCTTCGAGAGCCCCTACATCGTCAAGATGGAGGGCTTCGAGCCCTCCCAGCACCCGGGCTACTACATGATCTCCACGGCCGATGGCCAGTACATCGCCGACACCTCGAATCCCCCCGAGCGACGAAACGCGAGGATCGTGGGCACCTGTCACGTGGACTTCATGGCCGGGGACTACGATCCGTACGGCAACGTCTACGAGGGCTGCGACGACAGCCTCTTCCGCTTCTGGAGGAAGGCCCCCCCCCCGGGCGACTACTGGGAGGGCATCTGCGACATCGACGCGCTGCTGGGAATCTAGTGCCCTGAGCGGGGTCCGGACGAATCCACGAGGGGCTCCCCCTGGAATTCGCCGAGGGCGGGTCTGATATGTGGGAATCCGCCCCCCCGGCCTCGGAAGGCCGGTCTCTCGCGTAGCGCGGGCCTGCGCACATCGCTAAGCGGGGATGACGGCCCGAGGTACGATCGAGCCTCGAGCCAGGGGTCCCGTACGTGCGGGGGAAGCCGATGCGTACCATTTCACGGTCCCCGTAGGGCGTCGCTCTCGAGGACCCGGACAGGAGGAGCAATCGTCATGGCGCTCATGGATCAAGTGCTGCGCTGGGGGCCGCAGGTCCTCGCCCTCGCCTCGATGGCCACTCCGGCCGCATCCCAGACCTGGCCCGTGACCGAGCACCTCAAGCTCGTCCCGGGTGACGGTGCCGCCGGGGACGAGTTCGGCTTCTCGGTGGCCCGCTGGGGAAACCGGATCCTCGTGGGAGCCCCCGAGAAGGACCTCGTCGGCGCGGACTCGGGGGCCGCCTACGTCTACCGGCGCGACGGGGATGGCTGGACCCTGGAGCAGCAGCTCACCCCGAACGATCACGCGACGGGGATGCGCTTCGGATGCTCGGTCTCGCTCGTCGGCGACCACGCGCTCGTGGGTGCGCGCGGGGATTCGCACGCCGGAGCCGACAGCGGCTCGGCCTACGTCTTCTTCCGGGAAGGGAGCGCCTGGATCCAGCAAGCCAAGCTCGTCGCGGGCGTCCCCAAGGCGGGCGATGCCTTCGGCGTATGCGTCGCTCTCGACACGCTGGTGGCAGAACGCGCCCTGATCGGAGCCAGGGCGCGAGAGGTCTCCGGGCACCCCGAGGCGGGCGCCGCCTACGTCTTCCTTCGCTCGGGTACGATCTGGACCAAGGAGGAGAAGCTCCTCTCGGACTTCCCCTCCGACTGGGAGCAGTTCGGAGCCTCGGTGGCCATCGAGGGGACGACCCTGGCGGTGGGCGCGCGATTCGACCACGTCGGCGGCCTCGCGGACGCGGGTCGCGTCCACGTCTTCGAGCACGAGAGCGGCTCCTGGACGCGCAAGCACCGCATTCACGCGACGGACTACGCGCAGGGGGACGCCTTCGGCAACGGGGTGGTCCTGGAGGGGAACACGATGGTCGTGCAGTCCCTTCACGACGAGTCCGACGCGGGCTCGGCCTACGTCTTCGAGTACGATGCGGTTCAGTCCCAGTGGATCGAGGATCAGAAGCTGGTCGGCAGCGACACGACCGCCGGCGATCGCTTCGGCTCGGGGCTCGCCCTGTCGGGGGACCGGCTGGTGGTGGGAGCCATGAGAGAGGACCAGGCGGGCGCCGACGCCGGCGCCGCCTACCTGTTCGATCGCAGCCCCGGCAGCTGGACCGAGATGGGCAAGTTCTTCGGCGAGGACACCGCTGCCGGCGACGAGCTCGGCCGCTGGGTCGCGCTGCAGGGGACCGAGATCGTCGTCGGCGCCCACCTGCACGACGCGGGCGCAACGGACGTCGGCGCCGCGCACGTGTTCCAGGTCGGTCCCGGCATCAGCTTCTGCTCGGCGATGGCGGGGGCACGGCCTGTCCCTGCGGCAACGAGGGCGCCCTCGGCCACGGCTGCGGGAACTCGTACGCCGCGGAGGGCGCGTTGATGTGGGCCACCGGCACGGACAGCGCGTCGGCGGGCGATCTCGTCCTGAACGGCGCCTACCTCGGACCGAACAAGCCAGGCCTGTACTTCCAGGGCAACAACTCGGTCAGCGGCGGCAACGGCGTCCCCTTCGGAGACGGCCTGCGCTGCGCCGGCGGTCAGCTCCGCCGGCTGGAGCTCCTGGCCTCCAGCGGAGGGGGGACGTCGCAGACGACCATCAACATCCCCGCCCAGGGGGGGGGCGGTCGCGGGCCAGACCCTCTACTACCAGCTCTGGTACCGCAATCCCGGCGGCCCGTGCGGATTCGGCTACAACCTCTCGAACGCCGTGATGGTCACCTACACCCAGTAGGTGGGCCGCGGCCCGCGAGTCAGTAGGACCGGCTGACGCGCGAATGCCGCCAGCCCGCTGTCGCGGGCCGGCGGCAGGGTAGGCTCCACGTGCTCGTTTCAGGGCCGTATCGCGAACTCGATGGCATCCGTCAGGCCGGTCTTGAAGGGATAGCTCTGCGGGTCGCGGTACCAGTACTGGCCATTCACCTGGCTGCCCGTGGTCAGGCTCGGGTCCTGGGGCATCCAGGCGATGAAGTCGAGCGAGAACGTCCCCGAGCAGTCCTGCGCCGGTGGCGGGCTCCCGCCGCTGCTCTGGACCGGCGTGCGCTTGAGGGGAGGCATCGCGCACAGCGTGGCCCCCTGGAAGGGGACGTTGGCGCGTCCCAGCGTGCTGTAGAAGAAGATGCCGTTCTTGTTGTTGATGATATTCCGGGCGGTGATCTCGAAGGGCTGCGGGCCGGAGATGCTCGGCGGACCGCCTTCGTAGCCAATCTGTGGCAGGCAGAGCTGGGAGTTGACCTTGGCGGTGCAATAGACTGTGGCCACCGATGTGCCATCGAGCTGTAGCAACCACAGCGACCCGGTTCTGTCTCCCCCGTCGTCGTCGTAGATGGCCCCGACGGCCAGATCGGGGATTCCGTCTCCGTTGATGTCTCCCAGCCCATGGGTGGACTGTCCGAAGAGGCTCTCATCAAGGAGCTGGCCGGTGAAGCCTCCTTCGAGGGAGCTGATCTTCTGGTGAGACTTCACCGTTCCGTCGCCGTTGAGGAACAGGATCCATACGGCCCCCCGGTTGTCTCCGCCATCGTCGTCGAGTGCGGCTCCGACGGCGAGATCGGTCACGCCGTCTCCGTCCAGGTCACCGATCGGGGAGACCGATCTCCCGAAGGCGTCCGTGGAGCTCAGCGGTCCGGTGAAACCGCCTTGGGTTTCGCTGATCATCTGCTGGGCCTTCACCGTGCCGTCGCTGTTGAGGAACAGGATCCACACCGCCCCGATGTAGTTGTTCTGAGCTTCCTGGGATCCCACGGCGATGTCCGTGATCCCGTCGTCATCATGATCGCCCAGGTTCGCGACCGATGCTCCGATCCGGTCGGCCGGGTCCAGGCCGCCCACGAATCCGCCATCCATCTCGCTGATCTTCTGATGGGCTTTCACGGTCCCATCGACGTTCAGGAACAGGACCCAGAGAGCGCCCTTGTCGAATCCCCCGGTGTCATCGCGGTAGGCTCCCACCACGAGATCGCCCACCCCGTCGCCATCGAGGTCTCCGAGGGAGGCCACCGAGCTACCGAAGTGGTCCCAGTCGTTCAGGGTACCGGTGAATCCGCCGGCATCCTGACCGATCATCTGATGTGCCTTGACGGTTCCATTCTCGCGAAGGAAGAGGATCCAGACCACGCCGCGAGCTATGCTTCCGTATTCGGTCCAGGAAGCTCCGACGGCGAGATCGACGATCCCATCCCCGTCGAGATCCCCCAGGCTCGCCACGCTGTCGCCGAAGTGATCCCTGTTGCTGAGGCTGCCGGTGAATCCGCCCTTCCCCTGGCTGATCTCCTGATGGGCCTTGACCGTCCCGTCCTCCTTGAGGAAGAGGATCCACACTGCGCCCGTGTCCCAGTTGCTGTCCGCCATCCCTCCGACGGCGACGTCCTTCACTCCATCGCCGTCGAGGTCCCCCAATG
>CAZDQL010000162.1:0-7944 GCA_964507325.1 uncultured Planctomycetaceae bacterium | reverse complement strand
AGGCGCCGTACACCCAGAAGGAGAAGCCGTGGCGGAAGGTCTCCACCAGCCAGGGATTCTCGTCCATCATTGGGGAGGTTTGGGAGACGGCGAAGTTCGCCACCCACAGGAAGAAGGTGGCGATCGTTCCCATGAGAACCCGACGGAGTTCGACGCGGTCCCCACCTACCGGGAGGCCTCGGACTGGGAGGGCACGCCCTACTCGGTCCCCAAGAGCATCGGCTCGCACCGCAGCCCGCTGATCGATTCCCTGCGAGGTGGTCCCGGTCACGAGGATCTCAGCCTGCCGCCGACGGCGCTCACTCGGCTGGCCACGTGGATCGATGCCAGTGGCGTGTACTACGGCTCGTATTGGGGCCGCCGGCACATCGACCATGCCGATCACCCCTTCTTCCGTCCGGTGCCCACCTTCGAGGAGGCGATCGGCACCGAGTGCCCGGTGCCCCTCGAACGTCGCTGACCCTACCCAGCGGCATGTAAGAGTTGATACAGAGGTCTAGCTGCCGGGCAGCGTGGGGTCTTCAGGAGTGACAGTGGTCTGGAGCGAGGTACGGTCCACTGACGTCGACGAGTCCACGATCGGTACAGGTATGAACACCGCCATTCGACCCTCAATCGCCACCCGCTGCCTAGCGTTCGCGCTGCTCCTCGGCTCACCTGCCGCGGCGCAGAAGATCTGGACCGTCGACACCACGGGCGCCGGCGATTTCCTGGACACCCCGGCGGCGGTCGCCGCCGCGATGCCTGGGGACGTGCTCCTGGTGAAGCCGGGCAGCTACTCGGGCTTCTTCGCCCGGGGCAAGGGGCTCACGGTGCTGGGGGAGGGCGTGCCCGAACTGGGACCCGTGCGTATCGAGGCCCTGCCCGGAGACCGGGACTTCGTGCTTTCGGGCCTGCGTATCGTGGGAGACATGGCCGATCCCCTGGGGCAGGGCGTCGCTCTGACCGCGACCGCCTGCGACGGGGTGGTCTGGGTGCAGGCCACGGAGATCCGCTACGACCCCGACGTCAACTGCGACAACCCGGAGTTCAGTACGGCGGTGGCGGTCGACGGGTGCACGAGCGTGCACTTCATCCGGTGCCAACTCTACGGGCCCGATTGGTACAACTCCTATTGGAGTCCGGTCGCCGACGGCACCGCCCTCTACGGCCACGTCTCCTCGCTGCACCTCGCGAGGACCTGGGCGTATGGTGGCGACGGCTGCGCCTTCTCGAATGGGGGGAACGCGATCGACGTGGTGGCGTGTGAGCTCTACCTGTTGAGCTGCTACGTCAGTGGAGGTGACGCCGGGGACGGGATGCCGAACGACGGGGGCGATGGGATCCGCCTGCTGTCAGGCTCGAAGGCCTGGCACAAGGCGAGCGCGGTCTGGGGTGGCGGCTATGGCTGCGGCATCGGCTGTGGGAGTGCGGGCCATGGCTGGGTCGTGTCGCCCGACTCCGAGGTGACTCAGCTCTCGGGCGGCGAGCGCCTCTTCGGTATGACCGGTCCGGGGATCACCAACGACAAGGTGGGCCTGCAGTTCACGGGACAGCCGGGGGACCACGTCTGGCTCTTCTGGAGCAAGCAGCCGGGCGCGCGGCTGCGCGAGGACTGGAGCGGCCTCCTGGCCCTCGGCGAGCCGCTGATCATGCTGCGAGTGGGAGTGGGCACGGGCTTCGCCGACAGCGGCACGGTCATCGACTTCCGCCGCATCTACTACGGCACGATCAACGCCACCGGCAGCAAGAAGCTGACCGTCCAGACCAAGGACTTCCCACCCGGCTCGGGGATCGAGGCGGAGACGGTGTACTGCCAGGCGCTGCACCGCTCGACGTCGGGCGAGTGGCTGCTGTCGACGCCGTTCGCCGTGACGATCAAGGACTGATTCACGCTGGCGACTGCACCCTGTGGGTGTCAACCGGTCAGCGATCCGCCGGGTTTCGACCACATCCGTTCGATCTCCTCCAGCGTCCGGCCCTTCGTCTCCGGCACGTACCTCCAGGCGACCACGACGCTCACCACGCAGAAGGCGCCGTACACCCAGAAGGAGAAGCCGTGGCGGAAGGTCTCCACCAGCCAGGGGTCCTCGTCCATCATCGGGAAGGTCTGCGAGACGGCGAAGTTCGCCACCCACAGGAAGAGCGTGGCGATCCCCAGGGCCCGGCCGCGGATCCGGGTGGGGAAGATCTCCGACAGGATCACCCAGGTGACCGGTCCGACCGAGAGCGCGAAGCAGGCGATGTAGCCCAGCACGAAGGCGAGCACCCAGACGTCGGTGCGGCCGAGGTAGGCGACGAGTCCCAGTGCCGCGAGCGAGAGCCCCATGCCCGCGGCTCCGACGATCATCAGCGGCTTGCGCCCGATGCGGTCCACCGTCCAGATCGCCAGCACGGTGAACGCCAGGTTCACCGCTCCGACCACCACGGTCTGCAGCAGCGCCGCGTCCACGCTCTCGCCGGCGATCCCCTTGAAGATCTCCGGCGCGTAGTAGAGGAAGACGTTGATGCCCGTGACCTGCTGGAGCACGGCCAGGGCGACGCCGAGGAAGAGCACGCGCCGTAGGCCGGGCCGCAGCAGCTGTCTCGACTGGATCGGCTCTCCCTCCGCGGTGGTCGCGATCTCGGTCAGCTCCCGCTCAGCGTGCTCGGGGCCGCCGACGCGCGTCAGTATCTCGCGCGCCCGCTCCCGGCGACCGCGCTTCGCCAGCCAGCGGGGGCTCTCGGGGACGAGGAACAAGAGGACCAGGAGCAGCAGCGCCGGCACCGCCTCGGAGGCGAACATCCAGCGCCAGCCGATGTCGACGTTCCACGCTGCGCCCCGCAGCCCGGCGATGTAGTAGTTGACGAAGTAGACCACCAGCATCCCGAAGATGATCGCGAACTGGTTGAGCGAGACCATCCGGCCTCGAATCCCCGCGGGGCTGATCTCGGCGATGTACATCGGGCTCGTCATCGAGGCGGCGCCCACGCCGAGACCTCCGAGGATGCGAAAGAGGATGAACACCTCCAGGCTGTGCGGCAGCGCGGTCCCGATGGCCGAGATGAGGAACAGGATCGCCGCCAGGATCAGCGTCGACCGTCGGCCGAAGCGATCGCTGAACGTGCCGGCGATGGCCACGCCGAGGACGCAACCGACGAGCGCGCTGGAGGCGGCCCAGCCCTTGAGCGTCGGGTCGAGCTCGAAGTGCTGCTGCAGGAACCCGATCGCCCCGCTGATCACCGCGGTGTCGTACCCGAAGAGCAGCCCGCCGAGGGCCGCCACGAGGCAGACGGAGAGGAGATAGCCCCGGCTGTCGGGGCTCGCGACGCGCGCCGGGGAGCTCACGCCCAGCTGTCCCGCAGTGCTCGGAACATCGCCGCCATGTTCTCCGTGGAGGTGTCGCCCTGGACGTTGTGGATCGAGTTGAACACGAATCCGCCGCCGGGGGCGAAGACGTCGATCCGCTCCCGCACCTCGCGGTAGACCTCCTCGGGCGTGCCGAAGGCGAGCGTCTGCTGCGTGTTCACGCCGCCGCCCCAGAAGACGACCTGGTCGCCGAATTCCCGCTTCAGCGTCGTCGCGTCCATCTTCGCCGCGGAGCACTGCACGGGATTGAAGACGTCGAAGCCGTCGTCGATGAACTCCGGCAGCAGGTCGTACACCGAGCCGCAGGAGTGGGTGAAGGTCTTCCACGAGCTCCGCGCGTGGATCAGCTCGTTCACCTGCCGGTGGAAGGGCCGGAACAGCTCGCGGTAGGTGGCGGTGGAGATGAAGGGGCCGCGCTGCGTTCCGAAGTCGGTTCCGGTGATCATCGCCACCTGCACGCGGTCGCCCAGGAGCTCGATCAGGGTCTCGATGTTCTTGAGGGCGATCTCGCACTGCCGCTCGAACACCGCGTAGACGTAGTCGCGCCGCATCGCCAGGGAGACGTACCACTCCTCGACGTCCCGGATCCCCTTGGGGCGCTTCAGGAACGGCGCGGGCACGAGAGCGATGTCTCCGAACGCGGAGCCGGGGATGACCAGCACCGCCCCCTGGTCCGGCCGCTCGTCCATGCGCCCGATCGCCCGGCGGTAGTACTCGAGATCCTCTTCGCCGAGCAGGGCAAACTCCTCCAGGTTGTCCGCGGGATCGAGCCGGGCCTCGTCGATCGGGTCCTGCCGGATGACGGCGTCGAAGAAGAGCCCGCCCTCCGGCATCACCCCGCTGGCTGGCACGGAGGTGTCCCCCTGCGGGTGCATGAAGAGCCTCCCCGTCTCCTCGTCCCGGGTCGTGTTGAAGTCCCCGCTGACCAGCACCTCGGTCCCATCGAAGAGGGTGAACGGCTTCCAGCCCTCGCTCACCGTGCCGAAGAGGGTCTTGCGCGCGGGCGTTCCCAGCACGTCGATACCGAGCGCATCCCGCAGCTCGTCGTCGATCTCGCCCAGCATCTGGTAGGGCTCGACCACCTTGACCCGCCGGTCGCTCCCCGGAAAGAGCTCCGCGCGCAGTCGGCTCACCGCCGAGACGTGCATGCCGGTGACCGGCGTCGCCCCGAAGTCGACGCAGACGCGGTCGGGCTCCTCGTGATTCAAGGTGCAGGCCAGGCGTTCTCGACCGTTCATTCGAACCTCACGTGCCGGTTGCGGTGCCTACCGCAGCAGTACTCGACGCAGGAAGGTAGCAGGTCGTCGAGGATCTGGTCCAGGAGCGCTCTCCACCGACTCGGCTCACCCAAAGGAAACCCGCAGGGATCACTTCCCGAACCCCACGGGCTACGTCGCGGCGCTGGAAGGACCGGCCAGGGATTCACGCTCAGGGCTACAATGCCAACCTCTTTATCGACCTCTCCCAGAACACGCCGGCATTCCGCTCTACGGGCTCATCCGCTCGATGAGCTCCATCCCCATGAGTCTTACCCCTCCCATCGCTGCGGGACTCCTGTCGTTCCTGCCCTGGTTCCCCCTCGCGCAGGAAGAAGCCGCCTCGGCCGAGCAGATCGACCGGGCGCTGGCGATCCACGAGCGGGTCCTCACCCTGGACACGCACGTCGACATCGCCGGGGAGCAGTACGCGACCCCCGATTTCGATCCCGGGAGCGATCATCCGAGGCTGCGCTGCGACCTGGTCAAGATGACTCGGGGGGGTATGGACGGCGTCTTCCTCGCGGTGTTCGTCGGCCAGCGTGGCGGGCTCGACGAGGAGGGGTACAAGCAGGTCTACGAGAAGGCGATTGCCCGCTTCGAAGCGATCCACCGGTTGCCGAAGATGCACCCCGATCGCTGCGAGCTGGTCCGCTTCTCGGAGGATCTGGAGCCCGTCGTCCGGAGCGGCAAGCGGGCGATCATGATCGGCCTCGAGAACGGGTACCCGGTGGGCGAGGATCTCACGCGCATCACGGAGTTCCACGGACTCGGGGCGCGCTACATCACGCTGGCCCACACGAGACACAACCAGATCTGCGATTCGTCCAGCCCCGACGAGCCCCTGCATGGAGGCCTCTCCGAGTTCGGCAAGCGCGTGGTACCCGAGATGAACCGCGTGGGCCTGATGGTCGACGTCTCGCACGTCTCGGAGCAATCCTTCTGGGACGTCATCGAGCACTCCGTGGCGCCGATCATCGCCTCGCACTCCGGTTGCTCCGGCGTCCACGCCCATGACCGGAACCTGACGGACGATCAGCTGCGTGCACTCACCAAGAACGGCGGCACGATCCAGATCGTCGCGCTCGGCAGCTACCTGCGTGAAGACGATCCCGAGCTCGCCAAGGCGGTCGCCGCGCTGCGCGAAGAGCTCGAGCTCCCCTCCCGCGAGGAGGTGCGCAAGATGTCCGAGGAGGAGCAGGCCGCGCTCAGGCCCCTCTACGAGAAGTACTGGACACGCCGCAGCGAGCTGCGGGACGAGTACCCCGGGCCGTCGGTCGTCGAGTTCGTCGACCACATCGATCACGCCGTGAAGGTCGCCGGCATCGACCACGTCGGCATCGGCACGGACTTCGACGGCGGCGGCGGCATCAAGGGGTTCCAGAGCCACGGCGACGCCGCGAACGTGACGATCGAGCTCGTGCGTCGCGGCTACACGGAAGAGGAGATCGGGAAGATCTGGGGTGGGAACCTCCTGCGGGTCTGGCGCGAGGTGGAGGAGGTCGCGGCGCGCCTGCAGGCGGAGTAGGTCCTGCTCTTCAGAGCCGGCCGCGCGGAATTTTTCCGGTTCGTGGGAAGAGCCACCCGGGGGAGGGGGTCTCAACGGTTTGCGCCGTACGGCGCTCCCCACACCCCCAGGACCCGGAACGCAGGGATTCCACGATGCGTGTGCTCATCGGTGCATTGCTCGTCATCACCACCAGCGCGGCGTTGTACTTGTTCCTGGGCAGGAGCGGAGACGCTGTCGGGAATGGGTCGTCAGACACCACCGAGACCACTCCTTCGCTGGCATCGGCTCAGGACCCTCTCACCCGCCCGTCTCTGGGGAGTTCGGCGGACCGCCAGACTCCAGCTCATTCCGGTGGTCGTCGTAGGAACGCGATCCGCGGCCGCGTGGTGCTCGAGAACCGGGAGCCGGTCGAGGAGGCGGAAGTGACGCTGACGCGCTACGGGCCGCTGGACTTCCTGTCGATTCCGCCCGAGGGGCAGGACCGCGTGCCGGACCGCGTGGTCACCAGCGACGGCGAGGGACGTTTCTCCTTCCCCGACGTGGAGCCCGACACCACCTACACGCTGCTCGCCTACTACGCGCAGCACGGTCGCTGTACTGAGAGCCACGTCTCCGTGGCCGATGGCGAGCTCGGTGACGAAGTGCTGATGATCCTCTCCCCCGGGGCACGCTTCCACGGCAAGGTCACGGACACAGCCGACGACCCTGTGCCCGGCACCCGCTTGCGACTGTCGACGATGGGTCTGGCAGCCTTGGACGTGGATCGCGCGGGCACCTTCACCGAGACGGACGTAGCGGGCAACTACGAGTTCCACAACGTCGTCGCCGGCAACTACGCGCTGACCGTCGAGGCGGAGGGCTACGGCAGGACCTTGATACAGCAGATCAAGATCTCCGGGTTCGAGGACATCGAGCGCAACGTGGTGCTGCAGGTCGCCCACGTGAGCGGCGGGGTGGTGACCTCCTCGGAGGGGTTGGCGATCGAGGGGGCCAAGGTCCAGGCCTACCAGAGGGCCAACCGGAAGGAGTCCACCAACTCCACCACCCTGACCGACGAAAACGGGGAGTTCCTGCTGGATGACTTGCGTGAGGGCAACTACACGCTGGTGATCCAGGCCCGCGGCTACGAGCCGTGGCGCGAGCCGGGTGTGGAATCGGGTGAGCTGGGCCTGGTCTTCGAATTGGTGCGCCAGCCCACGGTCACCGGCCAGGTGCTCGATTCGGCGGGCAAGCCGCTCACCAACTTCACGGTCCGACTGCGTCAGTTCGTCGCGAACACCGACGTGACCGTCGCCGTACCCCGCACGCGTGAGGTGTTCGAGAACAGCGAGGATGGCGCATTTGAACTCGCCTGCCCGCGTGAGAACGACTACGTGGTCGAGGCGCTAGCGGACTCCTACGCCGTCTGTGAATCGGAACGCTTTCACATCGCCAAGGGCCAGGATCTGACGGGGATCGTGGTGCACATGAACGCAGGCGGCACCATTGAGGGGCGCGTCATCGGGCCGGATGGATCGCCGGTGGGCGACGCCACGGTCAAGACCTTCCACACGGACTACGTCCGCTTCAATGGCTGGCGTGCCCTTCCCGAACCCACCAGGAATCGGAAGGTGGTCCGCACGAATGTCGATGGGACCTTCACGATCGCAGCTCTCAGCCCCGACACCCTCAAGATCGACGTCCGCCACCCGGACTACGCGAAACAGGTCTTGCGAGGAATCGTGGTCAGTCTGGACTGCACCACCGAGGTGGGTGACATCCGTCTCGCCAAGGGCGCCAGTGTGTCAGGAGCCGTGTACGGCCCCGACGGCCAGCCGGTGGACGGCGCCTTCATCCAGCTGACTACTAGC
>CAZDQL010000161.1:0-7993 GCA_964507325.1 uncultured Planctomycetaceae bacterium | reverse complement strand
CGCGGCGCGCCGTCAGATGTGGATCAGCCGATCGCCCTTCATCATGCTGACGCGCTTGATCTGGCTGATCGGCAGGTACTGCTTGACCGGCTCCTTGCCACCCCCCTTGGGCTTGGACAGCTCGGTGACGAAGATCAGGTAGTCGTTCCCAATTCCGACCACCTTGGCCCGATAGAAGCCCGGCTTGAGGGTGTACCCGACCGGCGCGTGCTCGAACGACTCGGGGTTGACGATCGTCACGGCCTTGCCGACCAGATCCTTGACGATGTCGTAGAAGCCACGATTCTCGACGATGGCCTGGGGCTTGGCCGTCTTTGCTTCCGTCTCAGTCATTGTGCAATCGGAGTTCTTCTCTGGAGTCGCAGGGGTAACCTGAGTACCGCCTCCCGGATTCCAGGTTACCAGCATTCTGGGAAGAGCTCGCGGGAATGAATTCCCATTCCCAGGGACGACTCGAAGTGGGGCACGCGCGCCGGGTCGACGCGCGCCCCCCCCTCCCGATCAGCGGCGCAAGCGGCCCAGGAGCGCGGCGGCGATGACGTTCTTCTGGATCTCGCGCGTCCCCTCGTAGATGTCGGTCACGCGCGCGTCCCGGAAGAAGCGCTCCACCTCGAACTCGGTCATGTAGCCGTACCCGCCCAGGAGCTGGATCGCCTCGTTGGCCACCTGGATCGCCGTGTGCGCCGCCTGCACCTTGGCCATGGCGGTCACCTTGCTGTCGGGCTTGCCGCGGTCGACGGTCCAGGCCGCCTTGTGGGTGATCAGACGCGCCATCTCGATCTGGAGCGCCATGTCGACCAGCTTGTGCTGGGTGACCTGGAATTGGGCGATCTTCTTGCCGAACTGCTCGCGCCCCTTGACGTAGGTCAGGGCCCGGTCGAAGGCCCCCTGGGCAATGCCCACCGCCTGGGCGGCCACGCCGATACGGCTCTCGTCGAAGAACTTCATGACCTGCATGAAGCCGCGACCCACCTCCCCCAGGAGGTTCGATCCGGGCACGCGCACGTCCTTGAAGGAGAGCTCGCCGGTGGGGACCATGCGCATCCCCATCTTGCCCCCCACGTCCGCCACCTCGAGGCCGGGGCTGTCGGCGTCGACGACGAACATCGTCTGGCCCTTGTGGCGGGCGTCGTGATCGGTCTGGCAGAGCACCACGTAGTGGTCCGCGATCCCCGCCGAGGTGATGAAGGTCTTGACGCCGTTCAGGATCCAATCGTCGCCATCGGGCACGGCGCTGGTGTCCAATTGGGCGAGGTCGCTGCCGTGGTTCGGCTCGGTGAAGGCGCCGCCGCAGATCGAGCGCCCCTCGGCCACCGGCTCGAGGTAGCGCTTCTTCTGCTCCTCGTTCCCGAAGTGCACGATGTTGGGGGAGGCAAAATCGGCGATCAGGACCACCGTGCCCAGGCCCGAGTCGCGCCGGCAGAATTCCTCGATCACCAGCGCCTTCTCGATGTAGCCGTACCCCGACCCGCCGAACTCCTCGGGGAAGTCGAGGCCGATGAAGCCCTCCTCCCCCGCCTTGTGCCAGATGTCGGTGGGAAACTCGTGCTCCTCCTCCAGGCGCAGGGCGAGCTCCTTGTCGAACTCCCCCTTGGCGAAGTCGCGCGCGGCGCGCTGGATGTCCTTCTGGACCTTGGTCAGTTCGAAATCCACGGCTCAGCCCTTTCGCTCCAAGACCTTCTCCTCGACCAGCGGCACGATGTCGAAGAGGTCGCCCACGATCCCGACGTCCGCCTGGGCGAAGATCGGCGCCGCGGGGTCCTTGTTGATGGCCACGATGAAGGGGTCCCCCTTGATGCCGCCCATGTGCTGGAAGGACCCGCTGATGCCGAGCGCCAGGTAGACCTTCGGCTTGACAGTCGTGCCGGAGGTGCCCACCTGGTGGCTCTTGGGGAGCCACTGCTTGTCGACCACCGGCCGCGTGCACGCCAGCTCGCCACCCAGGGCGTCGGCCAGGGAGCGCGCCAGGTCGAGGTTCTCCTCCTCCTCGATCCCGCGGCCGACCGCGATCAGGATCTCCGCCGCCGAGATGTCGACCGCCCCCGGCTCGGGGGCCACCGTCTCGACCAGACGCCGGCGGGGGGCGCAGCCCTCGGGGACGCCCTCGGAGCTGACGCTGCCGCCCGTCTCCGGTGCCGCCTCGGGGGCGCGGCAGGCGCCGGGGCGCAGGGTCGCCAGGCTCCCCTCCCCCGCCGCGAGGGACGCGCTGCTCGTCACCCGCGCGTGGACCTTGCCCCCGTAGAGGGTGCGCACGGCGCCCAGGTGGTCCCCCTCGATCGCGATCGAGAGGCAGTCCGGGAGCAGCGGCACCCCCGCCCGCTCGGCCAGCGCCGGGGCCAGGTCCATGCCGGTATTGGTGTGGGCCACCAGGGTCAGGGCCGGCTGCTCGCGCTCCAGGAGGGGCGCCAGCACGGCGGCGGCGAGATCCCCGTCGGGGGTCTCGAAGAGCGCATCCTCGTAGGCGAAGACCCCGTCGCACCAGCGCGCCAGCTCGGCGGCCAGCGCGCCGGTGTCGGCGCCCAGGACCGCCGCGGAGACGGTCACGTCCCCCAGGGAACGGGCGGCGGTGATCAGCTCGAAGGTGCTGTCGTCGAGGCCGGCAGCGGAGCGTTCCGCGATCACGAGTACTCTGGTCATGCCGGCAACCCTCCCCGTTCGTGGAGCCGCTGGACGAGGGCTTCGGCGACTTCGTCGTCGCCCCCCTCGAGGATCTCGGCCCCCTCCCCCTGCTCCGGCAGGAAGAGCTCCCCGAGCACGACCCGGGTCCCCAGGGCGGCGGCGTCCAGGCCCACCTCGGGGGCCCCCAGGAGGGGGATCTCCTTCCCCGCCACCTTGCGGATCCCGCGGATCGAGACGTAGCGCGGCTCGTTGATCCCGGTCTGCACCGTCACCACCGCGGGCAGGTCGAGGGTCACGATGCGCTCCAGTCCGCCCTCCGCTTCGTGTCGCACGGTGGCGCTCGTCCCCTCGACCTCGAGGGAGGTGGCCAGCGAGACGTGGGGGATCCCGAGCCCCGCCGCCAGGGAGGCCCCCACCAGCCCGCCGCCGGCGTCGCTCGACACGGCGCCGGTCAGGATCAGGTCGTAGGGGCGCTGGGCGATGGCGTGGCGCAGGATCGTGGCCACCCCCTGGGCGTCGGCGGCGGCGAAGAGCGGGTCGTCGAGACGCACCCCCTCGTCGGCGCCCATCGCCAGGGCGCGGCGCAGGACCTCCTCGGCGTCCTCGTCCCCCACCGTGAGGGCGGTGACGCTTCCGCCGTGCTGTTCCTTCAGACTGACCGCCGCCTCGACGGCGTAGTCGTCCCACTCGTTGGTGCCGTGGCTGAGGTCGGACTCGTCGATCGCCTTGCCGTCGCGCGCGATCTCGATCTCCGCTTCGGCCACATCGGGCACGCGTTTGACGCACACCAGGACATCCATAAGAGCTACTTCTCCGGTGATTCGGACTCTCGTGGGGTGGGGCCCCCGTTCATCGAACGCTCGACCAGCTCCGCCAGGTCGACCACCTCCATGCTCTCCTCCTTCCCCGACGTCTTGACGGCGTCTTCGAGGTTGAGCAAGCAGAAGGGGCAGGCGGTGACCACCACCTGCGCGCCGGCGCGCTCGGCCATCGCGAGCCGCTCGGCGCCCATGCGCGTCTCGCACTCCCCCTCGTAGAAGGAGTAGAGCGACCCACCGCCGCAGCAGAAGCTGCGGCTCTTCGACCGCTCCATCTCCACCGTGCGCAGGCCCGGCAGGGACTCGAGCACCCGGCGCGGCGCGTCGTACTCGTCGTTGTGGCGCCCCAGGTAGCAGGGGTCGTGGAAGGTGTGGACCCGCTCGTCGCCGCTGGGCGCCAGCTCGAGCTCGCCCGCCGCCACCAGCTCCGCCAGGAGCTGGCTGTGGTGCAGGACCGGCTGCTCCAGGGGGTAGTCGTGGGAGAGGGAGTTCAGGGCGTGGGGATCGGTGGTCACCACCCGCTCGAACTGGCGCTCCTCGAGCGCCTCCAGGTTGCGGTCGCGCAGGGTCTCGAAGAGCCCCTCCTCCCCCAGCCGCCGCGCCTCGCCCCCGGAGTCCACCTCGTCCTTGCCGAGGGTGCCCACCTCGCATCCGGCGGCGTTGAGCACCTTGGCGAAGGCGCGCGCCGTGTCTTGCACGCGGGGGTCGTAGGCGGCGCAGCTGTCGGTGAAGAAGAGCAGCTCCGCTCCCTTGCCCTTGCCGAGGACCGTCACCCCGGTGGCGTCCTCCCCCTTGCCCACCCAATCGGCGCGCTTGCGGGGCATCTTGCCGTAGGGGTTGCCGCGCTTCTCCAGGTCGGCGAGCGCCCCCTGCAGGCCCGCCGGGACGCGGCCGTCGTCCACCAGGAAGCGGCGCATGTCGACCATCTTGTCGACGTACTCGTTGAGGACGGGGCAGGACTCCTCGCAGGCACCGCAGGTGGTGCAGGCCCAGATCTCCTCGTCGGCGATCAGCTCGCCGACCAGCGCCTTGCGCTCTTCCGCCGGCTTCGGCTGGCCGAGGACGGGGTAGCTCGCGTAGGCCTCGTCGCGGCACTTGATCGAGATCATGCGCGGCGAGAGGGGCGTGCCGGTGGCGTAGGCGGGGCAGTGGTCGGAGCAGCGCCCGCAGTCGGTGCAAGTGAGAAAGTCGAGCAGGTGCTTCCAGGTGAAGTCCTCCAGCGACCCGACCCCGAGCTTCTCGATCTCGTCCAGATCCGGCTGGTCGAAGCGCGGCGGCTTGACCTGCCCCCCCGGGGTGAGGTTGCGCAGGAAGACGTTGGGCAGGGCGGAGAGGACGTGGAAGTGCTTGGCGAGCGGCAGGAAGCAGAGGAAGAAGAGCAGGGCGACGTTGTGCAGCCAGAAGCTCGCCAGGTGCACCCCGCCGAGGGTCGTCTCCGAGAGTCCATCCAGGGTGGCGGCGGCGAGCGTGGCCAGGGGCAGGGCGGCGTGGCGCTCTCCCTCGTTGGCCAGCAGGGCGCCCTCGTGGAAGGCGTCCGCCACCAGCAGAAGGACGATCAGGGCCAGGATCACCAGCGCCTCCCCCGCGTGGGAGGCGGTCGCGTAGCGGTCGTGGTAGCGCTCCGGCCGCACGAAGATGCGCCGCACGGCGAGGACGGCGCAGGCGATCAAGACCGCCAAGGCCGCGAAGTCCTTGAGGGAGGCGTAGGCGAACCCCACGTGGGAGACGCCCGCCACGAACCCCTCCCCCAGGAGGGTGGCTGAGCGCACCGTGAGGATCAGGAAGCCCGCGAAGACGACGATGTGCGCCACCCCGGCCAGCAGGTAGCGCGGCTGGCGCGACTGGCCGAAGCCCATCACGAGCAGGCTCTTCAGCCGCTCGCCGGCCCGATCGGTGCGCGGGTCGGGGGCGCCGGCGCGCAGGAGCGCGATGCGGCGGCCCAGGATGAAGCCGAAGACCCCCAGGCTCACGACCAGGAGGAGAAGGTGCAGGATCGGAGCCGGGACTCCCAGATGCACCGCATCAGCGGGGGAGATCACACCAGCGATTATCCCGGCCGCGCGATCGATTTCGACCGCGCGGCAGGGGAAAGGGGAAGGCTACGCCCTTGGGCGAGGGCTACTGGTGCCAGTCCACCCAGGCGCCCTCGGCCCGGTGGCTGACGAGCGCCTTCTCGATGAAGGCGATCCCGGCGCGGCCGTCCTCGACGCTGGCGTAGTCGAGGCCCTCTCCGTCGAAGGGCCGCCCCTCGGCGTGGGCGCGCACGTCCCGCTCGAAGAAGCGGTGCAGGCGCGCGAAGGCGTCGTGGAACCCCTCGGTGTGTCCGGGGGGCAGGGTCGGCTCGCCGAGGAGCTCCGCGGGGACCTCTCCCAGGAAGCCGTCGCCGGCAGCCACCGACCCGCGCCAGTAGGTCCGGTCCGGCTGGTCGGGCAGCCGCACGGTGACCGCCTCCGGCTCCTCCTGGATCCAAACCAGGGAACCCTTGGAGCCGTTCACCTCCAGGCCCAGGTCGTTCTTGTGTCCGATGGCGATCTGGGAGGCGCGTACCATGGCGCGCGCGCCGCCGACGAGCTGGCAGTAGGCGGTGAAGTGGTCGTCGAGGGCGCGCCCCGCGACGAAGGTCTCGAGCTGGGCGCTGAGGCGCGCCACCTCGAGCCCGGTGACGTAGCGCAGCTGCATCAGGGCGTGGGTGGCGATGTCGCCGCCGCAGCAGCTCGCTCCGGCCTGGGCCGGATCGACGCGCCACTCCGCCTGGGCCACCCCCTGGTCCTCGGTGCGACCGGCGAGCCAGCCTTGCAGGTAGTAGGCGTCGACCCAACGCACCTCGCCGATCAGCCCGCTGGTCACGATGAAGCGCGCGAAGCGCGTGCTCCAGTGGCCGAGGTAGGTGTGGGCGACCCCGAAGGGCAGCTTCGCCTGGCGCACGGCCGCGACGAGCTGGTCCGCCTCGTCGAGGGTGACCGTCAGAGGCTTCTCGCAGAAGACGGGGATCCCCGCCTGGATGCACTTCAACGCCGGGTCGAAGTGCACGTGGTTGGGGGTCACGATCAGGGCGTAGTCGATGCGCTCGCCGCGTGGCTTGGCGGCTTCGCCGGCGATCAGCTCGTCGTAGCTCCCGTACCCTTGCAGGGGGTAGGGCCAGTTGCGCGCCTCTTCCAGGGCGGTGACGGGGTCGGGGTGCAGGGCGGCGGCGGTCACGCGGCGCGTGCCGTCGTGGTGGATGGCGCGCTGGTGGGGGTGGACGATGAAGGCATCGCCACCGCCGCCGATCAGGCCTACGTTCAGGGGTCGAGTCGTCATGTCGGGGGGGAAGTGGGGGTTCGGGTGCTATTCGCCCGCGGAATAGGTGGCCTCGAAGATGCGCTGGGGCTCGTCGGTGCCGACGGCGCGGTCGGTGTAGACCGCCTTGAGGTTCCCCTTTTCGAAGGTCAGGACGCTGCGGTCCACCAGCGGCTGCCCGGCCAGGGTTGCGGCGCGGGTCATGACCCAGGCGTCCTTGCCCGAGGGGCGACCCTCGCTGATCTCCGCGTTGCCCATGTTGTCGAACCAGGCGGTGGTGTAGCTCTGACGCTCCTCCTTCCAGAAGGTGAAGCTGCGCCCCTCGAAGTGCATCCCGGTGACTTCTTCATCGCCGATCACCCGGCTCTCGATCACCTGGCCGCCGAGGATCGGCCGGGCGGTCTCTGTAGCCGCGAGCGGCATGCGCTCCATTCCGGGGAAGGGGATGATCCACCCCTCCATCTTGTAGTGGCCCGTCATGGGCTTGGCGGCGGTCATATTCCCGACCAGCTCGACGGGGGCGAGCGCGGTGGCGGCCGGCTCCCGGGCGGCAATGGACTCTTCCGACATGCGCTTGAAGGTCCCCTCGCCGTAGGTGAAGGTGGGGTCGCCGTTGAAGCCGCGCTCCATCGCGATCGACCAGGAGTCCTCACCGCCGCGCAGGACGATGCGCATCGAGAGGAAGAAGTCCTGACGGCGCATCCCCTCGAGGAAGACCAGGGCCCCGTCCTGGGTGCGCGCCACCTCGGTGACACTGGCCGAGTCAGCGTTGTCCATGGTGCAGCGCAGGAGGCGTTGGCCCTCCTCGTCCCAGCCGTACACCGTCTTGACTTCGATCCCCTGGGGCACGCCCTCGATCCGGACGTTCAGCTCCTCCAGGATCCAGAAGCCGCCCAGGATCTTGCGCGTGCTGGCGTTGGCCTTCCAGGCCATCGGTTGGGCGTCGGGAGCGCGGCGCAGGGTCCCGCTGCCCTCCCAGTCCCCGATCAGGAAGTCGAAGGCGGCCAGCTCGGGAGCGGGCTGCATCCACTCCTCCTGGGAGCCCACAGCCGTTCCGGCGAGCAGGGGCAGGGCGAGGAGCAGGGCAGGTGTGCGAGGTCGGAAGAGGATCTGCATCGTGGTCTCCGTGGGTCTGCGCCGTAGCTGGGGCCGGGCATGGTATCCGGAACCGGGGAGGGACGGGCCGTTGGAGGTCGGTCGAGGGTCCGGGGTAGGATGCGGGCCGGGCGCCCGTAGCTCAGACGGATAGAGCACCGGACTTCTAATCCGACGGTCCC
>CAZDQL010000160.1:0-8464 GCA_964507325.1 uncultured Planctomycetaceae bacterium | reverse complement strand
GCTGCCCCTGCTGGCTCCAGCCTCGAATCGATCCCTTGGAGGGTCTATCCTCTGGTGCCGTGGATGCGCGTGTCGGCCCAGCGTTCCTCCCAATGGTCGAGGTGGGCCTGAGCCTCCTCGAGGCTCTCGAAACGAAGCCCCTTGAGCGGAGTCCTCTTGGCGTGGCCGACTCCCGACTCGACCTTGCCCTTGCGATCCGGGTGTCCGACCCGGCAGGGCAGGGCGACCACCCCGTAGTGGGTCAGGACGTCGCGGTAGAGGGGATTGAGGGCGGGGTCGTAGACGTCCGGGGTGATGACCCCTTCCTTAAGGTTGTCCAGGACCACGACCCGGCAAGCCCCGCCCAGCCTGCGGAATGCAGTCTCGTGAAGCTCGGCCCAGCTCTTCGAACTCGAGCGGAAGGTCAGCAGCCTCACGGACTTGCGGCTGCAGCCCAGGGTGAGGACGAAGAGCCGCGTGCGGCGGTACTTGCCGGTCTTGGGATCGCGCACCATGGGCCCGTCCCCGTAGTCGACCTGGGCCTCCTCGCCGGGGCCGGTGGTGATCACGGGGTGGGCCTCGCGGCTGGATCGGCCGCGCAGCTTGCGCACGAAGCGCTTGACGCTGGCGTAGCGAGCCTGGAAGCCGTGCCGGTCCACCAGGTCCTGCCAGATCGCCATGGCGTTTCGGCCCTTGCCCAGGTCCACCTCGATCAGGTCGCGATAGGGCTCGCAGGCGCTGGCCGTGGGGCTGACACCCGGCGCGGGAGGCCTCTCCAGCGCCCCGCACGGGCCCGGCAGGTCGGTGGACACCTCACTGGCCGGTTCTGGGCTCGCCCCGCCCGGCGGCCCCTCAGACAGCCTCCTGCGCCGAGGGCTCCGCACCCCGATCCCGGCGGCCTTGAGGTACCCACTGGCCGTCTCCCGCCGGACTCCTGTGGCCTCCTCGATCCGCCGCAGGGACCACCCAAGTCGGCCCAGGGCAAGGACTTGCTGCTTCTTCTCGTGGCTCAAGACGTTGCTCATCCCGGCGGGAGACCAAGTCCCCGCCGCCGCGTCAACGTCCCGAGGCGCCCCTCCTACGACTGGCCGCTTTTCAGGTGTCCATCACTGGCCGGTTTTGGGTGTCCACCGAGGGCCAAGCACCGTATCGCACTCGGTAGGCACAGAACCAGGGCCCGCTACAGCTCGACCAGGTAGCCCGCGAGTGAAAACGTGGGCACCGAGTTTCCCATTGTGTGGATATTGTGGAACACGACCTGAGAGCCTGGGGCAAACACGTAGCCCAGAGGGGCACCGCCGACTTCGGCGGGGGGAGTGTTGGAGGTGACCAGTAGTCTCTGCTTGGCGGTGAGTGTCCCGCCCAGGTCTTCCTCAATCGTGAACCGTTCTCCAATCGAATGAAAGGTGCTCGCGGCTGTCATGACAAACCACCTATCGACCGGCACCGCATAGACGGAGAATGTGCCGCCTGGGGGAAGCATCGGAAGCGTCAAGTTGTCGCTCGTGATGGTGACGATCTCCTCCGGCCTCGGCGGCCAGAATCTGTCCGAGCACAGTCGCTGTGTTTGGCCAACCAGCTGGGCCTGCGAGCTGGGGGCTGAAACGCCGAGGAAGTAGCTGACCAAGCCGACAAGCATGGCGAGTGCGGTAACGGGCGCGAATCTGCTCATGGGATCCTCCTGAGGGGTGTGTAGCCCATATTATACACGGAAGCTGGATTCACCCTGTCCAAGAGGACAAGCGATCCAAGCCGTACGGAGGAACGATATCCACTGAGGGTACGCCAGGGATCGTCATGGGTTACACGGGGGGATGAGCGGCCCGCGGGGTCTCGGCATCCACAGCCGGCGGACGAGCCAGCCCAGGGCTGATGTCCCCGCCCGCACCCGGAAGAATGGAGATGGTGCGGCTCCGGGCAGGTCCACGTCGGTCCAGGAGATCCGGGGAGGGTCCCTCCGGGAGGGATTTCCGGCGAATGGGAGAACCACCGGGGCGGATCTGGACATGAGTCGGCTGCTCAGAGGGTGCGCGCCGCGCAGCCGAATCCCAACCCCATCAACGGATCGAATCATGAGAACTCCGAGCCTCCTGCTCTTCATGGTCCTGGCCGCATCGGCCTGGGGCCAGACCCCTCTCCCGCCCTACACTCCACCGCTACCGAACGCCAACAGCAGCTTCGGACAGGCAATCGCGACCGGCGATTTCGACGGCGATGGCTTGACGGACGTGGCCATCGGCGCGCCGGCGGACAACACGGCCCTCCCAGGCGCGGGGGCCGTCTACGTGTTCATGGGCAACGGCAGCGCGCAGACCATCCTCTCACCCAGTCCAACGGGCCTCTACGGTTCGTTCGGCTGGTCGTTGGCCGCCGGTAACCTCCATCCGAGCGGCGCCGACGAGCTGGTCGTGGGAGCGCCGGGCGAGCTGGACCCGAACTCGAACCTGGCGACGGGGCTGCACCACGTCTTCACCTTTGCCGGAGCCGCCTGGATCCCCCTCTTCACGGGGACTTCGTGGGCCAACCAATGGACGGGGCAGCAGCTGGGATACTCCGTCACCGTCCTGCCCCATCCCATCAACGTCGGGCAGATGGCCTGGGCCGCCAGCTCGCCGGGGGGTCCCGCGGTCGGGGCGACCGCGGGCCTCGGTTTCGTAGACGTCTTCGCCTTCAACGCCGCGACCGGCCTGTTCGCCCGCATCCAGATGGCAGTCGGCCCGACGATAGGGGGCCGATGCCCGGGGGGAATGGCCAGGTTCTGGGGGATCTTCGAGTACGGAAGGACGATCGTGGGTGGGGACTTCAACGGCGACGGCCTGGGTGACTTTGCCGCTACGTATCAGCACGCGGCGTTCCAGGACACCTCCACCTGCCGAGACGTCACCAATCGCGGGCGGGGCTTCCACACCCTGCCATCGAACGGTGTAGCCCCCCCCTTCAACTTCACCGCGCCGCTGGACGACTTCAGGGTGAACCAGTCCGCATGCGACCCGATGGCCCTCGCCGGCCCGGGAGACGTGGACGGGGACGGGGCTTCCGATCTGGCCTTTGGCGACTGGGTAGATGGTGATAACAACCCCGTTCATCCTGGAGGCTACGCGGCCTTTCACTCGCCTCTCACGGGGACAACCCTCTCGATCTTCAAGGGCAACGACAACACCAATGACGCCATGGGCAAGGTGCTGGGAGTCGGCGGCGACGTCAACGGCGACGGCCGCCCCGATCTGATCTCGCGCTCGCGCGATGCGGTCCACTGGGTCTCCAACGGCGATACGAGGTACGCCCAGAACTACCCCGTCACCTTCGGGGCCCAGAACCTACCGGTGAACTACTACGCCAGCCTGGCCATCGGCGACGTCAACAACGACGGCTGGATGGACGTCTTGGCCGGCGATCCGGCCAATGACACGGTCACCGTGACCTCCCCCGGCGATCCCGCCGCAACCCTGTCGACCCTGAACAACGAGATCTCGGTCACCCGGGGAGGCACTGTCTCGTTCTACATCCGGCCCCCGGGCACGCTTCTCGATGGCACCTCCCGATACTACATGCTGGCCAGCTTGGAGAAGGTCACCGATCCGTCCGAAGGCTACGAGCTGATGGACCAGTCGGTGCTCATGATCAGCCCATATTGCGATATCTTCCAAACGAGCCTGGCCTATCCCTTCTCCATCTTCGATGCGAACCTGGGGCGCATCAATGCCACATCGCGCACCCAGATCAGCAGGATCGCGGTCGCGCCGATGAATCCGCTGAACTCCGGTGATCGCATGTATGCTGGCTACGCCATCGTGAACTTCGGCCCCCTGAACACGCACTCGGCCACGGACCCGAATGACATCGCGGAGGTCGTGGTGGTTCCCTGACCCTCCGATACCCGACCATCAGCGCGCGCCGGATCGGCCTCTATTGGGAGACGCCGATCCGGCTCCGTGCAGGGACTGGGGAGTATGGGTCCTCGGCCGGGAACGAGCTGATCGATGGCACGCCTTGTACCGCCGGTGGCGAGGTCCAGCGCCGTGAGCGGTTGGGCGGGGGGTCCTGGAGTAGCGGTCACACGATCGCTTGCAGAACGTCCGCGCCGAGGTCGACCGCCATGGCGATCATCAACACGCCGGCGAGGATCTCGGACAGGGCCCGGTACCGGTGCATGAGGCGCGAAGCCGCCGTCCCCAGGAGCAGCAGCCCCGGGAGCGTCCCCGCGCCGAATGAGACCAGCAGCACTCCCCCCTCCAGCGGCCCACCTGAGGGCAAGGCCCTCGCGAAGGCGGCAAAGGAGAGACCGCACGGGAGCAGGCCCATGACGAGCCCCACGGGGAGCATGTGGACGGGACGCTTGCCGGTCGATGCCCGGCGGACCGCTCCGTAGCCGGGAATCCTGGCCGGGTTCGCCACGCGGAGCACCCCGGGTTCCTTGATGAGGCCGATGCGGTCCAGCCCGAACAGGAGCAGGAAGACGGCCGCGAGCGCGGCGAGGGCGACCTGGAGCCGGGCGAGGCCCCCGAGCTCGACCAGGCTGCCGACGGTACCCATGACGACCCCGACGAAGGTATACGTGCCGACGCGCCCCAGGTGATACCAGAGATGGGCCGTGATGGTCCCGACGCGGGAGGGGAACGCGATGATGAGCGGTCCGCACATCCCGAGGCAGTGGCCGGTGCCGAGGAGACCGAGCAGGGCCAGGGAGATGAGGTCGATGTGTGCGAGGGACGTGTCCATGCGTCGCTGTCCGCGGCGTGAGGTCCCACCGATGGCAATACTCCTCGCCGGGGATTATGCTACGGCCATCCCGTCGATCATCACAAGGGGGGCGCCATCTTCCGCATTCCATCCCGAGTCTTTCCCGTCCTCTGCATCGCAGTGCTCGCCACGAGCTGCGGAGTCGATCCATCGGCCGCGGGAAGAGGCCCGACCCCGGCCGCCGTGGGACTCGACGCGGCCGGCGGCATGCACCCGGGCGATGAAGATCGATGCCCGGTCTGCGCCATGACCACGGAGGACAGGAAGATGGTCTCGGCGATCGAGCTCGGCGACGGGCGGACGTTCTACTGCTGCGGACCGGGCTGCATGTTGAGATCCTGGCTCCACCCCGACGTCCACCTCGGCGCCGGAGAGACCGCCGTTAAGCGGGCCGTGGTCACCGAGTTCTACTCGGGCGAGCACGTCGACGCCGGCGGGGTGACCTGGGTGGCCGGCTCGGATGTCGTCGGTCCCATGGGCCCCATGATCGTTCCTCTCGCCGACGCCGCGGTGGCGGCGAAGTTCAAGGAGCGCCACGGGGGTACGAGGACGTTCTCCCTGGACGAGCTCGACGATGCCGGATGGGAAGCGATGACGGGTAGGAAGGCGGCACCCCATGCACCCCATGGGCAGAGGTGATTCCAGGGCGCTCTCCCGGAGGAGCTTCGAGGTCGTCGCCGCGGTGTGGGTTCTCGCGGGCGGGCTCCTCCTCGGCGTCGTCGCGCTGACGCACCTTCTCGGGGCGGGAGCCGTCCACCACCGAGCCGCCCTCGTCGAGATCCTGTTCCTGGACACACTGGCCAGCTCCCCCTCCGGGACTCCCTCGCGCATCCCCGGAGGTGCTCATCCGGCCGTCACTCCGGCCCACGTGCCGGGCGGCCCACGATGGCGCGGGCGCGGGCCACGGGGTCCTCGCTCTTGAAGATGCCGCTGCCCACGAAGACCGCCTCCGCCCCGAGCTGCATCATCAGGGCCGCGTCGGCGGGGGTGGCCATGCCGCCGGCCGAGAAGTTGGGCACCGGCATCCGCTGGTGCTCGGCCACCCACTGGACCAGCTCGAGGGGCACGCGCCACTCCTGGGCCCGCTCCTGGAGACGATCGAGGTTGGCGCCCTGGAGGGCCTCGATGGCCGAGGTCACGGCGCGCATGTGGCGCACCGCCTCCACCACGTTGCCGGTGCCCGCCTCGCCCTTGGTGCGGATCATGGCCGCGCCCTCGTTGATTCGGCGCAGGGCCTCGCCCAGGTCGCGGCAGCCGCACACGAAGGGGATGGGGAACTCCCGCTTCCACACGTGATGGGCCCCGTCGGCGGGCGTGAGGACCTCGGACTCGTCGATGCAGTCGACCTCCAGCGCCTGCAGCACCTGGGCCTCGACGAAGTGGCCGATGCGGACCTTGGCCATGACCGGGATCGAGGAGACCTCCTGGATCTCGCGGATCTTCTCGATGCTGGCCATGCGGGCCACGCCGCCGTCGCGGCGGATGTCGGACGGCACGCGCTCGAGGGCCATCACCGCGGCGGCGCCGGAGTCCTCGGCGATGCGCGCCTGCTCGGCGTTGGTGACGTCCATGATCACCCCGCCGCGCAGCTGCTCGCAGAAGCCGATCTTGGTCTGGACCTCCTCGGGGGTGAAGCCGGGGACGTCCCGCTGGATTTCCTGGTTGCTCATGGCGATGCCCGATTATCTAGAGAAAGACGGAACTGGGAGCGGTGCGCCGCTCCGCCAGACGGCGCGCCACGCGCGCCACGATCTCGATCCCCCGCCCGATCTCCTCCTCGTCGGCCCGGGGCAGTGCCAGCCGGATGCCGCTCGAGCGGGAGCCGTCGGGGTCGAAGACGAAGCCGGGAGCCACCTGCACGCCCGCCTCGCGCGCCTCGCGCGCCAGGCTCCGGCTGTCGACGCGCTCGGGGAACTGCACCCACAGGGTCCAGCCTCCATCGGGCTCGGTCCAGGTGGCGAAGTCCGACAGGTGCCGCTGCAGCGCCTCGCGGACCGCGGTGTGCTTGCGGACGAGGGAGGCGCGCACCCGGACCAGGTGGCGGTCGTACTCGCCGCGCTCGATGAAGTCGGCCAGGGCGGCCTGCAGCAGGATGCCCGAGGACAGGTCGCTGAAGCGCTTGAGCGCGCCGATGCGGTCGACGGTGGCCCGCTCGGCGGCCACCCACCCGACCCGGACCCCGGGGAAGAGGGCCTTGCTCACCGTTCCGGAAACTGATTGACCTGGATCGAGAGCGGAGCGGCGAAGCCACCAGAACCGTCACCACCCAGTACGGCTATGGTATCCAGATCTCGGTTGGCAGTAGCAATGTCCGGAAGACCATCGCGCGTGAAGTCGCCAACAATCAGGCCGTTGGGCTTGCTACCGGTCGAGAAGCTGGCCGGACTCGCGAAGCCGCCACCGCCAAGTCCCAGGAATACTGAGGCATTCCCGGATCCGAAGTTGACAGAGACTAGGTCGGCATGCTGATCACCGTTCAGGCTGCAAATGGCCACCGAGTATGGTTGGGAACCAGCAGCCAAGCTCGCTGAGAGGGTCAGACCCCCGGCACCGTTGCCGAGCAAAACGGACACGGTGTTAGAATGCTGGTCAGCTGTCACCACATCTATGAAGCCATCTCCATCAACGTCACCGGTCGCGACATAGTTGGGCCCAGTGCCGGCGGCGTAGTACGAAGCTGCCCCGAACGCTCCCGACCCGATGCCCAAGAGGACTGAGACGTTGTTCGACTGGGAGTTGGCGACCACTAGGTCTGGCGATCCGTTGCCGTCCAAGTCATCAACTGCAACCCAGTGAGGATTGCTGCCTGTGGAGTGGCTCGCTTTTGACTTCAGGCAGACGGACTGTGCGAGGACGCTCTGAGCAAGAAGACAGAGAGTCCCGGCGAGGAGTGATGTGCTAGTAACACCTGAGGGGGCGCGATGCAGCTTCGCAATCCGCATTCTGGGTTCCTCCAATCGTGTCGTCCTAGGGTCCAACTAAGTACTCGAGCCCGTCCGTCAAGCCAACGTTCTCCGGCGGCGCAAATCCCGGATCCCTGCTCCAGTACTGCGCGTATAGTTGCGTGCCGGCGGGTATCAGCTTGCTGGCCATGTAGGCCTGAGAGAAGTGGAAGGAGTAGGTGCCAGAGCAATCGGTAGGCGGTGAGCTGCCGCCGGATCCCTGGACCGGGGTCCTTGTGATTGGCGGGGCGACACACAAGACGCCGCCCATGAAGGGCAGGTTGTTGGGTGCGTTGCTCCAGATCATGATGCCGTACTTGTTGTTGAGCACGTTGCTCGCGGTGATGTTGAAGTCGTCGGGATCCGAGAGATTGGGACACCCCGAGTAGTCGATAGCCGGCGTACAGCCCTGGGAGTTCACCTTGGCAGTGCAGTAGTTGCCGGTGCCCTCGCATTCGTCCGGAATGCCGTTGGTGTTGCAGTCCTTGCTGTTCCCTGTTGCGATATCGATGTCGTCTGGGATTCCGTTGCTGTTGCAGTCGGGGAAGCCCTCGTAGATGTCGACCACATCGGTGTACGGTGAGGCCCCACCAGCGAACATGGCCGCATTGCCAATTGTCGCTGCGGCCATGAAGTACCTAGGCTGGGACAACGTGGCAACGCTCCAGTTTCCCGTGCTATCATCGTAGATGTCTACCCGATCGACCGGAGGGGTCCCTGTGGTGCCACCTGCGAACACGGCTTGTTCTTGTCACCGGTCACCTCAAAACCGGCCAGTGGGGGTCACCCCAAAACCGGCCAGC
>CAZDQL010000159.1:0-8556 GCA_964507325.1 uncultured Planctomycetaceae bacterium | reverse complement strand
CCCGGGCACACCCAACCAGCAGCGCCACCCCGAGGGCCAGCCCAACGCGCCAGGCGCACCCCCCCCATCGCATCTGGAGACCCGAGACCGGCCCTAGTTCCGAACGATGAAGACCGCGTCGCGACGATCCTCGCTTCCGGAGTCCGCCGCCACCCGGTGGCTCACCACGTAAGTGCCCGGCGTGGCGTCGTCCGGAACCGGGATCGAGCCCTGGGCGACCCAGCCACCCGACTCCCGCGCTTCGCGCTTCCCCTCGAACTCCGAGATCGCGTTGCCGTCCTTTTCCAGCTCCCAGCTCTCGGTCACGAACACCGAGCTGCTCCCCGAAGGCGCGTTGACGGAGTAGTCGGTGGTGAGCTGCACCGTATCACCTGGGCGCACCTCCCGGGGCTCCGCGGCGGCGCTGCGGATCTTCACCACGGGACCCAGCCCCTCGGTGTAGCCGTAGAGCTCCGCGTCCGCCTGCGCCGTCCGGTCCCGATTGGTGTGGTACTCGTACAGCGCCGCCGCGCCCCAGCCGACCGCCGCACCGATCATGGCTCCGGCGATCGCCCCCTCGGCGTCCCCCTCGATCAGCACCCCGGTGATTGCCCCGGCCGCGGCGCCGCTCGCCGCCCCGAGCCCCTGCGTGGTGCTGCATCCCAGCGCCAGCACGCTGCACAGGGCGACCGCGACGCCAATCTTGGCAAGACGCATGATTCGTCACTCACTCGATGGGCGGGGCAGTCTCACGGGTCATGTACGGATTCCCGTCACTGCGACGCGGGATGAACCCCTCCAAGCTGCGGAGCATCGTCTGGACCGGCGCTACGGGCGGCGCCTCCAGAGCCTCGAAACGGTTGCTCTGGTAGGTGACCTTGCCGCTGCGCGACGGGTACTCGACGCCCAGCTTGAAGGCGTGGGACTCGCCGTCCACGGGGATGTAGGAGCGGAAGGTGAGCACGTAGTCGTTCTGAAGAATGTGCTGAATGCCCTCGACGACGCGGGTCATCTTCTCCAGCGCCTCCCCGATATTGTAGTAGACCCCGAAGGAGTTCTTGGAGATCGCCTCCAGGTTCTTGAAGTACTCGCTGCTCACGCGCGAGTAGGCGATCGAGTAGATCGGGATTGGAATCGACAGGTTCGTGATCCGGGCGTTCAGCTCCGCCCTGGAGACCGCGCTGCCGTCGTCCTCGCCGTCGGAGAACACCACGATCGAACTCGACACCACGTAGTCGCCGCCGCCGGGGGTCGCCGTCCCCTGGGAGACCATGGCCGACATCTGAAGCGCCGCGCCCAGCGTGTCGTAGAGGCGGGTTCTCACCCCGTCGGCGCGCACGTCCCGCAGACGGCGCCCAAGCGCCGCGGGATCGCGCTCGAAGTTCGAGACGATCTCGTAGCCCTCATCGGTGTCGCGGATCGCCAGGATCGCGATCTGATCCTGGGACCGCTTGCTGTCGATGTAACGCGCCGCCGCATCCAGCGCCGCCTCGAAGGGCGCACCCGCCATCGACTTGCTGGCGTCCATCACGAGGATGGAGCGAATCGCCTCCTCCCGGTTGCGGAGCGACTGCACCCGATACTGGGCCTTGGCCAAGTCGTACGACTTACCCTTCACCATCAGGCCGATGTTGAGTTCGTTCAGGTTTACCAGCGGTTGTTGGTTCTGGTCAAAGGTGCGGAAGTAGACCTGAACGAACGGGTAGAGCATCGACTCCGCCCGGTAGATCTTCAGCCCATAGCCCGAAAGGGACTTGGTGGCGTAGTCCTCCGCGCTCGCGCTGGCAGGAGCCAGCCAGACCCCGAGCGCCAACACGCCGGCCAAGAGCAAGGCCAACGTCCGCACATGCTTCGCAGACCAGCAGAGACCATCGATTCGTCGCGTCATGTGGTACAAGATCGTTCTCCCAACTACTCTCTCCCCGGCGCGGTCGGACCCCTTGGACGAACGCGCTCGGGGAAAAATTCGGGCCAGCTTCGCCCCGAAACGGCGTCATTTTCCCTCTACTCGATGCTTCCTGTCAATCGGTCTGATAAGAGCGCTCATGGCGGATGTTCCAGCGCGCGGGCGGTCGGGGCGAGGGTGACTCGGAGACCTCGGCGGCTCGCTGCTTAGCGCCCGGGTCAATCTGAGCGGGTGGCTTCGGCCTCGGCGACGGTTGGGCCGACTTGGCCACGGTTCGCCGCTCGGGCTGCTTCCGGACCGTCTCGGATGCGGTGGGCCTCTTCGGGGTCGTGGCGGCCGGCCCCGTATCCAGCTCCTCGGACCAGGTGCGGGCGCCGGGACCCGTGCGGAGCGCGTCCGCCGCACTCACCGCGGAGGAGGGAGCAGCCTTCTCGCCCGGAGCTTCGGGCGAAGAGGGAAGCTCCGGACCCGTGGTCGAGCCCGCAGCCGTGGGGAGTACCATTGGTTCGGTGACCGCTAGCCCAGGTTCCCGCGGCGTCGTGGTCCTCCCGGGGGGATTCGACAACACCCAAACGACCACGGCGACCACGGTGAGGAGCACCGCTGCGGCAAGCAGCCAGACGCCGACGCCACGCCGCGGCGCCTTGCGGCCGACCAGCACGGTCTGCGCCCCAGCCACTGGCCCGGTCGACTGCTGAGGCGACGTGGCGTCGACCATGCCAGCCGTCGCGGCGGAGAGGCGGCTGCGACCGTCCGGCTCGATCAAGACCGACTCCTCGCCGGTGGTGGCCAAGGGGCGGCTCTGGGGGCTGGGGGCGTCCACGGGCCCTGAAGGCGTGGGTCCCACCGGGGCCGCTGGCGATGCCACCGCGAGGGTCGGCGCATCCACCCGCTCACCCTCCAGCTCCCGGCTGAATTCCTCGATGGACTGGACTCGCTGGTGGATGTTGAGTTCGAGCGACCGCAGGATCAGCCGCTCGATCTCCTCGGGGATGGCCGGGTTCAGAACGCGCGGGCTCGCGACCTTCTCGCCCGCCACGCGCTCATGGGCGGGCGTCGGCTTGCGGCCGGTGAGCAACAAGTAAAGCGTGGCGCCGAGGGCATAGACGTCGGACCGCTGGTCAGTTCCGGTTCCGAGCACCTGCTCCGGCGGGCTGAAGCCGTGCGATGCCGAGCGCGCGATGGTGCTCGTCACCGCAGCGTCCGTCGACTCCTTCGCAATGCCGAAGTCGATCAGCTTGATCGCGCCGTCGTCGTTCAGGAGGATGTTCTCGGGCTTCAGATCCCGGTGCACCACCGGCGGGTCCTGACCGTGGAGGTATCCGAGAACCTGACAGAGCTGCTTCATCCACGGAAGCAAGACGTCGAGGGGCACCTGGCCGCCACGGGCGCCGCGCTCGGTCTCGAGGGAGCGGGTCCCGCCGAACTCGAGCACCAGGTAGACCATTTCCCCGTCTTCGAACTGATCCGTGATGTCGCAGATGCCGGGATGATGGAGCCCGGCGAGGATCTCCATCTCGCGCTCGTCGAACACGAAGCGCGGCACCTCTTTGAGGGCGAGGCGCTTGCCGTTGAGGCGCAGGTCTTCGACACGGTACGTCGCAGCGAACCCGCCCTTGCCCAGCAGGCCCTTCACCCGATAGCGGCCGCCGAGGACCACTCCGGGCGACCGAAGCCACCCGTGCACCTCGCGCACGCTGCCGTTGGGCGCGAGATCGACGTGGGCCACCTCGAGACCGCAGGTCGGGCAGCGGAAGTCGACCTTCACGAACTGCGGCTTGGTGCTCTGATGGGAGCACGCGGGACAGGTGTACTCGCCATCCGCCCCCGAGACGTGCACCGACTGCCGCGTCACGGCCGACGATCCTTGAGCCGCAGTCCCACGAACACGGTCGCCAGGAACAGCATGAACAGCCCCCCGATCATGGCCAAGTCCCCATTATAGCTCCCCTCGGGGGGGATGATCGGCTGGCCGATCCTGGCGTCGACGAGGGTCGCCTTCATCGCGTCAAAGCCCCAGTACGAGACCATCGTGGTCTTCGCGATCGCCGTCGCCGTGGGGGGAAGCGCGAAGATGTTGGAGAAGATCAGCTGGGGCACCAAGAGAAGGGGCACCGTCGCGATGGCCTTGTCGTTGGTGTCGGCGAGGGCGCTGATCGTGAGGCCCATGCCCGTGCCAGCCATGCCCGAGGCGAACAGCACCAGCGCGCGGTCGAGGAAGGCCCCGGGAAGCTCCGCGAGCAGCTCCGAGATGCCGAGCATCGCGAGCGTTTGAACCCCGCAGAGCGCCGCCAACGGGCCGAGCTTGGACAAGACATAGGGCCCGACGCCCAGGTTCACGGCCCGTTCGCGCCGATACACCGGGAGCTCCTTCACGATCTCGCGCGCCGCGTTGAAGCAGCCCAGCCAGATCATGGAGAGCGCCAGGGTGAAGCAAATCTGGGACTGGGCGTTGGTGCCGGGTCGCCCCTCGGAGCCCCACACATAGCCGATCAGCAATCCGATCGCAGGCGCGGGGAGCAGCAGCAGGGAGAGGGCGCGCCGGTCCGCCAGCAGCAGGTCCAGGTACCGCCGGGTCAGGATGCCGGCCTGGCGCCAGTCGAACCACCGGCGACTTCCAGCGCCCGACGTGAGGGTGGCGGAGGAATCCCCGCCGCCGCGGGCGGTGGCGAGGCGCTTGTCGACGAACTCCTCGTGGAGCCCGGACGAGTGGTAGTGGTCCGCCCAGTGGTCCGCGGGCCGGGACTCCAGGGTCTCGTAGACGCGGGCCAGCCGGTCGATGCCGAAGTGACCGGTGGCCTCGCCTGGGGGGCCGAAGTACACCAGCCGGCCCTGGTGGAGGAGCACCACGAGGTCGCAGTAGTCGATGTTCTCGAGGGTGTGGGTCACGCACACGACCGTCTTCCGATCCCGAGCGAGCTCGGCGAAGAGGCTCATCATCCTGCGGTCGGTCCCGGCATCGAGACCGGTCGTGGCCTCGTCGAGGAAGATGATGCTGGGATTGGCGACCAACTCCACCGCCACGCTGACCCGCTTGAGCTGCCCGCCGCTAAGCGGCGAGGGGGTGTCGATCGGCTGGTCGTGCTTGTCGCCGAGCCCCACCCGGTCCAGCACCCGCGCGACGTGCTCGTCGATCTCCGTCTCGGTCGTATCCTCGGGCAGACGCAGGCGCCCCGCGTAGGTCAGGGCCCGACGCACAGTGATCCGGCGGTGCACGATGTCCTGCTGGGGCACGTACCCGATGGTGGAGCGAAACAGGCCGAAGGATCCGTAGAGATCGCTGCCGTTGTAGAGGACGTGCCCGCTTGAAGCGGGACGCCGCCCGTTGAGCGCATCGATCAATGTGGATTTGCCGGAGCCGCTGGTGCCGAAGATCACCGTGAACTCGCCGGGCAAGACGCTGAGGTCGATGTCACTGAGGATCCGCTTCGGTGCGCCGGTCTTCGAATCCCGCACCGTCTTCTCCAAACCGCGCACGTCCAGCCGGATCAGGCCCGCGCCTTCGACCTCGCGCAGGGTGGTCCCGTCGAAGACGTAGGCGAAGCTCCCGAACTCGATGCGCTCACCTCCCAGGAGCGGCCGGCGGCCCACCAGGCGCTCGCCGTTCACGAAGGTCCCGTTGGTGCTCCGCAGATCCTCAAGGACGGCCCCCCCGGCTTCGCGCACGAGCCGCGCGTGACGGCGCGAGACGATTGGGGAGTCGATGCGGATTTCACTGTCCGGCATGCGGCCCACGGAAAGGACGGCCGGACGTGGCTCCGCGGGCCGGCTCACCGTCGGCTCACCCATGGGTGCCGTCGACACGCGCTCCGAGGGCGTCGGAGCCGTCACGATCGAGGCGTCAACGATCTGGAACAGCGTGCGCCCCAGGGCAATCCAGTCTCCCGGCGTCACCGCCGCCGGCGCACCCACCGGCTGGCCGTTCACGCTCACGGTGGAGTCCCCCACGGGGGTCACCCGAAAGCCTGTCTCGGTCCAGCTGAGTTCTGCGTGGCGGGCCTCGACGTCAGGATCGTCGATCACCGTGTCGCAGCCCGCCCCGCTCCCGAGCACGTGGGGCCGCCCGGGCTCGACACGAAGCTCGATGCGCTGGCGTGTTCGGGCACGCTTGAGGTGGACGGTCGGCGCTCGCTCCATGGTCGGGGTTCCACCTCGCCTGGTCTCTTCCGGTTTCCGCCGCCTTTGCGTCCCAGAAATCCGATTCTGGCACGATCACGGTCACTTATCGAGGCCCTTCACTAGCAGTTTCGTCTCCTACGCTGCTGCAAGTTCCCAGCCGGGCAGGAGGAGTTCTCTCTCGACGCCGCGGTCGCGCAGGGCGTCGTTCGGGTTTTCGGGATGGACAGGTGCGCAGCGCAGCGTGGTGGTGCGTTCGCTGATCAACCTCTCGAACGACGGCGGGCCCTCAAGGGCTGGCCGTCGGGTTCGCCCGGAGAGGAGCGACGCGTCGGAAGCTGGGTGGCTCCCGGGCATCCGCCGGGGCCGGAACACCACCCATGTGATAGCGTTTTGAACAGCGCCGGAGCCCGCTCCGGCCCGGCGATTGGACGGACCCACCCGATGTCAGAAACGACGGATCTTTCCCCCTACACCTGTCCAGGCTGCGGGGCGAACTCGACCCGGAGTGAACTTGCCGAGGGTGGATACGTCTGTCCGGGCTGTGCGATGGAGCTCGCTCATGTGGAGACCGCGCCGAGCGGGAAGGTGCGCGTGGTGGTGGGTTGGCTTCGCTGCCCGGGAGACGTGATCGGCGAGCGCTACCGCGTCACCCAGGTTCTGGGGAAGGGCGGCTTCGCAGCGACCTACCTGGTCGAGGATCAACGCCTCGAAGGCAAGCGCCGGGCCCTCAAGGAGATCCCCGAAGGCCTCTACGACGAGTTCGAGACCAGTCTCCTCGCCCGCATGCACCATCCCGCCATCCCCGACATCAGCGATCGCTTCGAGCAGGATGGGATGTTCTACCTGGTGCTCGAGTTCGGGGGCCATCGCACCCTCGAGGACGAGCGGCGCCGGTGCGGTGGGAGGGTGCCGATGGTTCGCCTCGCCCCCTGGATGGACCAGCTCTGTGGCGTGCTCTCCTACCTGCACGCGCAGGATCCTCCGGTGATCCACCGGGACTTGAAGCCTGCCAACATCCTCCTCGACGAGAATGACCGCGTCATGCTGGTGGATTTCGGCATCGCCAAGGAGTCCGACGCGTCGCTGATGACCCGGACCCTGGCCCGCTCGTCGTCGAGCGGTTTCAGCCCCCCGGAGCAGGCGCTGGGGGGCAGCACCGATGAGCGTTCCGACGTCTACGCCCTGGGGGCGACCCTCTATGTACTCCTCACTGGAAGCCTGCCGCCGTCCGGACACGAGCGGGTGGCGGGCGTGGAGCTGCCCGGCGTGAGCACACAGAACCCCGATGTGCCCCCGGCTCTCGAGGCGGAGATCGAGCGTGCGATGGATCTCAACATCAATCGCCGTCACGGCTCGATCACGGAGCTTGCGCAGGCCTTCCAGATCTCGAGCGGGGAGATCCCGGCGTCGCCACCCCTGACCGCGCCCATCGCTCCTCCCACCGAGTTCCTGTCAAGCTCCCCGGCTTCCTCGCGCTCGGAACCGCGCCAGGTGGGGGCGGGGAGTGCGGCGGCGTCACTTGCCGGGCTTCGCACCGCGGCGAGGGGCCTCCCGCCACGGATGGCGTCCCTTCCCAGGTCCGCCTGGATCGGACTGGCCAGCGCTGCCCTGGTGGTACTGGTGGCGGTGGTGCTGATGCGGGGCGGCTCGGAGGAGACACCGGTGGCGGAGGAAGGGGGAGCGGTGGTGATGCCGACCGCTCCCGGGACCTCGCCGCCGCCGGAGGAGACCGGACCGCGCGCCAGCGAGGGGCTCAGTGAGCGGTACCAGGATCCGGAGAAGGTAAAGGAGATCATTCAGGGAGAGCTCGAGCACCACAACCTGGGTCACGTGACGGTGGCCGCCGTCGGCGCGAAGCACCTCTCCCTCAGCAACCTCCGGAACGAGGAGGAGGCCGAGAGCGCCCGCAAGCTGGCCCTGGCCGCGATTCCCGGTTTCCTGACGGTGGACACCGAGGTGGTCCCGGGAGGGGGCCCGGCGGGCGATCCGGCGATCCGGTCGACAGGTCTTTCTTCCTCGAGCTCGGGCAAGTCGTCTTCTCGCGGTCGCGCCTCCGCGCAGGTCGCCATCCAGAAGATCGACACCCACGAGCGAATCCGGAAGGGCCAGGCGATGGGGTACAACGTGGTCTACGAGGTCGCCCCGGCCAGCGGAAGGATAGCCTCGCTACAGGAGGTGGTGGAGATCTGGGGCGGGGGCAAGTTGCTCAAGAGAACCGTCCAGAAGACCGAGACCCGCAAGAAAGGCCGGGCCAGGAGCAAGGCGCGGGTGCAGGATACCCGCACCCTGCCCAACGGGAGCTACACCATCAAGTTCCAGATCCGGTCGGAGGGCAGGACGGTGGCGCAGCACGAGGCTCCGCTGGTGGTGAAGGAGGGGCCCCGGTTTCCTTGGACACGGGATTGAGTTGAGTCCGATGTTCAAGGAGGTGGTCCGGTGACAGGCGATGCCTGAGACGGAGCGCTGCTGCATCTCAGGACATTCTGGGAATAGGAAGCATAAGCGGGCCTCGCCAACGTCCGATAAGCGGGCCTCGCCAACGTCCGATAAGC
>CAZDQL010000158.1:0-8782 GCA_964507325.1 uncultured Planctomycetaceae bacterium | reverse complement strand
CCGGACGGTCCTCTTCGGAGGCCTCACGGACGCCGGCTTCACGAACGAGATCTGGCCGCCGCGGCGGCGGCCGGCCGAGGAGCGCGCCCCTGCGCGCCGCCGGCCGCCGGCGGGCTCCTCCTCGGGCTCGGAGGAGTCCTCCTCCTCCGCTCCCGCCGCGCGGGCGGCCTTGAGCCGCTCCTTCATCGAGGGCCCCTCGCGCTGCTTGCCGGAGGGCTTGTACTCCTCGAGGACTTCGTCATCGTCGTCGGAGGGGGGCGGCCCGATGTGGACCACGCCTCCGTCGCAGGACTTGCACTTGGCCTTGTCGCCCTGGAAGGTGACCGGCACCTTGAACGTAGCGCCACAGCTACTGCATTTGCCGACGCGGAATTGCATCAGGGTCTCTCGCTGGGGGGGGATTGGGTGGGTTGTTGATCGGGTAGGGCTCGTTCCGTCGGCCGAGCGTCAGGAGTCGTCCTCGGCTTCCTTGGCGGCCTCGTATTCGCGCCTGAGCTTCTCGAACTCGCGCCGCTCCTTCTCGTTGCGCGGTTGGAAGTCGGGGTCGTCCCAGAAGGGGTCCTCGTTCATGCGCTTGTCGTAGGTGCGCCAGAAGCGTTCGTAGTTCAGATCGTACCAGCCGAACCACTGCTTGATCCCCGACTCCTGGCGCTCGCTGGTCGCGCCCATGGCCGTGTGGACCTCGAAGGTGGCGTCCCAGTCCACGATGATGTCGCGCAGCTTCATGTGGATCAGGTTGAGCTGGATCGCGGCCTTCTGGGTTCCCAGGGGGATCGAGCCCAGCCGGCAGAGGAGCCCGGGCACGGCGTGCTTGCCGATCTCCTCCAGGCGCAGTCCCGCCTGGCTGACGAGGCGCGGCTCGTCGTTGTCGATGTCGACCATCTGGTCGATCATGGCCTCGATCTCCCTGCGCAGCTCCTCGGAGGTGTCCTCGTGGTAGGCGATGTCGGTGCGCACCTCGCCCTCGATCACCTGGGAGCCGTCGGAGAGGGTCCTGCGCACCACCGGCTTCTTCTTCCTCGGTTTCGGCGGCCCCTCGGGGTACCAGCGCTCCCAGGAAGAAGCCATCCACTCCTTGCCGTGGGGGACGAGGCGCCACTGCACCCAGCGGTCCGGCAGGCCCTGGCTGGCGTCCTTGTGGTTGCACTGCAGGCGCACGACGGCGTAGTCCGAGGTCAGCTCGATGACCGAGCCGTCGTAGGGAAGCCAGTCCGCGACCAGGTCCTTCCAACGCCCCTCGATCAGGTCGGCGGCGACGCCGGAGCGGAAGGCGGCCTGCTGCTCGGGGGGAAGGGCCAGGAAGTTCCCCTGCGGGGGGTCCTCCTTGGAGGTGGCCTTGAGCCAGGCGTGGACCGCATCGAAGTCGATGGCCCCCAGGAGGGAGGTCACGTCCCCCGCGAGCGCCCAGTCGTGCATCGCCCGAGCGCGCTTCGCCAACGGCGAGTTGAAGCCGCGGTCGACCCGGGCCTCCTCCTGCTTCGGCTTCGGCCCGGTATCCACCGGAGGCGGCTCGTTGCTGCCACCCTGGCTGGCGATGTAGCCGACCACCGCCAGCAGCACCACGGCCCCGCCGATGATGAAGTACTTGGTGGGGTCCTCAGCGCTCTTCCCCCGCGCGCCCACCGGGCGCGCGACGTAGACGTTTCCACACTCCGGGCAGCGGACCTTGGCCCCCTCCTTGCTCTCGGGGAGGTTGGCCCGCGTGTGGCAGCGGATGCACTCGATGATCATGGTCGGTTCCGAGGTCGGCGCCTCCGTCGGTGCCCGCGGCGGTGCGGGCTCGGGTAGCGCGGGTAGCGGGGCTCCGGTGCAAGCCGGGGCACGCCCCACTCCTACCCTGGCTGCCGGGTCGGGGTACCGTCGTGCCCAAGGTACTAAACTGCCGCCCTTCGGTGGGCATCGGGGGGGGACTGCTCGCCGTAGCACCTTTGCCCGCAAGGACTTGCAGTAGTCGGCCGCCGGAGCAGGCCCCACGGGAGAGGTGACCTGCCGAAGGGGAGCCGACGCCGGCCAGGGGACGGCCCCGCCGGGGGGCTGGAGCGCGCTGGTCCGAAGGCCGACGTCCGAGATGCCCACTGAAGGGAGGCAGTTCACGGGGCCACCTGGGTGCGGGGGGCTGTCGCCCCCCCGGGGGCCTCGGGCCGCCCCCCGTGCCCCGGAGCGGGACACAGGCCGTGGACCGGGGCGGGGCGCGGTACTACAACCGGATCGGCATGTCCTCCCGCCCCTTCGAGCTGGTCTGCCCCTTCGAGCCCACCGGTCACCAGCCGGCGGCGATCGAGCGCCTGCTCGCGGGGCTGGCCGCCCGCGAGCGACACCAGACCCTGCTCGGGATCACCGGTTCGGGGAAGACCTACACCATGGCCTCGGTGATCTCCCAGATCGGCCGGCCGGCCTTGGTGCTCTCGCCCAACAAGACCTTGGCGGCGCAGCTCTACGCGGAGTTCCGCGAGCTCTTCCCCCACAACGCCGTCGAGTACTTCGTCAGCTACTACGACTACTATCAGCCGGAGGCCTACGTCCCCTCCACCGACACCTACATCGAGAAGGACGCCAGCCGCAACGAGAACATCGAGCGCCTGCGCAACAGCGCCACCCGCTCCCTGCTCGACCGCCGTGACACGATCATCGTGGCCTCGGTCTCCTGCATCTACGGGCTGGGCTCCCCCTCCAACTACAGCCAGATGTCCCTCGAGCTGCGGGTGGGGCAGGAGATCGAGCGCGACGACCTGCTGCGGCGCCTGACGCGCATGCAGTACGCCCGCAATCACATCGACTTCCGCCGCGGCGGCTTCCGCGTACGGGGGGACGTGGTCGAGATCTTCCCCGCCTACGAGGATGCGCGGGTGGTGCGCGTCGAGCTCTTCGGCGACGAGATCGAGGCGATCACCGAGGTCAATCCCCTGCTGGGGGAGGTGCTGGGGGATTGCGAGCGGGTGATCCTCTACCCCGCCAACCACTACGTCACCCCCGCCGAGCGCTTGGAGCGCGCCCTGCCCCTGATCGAGGAGGAGCTGGTGGAGCGCCTCGAGCTGCTGCGCGGCAGCGGCCAGCTGCTCGAGGCCCAGCGCCTGGAGCAGCGCACGCGCTACGACCTGGAGATGCTGCGCACCACCGGGGTGTGCAGCGGCATCGAGAACTACTCGCGCTTCATGGACGGGCGTGAGCCGGGGGAGCCTCCCTACACCCTGCTCAACTACTTCCCCCGGGACTGGGTGCTCTTCGTCGACGAGAGCCACGTCTCGGTGCCCCAGGTGGGGGGGATGTACCGCGGTGACCGGGCGCGCAAGGAGACGCTGGTGGAGCACGGCTTCCGCCTGCCCAGCGCCCTCGACAACCGGCCGCTGCGCTTCGAGGAGTTCGAGCAGCTCGTGCACCAGACGGTCTACGTCTCGGCCACCCCCTCCACCTACGAGCTGGAGCACTCGCGCGAGCAGGTCGTGGAGCAGATCGTGCGCCCCACGGGGCTGCTCGACCCCCAGGTCGAGGTGCGTCCCGCCGGCAGTCAGGTCGACGACCTGCTGGCGGAGATCCGGCGCACCGTGCGCGGCGGCTGGCGCGTCCTGGTGACGACCCTCACCAAGCGCTCGGCGGAGGAGCTCACCACCTACTACGCCGAGCTGGGGGTGCGCGTGCGCTACCTGCACTCCGAGATCGACACCATCGAGCGCTCCGCCATCCTGCGCGACCTGCGCCTGGGGGAGTTCGACGTGCTGGTGGGGATCAACCTGCTGCGAGAGGGGCTCGACCTGCCGGAGGTGGCCCTGGTGGCGATCCTCGACGCGGACAAGGAGGGCTTCCTGCGCTCCACCTCGAGCCTGGTGCAGACCTGTGGGCGCGCGGCGCGCAACGCCCAGGGGCGCGTGATCTTTTTCGCCGACCGGGTGACCGCTTCGATGCAGGCCTGCCTCGACGAGGTCCACCGGCGGCGCGCGGTGCAGGAGGCCCACAACGCCGAGCAGGGGATCGTCCCGCGCACCATCGTCAAGCCGGTGCGGGACTCCCTGGAGGCGCTGTACGAGATGGACTACCCCGCCGTTCCCGAGCTCCCCGACGGCGGCGCGCAGCGGGTCGCGGAGGAGGCGCAGGGCTGGTCGCCGGAGCGCCTGCGCGGCGAGATCGAGCGGCTGCGGGCGGACATGCTGCTCGCCGCCGAGGAGTTGCGCTTCGAAGAGGCGGCCACCCTGCGCGACCGGCTGTCGGAGCTCGAGGCGTTGGAGCTGGTGCGCTAGTTGTCCTGTCCCCGAAGTTCGTGTGCACCTGCCGGCCCCTCGTGGTTCCTGGCAAGGCGCGCCGAGGAGGGCGCAGCCGAAGCTGCGTTGACGAGGGCGCAACGCCGCCAGGAGCCACGAGGGGCCGGCAGGTGCACACGAACTTCGGGGACAGGACACTAGGGATGGACGGACTGCGCTGGGGCTTGGAGGGGGTCCCCACGCGCCCCGGCGTCTACCTCTTCCGCGACGCCCAGGAGCGGGTCCTCTACGTCGGCAAGGCGCGCGACCTGCGGGCGCGCCTGGCGAGCTACCGGCGCCCCGGCGGGGACGGGCGCTTGAACATCGGCTTCCTGGAGCGCGACGCGGCGCGGGTGGAGACGGTGGTCACCCGCACCGAGCAGGAGGCGCTGCTGCTCGAGGACTCCCTGATCAAGCAGCACAAGCCGCCCCACAACGTGCGGCTCAAGGACGACAAGTCCTTCCTGATGATCCGCCTCGACCACGCCGAGCGCTTCCCGCGCTTCAAGCTGGTGCGCGCGCACCGTCCCAAGCAGGGCAAGCCGGGGGGGCGCAGCCGCTTCTTCGGGCCCTTCGCCTCGTCCTACGCCGTGCGCCGCACCCTGCAGGACATGCACCGGGTCGTGCCCCTGCGCGACTGTCCCGACTCGGTCATGAACCACCGCAGCCGTCCCTGCCTGAAGCACCAGATCGGCCTCTGCTGCGCCCCCTGCGTCGGGCTGGTGGACGAAGCGGAGTACGAGCGCCTGGTGGCGCGCGCCGCGCGCATCCTCTCGGGGGACGTGGCCGAATTGGAGCGCGATCTGGAGAGCCGCATGCGGCGCGCTTCCCGCGAGCTGGAGTACGAGCGCGCCGCCAGCTGGCGCGACCGGTTGGCCGCCCTGCGGCGCACCGTCGAGGGGCAGGGGGTGCGTCCCCGCGATCGCGTCGACCGGGACGTCCTCGGCCTGGCGCGCCGCGGGGAGGACGCCCTGGTCCACCGGCTGGCCTTTCGCGAGGGGCGACTGACCGAGAGCCGCTCCCACCACTTCCGCTCCAGCCTCCCCGACGAGGAGCTCCTGCACTCCGTCCTGACCGCCCTCTACGGGGCGGGGCGGCGCGAGGTGCCGGTGGAGATCGTGCTCCCCTGCCCCCCCGCCGAAGGGGAGCTCCTGGAGCGCGCCTGGGGCTCCGACGTCAAGCTGGTGGTGCCCGCCCGCGGGGACCGCCGGCGCACCCTCGACCTGGCGGGGGAGAACGCGCGCCAGGAGCTGGCGCGCCGCGGCGCCGAGGCCGCCCGCGACGTGGAGGCCCTGGCCGCCCTGGTGGAGTTGCTCGACCTGGACGGGGGCGCCGAGGTGATCGACTGCTTCGACGTCTCCAACCTGCAGGGCACGAGTGTCGTCGCCAGCCGCGTGCGCTTCCGGCGCGGGCACGCCGACCGGGCCGGGTACCGGCGCTTCAAGGTGCGCGGGGTGGAGGGGCAGGACGACTTCGCCGCCCTGCGCGAGGTGGTCCTGCGCTCCCTGCGGCGCGGTGTGCGCGAGGGGGACCTGCCGGACCTGTTGGTGGTCGACGGCGGCGAGGGACAGCTCGCCAAGGCGCTCGAGGCGCGCGCCGAGGCGGGGGCGTGGCACGTGGCCGTGGCGGCCCTGGCCAAGGCGAGACCGGAGCAGCGCGCCGCGGGGAGGCGCAAGGCGGCCAGCGAGGAGCGCGTGCACCTGCCGGGTCGCGCCGCTCCGATCGAGCTCCAGCGCCACTCCGCCGCCCGCCACCTGCTGGAGCGCATCCGCGACGAGGCGCACCGCTTCGCCATCACGTACCACCGCAAGGAGCGCGGGCGGATACGCAGCCGGCTGGACGCCATCCCCGGCGTGGGCCCGGTGCGACGCAAGGCGCTGCTGCGGCGCTTCGGCAGCCTGGCCGGGGTGCGCGCCGCGAGCGTGGAGGAGCTGGCCGGGGCCGAGGGGATCTCGGCCGCCCTGGCGCGCACCATCGCCGAGCACCTGCGGGGCGAGGGGAGGACGGGCTGAACTGCCGCCCTTCAGTGGGCATTGCCCGGGACTGATCGCCGTAGCACCTTTGCCAGCAAGGGCTTGGAGTGCCCTGCCGCTGTAGCAGGCCCCCCGGGAGCGGTGAGGGTCCGGAGGCGGGCGGACGACTGCCTTGGGGCAGTCAAGAAGGGGGGTCCGACTGCGGCGGTCGAGAGGCCGAAGTCGGGGATGCACACTGAAGGGGGGCAGTTCAGTCAACTCTGCACGCCGCGGCTGCCGACAGCCCCCGCGTGAAGCCCCGCCACCTCTGTGTCCCGCTCCTGGCCTCGGCCGCCTGCGCCGCCCCCTCGGGCGACCCGGTTTCACCCGCGCCCCCTCTGCCGCCCCAGACGGCCCTCTCGGTGACGGACCTGGACCGGCCGTCCGACGCCCAGCGGGGGGGCGAGTCGCTCGAGGAGCCGTGCTTCGCGATCCTGCGCCGCCGGAGTGGGGGCTCCGACCTGATCCTCGGCCTGTGGGAGGACGGGTGGCTGGTGTGGAGCGCCGATCCGATCTTCGGGGGTCCGCCCCTCCTGGAGAGGCGCATCCTGGGGGAGCGCCTGGATCCGCTCCTGCACTGCATCGACCGGCTCTTCTCACGCGCGGGGGGGGATTCGATCGCCTACCACGCACCGCGGGCGGGCCACGTGGAGCTCTACACCTCGATCGGGGGACGTCCGCGGCGGCTCGTCTCGTGGCACGAGAGCTTCGAGCGCAACAGCGGATTCGTCGTGACCGAACGCGGCGTCGAGGCCCTCGAGGGGCGGCCGCGCGCTCAGGTGGCCGCCGGCGCGGACTCCGCCTACCGCCGCTTCCGGGTCCTCTGGCGGGATCTGCGCGCGGTGGCGACCGGTCTGACCGCCGCGGGGGGCCGGCCGTGGAGCGGGGAGGGGGCCTCGCCGCCGATGCCTGCTGCCCCGATCGTCCGATCCACGACCTCCGGCGACCCGCGCGACGACCAGAAAGGTGTCATCCGCGCTGACGCCGGGATCCCCGGGCCGTAGGTTCAGCGACCCCCGCGCCGCTCGCTGGGCGGGTGGGGCCACCTCTACCGACGACCATGAACCCCCTCGCGCTGCTGCTCCTCTTCGCCCTGCCCCCCGACGCGGCCTCCCAGGACCACCACTTCGCCGAAGGGGAGCACCTCCACGCCGTGTGCTGGTTCCACAGCGAGCTGGCGGGGGACCGCCTGGCCGAGGAGCTGCGCGACGTGGGGGAGGCCGCCTGGGAGATCGCCGGCGCCTGGATCGGCCTGGGCTCCGAGCCCCCGGAGATCCCCCTGACCCTCAACGCCTTCGAGACGCGCCGGGATTTCCGCGACGCGGTGGAGGGGATCCGCTCCGGCGCCTCCGAGGGGCGCACCGCCTGGGGGGATTGGGAATCGCGCCAGGTGCACGTCCGGTTGATGCCGGTCCTGAGCGATCGCGTCCTGAACCGGGTGGGTTCGCCCGTGGGGAGCTTGAGGGGCGTGGCCGTCGAGGTGGCGCGCCTGGCCCTGCGGGAGGCGAGCGGGGGTGAGCTCCTGGCTCCCGCCTGGTTCGCCGACGGCCTGGCGGCCTGGGTCGCCGACCGCGCGTTGGTGCGCTGCGGTCGAGCGCTCGAGGGCAGCGCCGATCCCTGGTTCTCCACGCGGATCCTCCTCGCTCAGGAGCTGGAGGCCGCGGGGCGCGCCCCCCTGTTGGAGGAGCTGCTCACGGATGCGGAGTCCGAGTTGGCAGAGGCCGAGCGCCGCGCCCTGCTGGAGGTGCTGTTCGCACACCTCGATGAGCGACTGGGCGAGGAGGAGGGATGGCAGGCGCTCACGCCCCGCATCTCTCGCGGCCTCTCCGGATCGGAGCTGCTCGAGGCCCTCTCCGAGGTGATCCCCCTCGCCGAGCTGGATCGCGGATGGCGGATCTGGCTCGCGCAGCAGGAGCCGCCGTGGGAGGAGGAGATCGCCTCCTTCTCCCCCCACCCCGAGGGGTGGGTCCAGCTCGCGCGCCCGAAGACCGGTGCCACCTGCTGGGTACACCCGCCAGCCCCTGCGACGCCGCATCGGATCCGGGGGGAGTTCTTCATCTTCCCCAACAAGCTCGGTCAGGCGCAGGTGTTCCTGCGGATCGGTCGCGGGGACGGCGATCACCTGCTCCTGGACGTCGACCTCAAGGGGAGCGTGACCCTGTGGGTCCACGAGCCGAGCGCCGCGGAGGCCGAGCGGGCCGTGGCCCGCCGCCCCCTGGAACCCCGCATGCAGCCGCGCACCTGGATCCCCTTCGAGGTTTCCGTCCTGGCGGACGAGGTCCTGGTCGAGGTGGGAGGGAGGGAGCCGGCCCTCTTTCGGGTCCGGGGCCGCCCGCTGGGCGGACACTGGGGCGTGACCACCAAGGGAGGCTGCACCACCCTGTGGCGTGGTCTGGAGTGCGAGCCCCTGGAGTCGGAAGGAGAAGGAGGGGGGGAGTAGCTCACCCGCGGGGGTGGTAGAGGCGGTGCAGCCCCCGCACGTGCTCCACGTCCAGGTGAGTGTAGACCTCGGTGGTGCCGATCGAGGCGTGTCCCAGC
>CAZDQL010000157.1:0-9023 GCA_964507325.1 uncultured Planctomycetaceae bacterium | reverse complement strand
TCGACGTAGCTACGGCTACGCCCTCCTCGGCGCGCCTTGCCAGGAGCCACGAGGGGCCCGCAGGTGCACACGAACTACTGGTCCAGCACACTAGCGTCCTGACCCCACAGCAGCCGTGCGCGCGCTCCTCGCTCTCCTAGTGCTCGCCGGCCTGTTCCTGTTGGCCGCCATCTGGCAGCGCAGCCACACCGAGGCCCTGCGCGAGGAGCGGGCCCAGCGTTACGGGGTCCCGGACTCGGCGCACCCCAGGGAATCGGGTTGGAGCACCCTGGTGCTCGGTCGCCCCAGCGGGGCCGACCCCCTGCCGCCCCTCGAGGGAGGGGTCGCGGGGGAGGAACCGCCCCCGGGAGAGGAGCCACCCACCCCCTCTCCGACGCCTCCCCCGGCAGAGGCGCGGGAGTACGACTATCGCTACGAGGTCCAGGGGGGCGACGTCCTGGGGCGCATCTGCGCCCGCCACTACGGGACCTCCAAACCCGCACTGGTCGAGGCGTTGGCGCGTTACAACGACCTGGAGAGCCCCGACGACATCCGCCAGGGGGACATCCTGCTGCTCCCGGAGCGCGGCAAGCTCGAGGAGTAGGCGCGGCGGCTCCCGCCCTGCGCGGTCAGCGGACCAGCTCGCGCAGGGCGACGACCGAGAGCTTCAGCTGGCGCTCGGCCTCCTCCAGGGGCTCCTGCACGTCCTCCGATCCCGAGCGCACGGTGGACTCGATGCGGCGCAGCCCCTCGGCGAAGCGCACCGCCCCCACCGTGCCGCAGCTCGACACCAGCCCGTGCGCCACACTGGCCACCCGCTCCCAATCGCCCTCGGCGACGGCGTCGGCGAGGCCCAGGAAGGTCTCCGCGGCGTGCTCGAGGTAGTGCTCGATCAGCTCGCGGGCCAGCTCCTGTCCTTCGGGGTCGTCGTCCTGCATGAGACAACCGAGCACGTCGGCATCGAGCGCCTCGGGGTCCACTTCGACGGGCTCCTCCAACGGTGCGGGCTCCCTCCCCCCCCGGATCGACGTCAACAGCCAGCCCTCGAGCCAGGCGATGCACTGCTGGGGCTGGATCGGCTTGGTGACGTAGTCGTCCATGCCCGCTTCCAGGCAGCGCTCCCGATCGCCGGAGAGGGCGTTGGCGGTCATGGCCAGGATCGGCACCCGATTGCCGCTGGTCTGCTCCAGGCCCCGGATCCTCCGGGTGGCTTCGAAGCCGTCCATCTCCGGCATCTGGCAGTCCATCAACAGAGCGTCGTAGGAGGTCTCGGCACAGGCCTCGACCGCCTTCCTTCCGTTGGGCGCCACGTCGACGCGATAGCCGCGCTTGCCGAGGAGGTACTGCAGGAGGTGCTGGTTGTTGGGGTTGTCCTCGACCACCAGGAGGCGAATGCGCTGGCGGAGCGCGCTGTCGAGCAGGTCGCTGGCCTCCAGCTCCGCCTGCGAGGATCCCTCAGCGACGGTCTCGGCGTCGATCTCCATCACGGCGCGCAACGACTCCTCGAGGTGCTGTGCGCGAATCGGCTGGCGCAGCAGGGCGCACACTTGCGGGTGGGCGGCCAGTTCCTTGCGCTCCGGCAGGCAGACGTGCGCGGCGATCACGACCTTGGTCCCCGCGAAGGCGGCCTGGCCGGAGAGCGCGGCCAGGAAGGCCTCCCGCCCCGGAAGCCCCGCGTCGATGATCACCAGATCGAACCTCCCCTGGCGGGTGAGGGTCTCGAATCCCTGGTAGACGGAAGGCTCGGCCAGGGCTTGGCAACCCAGGGCGTGCAGCTGCCAGACCAGGATGTCGGAGACCGCCTGGGTCTCCTGGATCACCAGTATGCGCGCCTCCAGGGGCTCGGAGGCGGCCCGGGCCTCGGAGCGCGATGACTCACAGCGCTCCAGGGGCACGCTCACCCAGAAAGTCGAACCCTCCCCATCGGTGCTGGTGAATCCGATCTCGCCCTGCATGAGGGTCGCCAGCTGGTAGCAGAGCGCCAGTCCCAGACCGGCACCTCCGAAGCGGCGCGTCGTCGAGGCGTCGACCTGGGTGAAGGAGTCGAACAGATCGGCTCTGCGGCCCTCTGGGATGCCGATCCCGGTGTCGCGCGTCGCTATGCGCAGAACGACTGCGTGGCCTGCGTCCCGCTCGATGCTGGCGACGGTGATGATCTCCCCCAGGTCGGTGAACTTGAGGGCGTTGTCGAGGAAGCAGCCGAGGATCTGGCGCAGACGATTGGGATCGCCGATCAAGACCTCCGGGACCTCGGGATGGACGAAGGACGCCAGCTCGAGGCCCTTGGCATGGGCCGGCTGAGCCGCGAAATCGACGGCATTCTCGATCACCTGGCGCGGCCGGAACTCCTGGCGCTGCAGCTGCAGCTCGCCGGACTCGATCCGATTCAGGTCGTGGACCCCCTCCAGGATGCCGAGCAGACCCTGGCCGGAGAACTGCACCATCTCCACCAGGGAACGCTGCTCCCCGTCGAGCTCGGTCTGGAGCAGGAGCTCCGTCATCCCGATGACCGAGTTCAGCGGCGTGCGCACCTCGTGGCTCATGTTGGTGAGGAACTCCGCCTTGACCCCAGCAGCATCCTGGGCCGCCCTACGGGACTGCTGCAGCTCCTCGCTCCGTTCATGGAGCTCGGCGGTGCGGGTATTCAGCACCTGCTTGAAATCGGAGTGCATGCGCGCCATGCGGCGATCGCGCTCGCAGAGAGTGTCGAGCAGACTGCCGACGGCGTCGGAGAGGGCCAGCACTTCAGCGGGGCCGCGAGTGACGGAGCGGCCCCTGACGTTCCGCGGGTGGCGCGCGGCCCGCTCGACCGCGCGCACCAGACGCCCCAGGGGCCTCATCAGCGAGCGCTGCAGCAAGCCCGCCAGGACGTAGAGCAAGACCGATCCCAGCACGATGGTCCGCACCGCGAGGAGCCACCACTCGGTTCGGCGTGCGGCCACGCCGGCGAAATCCCCCTCCACCACCAACACCCCCTCTCCCGCGGGGAAGTCGATCTGGCGCCGGTCGACCACGAGCTCCGGCACCAGGACCTGGCCCACCTCCCCAGGCGCGGGCAGGGGTCCCTCACCGCGGGTCTCCCGGGTCCAGATCCAGGGCGCGACTTCCCCGGGGGGGTGCGCGGCGGCGGAGAGCACGCACGGCTCGGTCTCGAGGTCCGCCAGGAGCTTCTCCAGGGAACCGCCAGCGGACTCCTCGGCGAGGGCGGCGTCGATGCGGCGGGCGGTCAGCTCGCTGACCACCCCCACTCGATGGGCGATGGCGCGGCGCTCCGCCCCCAGGTCGACCCAGGCGGCGACTCCGATCCCGACGGCCAAGCCCAGGGTTCCCAGGGCGGTCGTGAGCAGGGTGGCGGACTCGGTGAGGGAGGGGCGGGCCATCGACGGTTGTCCCGCGGCAGGCGGGCAATAACTGGATCGACCGTTCGGGGGGAGGCGGCTTGAACCCGACCCCGATCAACCGGGGAACTGGGAACGTCTTCCCCCGTCGTCGGCCAGGCGAGGGTGCGCGGCCGCCTCGATCTCCTGGATCCGCACCTCCTCCCCCGCCGAGCGCCGCAGGTTCCCCAGGGCCCCGGGAGTCATCCTGGCGCGCAGGCGCACGGTGGCCCCAGCGAGGATCTCCTCCTCCAGGATGGCCCCGTAGGAGCGCACCATGGCGGCCGTGCGCCCGTCCGCGGCGGGCACGTGCACCTCGACCACGAGGGAACGCTCGTCCAGGTGTCGCGTGACGAGACGCGTCAGGCGATCGAGCCCCTCGCCGGTACGCGCTGAGATGTGGGCGATCCCGACCTCCTCGCGTCCATCGAGCAGGAGGTGCAGCTGGATCGGGTCCTCGACGCGATCGACCTTGTTGAAGGCGATCACCCCGGCGCGCAGGTGTGGCGAGATGCTCTGCAGGACCTCATCGACCGCCCGCATCTGATTGGCGGCGTCTGGGTGCGCAGCGTCTACCACGTGCACCAGGAGATCGGCGTGGACCGTCTCCTCGAGGGTGGCGTGGAAGGAGGCCACCAGGTGGTGCGGAAGTCGCTGCAGGAAGCCCACGGTATCGGAGAGCAGCACGACCCGCTTGTCGCTCAGCACCCACTTGCGCGTGCGCGTGTCGAGGGTCGCGAAGGGCATGTCCGCGACGTACTCGCGAGCACCCGTCAGGGCGTTGAGCAGGGTCGACTTGCCGGCGTTGGTGTAGCCGACCAGGCCCACCTTGAACTCCTCCTCACGGGAGCGGACCTGGCGTTGCTTGCGGTTCTCGATCTCCGCCAGCTGTGCCTTGAGATCGCTGATCCTGCGGTTGAGCAGACGGCGGTCGGTCTCGAGCTGGGTCTCCCCGGGTCCGCGCGTGCCGATCGCCCCTTCCATGCGTTCGAGGTGCGTCCACATGCGACGCAGTCGGGGGAGCAGGTACTCGTTCTGGGCCAGCTCGACCTGCAGTCGCGCCTGCTTGGTCTGCGCGCGGCGTGAGAAGATGTCGAGGATCAACTCGGAGCGGTCGATCACGCGCGCGTCCCAGGCCTTTTCCAGGTTGCGGACCTGTGCCGGCGCGAGGTCGTTGTCGACCACCACCGCGTCGGGACGGTGCTCTCGAACCAGCTCGCCGATCTCCTCGACCTTGCCCTTGCCCATCAGGGTCGCCGGATGCGGGCGCGCGCGCTTCTGGGTCAACCCCTCGCCCACGATCTCGGCCTCGGCCGCCGTGATCAGCGCCCTGACCTCCGAGAGCTCCCCCTCGACCTCGGGGGGGAAGCCGGGCAGGATCACCCCGCAGACGAGGACGCGCTCCTGCTCGGATCGCGTGGGCTCGGGTTGGCGGCTCATCGGGGGGCGGGCGCCATTGCGGGGCGGGCGCTCATTGCGGAGCGAATGCTCATTGCGGAGCGAATGCTCATTGCGGAGCGAATGCTCATTGCGGAGCGAAGGCTCATTGCGGAGCGAAAGCACTGCCGACCGGAGTGCGCTCCAGGCGCAGACTGCGGATCGGGCCATCGCCCTCCCTCACGGGGATCTGCACCAGATGGGCGAGCCACTCCGCCCGCGGTTCCGGGAAGTCCCCACGGTGGTGGACGCCGCGCGATTCGTCGCGGGCGAGCGCGCCCACCGCGACCGCGTGGGCGACCGCCAGCATGTTCGCCAGCTCCCACCCCCGGGGCTCTGCGAGGGTCAGCGCGCCGACCGCCCGTCGCCAGAAGGCCAGCTTGTCCAGGGCATCCCGCATGCCGCCCGGAGAGCGCTGGACTCCCAGCTGCCGCGCCATCAGGGACTTGAGGGAGTAGGTCAGGTCCACGATGTTGATCTCGGCCGGGGGGGTGGGCTTGGGCTGGCCGTGGGAGTGCAGCACCGTGCCCTCCAGGCGGACTCCGGCGGAATTGGCCGCCATCGCCGCGCGCCCCGTGGCCTCCCCCAACACCATCGCCTCGAGCAGGGAGTTCGAGCCCATGCGGTTCGCGCCGTGCAACCCGGAGCTGGCGCACTCCCCGACCGCCCACAGACCGGGAATCGAAGTGCGTCCGTCGGGGTCGACCAGAATCCCTCCCACCTGGTAGTGACAACCCGGCCGCACGGGAATCAGGTCCTTCCCGATGTCGATCCCGAAGAAGTGACAGATGCGGCTGATGCCGGGGAAGGCGCGGTGCGGGTCGCGATCGAGGTCGGACAGATCGAGATAGACGCTGGTGTCCGCGGTGGCGACCATGCGTTGCAGGACCGCCCGACTGACCACGTCCCGCGGCGCGAGCTCGGCGGCGGGGTGGTGATCGGGCATGAAGCGTTCGCCGTGACGGTCGCGCAACACCCCGCCGGCGCCGCGCACGATCTCGGAGATCAGGACGCGGGCCGCGCCGGCGATGTACAGGCAGGTGGGATGGTACTGGACGAACTCCAGATCCCTGACGGCGGCGCCGGCGCGCAGGGCCATGGCGACTCCGTCGGCCGTGGCGATGACGGGATTGGTCGTTTCGCGGAAGATCTGCCCTGCCCCCCCGGTGGCCAGCACCACCTGGGCGGCGGCGAAGGTGACCGGCTCCCCGCGCGCGGTGCGGCACAAGACGCCGATGATGCGCTCATCCGGATCGGAGAGGAGGTCGACGGCGAAGACCTGGGGGAATGAGGAGATGTCCGGGTTCGATTCGACGGCCTCCCGCAGGCAGCCCTGGATCTCCCGGCCGGTGGAGTCCCCCCGGGCGTGGACCACCCTATGGTGGGAGTGTCCCCCCTCCTTGGAGAGGTCGAGGGCACCGTCCGACTGGCGATCGAACTCCGCCCCCATGCCCACCAGCCGCTCGATCGCCGCCGCTCCACCCTGGACGACCCGGGTGACGATCTCCACGTCCGCCAATCCGCACCCCACGGCGAGGGTGTCCGCCACGTGCGAGTCGAGGCTGTCGCCGGCGCCCAGGACCGCCGCCATCCCCCCTTGGGCGTAGTTGGTGTTGCTCTCGCCGAGACCGGCCTTGGCGATCAGCGCCACCGAGCCCCCGGCGTCCGCCGCCGCCAGCGCGGCCATGCTCCCCGCGGCGCCCCCCCCCAGGACGACGACGTCGAAGCGGTAGTGCGGGATCTGGCGGAGGTCGAAGGAGACCAGGTGCCGATCGAGGTCGAAATCCGCGTGGAGATCCAAGGGCGGCGTAGGGGTTCGGCGCATTGTATGCGCGGCCAGCCCTTGGCCGGGGGCCATTCCCCCTCTCCGTCGCGCGCCTAACTCGGGCGCAGTCAGGCGCTTAGGGCGCTCCAAACCGGGGCGGCCGAAAAAACCCCCAGTTCGGGTCTTGTTCGGGTCCAGGCCGCCGATAGATTAGGTACCTGTTAGGCTTTCCACCCCCCGGCGCGGGCCGGCCTGACCCGCTGACCGGGGTTCCTTCACCTCGCCCGCGGCGCCCCGGCAATCCCAGCGGGGCCACACTCCACCCGCCACTCCACCCCTCCGGGGCGCCCGGCGCGAGGTTTTCCCCAGCGACCCCCGCACCCCTACTTCCACGACGAGCTGAGAGCGCGAAGCGAGGCCCCCATGACCCAGTGGATCGCAACCCAGGCGCGAACCGACCTGGCTTCCTACCTCTTCTTCGCCGCGCTGGTGACCTGTACCTTCCTGGTCTGATGCCGGCCAAGAAATCGTCCGCGGCTCATCGGTCCCCCACCAAACCGCGTTCCTCCTCCACTCCGCCCCCCCTCACTCGACGGCAGCGCCAAATCGTCGACTTCCTCTGCGCCTACACCGCCGAGCACTCCATCAGCCCCACCCTCGAGGAGATCGCCCGCCACTTTGGCGTCAACAAGGTGACCGTCTTCGGGCACGTCGCCGAACTGGAGCGCAAGGGGGTGCTGCGTCGGGCGGCTCGGGGGGTGAGCCGCGGTCTGCAGCTCGTGGAGGAGAACGTTCGCGTGCCCGCGCCCGCCCCCGCCCCCGGGCCCCCCCCCCCCCCCCGCCCCCGGCCCCGGCCTCGGCCGCATCGCCGCGGGGTCCCCGATCGAGGCGATCGAAGCTCCCGAGCAACTCGATCTGGACGACTTGGTCCCGCGCGGGCGCGACGTCTACGCCTTGCGCGTTCAGGGACGCTCGATGATCGAAGACGCGATCGCGGACGGCGACATCGTGATCGTCGAGCGCAGGGAAGACGCCCGCGACGGCGAGACGGTCGTCGCCGTCCTCCCCGATGGAGAAGCCACCCTCAAGCGCTTCTACCGCGAACAGGGACGCATCCGTCTGCAACCCGCCAACGCGACCATGCAACCGATCTACGCCACCGAGGTCCAGATCCGCGGGGTGGTGATCGGCGTGCTGCGTCGCTTCTGAGCGCGGCTATCAGGCGCCCTTCACCAAGCGCGCAGTCACCCCCAACTCCCCGGCGATGCCGCGGATGTACTCGCGCAGGACCTTCTCCGCGCCGCCGCTGCTGCGCATCATGATGCGGAAGACGGGACTGCGCCAAGAGCCGGATCGGATCACCGTTCGGTTGTGCGCGCGCAGCTCCGTACCGCCTTCCTCCGTCGGCGCGAGTTCCAGGGTCCAGCGTGCCGTCATGGGAGCAACCTGATCCTCCATGCGGCGCACGAGTTTCTGCGGTGGCTCGCTGACCTCCGTCGAGACGACGATGCGCGTACTGCCCAGCTCCTCGATCCAACGTTCGAGCCCGTTCTCACTCGGCAGCGGGTGGATGCTGCGCATCATCGCTCCCGTGACGGGGTGCCGTTCGTGGTCGCAGAGCACGGGCCAGACCCTCTCCGGAGGGGGGTCCAGTTCCACCACCACGGTGCCCTCGCAGAGATCCGAGAGCAGCATCCCAACCACCAATGGAACGACCACGAATAGGGCGAAGATCGCCAGGAGAATCCAGAGCCAAGTCATGACCGTCACTGGATGGCGCCGACCACCCACGGGAGTTTGAGCCTCGGTCCCGGCTGCGGTCACCCCTCGAGTGCGAAAAACTCCCCACGGCGACCAGCAGCCCCAAAAAAGAAGCGCCCCCGATCGCTGATCGGGGGCGCTTGAAAACCCCGGCAATGACCTACTTTCGCGCGTACGCACTATCATCGGCGGCGCCTGCTTGACGACCGTGTTCGGAATGGGAACGGGTATGGCCAGGCACCTATGCTCACCGGGAATACCTGCCGGACTGCGCTCGACCGCAGCCCGGCCTGAAGGGAAGGTGGATTGAGACTGGCAAGCCCGTCACTCGCAGGAGAACGACTTTCTCCCACCTGCCCAGCCGTCACACCCTGGCGGGTGCTCACGCGGGACACGTAGAAAAAAGTGGTTAAGCCGATCGCCCGATTAGTACCGGTAGGCTGAACACATTGCTGTGCTTACACCGCCGGCCTATCAACCTGGTAGTCTCCCAGGGGGCTGATAGGGATGATTCGTCTTGGAGAAGGCTTCGCGCTTAGATGCATTCAGCGCTTATCCGTTCCGAACGTAGCTACCCAGCTGTACCACTAGCGTGATAACTGGAGCACCAGAGGTTCGTCCACCCCAATCCTCTCGTACTAGGGGCAATCCTCCGCAATCATCCTACACCCACACCAGATAGGGACCGACCTGTCTCACGACGG
>CAZDQL010000156.1:0-9170 GCA_964507325.1 uncultured Planctomycetaceae bacterium | reverse complement strand
GCCAGGTGGTGCCAGCGCCCCGGCTGCAGGAGGGCGCTCGGCGCCTTGGCCGAGACGTAGTCCCCGTCCAGGTGCACCAGGAACTCCGGCACGCCGCTGTTGGTGAAGAAGCCGAACTCGCAGCTCTCGGTCTTGCAGGCCAACCCGACCCGACTGCCGAAGGCGCGCCCCTGCACCCAGCACTCGAGGGTGAAGGGGCCGTCGGGGAGCTCCAGGTCCCCGTGGGCCACGCGCAGGTGGTCGCGGCGGCCGTCGAAGCGCAGAGCGCGCTCCTCTCCCGGTGCGGCGGGCGCGGGCAGGGCGGCGGTGTCCAGGGGCAGGGGGTGGGAGCGGGCGGGAAGGCTGAGCCGGTGGTCCTCCGCCAGGCTGTCGATCTGCACCGTCACCTGGGGCAGGCGGAAGGTGCTGTCCAGGCTGCCGCGGTTGCGCAGGAGGGATATCTCGAGCTCGCGCTCCTGGCCCGGGGCCAGGTTCAGGTGGGAGTGGTCGGGCAGGAAGAGCCAGCGGCTGTCCGCGCTGGCGAAGTCGAGGTTGATGTCGATCGGCCGCGTGGAGGGGTTCGTGACCCGCATGCGGTAGACGCCGTCGACCCCTCCCTCCGCGTCGAGGGCGGGGTAGGCATCGATCGCCGCCCGGTGGCCGGCGAGGGCGCGCGCCTCGTCGGAGAGGGGCCGGGTGATGCTGCGCGGATCGATCGGGGCGCCGACCGGGATGCAGATCGCCGAGATCCCCTCGTCCCGCACCGTCACCAGGTTCCAGTGGTGCAGGTAGCCCGCGCGCGGCACCACCTCGCTCTGGGCCCCGCCGACGGTGGCCAGGGTCATGTACTCGATCCCGTCCCGCACGCCGTCGTAGACCATGCGGTGGATGTGGCCGGCGAAGACCGCCGTCACGTTCCCCGCCGCGGCCAGGCGCGCGTGGACCCGCTCCCAGTCGTCCCCGTACCCGCCGCCGTGCCAGCGCGGGTGGTGCAGGAAGAGGAAGACGTGTCGCGCGTCCTGCGCCCGGTTGAGCACCCCGTCGAGGAAGGCGAACTGCTCGGGGCTCATGCGCTGGCACTCGGGCTTGCCGAAGTTCTTCTCCCCCGTCTCCGGGTTGCCCTCGTCGGAGTAGAGCACCACGAACCAGCAGTCCTTGTGGCGGAAGGCGTACCACAGCGGCCCGAAGTGCTCCTCGTAGTCGGAGTCGTGCTCGCCGGTGGGGCGGTTCGGTCCGCGCCAGTAGACGTCGTGGTTGCCCGGCACCGGGAACCAGGGACAGGTCAGGTCCGCCATCGTCGAGCGGTACTCGGTCATCTGGACCAGCCACTCTTCGCGTTCGTTGTACCCATCCACCAGGTCGCCGACCGTCATCACCAGGTCGGGATCGATCAGGTTCGTCTCCTTCACCGCCTGGGCCAGGACCTGGATCCCCGCCGCGGGTCCCCCCGTGCGGTCGCCGAAGACGGCGAAGACGAAGGCGTCGTCCTCCTCCGGCAGGGGCAGTTGCACCGCGCTCTCACGATCGGTGGAGAAGCGCTCCTGGGGCAGGGCGGGAGCTTGGGCGGCGAGGAGCAGCAGCAGGGGGGTGCAGCGAGGGGAGATCATGGGCAACAGGCTAGCGTCTGTCGCCCGCTCCGATGCGAGGATTGGGTCAAGGCGGTGGCGCTACACCGCCCCCATGAGCCGCAGCAGCAGATGCAGGGTCCAGCGCGCCGTAGCATCCAGGTCTCCGGTGAGGAGGTCGTGCTGCTCCTGGGGATCGACCAGTAGGTCGTAGAGGCAATCCCCCGGCTTCTTCTGGTCCCTCATCAGCTTGTAGCGCTGGGTCCGCATCGCTCTACGCCAGGTCACGTCGATCGGATCACAGCGCGGGTCGGCGCCGTTCGGCTTCCACATCTCCGTGTAGGCCACCCGCCGGGGCTCGGGATGGGTCGAACCCAGGAGCTGGGGGGCGAATGTGATCGAGTCCGGTCCGCGCGTCGGCCCACCGGCCAACCCGAAGAGGTCCAACACCCTCGCGTAGACGTCCTCGACCGCCACGAGTGAGTCCACGCTCCCAGGGCAAACGCCACAGCCGATGGTGAAGCAGGGGGTGCGCACCGCCCCTTCGCGTACCGATCCCTTGACCCCCCCGATGTCGACGGCGGTGCCGTTGTCGCAGAAGATCAGCACCATGTAGCCGCGGGGCAGAGCTTCCCCCAGCAGTCGGCCCAGCTCGGCGTCGACCGCCTGGAGAGCGGCCTGGGCCCTCTCCCGGTCGTCCGCAGGTGGCGGCCCCTGGTAGAGGTGACGCGGCGGCTCGTGGAACGGCTTGTGGACGGCGTGGTAGCTGAGTGAGATCAGGTTCACGCCGGACCGCACGCAGGCGATGGCGTCATCGGTCTCGTCGGTCGTGAGGTAGCGGTCCCGCACTCGCCGCCGGGACCCGTCGACGACCTTGCCGAAGTGGAAGTACCCTCCCTTCTTCTTGGGCAGGTTGCTCATCACCCCCGCGTAGTGCTGCCAGCCGGAGCGCTGCGGGTGCAGGAAATCGTCGACCGGCGACAGGTGCCACTTGCCCAGCTTGGCGGTCGTGAAGCCCGCCCCGGCCACGACGTGCGCCAAGGGCTCCAGGGGTCCCACCGGCATGGCGTAGTCGCCCTTGTGCTTGACGAGGTGCCCCAAGAGCAAGCTGGGGTGGCTGCTGCGGGCGCCCAGATTCATGCGCGCCCGGGTGGGGGAGCACAACGGCGCCACGTAGAAGTTCGTCAGGTGCAGCCCCGCCGCGGCGACCGCGTCGAGCACCGGCGTGGGCGTCTGCGCAATGAACTCCCCCCCCACGTCGTCGAGGTCGACCAGCAACACACGTTGCGCGACCGCCAGCCCCGACGTACATGCGCAAAGAACACTCACGATGAGTCCGGTGGCAGGTGTCCGGAACATCGCCTTCGAGGTTAACTCCCCGTATTGCGTGCGTCAATACTGAGTAAGGGTCAGCCCTCGACCCGAAACAGAGCGGCGATCTAGGCGGCAGGCTCCCAGCGGCAGGCCCTGGCGTCAGCCGGTCGTACGGCAGGCGCAGCGCACGGAGATCACGGGCGACACCCGGGCGCTCGACGCCCCCTCGGGTGCGAAGACTTCGTCAGGCGGTGGCGCTACACCGCGTCCAGGAGCCGCAGCAGCACGTGCAGGGTCCAGCGCGCCGTGGCCTCAAGGTCTCCGGTGAGGAGGTCATGCACCTCCGCTGGATCGACCTTCAGGTCGTAGTAGCGGTCCCCCGGCAGGTCCTGGTCACGGATCAGCTTGTAGCGCTGCGTGCGCTGCGTCCGGCGCCAGGGCTTGTCGACAGTCTCGAAGCGCGGATCCGCGCCGTTGGGGGTCCAGGCCTCGGTGTAGACCGTGCGCCGGGCGAGCGGGTTCGTTTGCCCTCGCAGCTGGGAAGCGAAGGAGATCGAGTCCGGTCCGCGCGTGGGGCCGGTCGCCAGGCCGAAGAGCTCCGCCACGGTGGCGTAGATGTCCTCGACCGCCAGCAGGGATCCGTCGACCCCCGGCTCCACCCCGCGGCCGATGGCGAAGCAGGGGGTGTGCACCCCCCCCTCGAACACCGTGCCCTTGGATCCTCCAAGGGAGCCGGCGGTGCCGTTGTCGCAGAAGACCAGCACCGTGTAGCCACGCGGCAGCGCCTCTCCCAGGAGGCGCCCCAGCTCGGTGTCCACCGCCTGCAGGGCCGCCTGTGCCATCTCGAGTCGGTCCTGCGGGGGAGGCCCTTGGAAGAGGTGGGAGGGCGGCACGTGGTAGGGGCGGTGGACGGCGTGGTAGCTGAGTGAGATCAGGTTCACTCCCGCCCGCACACAGGCGACGGCGTCGTCGGTCTCGTCGCTGGTCAGGTAGCGGTCCTTCACCCGACGCCAGGAGCCGTTGATCACCTTGCCGAAGTGGAAGTACTCGTCGTCGTTGTCCTTGTCGGGATTGTTGAGCAGTCCCGCGTACTGTTGCCAGCCGGCGCGGTTGGGGTGCAGGTAGTCGTCGTTGGGCGCCAGGTGCCACTTGCCGAGCTTGACGGTGGAGAAGCCTGCGTCAGCGACGATGCGCGCCAGGGGCTCCAGAGGCTGGAGCGGCATGGAGTAGTCGCCGTCGCGCTTGACGATGCCCCCCAGGAGCAGGCTGGGGTGGCTGCTGCGCGCCCCTGTGTTCATGCGCGCCCGCGTGGGGGAGCAGACCGGCGCCACGTAGAAATTCGTGAAGCGCAGTCCCGCCGCGGCGACCGCGTCGAGCACGGGTGTAGGCGTCTGCTCCAGGAGCTTGCTGCCCACGTCGTCGATGTCGATCAGGAGCACCCGTTGCGCGAGGGACGGGCCCGTTGCGCAGACGAAGAGAGCAGCGACGATGAGGTCGACGAAGCGGACCGGGCGCATGAATCGATGCTACCCGTGTCTCCCGGGGGCGGCAACGCGAGGTGGAAGTCAGTCCTCGACTTCGAAACAAAGTGCTCCGCAGCGCACCCGCACGCGCAGGAGCTGATCGCGGTCCACCGCCCCCTCGAGCATGCGCTCGGTGATCTCCGGCTCGACGTCCCGTTGTAGGACACGCCGCACCTCACGCGCTCCGAACTCGGGGGAGTAGGCGCGCTGCGCCACCCAACGCGCCACCGCCGGTGTGAAGGCCACCCGCGTGCCGCGCGCCCGCGTGCGGCAGGCGAGCTCCTGCAGCTTCATCGCCGCGATGCGCTCGACCGCCTCCGGCCGCAGCTCGTCGAAGAGCACCTGTTCGTCGAGGCGACCCAGGAACTCCGGGCTGAAGACCCGCCCCAGGGCCGTCTCGGTGATCGACTCCAGGCTCTCGCGCCCCAGCGCCGGCTTGGAGCCGAAGCCGACCGCCTGAGCGGCGGAGGCGATCTCGTCTGCGCCGGCGTTGGAGGTCAGGATGACCACCGTGCCGGCGAAGGAGACGCGGCGCCCCTTGGAGTCGGTCAGCTCACCCTCCTCGAGGATCTGCAGCAGCAGGTTGTGCATGCGCGGGTGCGCCTTCTCCACCTCGTCGAAGAGCACCACGCAGCCTCCGGCGGAGGCCACCGCGTCGGTCAACTGCCCCCCCTCGTCGTGGCCGACGTAGCCGGGGGGCGAGCCGATCAGCTTGGAGTACTCGTGGGCGGAGGCGTACTCCGAGCAGTCGATGCGCACCAGGCCCGGCCCCTCCCGCGTCTCGCCGCGGGCGAAGAGCTCGCGCGACAGGGCGCGCGCCAGCTCGGTCTTGCCGGTCCCCGTGCGGCCGATGAGCAGGAAGGATGCCAGGGGACGACCCTCCTCCCCGAGCCCGACCGCCGCGCGGCGCACGACCCGCGCCACCGCCTCCAGGGCCGAGCCCTGGCCGATCACCCTCTGCGCCAAGCGCCCTTCGAGGTTCTGGGCGCGGCGGCGCAGTCGCGTCAGGAGCTCCTGGCCGGGGTCGTCGACGGGGGCCACGCTCTGGGTCCGCTCGCTCTCCTCCAAGGTGAGATGCACCTCGTGGATGTCCAGCGCGGGGTTGATCTCAATGCACAACTGGTAGAGGAGGTCCTCCACCATCAGGGGATCCTCGGGGAAAAGGGTCTCCAGCGCCCTCGCCACGTCATCCTTGAAATCCGGCATGCAGGCCGCGATGACCATGCGCCGGTACCCGGCCCGGTTGAGCCCCGCGTTGTCCGGCAGCGCCAGCCCCTCACCGTCCTTGACGAGGATCTGGACGAAGGAGTCGGCGAGGTCGAAGTAGCGGTAGACGCTGCGCTCGCGGGCGATGTGGGCCACGATCGGCGAGGAGTGGGGAGGGGGAGGGAGAGGAGAGGACCCGCCGCCTGGGCGGTCGGGTCCCGGATGCGGGAGATTTCGGAATCCGGCTTGGCCCGACTGTGGCCCATCCGCCGATTCCCTCCTGTCGAGGGCCTCCCAACCGGGGGGTAGACTCTGCGCCCTCGCCGACTATGTGTCCTGAATCGATAGCAGACCTCGAACCAAATCCATGAGCCCCCAGGACGAAGCCCGCTTCCTCGCCCTCCTCGTTCACCGAGGGCACCTGCGCAAACCGGAAGCCGAACGGCTGTTGCCCGCCCTGAAGGACGGCCGGGCCCTCGACGACCTGCTCGTCGAGGTCTTGGGCTGGGATCCCCAGCGGGTCGAGCGCCTGCGGCGCACCAAGGCCGGCGAGGAGCCGGAGATCCCCGGATACGAATTCCTGGGGCGTCTCGGAGTGGGAGGCACGGCCGAGGTCTTCCGGGTGCGCGAGAAGCGCTCCGGCCGACTCATGGCGCTGAAGATCCTGAGCCCGCGTTGCGCTCGGGATCCCCGGCAGCTCAAGGCCTTCGTCGAGGAGGCGCGGCTGCACGAGCGCTTGGACCACCCGGGACTCCTCAAGGGCCACGGCGTGGCTCGCAGCGGAGAGACCTACTTCGCGCGGCTCGAGCTGGTGCAGGGTCGCACCCTGCTCGAGCACCTGGACGACGGGCACACCTTCGAGGAGGGGGTCGCGCTGCAGATCGTGTTGGAGGTGGCCGAGGTGCTGCAGTACCTGGCGGAGCAACGCCTGGTGCACCGCGACGTCAAGCCCGGCAACATCATGCTCACCGACAGCGCGCGCACCAAGCTGATCGACCTCGGGTTCTGCGCTGCCAGCGACGAGTGCAATCCGGAGGACTCCGCCGTGGGCACCGTGCAGTACCTCTCCCCCGAGCAGGCCCAGGGCGGTGCGCGCGCCGACCTGCGCAGCGACATCTACTCGGTGGGAGTGACCCTCTTCCAGCTCACCATCGGACACCTGCCCTTCGAGGGGGAGACCGACGAGGAGACCTTGCGCCAGGCGGTGATGGGCACCCTCTCCTCCCCCGAGCTGAAGAGCCGCGGGCTCTCCCCGCACCTGCACTACTTCATCGAGAAGATGATGGCCAAGGACGCCGAGGTGCGCTACCAGAGCTGGGAGGAGCTGGTGGGGGACATCCGCGAGCAGCTCATCGGCCGCGAGAGCCTCGACTACGCCAGCGACCGGCGCCCCTACGGCGGGGTGCAGCGCCGCCGTTCCTCGCGCAAGAGGTGACCTTGTCCGGCCCCAGGCACGCGACGGGCCCGGAGGCCGTGGTCCCCTTCACCTTCCACTGCCAGCGCTGCGGACACTGCTGCCGCGCGGGGGAAGGACGCGTCTGGTTGCGCCCCGGGGAGGCGCGCTCGATCGCCACCGCCCTGGGGGTGGATCCGCAGCGCTTCGAGCGCGACCACCTACGCACCGTTCCCGACCCCCGCAGCGGGGAGCTGCGCGCCAGCCTGCGCGAGCACGCCGGACGCTGCGCCCTGCTCGAGGGGAGCCGGCACTGCAGCGTCTACTGCGCGCGCCCCGAGCAGTGCCGCGCCTTCCCCTTCTGGCCGGAGGTGCTCTCCGACCCGGAGGCGTTCGAGCGCGCCCGCGCGCTCTGCCCGGGGATCGCCGTCCGGGTGGACGACCGCCGGCGGGCGCGCGCCTTCGCGCTCCTGGCGGATCTCTACGAGCGCCTCGCCGGCGAGATCGCGCGCCTCGAGCCGCGCCCCAACTGCCAGCGCCGGGGCACCTGCTGCCGCTTCGAGGAGGCGGGGCACGAGCTCTTCGCCACCGGCCTCGAGGCGGACTTCGCCGCGTCGCGGGACGCCCCCCACGGGGAGCCCGAGCCGGGGCGCTGCCCCTACCACGTGCAAGGGGCCTGCACCAACCGCGCCGGACGGGCCCTCGGCTGCCGCACCTACTTCTGCGACGCGGTCGGACGGGAACGGCTCGAGTCCCTGCACGGGCGGATGCTGGAGCGGATCCGCGCGATCGAGCGCGCCAGCGACTACCCCGCCTCCTACGGGCGCTTCCCCGCACAGCTCCTCGCGCGCGGGATCGGCGGGAAGACCGTCGCGGGCGGGACGTCGGAGGGGGCGCGGTGAGCGGGACTCGAGTATTGCTGCTGCTGGTACTCGCGCTGGGTGCCTTGGCGACCGGTGCCTGGTGGATCACGCGCGATTCGCGGCCGGAGCCCCAGCCGCGCTCCGAGCCGCCCGCCACCACCCGCGAGGGGCCCGCCCGTCCCCTGCCCAAGACGCGACCGGCACTGGGGCAGCAACCGGGCGCGGTCTCCCCCGTCGACTCCTGGGCACGCGTCAACGAGCGCGGCCTGGCAGCGCTGGAGCGGGAGGACTACGGGGAGGCGATCGAGGCCTTCGAGGCGTGCCTGGCGGGGGATCCCGACGAGCCGGTCTTCGCCCGCAACCTGGCCGAGGCCCTGGTGCGTCAAGCGACCCGCACCCACGCCGGCGGCGACGCGGCGCAGCGGCTGGCGGCGATCGCCATGCTCGAGCGGGCCGCGGGTCTGGCCCCCGATCGGGAGGCGCTCTCGGAGCTGCTCGTCCGCTGGAAGCGCAGCGCGGCGGCGGAGGACGGCTTCTACGAGCAGGGCACCGAGCACTTCGACGTGGCCTACGACCTGGACCGCAACGAGGTGCGCGCCGAGATCGACCAGGTCTGCCGACTCCTGGAGGACGCCTACATCGACTGCGGCGAGGCCTTCGGGTTCTGGCCGGTGGAGAGCGGCCGCCCGCGGGTGCGGGTGGTGCTCTACACCCGCGAGGGCTTCGATCGGGTGACCGGCGTTGGACCCTGGGCCGGGGGGGTGTACGACGGGACGATCCGCGTTCCCGTGGGGGACCTGACGCGGGAGCTCCCGGCCGTGGTGCGGGTCCTGCGGCACGAGCTCCTGCACGCCTTCGTGGAGGAGTCGGGGGGACACGCCGTGCCCGCCTGGTTGAACGAGGGTCTGGCGCAGTGGATGGAGGAGTCCTCCTCGAGCGCCCGCCAGGCCGCCGTGGACCGCGCCCGCGCGACCCTCTCCGGGGCCGAGCTCTTCACCCTGGACGAGCTGGCGGGCAACCTGGCCACCTGGGAGGACGCCGCCGCCATCGAGCGGGCCTACGCCCAGGCGCTCGCCTTCGTGGCCTACGCGGAGCGGCAGTACGGCGCAACGGTGCTCTTCGCCATGGTCACGGGCTGCCGCGAGGGGACGAGCGCGGAGGACTCCTTCCGCGCGCGGATCGGCATCCCCCTGAGCGCCGTGCTCGAGGACCTGGCGTCGGAGCTGTAGCCGGGTTCACTCCCGGCACTGCCCTCCACGAAGGGACCGCTTCTGAACTGCCCCCCTTCGGTGTGCATTCCCCGGGATCTCTCGCCGCAACCCCGTTA
>CAZDQL010000155.1:0-9249 GCA_964507325.1 uncultured Planctomycetaceae bacterium | reverse complement strand
CGGGCGGTCGTGGCGGTGCTGCAGCAGGTGGCCTACGTGAAGGACGTGCACCTGGTCGTGGTCGAGCCGGGTGGAGTCGAGATCGTCGACCCCGAGATCGACGTGGTGCAGGAGGGAATCCAACTCGAGCTGCGCGGGCTGGCTCTCCCCGGGGAGCGATTCGCCCTGGAGGTGGACCTCGAGAACACGACCCTGGAGCGCCCGATTCCCACGCGGACGATCGAGGTCGGCGCCGAGCGCCATCCGGTGACCATCTCCACGCCCGAGGTGATCCGAGTCACCCTCGACGCCTGCCTCACCTTGGCACACGACGCGGTGGCGGTCTTCGTCGCTCCGGTGCCCTCCGGGGAGGGGGACGTGCTGATCACGGTGCACCTGGAGTACCACGATTTCGAGGTAGAGAACGAGACGCAGGGCGACCCTGGCGGGGGAAAGTGACCCCACACCGGGACGCGAAGGAAGGGCAAACCAGCGCGCCAACGGTTCGGGAGGGCTATCCGTAGGCGCGCTGGGATAGACTCCCGGCAGCCCTTTCCCCCACCGCTACCCGCCATGCAAGCACTGCGCGCCCTCCGTCGCTCCACGATCGCGGCCCTGACCTTCCTGGCCTTCTCCCCCTTGGTCCACGCCGAGGAGCCCTTCGTCGACCTGGACGTGGACGAGGCCTTCGCCCGGGCCGGGAAGCAGAAGGGGCTGGTCATTCTGTACTTCCACGACCCCGACTCGACCGAGAGCAAGCGGATGCTCAGGGACACCTTCCGTCACGAGAAGGTGAAGGCCTGGATCGAGCGGCATGCGGTGGCGCTCTTGATCGACAAGTCCGACAAACCAACCATCGCCCGGTTCGGGGTGACGGCCTTCCCGCGGACGTCGATCTTCACCGCGGACGAACGCCTCGTGCACAGGATCGAGGGTCCTCAGGCCTACGAGGACTTCCTGCTGGCCGCGGAGACGGCGCTCATGCTCCTGGGCAAGGTCAATCGCCCCGAGGGGGCGGCCGAGGAGAATCCCATCGCCTGGCTGGTCTGGGCCAACTGGCTCTTCACCAATGACCCGGGTCGGGTGGACGAGGCGTCGGAGTCCTACTTCTGGTGCTTGGATCACGGCGACGAGCACATGCCGGGGTTCCGTGCTCAGCGACTGGAGTTCATCCTCGAGCGCCTCTCGTACCTGAAGCAGCGTTCCAATGTGGCCTTGGATGGCCTCTTGTCGCGGCGCAGGGATCTGGAGGGCCGCATGCGGGCCGGGATTGCATCGCCGCGAGACGCCTACGACTACACGCGTTTCAACTACTGGCTGCGCGACCAGTACGTGACGGTGAATCTCTTCGTCGAAATGGCCTCTTACGAGACCCCGGAACACCTGGCCATTCGCCGCGCTCTGTTGGCCGCGCAGCTGATCTGGATCGTCGACCATCGCCACCACGCGTTGGTGCTCGACCTGGCGCCGTGCCCGATCGACCTCGTTCGGCCGGAGGTGGACGCCTACATGGCCCAAGTCGAGGCGGGTCGCGTGGACACGATGAAGCGGGCCGCGGTCATCAACGACGCGGCGGCCTACTACGAGTGCCTCCTGCACGCCGGTCGCGGCCAGGACGCCGAGGAGCTGCTGGAGCTCGTCACCGACGCCTTCCCGACGGGGCGCTGCTACGTGGCCTTCATCAACCGCACCAACCGACTGCTGCTCTACGACCTCAGCCGCTCGGTCGCCGACGGCGGCCTCGAGAAGCTGAGTGGGCGCGCCAAAAAGGTGCTGGAACGCGCGCGCGCCAAGATCCCCACCGAGGACAGCGGTGATCTCCCCAGCGAAGCCCCCAAGAAGGGCGGGGGCGGGCAGTAGCGGGCTGCCTCGGAGCACCCTGCTGGCTATCATCCCGGGGCATTCGCCCCGTCCGTACGCGTGAAGTCCACCCTCGCCCGCATCTCTGACCCTCGTTGGTCCGAGGAGGATCCTCTGATCCTCGGCCCACTGCTGGTGCTCTCCCTCCTGGGAGTGCTCCTGCGGCTGGTCCTGCTCTTGGTCGTGGGCCAGGTCGAGCTGCAGTCGGACGAGGCCAACTACGTCTACGGAGCGCTGACCCTGAACCACTTCGGGGTCTACCTGGACCACTACCGCTACCTCTGGCCTCCCGGCTACTCCTGGATCCTGGCCCAGTGCATCGCGATCTTCGGTCAGGACGGGCTCTTCGTCGCCAAGCTCCTGCAGGTGGTCGGCTCCGCGTCGATCGGCCTGACGACGATGCTCTTCGCCTACCGCTTGGGCAACATGCGGGCGGCGCGCATCGCGGGCGTCCTGTGGGTGCTCTACCTGCCCTTGGCGGCCTTCACGCACCTGCTCTGGAACGAGACCCTCTTCCTGGCGCTCTTCCTGCCGGCGCTCTACCAGCTGCTGCGGGTCATCCAAGGCGTGGAGCGCGGGGTCGACCGCAGGCTGATCGCCGCGGGGCTGCTCCTCGGAGCGGCCCTGTACCTGAAGGAGGCACCGGTCTACCTCGTGCCCCTATTGGCCCTGGGGCTCCTTCCCTGCGCCCCCGGGATGCGCGAGGGGCTCGCGCGGGGGGCGCTCCTGCTCCTGGCCTGCGCGTGCGTCCAGCTGCCCTGGACCCTGCGCAACCTCCACGTCTACGGCCACTTCGTCCCGGTCGCCCAGAGCCTCGGCGAGAACGCCTACAACGGGCTCAACGAGGACTACCGCAGCTTCGACCTGATCGCGGTGGAGGTGGAGCGCACTCGCCGTGGTCTGCCCCCCCTGGTCGAGACCCGCGTGCGCCCTTGGTTCGTGGATGTCGAGGAGGGCTCCGGCTGGGAGCGCGCCGACCGGGGGGGCGACGCGGAGAACGCCGTGGCGAACACGATCGAGCGCTCGCGGGAGAACACCAGCCGCGGTCTGGCCTACGCCCGGGAGCACCCCGGCTGGCTGGCACGCTCGCGCTTGAAGAAGCTCGCCGACCTGGTCACGCCCCTCTCCTTCTTCACGCGCCACCAGGCGCTCGGTCGCTACGACCACAGCGCGCTCGGCACACCCCTGGGGCGCGCCTTGAGCGGGCTCTGGGCGGTGGCCTGCCCCGTGCTGGTCCTGCTCCTCGGCAGCGCCGGCTTCTTCGCTCTCCGAGAGCCGCGCGCCCGCTGGCTCCTCGGTCTGGTGATCGGCTACACGGTGGCGACCAGCACGCTGGTGGCGATGTCCCGCTTCCGGCTGCCGATCGTCCCCCTGCTGATCGCCTGCGGCGCCAGCCTCTTGGCGCGCCGCGGCGGGACACCCAGCCGCGGCCGGGCGGCGACGATCCTGTTGGTTTGGGGAGTGCTCGGCGGTTTGTGGTGGATCAACTGGCCGGAGACGTCCACCCTCTTCGCGGAGATGGTCTGGAGGGTGGCACCGTGAGCGCGACGCCCGCTCCCCTGCGGCGCCTCCTGCCGCATCTGGTCCTCTCGGCGCTCCTGGTGCTGGAGCTCCTGCTGGCATTCTCGCAGCGGCGCAGCGCGGAGGAGCTCTGGCGGGAGGCGGAGGAGGGCACGCCGCGGGAGCGGGTGGCCGCCCTGCACGTGCTCGCCAACCGGGGCTCCGACCCCGCCGCAGGAGGAGTGGACGCAGAGCTCGCGCGTGCGCTACTCGACGGCGAGGAGCCGCTGCTGGCCGACTTCGCCTTCACGACCGACATCTGCCGCCTGATCGGCCTGGAGCCGCTCGAGGAGCATCTCGCCCAGCGCAAGCGCGGGGGACTGCCCTTCGAGGCCTGGCTGCGGCGCTTCCTCTTGCACCGGCGCAAGGTCGGCGGGCCCGCCCTGGGCGCGGTCGGCCGACTCAAACACCACGAGGTGCGCTGGTTCCTGGACGCCCTCGGGGGTCGCGCGCTCGACGAGCGGGCGGTCCTGGAGCGCATGGAGCGCGAGATCCGCGCCAGGGGGCGCAGGTTGTGAAGCCCACCCCCACACCGCGTACGGGCCGCCGTAGGGCTCCCATCCAGCCATGACACCGTCACTGCGAGTCCCGCTGACCCTGCTCCTGCTCGGGGTGCTCCTGACCCTCTTGTTCACCTGCTGTGGCGGGGGTGCTGCCGAGTCCGAGGCTCCGCGCAGCAACGTGCTGCTCGTCACCCTCGACACGACCCGCCCCGATTGGCTGGGGTGCTACGGAGGGGAGCGCGCCGCCACCCCCCACATCGACCGGGTGGCGCGGGAAGGGGTGCTCTTCGAGCGCGCGATCGCCACCGCGGGGATCACCCCCATGTCCCACGCCTCGATCCTGAGCGGGCTCAACAACTACGCCCACGGGATGCGGGTCTTCTACTCCGAGGAGGTCTCCCACCAGCTGGACGAGGGGGTGCGGACACTGCCGGAGATCCTGAAGGAGCGCGGCTACCGCACGGCGGCGATGGTCAGCGCCTTCGTGGTCTCGGAGGTCTACAACCTCGACCAGGGCTTCGACGACTTCCTGACCGGGATCGACACCACGGCGATCGACTTCGAGCAACAGCCCCGAGACCGCGAGCAATGGGGTCGCATCTCCCAGGGCAAGTACCAGCGCCGCAGCGACGCGACGGCCGACGAAGTCCTCGGCTGGTTGGGGGAGCGCGCGGCGGAGGAGGAGCCCTGGTGCCTCTGGCTGCACCTCTTCGACGTCCACGACTACTGTCTGGTGCCGCCGGAGGAGTTCATCGCCGACTACGAGATCGAGATGCCCCCGGAGGGGTCGCTGCTCGACAAGACGGCCCAGCACCAGTGGCGCGAGCGGATGTACGGGCCGGAGATGACCTGGATGGACGCCCAGTTGGGGCGCGTGCTCGAGTGGCTCAGGGAGAACGGCCAGTACGAGGACACCATCGTCGTCATCACCGCCGACCACGCCCAGGGACTCCTGGACGGCTTGCGGCGCCACGGCTGGGGCAAGCACCGCCTGCTCTACGACTGGTGCTTGCGCGTGCCCCTGATCGTCAAGATCCCGGGGCGGGACGGTAGCCGGGTGGTCGCACCCCAGGTACGCACCACCGACATCTTGCCCACCATCCTGGAAGTGCTCGACGTACCCCTGGAGACCGACCTGGACGGGGAGAGCCTGCTCGCGCTGATCGACGGCCAGAGCGAATCCCAGCCCCGTTTGGCCTACGCGGATGCCCTCAACCTCTACGACGCATTCGCGCCCAAGGCGGGCAAGCTGCCGCCCGGCCACCATGACAACCTCTACTGCGCCACCGACGGCGAGTGGAAGCTGGTATGGCGGGTGGCCCACCCGGAGCGCGGAGAGCTCTTCAACCTGGCGACCGACCCCCTGGAGGCCTCCAACCTCTTCACCCTCGACCACCCCGAGGTCGTGCGGCTCAAGGCCTGGCTCGACGAGCAGGACGCCTGGCGCATCGCCGCACCCGGGGAGCAGACCGGGCCCGTCAACCCCGCAGCCCTGCACGGCATGGGGTACGGCGGTGACGACGGGGAGGGAGACGATGCCGATGCACCCGTTGACGACGGGACCCGCGATGGCGATCAGTCCCCGCGCTAGCCGGTGGGCGCAACGCGCCGCACCCCTCCTGCTCCTGCTCGCCTGCTTCGCCGCCGCCTGCGGGCCCGCACAGGTGGGTCGGCTGGTGATCGACAACCCCGATCCCGACGATCCCGCGCGCCCGACCTTCTTCGACATCGGCACCCTGCGCCACGGCACGCGCACCCGCCTGCCGGTCCACTTCACCAACGACGGTCGGGGACCGGTGACCCTCATGCACGTGGACCCCGCCTGCCAGTGCACCGTCGCGGAGCGCGTGCGGCTCGTGGCGCAGGACGGCGGCATCCTGGTCGAGGGGGACGTCAGGCGCGACGGGAACATGCTCGTGGTCCCCGCCGGCGGGCGCATGGAGTTGGTGGTGGGCATCAACACCAAGAGCCTGCTGCCCAACCGGGACAAGCTGGCGGTCATGCGCCTGCGCACCAGCTCACCGGAGACGCCGTTCATCACGCTGGAGATCCACCTGATGAGCGAGAGCCTCTTCCAGGTCACCCCCGACGCCCTGCGTCTGGGCGAGGTGCCCGAGAGCTACGGCGGCTCCGCGCGCGTCGAGATCATGACCGGCTGGCCCAAGTCGCCTGCTCGCATCCTGGAAGTGGTCGAGGCGACCGGCGCCGTGCAGGCGCAGATGACCCACGTCCACGTCAACGGGGAGGACATCTGGGCCCTGGTCGCCAGCCTGCCCCCGGGGCTCCCCCGGGGAGCCGTGCGCGAGAAGGTCGTGCTGGCCACCACCGACCGCGAGGGGCACGGCGACGGCGGGCGCCTGGAGATCACCGTGTGGGCCATGGTCGGCCCCGACGTCGGCCTCAGCCGCAGGCACCTGCACTTCGGCGTGCTCCCCCAGGGGACCAGCGGCACCCTCGAGCTGGAGGTCGTGGCGCGCGTCCCCGGGCTGCGCCTGAGCGTGGCGGGGGTGGAGTTCGGTGGACCCGCCGCCGCTCACCTCAGCGCGAGCTTCGCACCCGCGCCGGGTCGCTACGTCGACGTCGAGGGGCGTTGCGAGCGCTGGGTGTTGACCCTCGCCGCGGACGCTGCGCTGCCCCCCGGGCCCTTCCAGGGGACGGTGACCGTGCTGCTCGACGACGAGCAGTACCCGTGCATCGAGGCTCCGGTCGCCGGGCGCGTGCACTGAGTCGCCGCGCGGCGCGCGTCACGTCACTTCGGCAGCACGCGCGCGAAGCGCTTCTTGCCCACCTGCAGGAGCAGGGCGGAGCCGGGTGGGCCGACCTGGGTCTTGACCTGCCCCACCACCGTGCCGTCGATGCGCACGCCCCCCTGCTGGATCAGCCGCCGGCCCTCGCCGGTGGTCTGCACCAGCCCGACCTCCTTCAAGAGGTTGGGGAGCAGGATCTCCTCCCCCCACTCGGCGCGCCAGGGGGTCTCGGGGATGTCGTCCGGCAGCACCTTGTCGCGCACCTCGCGGTCGAAGGCGAGGGCGGCCTCGGCGGCCGCCTCGTCGTCGTGGAAGAAGGCCGTGATCTCGCGCGCCAGGCGCGCCTTGGCGGCGCGCGGATGCCCGGCCAGGAACTCGGCGATCTCGGCCTCCGGGACGCGGGTGAGCTGCACGAACCAGGTGTGCATCTGGTCGTCGGGCAGGCGCATCACCGAGAAGGTCATCTCGCGCGCGGAATCGAGCAGGCCGACCGCGTTGCCGAGGGACTTGCTCATCTTGAGCCCGTTCAGGCCGGTGATCAGCGGGTGAGTGCGGATCACCTGGCGCCGCTGCCCCTCCTGCGCCTGGAAGTCGCGGCCAACGTGCAGGTTGAAGAGCTGGTCGGTGCCCCCCAGCTCCACGTCGCAGTCGATCATCACGGAGTCCCAGCCCTGCATCAGGGGGTAGAGGAACTCGTTGATGCCGATCGGCTCGGCCGCCTTCATGCGGCGCCGGAAGGTGTCGCGCTCGATCATCTGGGAGACGGTCATGCGCGCCGTGAGTCGCAGCAGCTCCTCCAGGCCCATGGCGTCGAACCACTCCGAGTTGCGCCGCACCTCGGTGCGCTGCATCTCGAGGATGCGACCCGCCTGGGCGGTGTAGGTCTCGAGGTTGCGCTCCACCTCCTCGCGGGTGAGCACGGGGCGCTGCTCGTTGCGCCCCGAGGGATCCCCCACCATGGCGGTGGCATCCCCCACGATCAGGACCACGGTATGCCCCAGATCCTGCAGGTCGCGCAGGACGAAGAGGGGGATCGCGTGCCCCAGGTGCAGGTCGGGGGAGCTGGGGTCCATCCCGAACTTGACCCGCAGCCCGCGCCCTTCCCGCAGGGCGGATTCCAGGAGCTGAGCCAGCTCCCGCTCCTCGATCAAGTTCATCGCACCCCGCCGAAAGGCGGCCAGGTGCTGCTCCAGCTCGGTCTTGGTGCTGACGTCGTCCATCGCGGCAGAGTGTACCCGACGTCGAGCCACCCGCCTCGTTCCACGCGCGCCGCCGGTCCGCCTCCTCGCCGCCGTCTATGGATCGCGTCTGAAGCTGGCAGCCGTGTCGGTGCGCCGACGTATCCACTCCCTCCAGGCCAGCGGATCGCGCACGGGCGTGGCGACGCCGGAGAGCCAGCGCAGGACCGGCACCAGACGCTCCAGCTCCTCGGCGGTCATGCGCTCCACCAGCGGCGCGAGCAGGTCGAGGGCCTCGCCCCGCCGCTCGGGGACGATGCGCACCGTGCGCTCCAAGAGGGGGGCCAGGGCGAACTCCTCCCGGGCGGCGAAGCGCGCCAGCTCGGCCGGCTCGATCGCCGCGTTGGGCAGGAAGGCGGCCAGATCGACCCGCTCCAGGCTGACGCTGGCCAGGTCGGCGGCGGGGTAGCTGCGTCCACCCTGACGCGCCTCTCCGAATCCGAGCTCGAGGGTCCAGCGGGTCTGGGTGGCCATCGCGGCGCGCGGGATGGTGGTCGCCATCGGGCCGAGGGCGATCTCTCGCCACTCCTCGCCGGCGAGCTCCAGGCGCTCGCAGCCGCTGACCGAGGTGCGACGGGTCACGCGTCCCTCGCGGCCGTCGGGGGCCAGGCTGACGCGCTCCGTGCGCAGCACCGGGGCCCCCGGTCGCAGCTCGAAGGGCTCCGCCTCGGAGCTCCTGAGGCGCAGCACGAGCTCCACCACGTTGCGCCCGCCGAGGGGGCGTCCGCCGAGGGGGCGCGCGACGAGCTCCACTTCCAGGGAGTCGACCAAGGCCCGCCCGCGGAGCACCGTCTCGAAGCTCTTCAGGAGGACCAGGGCCTCCTCCGTGCCGCTGGTGATCCCACGGGCGCGGTCGGCGGCTATGCGCGCGCGCAGGTTGAGGGCGATGCGGCGGGCGGTGGCGTCCTCGTGGGCGTTGGTGGTCTCCCGCAACGCCTCGAAGAGGGGCAGGTAGCGCGCCTCGGGTCCCCGCAGGCTGGGCGGGGACGCGCTGCCGGAGGCGGCGTCGGGCGCGGCGCAGCCGGCTCCGCCCCAGGGGAGCAGGCCGGCCAGGATCAGGGCGAGGGGCAGGGCACGCATGGCATGGGGTGGCCGTTCCGGTTCGTGGCAGCGGCACTCGGGTGCCGCTGGCCGCCTACCCCGCCCGAGGGGACCGGTTTCCCCTCCTGAAGGATCGGACTCACTCTCCGGGCGCAGGGCGCTCCGGGTCGCCGGCGTCCGGGGTGTCCTCCTCGGCGGGGGGCTCGTCGGGAGCGGGGGCCTCGGAGACCGCGGTCTCGGCAATCGGGGCCTCGGAAACCGGAGCTTCGGAATCCGGGGCTTCGGAATCCGGGGCTTCGGAAACCGGGGCTTCGGAAACCG
>CAZDQL010000154.1:0-9255 GCA_964507325.1 uncultured Planctomycetaceae bacterium | reverse complement strand
CCTTCGCTCGCTCTTGGGGTCCGAGGCTCGAACCTCATGAATAGGCCGGGCTAGCAGGTCCAGTGCCCTCTGCACGATCTCCTCGTCCATCATGTTCTCCCGTCCCTGGAAGACTCGGAGGAGGAAGAGGGCGTCAGGCGATCCCTCCATCCTCGCTCTGAGCGCCGCGAGAGCCTCGGTCGGTCGCAGCTCGAGGAGGCGTTGGAAGCCGTGGGCTCTGTAGAAGTAGAGGCTGAAGTCCGAGAGTCGTCCGATCTCCTCCAGGGCGGCGTCGGTATCCAGGGCTACTAGGGCAGCGAACGCCACCCCACCAACCACGCTGCCCTCCTTCCGTCCACTCTCTTCCCGGATCTTCTCACGCAGCCAGCCCACCTCCTCGCGGTCCCCATGATGCCGCGCGTTGAGAGCGAGCACGTGCTCGTGGTGCCCGCGGATCCTGCCCTTCAGCGCCGATTTCATCTCCGCCCAGAGCACCGCGCCGTCCGGCCTCACGAGGAGCATGCTCGCGAGTGCATACACCGGCTCACGATCCGGGTTTGCGGTATGGAGCTTGTCCCGGATCCAGTCGGGGGTCTCGGCCACGCTCGCGGCGAGCGCCTTCCGACAGCGTTCGGTCTCTAGAGCAGCGCGCGCACGCTCCTCGCTCCGATGAAGGTCACAAAGATGCTGCCAGAGCGGCTCGGCGGCCGACGGCGCCGGGAATTCCTCGAGGAGCCTCACCCCCGCCGCACGAAGCCCGATTGGCTCTGCGCCTAACCACTCCAGAGCCGTCTCCCGAACGCCGGAACCACGCACCTTGGCGAGCGCTCTGACGATCGAGTTGACGAGGGGCAGGTAGTCTCTCTCTGCCTCCTGCCCCAAGCGAACGAGCAAGGCGGGCGCCACCTGTCCACCAATCGTGCGCACTCCGCCTTCGTACAGGGCTCCGGTTGCCCCAGAGGTGTTCTCGAGGGCTTGGAGAATGGCAGCTGCATCTTCCGCAGAGGCGTGCGAGCCACGGGTGATCATCCACAAGACGTCCATCGCAACGTAGCCGAGACGTCTCCCGCCGAACCGCCTGCCGGGCCGCTCGATCTCTTGGAGGTGATCGCAGAGTTCACTGACCCAGTTTGGGCCTCTTGATTCCGCGAGCTCCTTGGCCACACACCAGTTCAACAACCGATCGTGTGCGAACTCGTAGCGGTCAGCTCCGACGTGCAGCAGCCACCCAGACCTCAGCGCAGCGTCGAACGGTTCCCCGCCACCAAACCCCTCGAGGCACTCAACGTCACTCCAGCTCGCATCCCGACGGGCTTCACGCTCACCAACGTCCAGGACCGTGGCCGCTAGGCGGGCGAGGCCGACCTTGGCGCGCACGCCTTCGCCTCGCGTCCCGGCTTCGAGCCTCTCCACCCAGAACCGCTGGAACAGCTCGTACTCGTTCTCCGGCATCCACGATTCTCCGCCGGCGAGCTCACAGTAGAGATAGGCGAGCAGGGGCGTCTTCAAGTGGCCCAGCACGTCGTCAGGAATCCCATGCCAGCCATCACCCAGCCGTCTGGACAGGTAGTCGGTGCGTTCCTCCGTGGTGAATCCCGATTGCTCCCATATTCTGCACCGGTCACCGGCATCGCGGCGCATGGCCTCGCCGGCGTCCGGGCTCAGGACGGCAACGAGTCTAACTCGCCATTCTTCCCAGGTCTGACGGACGAGCGCTCGCGCCTCTTCCGGAGATTGGACTCCGTCAAGGATGATCGTGAGGAGGCGCTTGCGCGTTGGCTCCGCCCTCGCCAGGTGGTAAACCAGGCGCGGCAGCGAGTCGGCGGGTTCTCGCTCCGCAATCTCCTCCCAGAAGACCCTCGCCGCCCGTCCCAGGTCCACGTCGAGATCCCTGCGAGAATCCAGATGAATGACGTAACTGCCCGACTCCATCAGGGCCCGGGCAACCGCGTAGCCTAGCCACGACTTCCCGCTGCCCGACTCGCCGCAGATGCCAAAGATGGGCACATTCTCGCTCACACGCGCGGCTTCTGCTCCCTGACCGCTTCGGACATCGAGGTCAGGGTCGTAGCACCAGCGCCCGAGTTGACGCTCAAGGTAGCGCCTGGCATTCGCGAGTAGCGCATCCCGCTCGCTCAGGGGAATGGACGAGAGGCGAGCTTCATCGAACAGATCGCGCGGAGTCAGTTCCGTTCCCGCGCTTGCGAGTTCTGCCATGGACCCGAGAAGCTCGAGTCGCTTGCTACGGACGTTTTCGGTCTCCACAGAGCCCGCCAAGCGGCGATCGATGCGTCTCTTGAGCTGATCGATGCCGGGCATCGACACGAACTTGAAGCCGGAGAGGAGCACCCAGAGCTTTCGGTGTGACTCTTCGAGGGTCTCTGCTCCCTCCATCCCCGAGCGCGCGCGGACCTTCTGCGCGATGAGCTCAAACAGCGAGCGCTCCGTGTAGGATTCGGACTCCCAGAAGGCTCCCGGTTTCGATTTGAATGTGACATTGTCACTGTCGAGCCTATCCAGCAGAGGTGGGGCGGTGTCGCCCTGGCCGATGATCTTCGCCATAAGGGCGGGGAACCCCTGCCACTTGCCCATCCGCCCCTCAGTGACGAACCGATATTTCGACGTGCGGTCCACTTGCACCGCGCGGTACAGATCTGGAAGCACCTCGTCAATGAGTCTGCGGAGGGACCAAGATTGCCCTGGTGGGCATGACTTGACTTGGTCGACGATGCGCCCCTCTTCGACTTCGAGTTGGAGGTCCCCACCGTCCGCGGGCTCCAAGACGACCGTGGCGGACTTCGGTTCCCCTCTAATCGACCTGAACTCGGCGAAACGTAGCCGTTGACACTCGAGCAGGCTCCATAGGAGTTGGTAGATGATCCCGTTGATCGTCGCGGCGCCACCAGGGGCTGGGCGTGTGCGCTCGTTCATGGTGGGGGCCATTGTTCGCGCCCGCACGATACGCCGGCCCCAGCCCAGGTCAACGACAGCGCCTCTCCAGTTGGATCCTCAGAGGGCATGCGATGCCCAGCTTGAATCGCCCCAGGGCACCCGGGGTGGTTCAGGGCCGGCACTTGGGGGACCCTTGGGCACATGGGGAACCGGTCCCCTTGGCCGACTTGTCCCAGAGAGGCTGAGATTGCCCGGCGTGCACCATGCCTCGACGCTCGGGCCCCCCACGGGTCCTTCCTGGGGGGGGCTCTCTGCGGGTGACGCTAAGCGCGTCGTATCCCTAGCTTGTGGGTCGGTTCTTGGGTTTCCACCTGCAACCGATCGCCGAGAAAGCCCGCCTTAGGGGGCCTGAGCCGTTTTTTTGGAACCCCGAGTGAATCAGGATCCCACTTCGGTTCCCACATGGCCGGGGCGCAGCACTCGGGGAGCCTTCGTCCGCAACATCCACTGTTCAAAGCGTCGCGTGGACGAGTAGCGGACGGATCTTGGGCCCCGCGTGGCGCTCGTCTGGGCCGGAGCCGCGCCCGGCCGTGGGAACCGGCACCTGGAAGGGCTACCGTGCAGGAGCCCGGATACCAGAGAAGCCGCCCCGGGGATGGAAGCCGGGCGACTCCTCGGGGCTGGGCGCAGGAACCGAAGACATGACGCACGCCCAGCCGCCCAAGCCTAGCAGTCCCTCCAGCCCGAAGCCAGCGCAGCTTGTGAGGGGGCCCGAGTGGGGGAAGCGGCGGGTCGTCGAAACGATCGCCCCGTTTCGCGCTGGCGACCCAGTCGGAAAGTCCTTGGGCTACACGGTCACCAAGTATGGGTGGGACGAAGACGAACTCGGCGACCTCGACTCCGAGGAGATGCCCAACCTTGCGAGGGAGTTCATTCAGAGCTCCTGCGAGTTCTGTTCGGCCGCATACTACCAGGATCCCGGCAGCGAACATCTGCACGTGGCCGCGGGACAACTGGCCGCCCTATGCGAACAGCTCACCTTCTACGGGCGACGGCTCGGTTTGGGTGTCGAGGGCCTCATCGCCTTCCGGGGGCTCTTGGATCGATGGGTCCAGCTGAGGGGAAGAGCTAGGATAAATGGTCTAGAAGCCGCGAGAGGTTCCGCCACGCAAGATGTCGATGCCATTCGAGTCCGGGCGTGCGTGTCTGTGCAAGGACACGCTGGCGGGACGGTGCCCACCGAAGCGCAAGCGCGCGACTCCGTGATGTCGCCGCGCGGCGATCCCGAGGTCGACGATAGTGCCAACGAGAACGATGGTCCGTGCGCGCAAAGTCACGAGGAGAAGAGCGCGTCGGCCGAGGATCAACTCAAGGCCACAGTGCACAAGGTCCTCAAGCGTACCAAGTGGCGGAGGGATCTCTCCTCCCTGTCGGGGCTCGGGGCGGTCAATCGGGGCACGCGTGTCAAGGCTGCAAAGCTGGCCGCGACGGTGGGTTCGTCGACCGCCGCGACGCAGAAGCGGCTGAGGCGCGAGCGGGTGGCGGGGTTGGTCGAGGGCGGACAGGCCGGGTGGTGGATGTCGAGCTTTGGGCTCCAAGTCCATGGTCGGTTGCAGTCCTTCCAGTCGATGATTGCCGGAGAAAGGGTGGACGTCGACTGCGATGGTTAGTGCCAGGCGGGTGTACACCTGCTAGGAGCCCATTCTCGGCAGCTATTCAGCGAATGGATGTCATTCATCGTTGCCGATCGCCTCGCAGGTGGACACCTGCTTCGTGGCGCATTCGGGCCATGGGTGTCCACCTGGGGCGCTGGATTGGGGCTCACGGCGAGCATAGGAGAGGACGTACCCGTGCGGTAGCGAATGGTCGCTGCTGACCAGCAGAGGGCGATCTCCTCTCCGATGACTGATAGAACGAAGCCTGAGTGGCTCACGGCCGCTGAAGTGAGTGAACAAATCCGGTTCTCCGTGGGCCGTGTCTACCGCCTCGCCAGAGCGGGGCGGATTCCCGGCGCCGTCAAGATCGGCGGCAGGTATCGCTTCTCTCGGAAGAAGCTCGAGGCGTGGTTGGAGGATGGCGCTCCCCTTCCTCGTACGCGTCGGCTGACACGACGTGCGTAGGCGCCTGCCTCCCCAAGAAAGAGGGCACCCAGTGGCGGGGGTGCCCATGATCTGCCTCGGGGAGAAGCAGGGAAGGTCGCTCGACGCCGACCTGCACCACGGCTCACTCCTCGTCGACCTGATGCTCGCGGATGGGTCGCAGGAGGATGCCAGATGACCGAGTCTGACGCCATCCACCGCATCGCCGCGTTCCGGGTGCAGGACCTTGCGCCGGAACTCGGTCTGAAGATCGTCCGCGGCAGTTCGCTCGCGCCTTGCCCCGTGTGCGGGGACGAGGTCCGCGGCCGCTCCACGCCAGACCCGCGCGGACCCGTCGGTTTCAGGCGCAACGGTCGCGCATGGTGTTGTCACCGCTGCAAGGTCAAAGGCGGGACGGTCGAGCTGATCTGCTACGCGCTCTTCGGAGAACGGCTCCGGCGTGGCGACCGTCGCTGGGGCGGGTTCTTCCGCTGGGCTGCATCCCGAGGCTTGTGCGAGGGCCATGAGGATCGAGCACGCGGACCCACCGCACCCAAGCTCCGCCCGCTGCCGAACGTCCCGATGGACGCGCCCCCGAGGCGCCCTCCGCGCGCCGAGGTGGACGCCGTGTGGCAGGCCACCCAGCCGCTCTCCGGAGTTCCCGAGGTCCGGGACTATGTCGTCAGCCGTAGTCTCGATGCGGCTGCGATCGAGTGGCTCGACCTCGCACGCGCTGTGCCCAGGGACGCACCGCTTGCTCCTTGGGCGCAATGTCGCCGGACCAGCTGGGCGAAGGGATGGCAGCTCGTCGTCCCACTGTTCGATGCAAGGGGGGTGATGGCGTCCGTGCACGCGCGCGCTGCTCACGGCGCCGCGCCGAAGGGAGTCTCTCCGGCCGGCTTCGAGATTCGTGGTCTCGTGCTGGCCGACGGTTTCGCCCGCCAGCTCCTCAAGCTCGGTGAGCTGCCTGATTGGTGGAGATCAGACGCGGCTCTGCGGATCTTCATCACCGAAGGGGTGCCCGACTTCCTCAAGGCTGCGACGTCGGTGTCGGAAGAGCACGAGGCCGGTCCCGCAGTATTTGGAGTGCTCGGCGGCTCGTGGTGCCCCGAGATCGCAGCCCGAATCCCAAACGGAGCGCGCATCTTTGCGGCGACGCACGACGACCCTGCGGGCGAAGAATACGCCAGGAAAGTGGCAGCGACACTCAGTGATCGCTGCGCCATCTTCCGCGTCCACCCCAGCGGCGAGTCGCGAAAGGCGCGGGATGACTGACATCAGCGACAACGCCGACTTCGACATCGCCAACGCGATGTGCGAAGCGGAGAAGAGCGGAGAGATGTCGTCGGGTGCAGCCGACGTCGAGCAAGACCATCTCTTCCCGGTCCACGTCCTCCCAGAACAACTCGCGAGTTTCATTCAGTACGTTGCTCGTTCCACCTCAACCGATCTCTCGATGGCCGCAACCTACTTGTGGCCAGCTCTCGGCTCAGCGATTGGGTTGACTCGCACTGTCTACCCGCCGATCAACGAGCGCTGGCAGGAGCCTCCCTTGTTCTATTCCGCGGTTGTGGCCGAGAGTGGGATGGGGAAATCGCCAGTCTTCGATGCCGTCTTCAAGCCGCACCAAGAGCGGCAACGGCTGCTGTTCGCAGAACATGAACGGTTGCGTCGGCTCTGGGAACATGACGTCCAGCGGTACAAGTCGCTGAATGAGGACAAACGCAAGGGACAGGAACCGCCGCAGGAGCCAAGACTCGAGCACATCTTGACTAGCGACGCGACCACTGAAGGTGTCGAAGACATGCTGAAGACGAGTCCGCGAGGGATCCTCGTGATGGTCGATGAGCTCTCTGGGTGGCTAGCTGGTATGGACGCATACCGGCCCCGCAACCGCGGCCGCAGCAGTAAGGACAGAGCGTTTTGGCTCGAAGCGCACGGAGGGCTACAACACAAGGTGGATCGGAAGGGGCGCGGCAGCACCCTGGTCCCACGCGCGGGCTGTTGTGTTGCGGGCGGGATTCAACCGGCGATCTTCAAGACCTCGTTCAACGCCGGCTGTCGGGATTCAGGCTTGCTTGCCCGTTTCCTTCTGGCCCTCCCGTCCGAGTGTGACCGAGAGCTTATGCCCGGTGTTCCCGAGGATGTTCACAAGCAGTACGATCGGCTCGTGCGATGGCTCCTCGACGTCGAGATGGAGCACAGAGAAGACGGGCTGCCAGCGCCGAAGAGTCTTCCGCTGTCAGATGAGGCGCAGAGGCGTTTCGGGCAGTTCGTCCCCGAGTGGGACCGCTGCACAAGGCAGGCTTCCGGGCTGCGTGCAGCCGGCCGGAAATTGGAGGGCGGCGCACTCCGATTCGCGCTCGTTCTGCGACTCGTCGACGAGCACGCCGAGCGTTGCGGAGTGGACCATCCAGTCGAGGATCGGCACCTTGAGGCAGGGATCACACTGGCCTGGTGGTACTTCGCGGAGGCCGAGCGCGTCTATGCGTTGTGGGACAGAAAGGAAGAGCCGTCGGCGAAGGCGGAGCACCCGGCACTCACGTGGTGGAAGAAGCTCCAGGCGCGGGGCTCGGCGACCCCCAGACAGTGGCGCGGGACAAGGCGCGGCTTGACTTCTGACCAGGCTCGTGAGCAACTCGAAGAACTCGCTCGCTTGGGCATGGCGGAGCGGCGATGGTGGCGGAAGGAGGGCGCCCCCGGCCGACAGGCTGAGCTGTACTTCCCAGTGAGTGAGAGGGACTGGCCTCGGGCTACTGTTGTGCGCATCCTGGGGGCGACCGCTTGTTCTCGTCGGAGCCCCCAGGGACTCCGTTCCGCGCCCCCCGCAACCGAATTCGGCCCCGGCGGTCCCACCGGGGGGGATTCCGGAAGCAGAAACGCGGTACGAGGGAGCAGCGCTCGCGACACAGCTCACCCCTGTGGTCCCTCTGCGAATGACCCCGGGACCCTCTCGGACGAATCCTAGAGCGAAGCCTGCCCATGCTTGTCCCACTGCAAGTATCGTGGGGCCATGCCTCCCCGACCCCGCACACCCACCGAGGTCCTGCGCCAAGCCATCGAGCGCGACCCGCGGTCCTGCTATGCCATCGGCAAGGCGGCCGATGTAGAGCAATCTACGCTCTCACGATTCCGCGCTGGCGCAACGATCAACAGCGCGACCTTCGACCGGCTCTGCGACGCGCTCGACCTGCGGCTTGTCCCCCGCCGATGCCCTACACAGCCCACGAAGATCACTTGATCCACCCCTGGAGTCGTCCATGACCATGACCAGAAGTGAACGCCGCCCTGCACTCCCTCCGCTCGAGGAGCAGTTGCGTCAGCGCATCATCGACAGCGGCCGGACTCTGGCCTCGATCGCCCGCGCCGCGGACGTCGACCGCTCATGCCTGAGCCGGTTCGTGCACGGGCAGCAGGGTCTTCGGTTCGACGCCTTCCAGCGCGTCGCCCAAGCGCTCGACCTCCGGCTCGTAGGACGCGTCGGACGGCCGGTGCTGCGAAAGGTGCACCGCGATGGGTAGCGTCTATCGACCGACTCGGCTCAAGCCCCTGCCCAAAGGGGCGAAGGTCTCGACCCGTGGGGGCCAGCGAACCGCGCGGTGGATTGACGGACGTGGTCGTACGCGACAGGCGCCTGTGGTCGAGAAGGAGGGCACGCTCCTCGTGCGGGTCGCGAACCGCATCTACCAGGCCGAATACACACGCGCGGATGGTCGCATCATGAGGCGCTCGACGAACTGCTCCTCGAAGGAAGCCGCCCTGGATGTGCTGCGTTCGTGGGAACTGGACGAGGACCGGATCCGATGTGGTCGCGCGAATCGGATCGAGGTCGACGTGGGCGAGCGCGAGCTGGAGCGCGTCTACGAACAGGAGATCGATGCACACGGGAAGAAGCGCGAGACCGGCCACCTCGTCGACTACCTCGCCGCCGACCTCCCCGGCCGGAAGGGCGCTACTCGCTCAGCACGGCGAATCGCGAACGTCCGCGGGATGCTCAAGAGACTCGGGCAAGATCTCCGCTGGAACACACTTCGCGACCTCGACCGCTCTGCGCTCCAACGATGGCTCAATGATCGCGTCGCGCAGGGAATGGCAGCGTCGCGGGTGAGGGCATACGCGATCGCGGCCACGTCGTTCGCCCGATGGTGCATGAGCGATGGGAGGCTGCGGGAAAATCCGTTCAGGGACCTGGCGCTGCCCAGGCTCGAGGCGAAGCGCAAGCCCCGCACGCTCACTGTGGAGGAGCTCAAGATACCCCGTAGTTGCATAGATCCAAGGCCCTATCTGCGCGAATCAGCGGATGCTG
>CAZDQL010000153.1:0-9557 GCA_964507325.1 uncultured Planctomycetaceae bacterium | reverse complement strand
CCCCCCCCCCCCCCCCCCCCCCCCCCCCCGCGCGGGGGGCCGCGCCCCCCCGGGGGCCGCTCGGGGGGGGGGCGGGCCCCCCCCCCCCCTAAGCGCCCATACCTCCCCCAAACGCCCCCCACCCCGTGCACGCCCTGGAGGACACGCCGGATTCCGGGGAGGACGCGCCCCCCGGACGCCCCCCCCCTGAGGGGCCGCCGCCCCGCGGCCCGCCCCTTGCGATCTCCCCGGCGTTCCGGCCCGCCGCGTCCGCCGGGTAATTCCACGGCCCCTCTCCCGGTGGGCGCGGTCGGGCATCTCCCCCCCCGAGGCACCCTGGGAGGCCCGCCATGTTCCTCGCCCAACGACCCTCCGCGCGCCGCATCCTCGTGACCGCAGCCCTGGGTCTGGCGGCCAGCTGTGCCGGGGGCGGTGGAGGCGTCATCATCGGCGGCCCCCCGCCGGGGCCCCCCATCTACGGGGAGATCGAGCCCAACGACTCCCCCTGGAGCGCCGACTTCCTCGGGGGCGTGCACGGCGCCACGCACTTCATCGTCGAGGGCCACGTCGAGGGGTGGCCCGGCTTCGACCTCTACGACCACTTCGAGCTGATCGCCGACGAGCCGGTGGGGATCGAGTTCATCCTCTACGGCGACGACCCCTTCGCCGACCTCGACCTGTACCTGTTCGATCCCGACTCGGGCCAGATCGTCGGCGGCTACGACGGCCCCTGGAACCCCGAGGAGGGCTTCTTCACCATCGACTGGGCCGGCAAGTCGGTGGTGCTGGTGGTCGAATCCGCCACGGTCGACACCACCTACTCGCTCGAGATCCGTGGGGTCCCGTGGCACTTTGGCCCGGGGAGCGAAGGGGAGCCGGGAGCCGAGGCGCAGCGGCGCCCCGCTGCCGAGGATTCGGGGACGGGAATCTCCTTTCCCTTCGGAGGCGCCCTGCGCGCCGCCGAACAAGGGGACGCCGCGCCCGGAGAACGGTGACCCAGCGCCCCCGTCCACCGGCGTGACGCGCCCGGCCAGGGACGGCGGTGTCTTGCTTCCGGGGTAGCCGGTAGGCTGTCCGCTCGCCTCCTCCCGCCCCGGTCCCACCCCGATGAGCCCCGGCAAATCTCCCCTCCTGATTCTGGTCCTGGCCGCGGTCGCGGCCCTCGTCGTCTGGGGAGTCCTGGCTGACGACTCCCCCGAGGTCGGTCAGGGCAGCGGGGAGTACCGGCGGCTCACCTTCACCTACGCTCCACCCGCCATCGTGGAGAAGCCCGTGCTGGTGGCCGACCTCAAGCCGCCGCGCAGCCTGGAGGGGTGGCGGGGCTCAGCCTCGGAAGGGGCGGTCTACCGCCCGCTGCACCCGTCCAGGAAGGTCGTCGAGGCCAACCCCGGCGTGCCGCTGAAGCAACTGCGCCCGCACGGGGTGCTGCTCAAGGGCGCGGGGCCCAAGTCCCTCTCGATCGCTTGCGACCTCCAGCCCCACGAGATCAACCGGGCGATTCTGCACGTGAGCCACTACGGTCCGGGGCCGGAGTCGATCCAACTGGTCTTCAAACGCGAGGGCAAGACGCTGCTCGCCACCCCGAAGATCTCCGTCAGCTCCAACCCTGAGCCGAGCCACGTGCTCTACGAGTTCCCCGACCTGCGCCGCAAGCCGGGACCCGTGGACGAGCTGGTGGTGAAGCTCGCCGGGAGCGACAGACCCAATGCAGCCTCCGCCGTGATCGGGATCGAGCTCCTCCATTCTCCCCTGCTCGACTTCGTGCCCTCCGCCGGAGAGGCGAGCGCCCCCCACGGGAGGCTGGTGCGCATCGCCGGCGAGGAGCGGCGCGGCGTGGGGATCTCGAGCGCACACGCCCTGGAGACCGAGTTCGAGGCGCGCGCGGAGGACGAGCTGAGCTTCTCCTGTGCCCTCGACGAGCGCCTGCGGGTCTTCGGCGAAGAGCCGCGCCTGAAGCTCACCCTCGAAGCGGACGGAGTCCCGCCGCTGGAAGAGGACTGGCGGCTCGAGTCGGGCAAGGGGGACCGCTCCCGCTGGCACGGCGCGCGCATCGACGTGAGCGCCTTCGCGGGTCAGCGCGTGCGGGCGCGCTTCGAGCTCGAGGTGGGCTGGGAGATCGAGGGCTTCGCGATCGTGGCCGAGGCGGCGGTTTCCAAGCGCGGGGAGGAGGCCCACACGGTGCTCCTGATCACCTCCGACACCCACCGCGCCGACCACATGGGCCACGCGATCGAGGGGGAGGAGGCCCTCGTCTCGACTCCGGTGCTCGACGCCCTGACCGAACGCGGGGTGCACTTCACCGACGCCTACGCCTCGACCAACGTCACCAACCCCTCCCACGTGGCCCTAATGACGGGGATCCCCCCCCGCGACACCCGCATCCTGGACAACCGCGCTCCTCTGGCCCCGGGCGTGCCGACCCTGGCGCAGCGCTTCGCCGAGCGGGGCTATCGCACCTTCGCGGCGGTCTCCGCCCACCACCTGGTGAGCGAGGCCAGCGGTCTGGGAACCGGCTTCGACCGCCTCAGCGGGCCCGGTGGCGGCGATCGCGACGGCGAGTACACCCTCGACGCCCTCGACAACTGGCTCACCGACGCCCTGGGTCAGCCGCTCTTCGTGTGGGTCCACGTCTTCGACGCCCACTCCCCCTACGGCGCTCCGGGGCGCTTCAAGAATCGCTACTGGCCCGCGGAGAACCCCGATCCCTACGACCACGGGACGGAGCTCGACCTGCCCCCCATCCAGGAGGTGCCGCCCTTCCTCGGGGAGCTGCGCGACAAGGACCACCCCTACGCCATGTACCGCGGCGAGATCGACTATCTCGACAACCAGCTCGGGCGACTCTTCAACAAGGCGCGCTTCGCCGACCCGCAGCGCACGATCGTGGCCTTCACCTCCGACCACGGCGAGTCCTTCGGCGAGCACGGCATCTGGTGGGACCACGCGGGGCTCTTCCCCGAGTCGGTGCACGTGCCGCTGATCCTCGCCTGGCCCGGCTGCACCCCGGGCTCGCGCCTGCAGGCGCCGGTGGAACAGATGGACGTGGGACGGACGCTGCTCAACCTGTCCGGGTTCGAGGAGGCCGAGTTCCCGGGTCGCGACCTGCGCTGGGCGATCGACGATCCGGCGGCCACCCAGCCGCGCTTCGCCATCGCCGCCCACGGGCTCTCCGCCTCGATCCAGAGCGGCAAGTGGCACCTGCTCCTGCACCTGCGCGAGCACCAGGAGAAGATCTCCGAGCACCCCCGCGGCCTGCACGAGGTCGAGCTCTACGACCTGGAGGCGGACCCCGACAGCCTGGTGAACCTGGTCCCCGAGGGGCAGCACTTCGAGCGCGCCAAGCGCCTGCGGCGGCAGCTGATCCGCTGGCTGGACGAGGCATCCACCACGGGGATGGGTATCGAGAAGCACCGCACGGCAGAGCAGGAAGCCGCGCTGGCAGGCTTGGGCTACGGGGGCGCGACCGAAGTCGAGGGAGCCTTCTTCACCCCGGACCCGGAGAACGAGTGGGATCGGATGTTCGAGGACTGAGGGAACGAGAGCGGCCCTCGCAGACCTCGAACCGGAAAACCCTTCCACCTAGACCGCCCGAGCGCCCCCTCCCCGCGCCTCCCGTCGCGCCGGGGTACGGTTTGGGGTGCGGCGATCTCCTTTCCAACTTCCCGCGCTCCTGGTGGCCCTGGTGGTCACCGGATGCCTGGCTCCGCCCCCGGCGGTCCTGCTCGACTCCTCCAAGGGCACGATCCGTGCCGCCTCCGAGGAGGAGGCCCGGCACGTCTCCGAGCTCCTGGGAAAGCTGACGCCGGCGCTGCAGGCGCTCCTGCCCGGGGAGCACCTTCCCAGCGACCTCGAAGTGTGGGTCCAGGACGAGCCGCACCTCTACGCCGTACCCCTGGCGGCCCACGCCGACGCCGAGGGGCTCTTCGCCCCCGGCCACGAGCGCATCCTCCTGGCCCGCGGCGCCGACAACCTGGAGCGCGTCCTGGCCCACGAGCTGGTCCACGCCAGCCTCGGCGGCGATTGGGACGTCCTGCCCGGCACCCTCGAGGAGGGGCTGTGCGACGTCATCGCCACGCGCCTGGTCCCGGCGGGCGCCGCCAGACTGCGCGCGGGACGCCTCTCCAGCGCGGCGCTCGCCTGCGGCGGTCTGCAGTTCGAGCTCGAGGTCCGCGACCGCTCTCGCTCCGCGGAGGGCGGCGCTCGACTCGGATGGTCGGCGCGCATCACCCTCTCCAGCACCGAAGACACCCCCGACGCACCCCTGGACGTCTTCCGCGTCGCCGCGGGGCTCTCCTCGACCCGCGTGGACACCAGCGTCAAGCGCGGGTACTACGGCCTGGCCTTCCTCCTGGTCGAGCGCGTCGTCGAGCGGCACGGCCTGCAGGGGCTGCACGCACGCTGCAGGCTGGCCGCGGAGGCGGGTCACGACCGGTTGCCGCGCGCCCCGCTGCTCGAGGCGGCCGGCCTCGGCGAGGAGCGCGCCGACTGGCGACGGGCCGCGGCTTCCGCCATCGGTGAGGCGGAGCTGATCGAGCTGGTGGAGATGTACCCCGACTCGATCGCCGGGGCGCTGGCCCACTACCTGCGGAACCGCCCGGGGACCCCCGAGGAGCGTTTCGACTCGGTCGCTGCGGAGCTGGCGCTGGTCGAGGGGACGGCGCGGGTCGAGCTGACCGACCTCGACTGCCTGCGGGCCGAGGTGCTGTCGCGCCTGGCCCCCTGAGTCGTCACTCGTCGCGCCGGTAGGTGTACACCCCGCGCTGGCCCGGGGTCTCCTCCACCCCCGTCCGCAGGCGGTCGATCCTCACCTCCGGGAAGCGCTGGTTCAGGAGCTCGACCAGCCGGCGCCCGAACCAGGTGGCCAGGCTCTCGGAGCTGACGTTGTTGACCGGCAGGACCAGCACGTCTTCGCTGGGAGCGGCGTAGTAGTCCTGGCCGTGACGCACCTCGGTCACGCCGTCTCCGCGCTCCTCCACCGTGAGTACGGGGTGCTCCCCCGGCAGGAGCCAGTGCTCGTCCAGGTAGTCCGCCAGCTCCCGCACGACCGGCTTGACGCGCCGGAAGTCCATCACCAGCCCGTGGCGGGTGAGGGTGCCCTCCACCTCGACGAAGACGCGGTAGTTGTGGCCGTGGAGTCGCTCGCTGCTCCCGTCGGGGAAGATCAGGAAGTGCGCCGCGGAGAACTCGAAGTACTCCTTGGCGAGGTCGATGCCCCAGCTCTCCATCGTTCGCGTCCTCTCGGCTTCGTCTCGCGGTGATCCGCAGGGTAGTGCACCTGGTGAGCGCCCCACAACCCGAGAGTGTCTCGATACGGGCAACCTCAAGCGGCGCCGGCACGGCAGCCGAAGCAGGAGTGCCGTGGCCCTAGGCAAGACCCCTCGCAGCAACGCCCATCTCGCAGTCCTCGCACTCTGCGTGGTCGCTTGCCTGACGGTGGCCCTGCTGCCGGGGCAGGAAGTGCAGCCCCGCGAGGAGGATGCCGAGGTGCTGATGCGCGCGGTGATGACGCGCATGCTGGGCTGGGGGGAGGACGCGCAGCTCCCGCCCGCGAACTGAGGACCCGGCGCTCCGGGTCGGCCCCCCTCAGGCGTCCACGCGCGGTTCCTGTCCCCTGAGCACCGTGTTCTCTCCGAAGAGCTGCCGCTGATCGACCACGGGGGTGCGCTCCAGCTCCTCCAGGTCGATCTGCCCCGACTGGCCGTAGGCGGCCAGGGCGTTGCCCCAGGTCACGCGCTCGATCCACTCCGCATCGATTCCCCGCGCGACCATCAGCTGCGCGGTGCGCGGGACCGCCAGGGGGTCGCTGACCCCCCAGTCCGCCGAGCTGTCGACGATGATGCGCTCGGGACCGTAGCGCTCGACCAGTTCCGCCATGCGCTCGGAGCCCATCTTGGTGTGGGGGTAGATGGTGAAGCCCGCCCAGGCGCCGGAGTCGAGGACGTCCTCGATCGTCTCCTCGTTGTTGTGGTCGATGACCAGCTTCTCCATCGCCAGGCCCACCTCCCGCGCGGCGTCGATCGAGCGCCGCACCCCGTGCTTCTTGTCACGGTGGGGCGAGTGCACCATCACCACCATGTCGTGGCTCACCGCGAACTCGAGTTGTCGCAGGTAGACGGCGTCCTCGGCGGGGGTGATCTCGTCGTAGCCGATCTCACCGATCGCCACCACCCCCTGCTTGAGGGCGTAGCGCGGCAGGAGCTCGAGCACCTCCGGGGCCAGCTTGGGATCGTTGGCCTCCTTGGAGTTCAGGCCGATGGCGCAGTAGTGCGCGATCCCGAACTGCGAGGCGCGGAAACGCTCCCAGCCGATGAGGGTCGCGAAGTAGTCCACGAAGGAGCCGAGCTCTGTGCGAGGCTGGCCCAGCCAGAAGGCGGGCTCGATGACGGCCCGCACCCCGGCGGCCGCCATCGCCTCGTAGTCGTCCGTGGTCCGACTGGACATGTGGATGTGCGGATCGATGAATCGCATCGGGCTCTCTGGTGGTGGGATCACTCCTCCCGCGGGTCCAACTCCCGGAAGGTCGTCTGATCGCAGTCGGGACCGAAATCCCCCTCTGTCCGGGCGCGCGCCAAGGCCAGGTCGGCGGCGCGCCTCGAGCGCTCGTCCCCCTCGTGGAGCTCCTGCTCCAGGGAGGCGAGCGCGCGCTCGCCGCCGTGGGGCCCCAACGCCAACCACAGCTCGTGGGGCACGACTCGGCCCGCGCTGCGGCGTTCGTCCGCCAGGTCGAGGGCCATGCGCGCCAGCTCCTCGGAGAGACGCGAGTCGAGACCGCGCACCCGCCACAGGGGCGCCCCCACGAAGAGGGCCTTGATCACCATCTGGTTCCAGGCCACGTCGTCGAAGTGGGCGGCGGGGAAGGGTGTGTCGCAGGCGACGGACTCGAAGACCGGCACGATGTTCGTGCGGCACCCCTCGGCGGCGCGCCAGCGGAAGCGCTCCGGCTCGGGGAAGAGGGCCAGCGCCTTGTAGAGGGCGCGCATCTCCCCCTCGTCGGCGTAGTGGAAGAGCTCCTCCAGCTCCGGGGAGAAGTCCTCCCCGGCCAGGTCGGGCCGCGCGAGCAGGAGGCGCACGCGCCCCGCCTCGCGCAGGCTCCAGCGCTCCGGATTCCAGCCCGCCAAGAGGGCGCCGGCGCGCTCGAGGGCCTCGGCAGCGGGCGCCAGCGGGCGCTCGGGGAGGTAGCGGCTGGCCAGCGACAGGAGCGCCCCGAACTCCGCGCCCCGCAGCCCCGCGGCACTCTTCTCCACGGCGGAGGCGAGCCAACCCGCCGAGGCCTCTTCGAGGCGCGTCTCCAATCCCTCGGAGAGCCACCCGGCGGCGGCCTGGCCGACCGCCGGCGTCACCGCCCCGCCTCCTCGCCGGCGGCGAGCCCGACCGCGTCGAGCCCCGTCTCGAGCCCGAGCACCAGGAAGGCGGTGGAGGCGACCAGCATCGGCCCCCCATCCACGAAGTCGTTCGCGCCGCCGCTCTTCCACTGGGTCTTGATCAGGTGCGGGCGCAGCCGCGCGTGCCACCCCTCCCGCTCCTGCTGCGGCAGGAGCTCGATGGCGAGCGCGGCGTAGTAGTGCCCGAAGAAGTAGAAGTACCCGGCGTTGGCGTGGAAGCCCTCGTGGGGGATGGGGCGCGTGCGCACGTGGTCGAGCAAGCCGTGGTGGCGAAAGAAGGCCTGCAGGCCCTCGCGGATCGTCTCCTCGGTCACCTGGGGAACACCCGCTCGCACCAGGGCCCAGTTGCAGACCTGGGTGCGCCCCAGGCTGCCCTGGATCAGGTTGATGTGCTCGACGCCGGCGAGGCGTGTCACCGGGGTCAGGTCGTAGGAGTAGGCCCCCCCCGGGAGGGCGCAGCGCCTGAGGTAGCGCAGGGCGCGCTCGGTCATCTCCTGCTCGACCTCCAGCCCCTGCTCGCGGGCCCGCAGGAGGGAGGGCATGACCAGGGCGGTGCAGAAGCTCGTCGCCCAGGTGGGCACCACGTCGAAGGGGGGATCGTCGTAGTAGGCCCACCCTCCCGAGAGCGCCTGGTTGCGCCTCAGAAGGTCCAGGAACTCCCCGCCGCGCCTGCGCAGACGAGGAGCCCACGGCTCGGCTGCGAAGCGCTCGTCGTCGCTCAGGGCGACGCAGGCCACGAGGCCGTACAGGCCGCACCAGACCCCGTCGATGTCCCAGTCCGAGGCTCGGGTGGCGAGCCGCGTCTCGCACAGCCAGGCGACGCCGAGCTCCAGGGCCGCTCGCCGCTCGGGGGTCTCCGGCACCGCGGCCAGGGCCATGCAGGCCAAGCCCTGGGCGGCGATCTGCCAGCCGCGGTAGGCCTCGAGCCCGAAGCCCACGTCGAAGAGGCAGTCCGGAGCGGCGACGCTGAAGGCCCCCGACTCCGCCTGGCACGCCACCAGGTAGTCCACCCCGCGGTCGACCGACTCCCGCGCGCGTTCAGCCGTGGAGAGGTCGGGCTCCTGGACCCCCGCGACCACGGGGATCGGGAGGGCGATCAGCAGAGTGGCGATCACACCCCACCGTCCTCAGCCTGCCCCGGAGCCTTCTCGGACTCCTGCTTGCCCGCCTTCTCCTTCCCCGCCTTCTGCTGCTTCAGCTTGCGCCGCTTCTCGGCCTGCTGCTCCAACTTGCGCAGCTCCTTCTGGAGATCCTCGAGCTTGTGGCGTCCGTCCTCGAGCGCGTCCCCCTTGCGCGCGATGGCGAGCAAGCCCGCCAGGTGCTTGCGCTCGGCGCCGGCGCGCGCCTTGGCGAGGGCCGCCCGGGCCTTGGCGATCCCGGAGTCGAGCCGCTGGCGCTCGAGGGGCATGTCGAAGGCCGTCAGGTGCTCGAGCTTCATCTCGGCCACCTCGCGCCGCCACTTGGCGAAGACCACCGCCACCTCGTGGCGGTGGATGATCTCCTCCTTGGAACGCGCCTCCGGCTCCTCCTCGTAGATGCGCCGGATCCCCTCCAGATCCGCCTGTGCGGCGCGCAGGTCCTGGGCGGCCCGCTCGATCGCCATCTCGGCCTCGGCCTGCTGCAGGGGCAGGCGGGCCCTCAGGTAGCGGTCGAGCTCCGCCTCGGCGATCGCCAGCGCCCGCTCTCCGGACGCCACCTCCGCCTCCGCCGCGGCGCGCTCCTCCACGGCCTGCATCTCGGCCAGGGTCACCTCCAGCTCGAGGCGCTCGATCTCGCGCTCCGCCTTGGCGAGGGCGCGGCGCACCTCCTTGGGCGTGCGCTGCTCTTTGGCGTCTGGGGACTCCGCCCGAGGTTCCTGGGGGAGAAGGGGGCAGGCGGAGAGGGGACGGAGGGGAAGGGCGCCGACGGCCAGGACGAGGCCGGCCGCGACGGGGAGGAGGGAGCTCGACATGGTGGGGATGGTGGGGGGGCCGCCCCGCCCCCGGGGGGGGGGGGGGGGGGGCCCTGGGGCCCCGGGGCCGCGCCCATGATGGGGGCGCTCGCGGGAGTCCGAAAGGCCGGGACGGAGATCCCACTGCGGTGGACGGGCCCGCCGGCCGTTGCGATACTCCTGCCCCCCGACGCCGGCGGCCCTGGGCGGCGGCCGCCCGCGGGCCCACCCCCGCCCCCCCGCCACCCCGAACCGGGTGGCCGCCG
>CAZDQL010000152.1:0-9777 GCA_964507325.1 uncultured Planctomycetaceae bacterium | reverse complement strand
GCACCGTCACCCGGCCCCACGTGATCGACCCGCTCATCATCCAGTAGCCCCCCTCTCTTCGCTCCCCGACCGGGACCACCGGCGGCCCGGCGCTGCGCGCGACGGGACGCCGGTGTTTCTGTGAGGTCCGCGTGCGGCGAGGGGCCTGGGGTGGAAAACCCTTCCGCGTGGTGTTTTGCGCCTTCCCTCAAAGGCGCGACCGGTGGCGGTCGATAGCGCCGTCAGCCCGTGTCCCCCGCGCCGGGCTGGAATCGCAACCGTACCCCCGGCCGAGCCCCCGAACGGGGGATCTCGCGGCCACACCCCACCCCGCCCCCTCACCGAGGATCCTCAGATGACTACCGGGAACCGCATCACGGCCTGGACCTTGACCACCCTCGCTCTCCTCGCGACCGCCTGTTCCTCCAGCTCCTCTGGTGGGGACGACGCGGCGATGCAGAGCGCCGTCCAGGACCTGACCGCCGATCCCGACGGACTCACTACCGTCATCACCTTCGACCAGTCCCCCGGGACCGTCACCGTCGCGAACGTGGTGGCGGACGGCGGGCAGGGCGCCCAGACCGTGGCCACGGTGGGTCGCGTGGTCACCGTCACCTGGGACCAGCGCGTGACTCCCAGCCACCGCGTGCGCATCGCCGCCCTGGAGGACGTGGGCACCGGGTGGCGTCGGGTGACCACCTCCGACGACTCGGCGCCGACCTTCGCCATCACCGCGGCCATTCAAGACACCTCGGACGCGCTCCTGGGCGGGGACACGGTAGAGGTGACCTTCAGCGGGCCGCGCGTCGTCGAGACCGACGCCGAGGATCCGGACAACTGGGTGCTGACGGTCAACGGCACCGAGATGGACCTCACGGGGTGCACCATCGACCTGAACAGCGCCACCCAGGTGGCGGACTTCACCCTCCCGAGCACCGCCAACCTGCACGCCAGCTTCACCCTGGCGGCGAGCGGGCTGACCAGTGTGGCGGATGTGGCGGTGGATCCCACGCCGGTCGCGGGGGCCGCCACGGGGGACACCACGGCTCCCAGCCTGGTCTCCGTGGAACAGGTCCTGGCCCAGGACGAGTACGGGCGCGTGGTCGAGTTCCTCTTCGACGAGCCGATGGACCCCGTCTTCACCCCCCTGGCGGGCAACTTCTCCCTGGTGGACCACGGCAGCGCCCAGGGAGTGACCCTGATCACCAACGTCAGCCAGCCGGACGACGTGACCTTGCGCATCACCTTCAGCCGCCCGGTGGCCCCCGGATACGACGAGATCAGCCACCTGGCCCTGATCGATGCCCACGGCAACGCCTACGGCGCTGCGACCGAGGCGATCGCCAACTCCGCCCCCGCCGCCAATGCCTTCGACTCCGTCACCGCCACGACCGTCGCCAACTCCCTCGGTGACACGGTGACGATCGTCACCGACCAGGCCTTCGATCCGGACTTCGCCGAGGATCCGACCCTTTGGGCGATGACGATCAACGCGGCGCCGGTCACCATGGCCGACCAGACCCTGGTCTACGACTACCTGGCCAAGACCCTGACCGTCACCCTCGACTCCGACATGCGCAACGGCGATGCGGTCGTGGTCGACGCCGTCGGGCAGGTCGACGTGGATGGCCAGGCCTTCAGCGCGACCTCCGCCCCTGCGACCGCAGGTGGGGACGCGACCGCTCCCACCATCCTGGACGTGGTCCAGAACCGCTCGGTGGATTCCACCGGCTACACGGTGGACGTCAGCTTCTCGGAGGACGTGCACGCCACCCAGGGTGAGGACACGAGCAACTACACCTTCGACCCCGCCGCCACCGTGGACAGCGCTACGGTCATGGGCTCGGGGTACGTGGTACGCGTGGTGACCACCGACGTCATCCTGACGCCGGGTGACGTGACCCTGACCGTGGACGCCGACGTGGACGACCTGGCGGGCAACCCCCTGGGCGTGGTGACTGGCCCGCTGACGATCACCTCCTCGGACACCACCGCTCCCAGCGTCACCAGCGTGACGGGCAACGCCATCGAAGGAGCTGACGACGACACGGTCGTGGTGCTCTTCGACGACGACATGGTGGAGAGCGAGGTCGAGAGCGACGCCAACTGGAGCGTCGAGTCCCCGGTGGGGACGGTCATCGACGTCACCGGCGCCAACATCGACTACTCCGTGGGGACGCGCTCGGCCACTCTGACGCTGGACGTCGGTGGGCAAGCGCTGAAGCAGGGTGACGACATCCAGGTGAGCTTCATCACCGTGCGTGACATCGGCGGCAACGTGATCAACGCCGGCGCCACCGCCGGCAGCATCGTCTCCGAGACGTCACGGCCCACGCTGCACACCGCGTGGCGTGAGGACGCCCCGACGGACGACACGCTGGTGATGCGCTTCTCCGAGCCGTGCGACAACCTGGGCGACCTGTACGACGCCTCCACGAATCCCTACGGGACGCGCTACGCCGTCCGGGACTCGGGGGGCATCCTGCGCGGCTATCCGATCGGCTCCAGCGTGCTGCAGGGCGGACTCGGGATCAGCCTCTCCTATGGCTTCCAGATCAACCTGACCGACACCGTGGACGTGATCGGGGTGACCGACCTGGCTGGCAACGTGATGTTCCCCTCGATGGACACTGCCATCGCAGGCGAGGACACCACCGCCCCCGCCCACAACGGCGCGCCGACGGTGACCGCGATCAGCGGGGAGTCCAATGACACCGTCCTGATCACCTTCACCGCCGACATGAGCCCCTGGCACCTCCTGGATCCCGCCAACTACTCGGTGGTGAGCAACCCCGGGGGAGAGGTGATCACCATCGGTCCCTCCGACATCTCATGGGACGGTGGGGATCAGGTCACGCTCACCATCCACAGCGACAACTTCCAGGCCGTGGACAACTACGACGTGACCCTCGTGTTGACCGCCTCGAACCCGCTGCGCTCCGACCAGGGCGTGGTGCTGGCCTCCGACGACACCGTCAACGTCGGTGTGGGAGGAGACACCACCACCGGGCCCAGCCAAGGGTCCTCGATCTCCCTCTTGGACCAGAGCGATCCCAACTCGCTGATCATCGTCTTCGACGAGGCGGTGGACCGTACGGCGTGCGAGACCGAGACCGGCTACGACTACAACGGCGGCAACGTCGCGCTCAGCGCCGAGCAGCTCAGCCCGCGGGTGGTGCGAGCCACCTTCGGGGTGGCCGTCAACCCCGGCTTCGACGTCACCATCGCCCAGAGCTCCGCCGTGGACATGGCGGGCAACGACAGCGGCGCCAACATCACCCTGGCGGTCGCCTCCGACACCGCCGCTCCGCTCTTGGCCTCGGTCGCGGGCGTGATCGGCACCGGCACTGGGGGCGACGTGATCACGGTGGGATTCAGCGAGCAGATCGACATCATCACCGGTCTCGACTCGACGAACTACGAGATCACCAACGGCAGCGCGGTCAGCCTCTCCGGCGCGTCCTTGACCTGGGACAGCGTGACGGCTGCGGTCACCATCGCCCTGCCCGCGGGGACGGAGCTGGACGCCAACCAGAGTCTCTCGGTCACCGTCTCCGGCGTCGAGGATGCCGCCGGCAACGCCATGGGGACTCCCATCACCCTCGGTGGGCCCCTCACGGGGGACTCGCAGGCGCCCGACATCTCGATGGCCTGGACCAACTACCAGGAGGACACCTCGGGGCAGACGATCGACGTCCTCTTCGACGAGCACGTCGACACCAGCTTCGCCGGTACCCTGGCCAACTGGTCCACCGACGGAGTGGCCTCCGTGCAGGCCGTCGAGGTCATCGCGGCGGACCACGTGCGCCTGAGCCTGGACGTGCAGCTGGTCCCCGGTGATTCGGTGCAGCTCGCCGACGGCCTGGAGGACCTGGCGCAGAACGCGGCCGGGGCCCTCTCGGCGGTGCCGATCGATCCCACCGAGTGAGCCTGTCTCATTCCAGCCCATCCCGACCCGATCCTCGATCGGAAGGCGCCCCGGCGGTCATCGCCGGGGCGCCGCCCTTGGCTGGCAGCGATCGGCGTCCGAGGCGAGGTCCTGCCTTTGCCTTCAGATGGGCGACACCGGGATTCGATACGACGCTGAGGCGCTCGGAACCGAGTGCTGCGCCGCGCGTGTACCGAGTCAGGACAGCCAGATCGTGAGCGAGACCCTCTCCCCTGGACCCAACGCCCCGCCCGATTCCCAGCTCATCGTCGAAGACGTGGTCTCCGCCCTGACGGGCGTGACGCCCAATGAGACGATTCCGGGGCATGGGGACCTGCGTAGCGCCATGGAGCGCGCCGCAGCGGAGTTCGACAGACGCACGGCCGACGCCTTCGGCCGCGCTCTGCTCGACAGCCTCTGCGAAGATCCCGGGAACCTGCGCCAGCTCGAAGCGTTGCTCATTCTGGGACTAGCGCACCCCGACGTACTCGACCGCAACCGCATCTCGCTGGCGGTGGAGGGGCGGCGCCTGGCGGTGCTCCTCGAGCGCTCCGGGGACGTGGATCGGGCGCGCAGCGTCCTCGAGCTCTTGGCCAACCGCCTGCCCGAGGAGCGCACCATCGACCACGAGCTGGCGGGCATCCTGCGCCGCTCCGGCAACACCGACGAGCTCGTCGATCGCTACCTGCAGCGCGCCGAGCGGGCGGTGGAAGAGGGCAAGGTCTCCGAGGCGATCCCCTGGCTGCAGGAGGTCCTGCTCTTGGACCGGACGCGCCGCGACGTGGCGCGCATGATCCGCGACCTGCGCTACCAGGAGGCGGAGCGCAAGGCTCGGGCCACGCGGCGCAACAGACTGCTGGCGCTCGTGGTCCTGATCTCCGCCGGGCTCACCCTGCTGGTGGGGCGCGAGGTCAAGGTGCATCGCGCGTACGCGGAGCTGGTCGACGCCAGTCTGACCGACCCGGACACCCTCTATCAGCGCAAGGCCGGCATCGAGGGCCTGATCGCCGAGCACCGCTTCTGGTTGGGGGTCTTCTCGGCGACCGCCGAGCGCGATCGACTCAGGGAGCAGATCGCGGAATACGAGCGGGAATCCGCCCGCAGCGCCCGTGCCAAGGAGAGTGAGCGCCGCCGCTTGCTCGAGCTGGCCGACGCTGCCCGCATGCGCGGGATCATGTACACCGAGCGCGGCGACTACCGACGCGCGCTGGTCGATCTGGAGAAGGCGCAACGCCTCTCCGACGATGAGTGGGAGCACCGCGCCCAGGTGGACGCCGACGTCGAGGCGCTGCGCAAATGGCTCGAGGAGACGGGGGCTCCCGCCAAGTGAAGCTCTTCTCCCGCATGACCGGCCGCAAGCGGGCGCGCGCCGCCGCTCGCCGGTTGGCCTTCGACCCTTCGGCGGAGAACTACCTGGCCCTGGCCCACGAGCACGTGGTCTGCGGGACTCCCCAGGAGGTCCTGCGCGTGTGCACCGAGGGGTTGCAGACCCACGAAGGGGACCCGGAGCTGATGCGACTCGCGGAGCGCGCCCGCGTGCTGATGCTCGAAAGCCGCATCCGCACCCTGCAATCCGACCTCGCGATCGCACCGCGCCCGGCGCTCTGGCGAGAGCTGTGCGACCTGATGTTGGAGAGCGGACGCACCCAGAAGGCGGAAGAGGCGGCCGAGCAGTGGTGGTCGCAGTCTCACGATGGTGAGGCGCTCTACTTCCGCGCGCGCTGCCGAGCCGAGCTCTTCTTCGCCGAACGGCGCGCCGGCGACGGACAGGTGGCGTACGAGCTGGCGGACAAGGCCGCCGCGCAGTTGGTCGACGATGCGCGACCGCTGCAGCTCGTGTTCGAGATCGCTCGCCGCGTGGGAGCGTGGCAGGAGGCCCGTCGCGCGATCGCGCGCCTGCTCGAACTGATGCCGGGACAGCCCGACCTGGAGACCCGCTTCCGCGCCGTGCAGGCCAACGTCCAGGATGCCCGCCCGCTGGACCGGGCGCTGCTCGAGGTGGAGCGCACCGGAGCCTTCGTGGACGATGTCCCCGAGGCACAGACTGCGCCCGCGTCGATCGCCGTGCGACCCGTCCTGCAGGAGCTGGGCGCCGAGCCGCACATCCACGCGGCGGTCTACGTGCGCGGTGGAACGGCCCTCGTCCAGGGTCCCACCGGCGCCACCGCGGATCGCACCGCTCGCGCGGTGCGCGACCTCTTGCAGAACAGCCGCGCATCCGCGCGCCGGCTGGGGCTCGGGCGCCCCCAGGAGATCACGCTGGAAGGGGAGTTCGGGGTGCTCTCGCTGGTGCCCGGCGATCGCGGCGCGGCGGCCCTGTGGTCGGCGGGAGCGGCCCGCGGGCGCGAGCTGGAGGCCCTCGCGCGTTTGGCCGGCGGTTTGGGAGGTGCTGCATGAGGAACGTCCTGGATCCGCTCTTCCACATCCCCGGGGTCCGGCTGGCGGTGCTGATGTCCACCGACGGCGTCCCGATCGCGTCCGCCCGCGGCGCTGCTCCCCTCGACGAGGAGCATGGAGAGGGCGGCGGCTCGCTCGACCGCGACGAAGAGCTGAACTCCTTCACCGCCCTGGCCGGCGGCTGGATGACCGAGATCGCGCGCAGCGTGGGACAGCTCTCCTGGGACGCGCCGCGCCGGGTGGTGATGCGCGCCACCCAGGGGACCCTCATCCTCCACCAGGCGCCCGAATCGGTGGTGCTCGTCGCCCTCGAGCGCGGCGCCAGCGCCGAAGAGCTGCGCGTACCGATCGAAGGAGCCCTGGCGCGCATGAACCGCGTCCTGCGCACGGTCGGCCAGGCGCCGCCGACACCCCCCGCCCCCCTCGCCAGTCCACCCCCGGGGCTCGACCCGGGGGCTCCCGCCGCACCAGCGGCAACGCCTGAGACTCGTTGCTCCGAAGCATCCGGAGACTGCTAGCCATGGTCCAGATCAACTTCGCCCAGAAGAGCGTGACGGTCAAGATCGTCTACTACGGTCCCGGCATGTCCGGCAAGACGACCAACCTCGAGGTGGTGCACCAGCGAGCCCCTGACAACAGCCGCGGCGAACTGACCAGCATCTCGACGGATGGGGACCGCACCCTATTCTTCGACTTCATGCCGCTCGACTTGGGAACGGTGGCGGGGATGCGGACCCAGTTCCAGATCTACACCGTCCCTGGACAGGTCTACTACAACTCGACCCGCAAGCTCGTGCTCCAGGGAGTCGACGGCGTGATCTTCGTCGCTGACTCCTCGGCCTCGATGGTCGATGAGAACCTCGAGTCCCTGCGCGATCTGCAGGAGAACCTGGCGGAGTACGGCAAGGACATGGCCGCCATGCCGATGGCCATCCAGTACAACAAGCGCGACCTGCCCGACGCGCTGCCCACCGAGGAGCTGGAGCGTCTGCTCAACCCGAGGGGCCTGCCGTCCTTCGAGGCGGTCGCCAACACCGGCCAGGGCGTCTTCCCGACCTTGAAGGCGATCGCCGCACTGGTGCTCGACACGATCCATCAGCAGGCCGGCGGTGGCGCGGGGGGGCCGGCCCCCGCGGTGCCGGCGGACAGCGAGACCCCCGTGGCGCAGCAGCCCGCTCCCGCCGCGACCCCCGGGCCGGTCGCTCCGCCCGTGCAGTCGACCGGGACCGGCTTCTACCCGGCGTCCCAGGTGCCAACCCCCCCCGCGGCCCAGGCCCCCGAGCCTCAGGCGCAGCCGAGCCCTGCGCCCCCGGTGCCGCCGGCCCCCGCGCCCTCGATCGCTCCCGGATCGACGGCCCCTCCGGTCGTCGAGCCGAGCGTGCCCGACCACGCCTTGGCCGCTCAGGCCCCCGAGATGCCCTTGGCCCAGGAGCCCCCGCCCGCGGCGGCCCCGGCCCCGGCCCCGGAGATGGCGCAGCCGATCCCCATGGCGGGGGGTGAAGGGGAGCAGCAGCCGGCGGGCATCCCCACCGGCTTCCCGCAACCGACGGGCGCGCCCCAGGGGATCGGAACGCCGGAGGTCCTGTCCAAGACCGACGTGCACCCGCCCCCCCAGCTCCCGCCCACTCCCTCCGCCGGGGTGGGGAGCCCCGTCCAGCCTCCTCCTGCGCAGCCCCAGGCTGCCCCTGAAGCTCAGGGAGCCGCGCAGGGGCTGCGCCTGGTGCAGCCGGTCGCGCCGCCGGAGACGCTGGACGCGCCCCAGGGAGGCGTGATGGGTGCTCCCCAGCAGGCGGCCACAGCGCCGCCGGCCGGTTCGCTGATGCAGGTGCCTCAGAACGCCGCGCCGCCCCCGGCCGAAGCCCCCGCCAGTCGCGCGGTTCCCAGCCCACAGGCCCCCCGAATCAAACCGCGTTCCGCCGCGCTGGCGACGCCCTCCAACGCCACGAACCGCAAGTCGGCCATCATGACGGTCGTCTTCGTCGTGGTCGCGTTGGCCGTGGGCATCGGCATCGGCGGGCTCATGTTCGACCTTCTCTAGGGGGCATCATGCGCATCTCGGACGACAAGCTGCGCGCTGACCGACTCGTCTTCTACGCTCAGGACATCACTCGACTGGACGGAGAGCTCGACAGCCTGCTCGAGCTCTCCGGTGCCCGCTGCGCCCTGCTGATCGACCGCGAGGGGCACCCGGTCACCCGTCGGGGGGAAGCCGCGGTGGAGTCGATGGAGTCGCTGTCGGCGCTCGCCGCCGGCTCCTTCGCTGCGACCAAGCAGATGGCGCAGCTCTTGGGGGAGGAGCACTTCAGCACCATGTCCCACCAGGGGCAGCGGGAGAGCATCCAGATCTCCCTGGTCGGCGAGCGCACCCTGCTGGCCGTCGTCTGGGACGAGCGCACCAACCTCGGGCTGGTGCGCTTCTACGCCCAGGAGACCTCCAAGCGGTTGGCCGCGGTGTTCGCGGAGATCACGGAGCGACCGCCGGCGGACGACTCGGGGCTGGCGGACGACTACTCCGAGCAAGCCGCCCAAGCCCTCGACGACCTCTTCTGAACTGCCGCCCTTCAGTGGGCATTCCGCGGAGCTGCTCGCCGTAGCACCTTTGTCCGCAAGGACTTGGAGCACCCGGCCGCTGGAGCAGGCCCCAGCGGCGAGGTGCCGGCCCAGAGGCGAACGGACGGCTGCCACGGGGTGGCCAAGAAGGGTGCCCGGACCGGGGTGGTCGAGAGGCCGATCTCCGAGATGCACACTGAAGGGAGGCAGTTCAGACCGGCTGAGATGGGGTGGGGGAGGGGGGTCCGCCTGTCGAGATTCCCAACAATGGGAGACCTCTGGGGATCTCCGCGCACGGAAGATTCGCTTCGGTGAGCGGTGGGGAGCGTGGAGTTCAATGGTCTGCCGCGAGCTGTGAATAGGCGGTGATTGGCCGTCCGTAATTCGGTCTGCGGCAAGTGTTCACTTCGAAGGCGATCGCGGTGGACTCACTGATTTGAATGGCTGTAACTCCATTTGAGACAGTAGCTTACAGCTGACGGCCAGCCAGGGGCGTCCCCGGGGCCCCTACCCCCCTCCACACCCCCCTGAGGCTCACCTGGAAGGAGTTCGCACTACCCTCTGCACGGAACCGAAGTCCTCGACAAGTCCCGATCGGTGGGCCTTCCGCCCCTCAATCGAGTCCTTGGACGAGGAAGTTCCACAAGTTGTGGGGAAAGTGGTCTGCGACAGGTGCCGATGACAGGGCTGATGTCGTGGCTTCCGACGTAGTGCCCTGATGGGCCAAAACCCCGGACCATCCGGTCCTCAAGGAGAACTTCTCTCATGGCGAAGAAGAAAGCCACCCGCAAGAAGGCCAAGAAGAGGGCGGTCAAGAAAAAGACCACCCGCAAGAAGGCCAAGAAAAAGGCGACCAAGAAAAGGGCCACCAAGAAGAAGGCCAAGAAGAAGAAGGCCAAGAAGAAGGCCGTGAAGAAGATGGC
>CAZDQL010000151.1:0-10058 GCA_964507325.1 uncultured Planctomycetaceae bacterium | reverse complement strand
GGTGATCTACCGCTTCCGCCGCACGCGGGCCCTGACCCTGGCGCAGTTCTTCGAGATGCGCTACAGCCGCTCCTTCCGGGTCTTCAGCGGCTGCGTGGCCTTCCTGTCGGGGATCATCAACTACGGCATCTTCCCCGGGGTCGCGGCGCGCTTCTTCATGGCGATCTGCGGCTTCCCGGAGACGATGATCATCGCGGGCACCACCGTCCACACCTTCCCGGTGGTGATGCTGGTCCTGATGGGCACCGCCCTGGCCTTCGTCTTCCTCGGCGGCCAGGTGGCGATCATGGTCACCGACTTCCTGCAGGGGATCTTCGGCCACATCGTCTTCCTGGTGGTGATCTTCTTCCTGCTGTGGACCATCCCCTGGCAGTACATCGCCGACACCGTGATGGGCGACGTCTGGCAGGGGGAGTGGGTCAAGCCCGGCTTGGAGGCCAATCCCCTGGCCGGGAAGTCGCTGGTCGACCCCTTCGACATCGGCAAGGAGGTCCACTTCGACGTCTGGTACTGGCTGATCTCGGTCGTGATCATGTTCTACGGGGCGCGTGCCTGGCAGGGGGACCAGGGGTACAACGCGGCCGCGTTGAACCCCCACGAGGCGCGCATGGCCAACATCCTCAACGGTTGGCGCTTCCGCGTCCTGATGCTGATCACCGTGGTGCTGCCGATCTGCATCCGCACGCTGATGCACCACCCGGCCTACGCGGCCCAGGCCCAAGCGGTCGATCAGGCCCTGGCGTCCTGCGAGACCACGGCCCTGGTCTCCGAGGTTCGCACTCCGAGCGCCATCCCGGTGCTCTTGCCCGCGGGCCTCTTGGGACTGATGTGCGCCGCCATGCTGGGGGCCTTCATCAGTACCAACGACACCTACCTGCACTCCTGGGGGACGATCTTCGTGCAGGACGTGGTGCTCCCCTTCCGCAAGCGCCCCCTGTCGACGCGGGCCCACCTGCGCCTCTTGAAGAGCGCCATCCTGGCGGTGGCGATCTTCGCCACCTGGTTCAGCCTCTGGTACGAGCCGACCCAGTACATCGCCATGTTCCTGGCCCTGACCGGGGCGGTCTTCGTGGGCGGGGCGGGCTCGGCGATCATCGGCGGGTTGTACTGGAAGCGAGGAACGACCGCCGCGGCGTGGACGGCGATGATCGTGGGCCTGTGTCTCAGCGCCTTCGGCATCGTGGTCAAGCAGAAGTTCGTGGGCGAGTGGCTGGCGGAGGCGGTCGATAGCTGGTGGAGCCCGCTGGCGCGGCTCGGTCTGTACGTCTACGAGAGCGAGACGCTCACGGGGCAGGTCCTCACCTTCTGGGCGATCGTCGCGGCGATCCTGTCCTACGTCGGAGTCTCCCTGCTCGGGCCCCGCCGGGAGTTCAACCTCGACAAGCTCCTGCACCGCGGCGCCTACGCCGTCGAGGAGGATCAGGTCGCCGAGCGCGAACAGCCGACGTTCCTGGAGAAGCTCGGCTTCACCCGGGAGTTCTCCGGCCGCGACAAGTGGGTGACCTGGATCACCATCTCCTGGCCCCTGGTCTGGACGCTGATCTTCGCCGTGGGCACGGCCTACTGCCTGATCTACCCGGTCTCGGCCCGCGCGTGGCTGGAGTACTGGCGGGTCTGGACCTGGATCATCTTCGGCGTCGCCGCGGTGGTCGTGGTGTGGTTCGCGATCGGCGGCTTCCTCGACCTGCGGCGCATGTTCCGCCGCCTGCGCGACTACGAGGCGGACGAGCGCGACGACGGGCGGGTGGAGCAGGCTTGACGACTACCTCCCGCGCCTCTTCCGCTTGCGCTCCATCAGCGCGTTCCGCAGGGGATCGAGCTTCCACTCGGCGTCGCCCACCTCGAGCGAACCGGAGCCCTCCGGCATCGGCACGCGCACGCGCTCGCCGTCGACCTCCACCTCGACTGGCATGGGGAAGGGGAGCTCCCCCGGCGTGACCCAGCTCAGGTGCAGGACCTCGCCCTCGAGCCGCGCCTCCAGGCGGGGCACCTTCGGCTGGCGCAGGTAGAGATCGAAGAACCAGTCCAGCTCGCGGCCGCTGTGCTCTTCCGCGATGGCGAGCAGCTCGTCGGTGGTCGCGAAGCGGCAGGCGGAGCCGTCGTGGGTCGTCTCCGAGGCGGGGTCGGGGTAGGCCCAGCGGCGCACGATGGTGAAGAAGGCCTCGTCCCCCACCAGCCAGCGCAGGCTGTGGCAGATCCAGGAGCCCTTGAAGTAGACGTCGCCGTCGGGGGCGTCGAGGCTCTTGGGGGAGAAGTACATCTGCGAGGTACTGCGCGGGTCCCGGGGTGCCACCGAACCCCGGTTCATCACGCGCCTGAGGTCGGAGGCCAGCTTGCGGCGGTAGGCCTCTTCACCGAAGCGTCGCTCCAGGTAGAGCGCCTGCATGTAGGTGCCGACCCCCTCGTGGATCCAGAAGTCGTTCCAGTCGAGGGCCGTGACCAGGTTGCCCCACCACTCGTGGGAGAGCTCGTGGTGGTGCAGCCAGTCGTAGTCGTAGCCCAGGTCGGGATCGCCGCGGTAGCGGTGCCCGTAGGCGATGATCGTCTGGTGCTCCATGCCCAGGTGCGGCGTCTCGGCGACGCCGTACTTGTCCGCGCGGAAGGGGTAGGGGCCGCAGACCTCCTCGAAGAAGCGCATCTGGCGCTGGAACTCCTCGAAGACCTTCTTCCCCTTCTCCAGGTTCTCGGGGAGCACCCAGTAGGTGAAGTCGAAGGTATCCCCAGCGACGCTCTCGAACTCGGTGGTGACCGTCTCGTAGGGGGCGATGTTCAGCGCCACGCCGTAGTTGTTGATCGGGGTGGACACCTTCCAATCCCACGTGTGCCACCCCTTCTCCTCCGAGCGCACCCCCATGGGAGCACCATTGGTGGCCACCACCAGCGGCTCCGGCACCGTGATGTGCAGGGATATCGACTCCGGCTCGTCGGAGGGGTGGTCCTTGCAAGGCCACCAGAGGTCCGCCCCCTCCCCCTGGCAAGAGGTGGCGATCCAGGGCTGGCCGGACGCGGTGCTGGCCCAGGTGAAGCCGCCGTCCCAGGGGGGGCGACTGGCCTCGCGGGGTTCGCCGCCGTAGGTGACGGCGACGTCGAGCTGCGCGCCGGCCGGCACGTCTGCGAGGGGAATCCAGATGCGCCCCTGCTCGTGCCGGTATCGCGGCTGCAGCTTGCGGGCTTTCCCGTCGACGGTGGTCGTCACCTCCAGCTCTTCGATCTTCAGGAGCTGGTCGAGATCCATCGCGATCTCGGCACTCGGCGCGAGCAGTCGCGCTCCCATCGTCAGGGTCCCGTGGATGCGCTTGCGCTCCGGGTCCACCTTCAGGTCGAGCCGGTAGACCTCCACGTCGTAGGCGGCCTGCTCGGGGATGAGTACGCCGCCGGAATCGTTCGTGTCGGAAGTTGCGACAGCCGTCAGGGTGAGTAGCGACAGGATCAGGGCGCAGGGAGTCGTTGTTCGCATCACGCCTCCCAACCTATCCCAACACCACTGGACGCCGGGACGGCGATGGGTAAGGATTGCCGCGCGACGTCACCATGAGCCTCCTCGCCGCCCGCGGAATGACCCGTGCCCCCTGGTGGCGCGACCTCGACCTCACCCTCGAGGAGGGGGAGATCGCGGTGCTGCGCGGCCCCTCGGGGAGCGGCAAGAGCCTGCTCCTGCGCGGCCTGGCCGACCTCGACCCGATCGACGCGGGGGAGGTGAGTCTCGAGGGCCGTTCGAGGGAGAGCTTCGCCGCCCACAAGTGGCGCCGGCGAGTCCTCTACCTGCACCAGGGAGCCCCGCGGCTCGCCGGCACGGTGCGGCAGAACGTGGAGGCGATCGCCGCGCTCTGCGGGGCGCGAGTGGAGTCGGTGCCCGGGTTGGAGGACGACGCGGACGCGGCGCTCCTCTCCGGCGGAGAGGCGCAGCGGCTGGCGCTCTTCCGCGCCCTCCTGGTCGAGCCCCGGGTGCTGCTCCTCGACGAGGCCACCAGCGCCCTCGACCCGGAGAGCGCGCGGGAGTGGGAAGAGCGCCTGCGCGCCTGGGCCGCCGAGGGCAACGCCATCCTGTGGGTCAGCCACGAGCTGGATCTGGTCGAGCGCCTCGGGGCGCGGGAGGTGAGGCTCTCGTGATCGCCGCCGTCGCCCTCTCCTACCTGGACCTCGGTCTGGCCTCGCTCCTGATCCTGCTCGGCGCAGGGCTGAGCCTCGCCCTGCGCCTGAACCTGGAGCGGCGCCTGCTGCTGGCGGCCCTGCGGGCGACCGTGCAGCTCGCCCTCCTGGGGCTGGTGCTGGGCTGGGTCTTCCGCTCCGGCCAGCCGTGGGCAGTGCTGGCGGTGGGCCTCGCCATGGCCACGATCGCGGGCGTCGAAGCGGTGCGCCGCAGCGTGCGTCGCGTGCCCGGGGTCTTCCGCGTCGGGATCGGCGTGATGCTGGTGAGCTCGATGTTCGTCACGCTCTACAGCCTGAATGTGGTCATCGACGCTCCGGGGCCGTGGTGGGAGCCGCAGTACTCGATCCCGATCCTGGGGATGGTGCTCGGCAACTCCCTGAACGGAATCGCCCTGGGGTTGGACACCGCCCTCGAGGGCTTCGATCGGGAGCGCGCCCAGGTCGAGCTGCTGCTCGCCCACGGAGCGACGCGCCGCGAAGCCTCGGCACCGATCGTGCGCAACGCGGTGCGGCGCGGGACGATTCCGATCCTCAATTCGATGATCGCGGTGGGGATCATCAGCATCCCCGGGATGATGACCGGCCAGATGCTGGCGGGGGAGGATCCCGCGCAGGCGGCGCGCTACCAGCTCTTCATCCTCTTCGCCATCGCGGGAGGGGTGGCCCTGGGCACGGTGGGGGTCGTGATCTCCGCCGCGCACCTGATCTTCGACGAGCGCGACCGCCTGCGCGTCGATCGCCTGAGCAAGGTGGGGAAGGGCTAGCGGCCCCTACTCCTCGCGCAGCCGCCCCAGTGGGCCCAGGAAGCGTCGGTAATCGCGCCAGAGCCCCACGCGTTGGGTGCGGCGCCCGTCGACCGGGAAGGCGGGCAGGTCCTCCCTGGAGAGGTCGAGGAATTCCGCCAGCCGCGCCGCTTGGCCGGCTGGGTCGCTCACCAGGTCCTCGAAGGCCACGTCGCAAGAGCGCAGCGGCAGCACCTCCCGCCAGTGCCGCACGAGGCGCTCCTGATCCTCCAGGTGGCTCGCCAGGTGCTCGAGGTCGCAGGCGAAGGGGTAGCGGTGCTTGCCGTAGTTCGTGATCCACATCGCGAGGGCGGTGTCGACGGGGTCGCCCCGCACGTGGATGACGCGCGCGTTGGGGAGCGCGCAGGCGACGAGCCCCAGGTACTCGACGTTTCCGGGCGTGCAGTCGAGCAGCCGCGGAGACTCACTCCCCGCCCACGAGAGCGAGCGCAGGTACTCCCCCGCCAGACGCACCGCCCCGACGCGGTCGAGATTGCGCAGGTCGTCGGGGTACTCGGCCCCCGGGCCGGCGAAGCGGTGCCAGCGCCGGGTGAGACGCGCGAAGACGTCGTGCTCGCCGAGGGCGACCACCGCGGGGTGGGCCCCGAGCGCACGTTCGACGAGGGAGAGGCCACTGCACGGCAGGCCGACCAGGAAGACGGGACGGCGATTCGGATCCCCCCACCCCCGGCGCGCCTCGAAGACCCCCTGCGGGGTGGCGTCGATGATGCGGCGCACGTGGGCGCGGTGCGCGCGAGGGTCGTGATCTACCTCGGCGGCGAGGGCGGCGTTGCCCGCGGAGTAGGCCTGCCAGGCCTCGTGGACCTCACTCCTGCGCGAGAGGATCTCCCCGCGCGCGAACTGGAGCTCGGCGCGCTCCACGGCGCTGAGAGCGGGGCGCTCCAGGAGCTCGTCGATCGCCGAGAGATCCTCGAGCTCGCCGGCCTGCGCCAGCTTGTAGTAGGGGCCCGTCTGCCGGGGGTCGAGCTCCAGCGCTCGGCGGTAGAGCGCCAGGGCCGTGGCGCGCCGCCCCTCCATCTCGGCGGTCAGGGCCCGCACGACGCACGCCCGACCGTCCCCCGGGGCGAGGGCGGCGGCCCGCTCCCCGGCTCGCTGCGCCTGGTCGATGTCGCGGGCCCGCAGGGAGGCGCGGGCGAGCTCGCGGTGGTAGGGAGCGCGCTCGGGGGCGAGCTCGGCGGCGCGTCGCAGGTGCTCGAGCGCCTGCTCCAGATCGCCGCGCTCCGCCAGGAGCAGACCGAGGTGGTGGTGCGCGCTGGCGCGTTCGGGATCGGCGGAGATCGCCCGGCGGTAGGCGAAGCGCGCTTCGTCACGCCGGCCCGTCGCGTACAGGGCGAGGCCCAACAGGTCCTGGCAGGAGGCGGACTCGGGCAGCAGGTTCGCGGCGCGGCGCAGGCTGCGCAGCGCGTCCGGAACGCGGCCCGCTTTCAGGAGCGCCCGCCCGAGGCCGAGGTGGGCTGCGCCGTCCTTCGCAGCGAGGCGCGTGGCCTCCCCATAGGCAGCGGCGGCCTCGGTCCAGCGCTGCAGCGGCTCGAGAGCCGCCCCCAACGCCTTCCAGGTCCAGGCCAGATCCTGGCGCTGGGCGATCGAGCCCACGAAGTAGTCGACCGCCTTCTCCCAATCCCCCTCGGCGTAGCGCCTCTGCCCGAGGCGCGCCATGACGACGGGATCCTCCAGCGATCTCGATTGGGAGCTCATGCACACCTCTCGCCGCTGTGCGGCTCCTGGACGAGGTTCAGGACCGGCCCCAGGAAGGGCGCGTACGCGCGCCAACGACCCACCGACCGGCCGTGCAGCGGTTGGCGCACCTGCTGGCTGCTGGCGGTGCGGCAGGGGCGCTCGTGGCGGTGGAACTCCAGGCAGGCGGGGTCCCAGGGGAGATCGAGGAAGGTGAGGAGCTCGCGCAACTCCCCCTCGCCGTCGGCGACGAGGCGCTCGTAGCGCACTGTGTGCCAGCGCAGGGCGGGGATCGAACGCCAGTGGGCGGCCAACGTTTCGAATCCAGCTATGTGGGCGGCCAGGTGCTCGAGGGAGCTGGCGAATCCCACCCGGTGGTCGCCGAAGTCGGTCAGGAAGTTCGACAGGGCGACGTCCCGCGGATCCCGGGCGCAGTGCACGAAGCGCGCCCCGGGGAGGATGCGCGCGATGAGGCCCGCGAGCTGCAGGTTGGCGGGGGCCTTGTCGGTCACGCGGGAGGCCCCGGGGGGAGGCTCCCCCACGCCGCGCAGGTAGCGTTCGGCGAGGGTGCGCGCGCTCTCGCCGTCGAGGTCGCCGACACCTGCGGGGAAGGGGCGCGCCCCCGTCAGGGAGGCGAGATCGCGGGCCAGGAGGCCGGCGTCAGGTCGCTCTCCCAGGGGGTGCACCTCGGGGTGCGCCGCGAGGATCTGCTCCACCAGGGAGGTGCCGCTGCGGGGCATCCCCAGGATGAACACCGGCGTCTCGCTCCGATCGCCGATCGGCTGCGCGAAGAGCTCGGCGGGTTGGCTGGCGAGGATGCTCTGCACCAGGCGCGCTTGGAGGTCGGGGTCGTAGTGGGTGTGCCGTAGGGCATTGCCCCGAGCCGCGTGGCGGAAGGCGCGCGCCGCTTCGCCGCGACGGTCGAAGGCCTGGGCGATGGCCAGGCGCAGGGAGGCTTCGTCGGTGCGCTCGTGACTCCCCTGGTCGAGATAGGACTCGAGCGCGGCGAGCTCCCCCTCCTCGAGCCGATCGATGCGCGCCAGCCCGCACCAGGGAGCCGCCAGGTGCGGGGCCAGCCGCGCCGCGATGCGGTAGGACCTGGCCGCTGCGTCCGCCTCACCCGCCACCTCCTGCAGGTGAGCGAAGAGGACGCGCGCGGTGGCGCTGCGTGGGTCGCGCGCCAACGCCTGGGTGACGTCCTCGGTCGCTCCGGTGATGTCGCCCGCCCCCAGCCGCGCCCGCGACAGGTTGAGGCGTGCCATCTCGTAGCCGGGGTCGAGGGAGACCGCCTGCTCCAGGGCCGCGATCGCCGCCGGCAGGTCGTGGCCGCGCAGGTGCGCCAACCCGAGATCGTGCCAGAGGGCGGGCTCGGCGGGCCGACGCGCGACCAGCGCGGCGAAGACGTGGGCGGCGTCGTCGAAGCGCCCCTGTTCCAACGCCTCCACCCCCCGACGAGCGAGTGTCTCGGAGTGGGTCATGAGATCGCTATCGTCTCGATGGGCGCAGGGCTGGAGGAGTGCCTTCCAGGGGTGGGATTTGGCCGTTCTGTTTCCTTTTGAGACTCCCTCCTCAGTCCGCCGGCGAGGCGCGTTGCCGGATCGGAAGCCGCGCCCTAACGTGGCCGGGCTTCGATCGCGACTCTCCCGATCCTCCCTCACCGCACCCTTTCCCGCACCATGTCTCTCCGTCTCGCCTACCTCCTGGCGGGCACCCTGATCAGTGCCGGCCCAGCCTTAGCGCAGACCGGCCAGTTCGATCAGATCAGCCCGGATCAAGACGCCTGCTTCAACCTCGGGGACACCACCAAGGTCTGGCAGCAGCAGGTGCGTGTCGGGGTCTCGGGGCTGCTCGACGGCTTCCAGATGACCCTGGCCGGACCGGTCGGCGCGCGGGCGTCGTTCCGAATCCGGCGCGGAGATGGCTGGACCACGCAGCCCGCGGAGTGGGCGGCCACGTACGAGAAGACGACCGCCGGAGACGAGCAGACGTTCTTCTACCTTGGCACCGCCAACCTGTACCTCTCGCAAGACGACACCTTCGTGATCGAGATGCGGGGCAACGGGTCGGGGATGATGGTCAAGGGCAGCTACGTGGATCCGCAGGTCGGCGCGCCCGCCTACCCGGAGGAGCTCTACCTCAACGGTCCTAACTGCTACGCGGACTGCGGGTGGCGGGTGGCCTTCGAGACCTGGATGCTCGTCTCGGGATCCAACTACTGCGTCCACCGGGTGAACTCGACGGGGGCGCCGGCGAACATCAGCTTCACGGGATCGACCAGCATCACGCTCAACGACCTCGCTCTGCACGCGGCGCCGGTGCCTGACAAGCCGGGGATGTTCATCTTCAGCAGGAGCATCGCACAGGAGCCCTTCGGCAACGGCTGGTTGTGTCTCGGCAACCCGATCCTGCGCCTGCCGATGGTGGTGGCCAAGAATGGGCGGCTGGACTACGCGGTGGACTACACGCAGCTCCCGCCGGGCGCCAGCTTCCTGCCCGGATCCTCGGTGCACTTCCAGGCCTGGTTCCGCGATCCGGCGGCGGGGGGAGCGCAGTTCAGCACCTCGAACGGGCTGATGCTGCGCTTCAGGCTCTAGAAGACCGACGCCGCCGCCACGATCTCGTCGGTGTCGGCGAGGAGCTCGTCGATCTCCTCCTCGCTGAGCCGCAGGGCGGCCACGACGGGCAGCTCTTCGATCGCCTCGTGCTGCCCGCCCCCGGCGGCCAGGACGCGGCGGGTGAGGGTGTCCGCCAGACAGGCGATGGCGGCCTCCTCGTTCCCCTCGGGAGCGCGCTCGAAGGCGTGGTGGAAGGCGACCGACAAGAGCACCGAGCGCGGCAGACCCCACGACTTGACCAGGGCCACGCCCACGGCCACGTGCAACGCTTCGACCAGGGTGGAGGACGCGCCCCTGGTGAGCTCCTGGCCGAGGGCCTTCTCCAGCTCCGCCAGGAGGGAGATCACCAGCGGCTTGCCCACGTCCGCCAGGATGCCGGAGAGGATCGAGGCCTCGCTCGCGCCGCGTCGCATGCGCGAGAGGCGCTGGGCGTAGACCCCCATCACCGCGGCCTGGCGCCAGAGCTGCTGCACGTCCCGGGCGGTGGAGAAGAGCGGCTCGTAGAGCTCCGTGCGCAGCATGCAGGCCAGGGCCAGCTCCCCGACGGCGCGCATGCCCAGGCGCTGGGCGGCCTGATCGATCGTCTCGATCGGCGCCACGGGGGCGTAGAGGGCCGAGCCGGCGATCCAGACCACGCGGTCGGCGAGCTCGGGGCAGGCCTTGAGGGAGACGGCCGCTTCGTGGGCGTCGGAGTCGGGGCGCGCGGTGAGGGCCACCACCCGCGCCGCGTTCTCGTCGAGCTCGGGGAGGTCCAGGTCGCCGGCGTCCAGGCGATCGATCAGGGCCTCGTGGAAGAGGAGCGAGACGCCGCTCGGCC
>CAZDQL010000150.1:0-10101 GCA_964507325.1 uncultured Planctomycetaceae bacterium | reverse complement strand
CCGAAGCGACCGTCCCCCCAGCTCTTGCCGACCCACACGTGGGCCTCGCTCACCTCGCCGATCGCCCCCGAGCGCACCAGCTCGACCACCCGGCGGTAGTTGTCGCCGGCGTGGATCTGGGTCCCCATCTGGGTGGCGAGCCCTTGCTTGCGAGCCAGGCGCTGCAGGACGCGGACCTCCTCCACGGAGTGCGCCAGGGGCTTCTCGCAGTAGACGTGCAGGCCACGCCGCAGCGCCGCGGCCGCCACGGGGGCGTGGGTGTGGTCGGGGGTCGAGACAATCACGCCGTCCAGCCCCCGCACCTCGTCCAGCATGCGGCGGTAGTCGCGATACTGCTTGACGCTGCTCTTCCCGCCGGAGCTGCGCTCGACCACCCCGCGGCGTTCGCCAGGTGGCGCTCGGCCACGTCGCAGATCGCCAGCATCTCCTCGCCGAGCAACGCCTCGAGGTTGGCTCGCCCGCGGTTCCAGACGCCGACGGCGGCCAGCTTGATCCGCTCGCCGGGGCGGCGGCGGGGGAGGGGGAGCCCCAGAGTGGGTAGGGCTCCGGCGACGAGTGCGGAGGTACGCAGGAAGTGGCGGCGGGTGGTGCTCATGGCGCTCGTGGGTCGGGTTGTCTGGTCTGCGCGAGGACGCAGCCGCTATCGTAAGGCTCTTCACCAGCGAAGGTGGAGATCACACCATCCCCGTACAGCGAAGCATGCGGCCCGCGACTCCCCCCCAACCCCTCGGAGTAGCGGAGGTCGGGCGGTGAACTTCCCCGTCTCCGGGATCGAGGTCTTCCCCCTGTGGCCCTTCCTGGTGGCCTTCCTGGTCTCCTTCTTCTGCTCGATGGGAGGCATTTCGGGGGCCTTCCTCCTGCTCCCCTACCAGGTGAGCGTCCTCGGCTTCGATCGGCCCGCCGTCAGCTCCACCAACCTGGTCTTCAACATCGTGGCGATCCCGTCCGGGGTGGTGCGCTTCATCCGGGAGGGGCGCATGGTGTGGCCGCTCACGATCCTGATGATGGTGGGGCTGGTCCCCGGGGTCACCCTGGGGGTCTGGATGCGGCTGAAGTACCTGCCGGACCCGCGCAGCTTCCAGTTGTTCGTCGGCTGCGTGCTGCTCTACATCGCGGGCAACCTGGTCGTGGATCTCGTCAAGGGGAAGCGCCGCGGCAGCGGGCCACCTCCACCGCCGCCGGGAGAGGAGGGCGCACGCGTGCGTACGACCGCCATCGCGTGGCGGCGGTGCAGCTACGAGTGGATGGGCGAGACCTACTCCTTCGACCCGCGCTGGGTGCTCCTCCTGATGATGGCAGTAGGGGCGATCGGAACGACCTACGGCATCGGGGGTGGAGCGCTGGTGGCGCCCTTCCTCGTCTCCATCTTCCGCCTGCCGGTGCACACCATCGCTGGAGCCGCCCTGGCCAGCACCTTCACCACCTCGGTGATCGGGGTGATCGCCTATACCTGGATCGCGCCGATCCTGACGCCGGGGGCGGAGTCGACCAGCCCCGACTGGTGGCTCGGCCTGCTCCTCGGCGCCGGCGGGCTCCTGGGGATCTACCTGGGCGCGCGCTTGCAACGCTTCGTCTCCGAGCGCGCGATCAAGGTGATGCTGACGGGGATCATGTTCTTCCTGGCCGTCAAGTACATCGGCCCGCACATCGGGTAGAGGCGGCGCTCTACTCGGGGACTTCCACCCACCACGCCCGCTCCGACCAGAGCAACCCGTCCTCGTCCTTCAGCACCCAGGGGAGGCGCTCCCCCCGCATCTTCGTCGTGTCGTGGGCGCGCACGACGACGCGGTAGCGGCCCGGATCGAGGTCCGTGCGGCGTAGGGTCAGGGTGTGCTCGCCGTCGCGATCCGGCTTGGTCGCGGCGTGCCTCTTCGCCTCGATGGTGGGCAGTGGCCCGCGCCTGGAGCGGGCGCCGATGCGGTTGCGCCGCGCGCCGTAGCGATCCTCGCGCTGCGTACTCGCGCCGCTGGGCGCTTGCGCCTCGGGGAGCACCCACCACTCGACCTCCAAGTCGTGGCTCTCCGGCTGCATGGCGCGGATGGTGAGGTCGAGTTTCTTCTCCCCCAGCACCAGGCTCTGCTTGGTGCTGAGGGGGTGAGCCGGCGGCGCGCAGTCGTCGATCGGGTCGACGTAGGAGTAGATGCGCAGCACCAGGTGCTCGCGGCACACGCAGCAGAAGAACTCCTCCGAGGCCATCACGCACCCCGAGGTGGTCGGCTTCCAGGCGCCGCGCGCCTGGCCCGAGGCGCCCTCGCTGGCGCCCACCTTGGCGCCGCGCACGTCGAGCCAGTGCTTCCAGGGCAGGCGCTCGGGGTCGGGGGTGTCGGAGACGTTGGGAGCCGTGCCGACCCTGCCGCGCTCGTGGGTCTTGGTGGAGTACTCGTCCCCCAGGTGGCCGAAGGAGTGCCCGAACTCGTGGATGGTGGTCTTGACGCTCCGCCCGCCGATCGTCGCCACCCCGCCGCCGCCGGTGCCGAGCACACCCAGCTTGACGAAGACGATCGCCTGGCCGTCGTGCTCCGGGAGCTGGTCCAGCATGGCGTGCACCAGCGAGCGATCGATCCCCACGTTCCCGGCGTAGGTCCCCGTGACCCTCCCCCCCAGGGCCGTGTCGTACGCGCGCCCGAACCCGTCGACGCCGTCCTCGGCGCTGATCAGGTTGGCGCGGATGAAGTTGAAGTAGGAGAAGTACTCGCCGAAGGTGCGCTGGCGTTCGAAGTACTTCGGGACGTCCTCCGCCAGCTTGTCCCAGGCCTTCTGGTGCCCGGCGGTGTACCCCTCGCCCATCAGGACCACGTCCACCCGGTTGGCGGAGGGGCCGTTGCGCACGAGATCGGCGGCGTAAACGAACGCACTGGGGGTCGAGCGGCGGGCGGCGATCCGTCCCGCGCGGGTGCGGGGGTACTCCGCGGCGATCTTCCCGTAGCGGCGGTGGGCCTCCTCGTAGCGGCCCCTCTCCGCGAGTCTGATGGCCTTGTCCAGGTCCTCCTGCGCGTCCTCCTCCTCATCCACGACGGGAGAAGCGCCGAGCAGAGAGCCCAGAATCAAGGCCGACGACAGCCAGGTGATGCACCGCATAGGGGTAGGCTAGCGCGCGAGCGGGCCAGCTTCGGTAACACTACCGTTCGTGCGCCGTCAGGGCACGAAGGTGACCGAAAGTCCGCTGCTCAAGTTGGATTGCGAGGCGCCCGCCGGGTCCCGCAGCCAGTACTGGAACTGCCAGGTCGACCCCGCCGTGACCTGCCCCGGGCCGCCGACCAGGGGGGGCTGGGTGAAGTCGAGCCAGTAGTGAGCGCGCCCTCCAGAGTCCGCCAGGGCCGCGGGGAGCAGACGGTAGAGGGGCGCACCGACGCACAGCACCCCATCGCCCAGCGGCGTGCCGGCTTGCTGAGACTCGCCGTAGAAGGCCAGGCCGAAGTTGTCCGGGATGGTCTTCACCACCTGCAGCCCGAAGTCGTTGCGGGTGATCGAGTTCGAGCCCATCGGCGTGAGTATCGCGCCGAAGGTCTGGGTCGTGTCGTTGGGGACGCAGAACCACTCCGTGTTGCCACCGGCCGGGCTCGTCACCTCGTCCACGTAGCGGATCACCGCGCGCAGGGTCTGGTGGGTGGCCTGCCGCGCGTGGGCCGTCGTGAGCATCCCCCCCACGTGCACGTGCCCCCCCGCCACGCACCAGGCCGGATCGGACGGGCTGGCGTGCAACGCCTGGTACCAAACCCCGTGGTAGGCGATGAACTCCGACAGGAACCCGCCCCCGTTGCCGTTGATGTCGACGTAGACGTTGAGGCCCGGGATATGGGCCACGTTCACCGCGTCCATCACCTTCTGCACGGGAAGGGTGGTGAGGCGCTCCGAGTCGGCGGGCAGCGAGCCGTCGGGCGGAGCGGGGATCGGCTGGTAGGGAGCGAGGTAGTCGTCGATCCAGGTCAGGAGGTTGCGGTTGTTCATCTCCAGCTCCCAGCTCCGGTCGGTGTAGCCGCGGCTGAAGGTGATGACGGCGATCGGCTGCAGGCCGTCGGCGATCGGCCAGAAGTCGGCCGAGGTGTCCTGGTAGTCCACCTCCAGATCCCCCTCCCCCTTGCCGAGGCCGTGGGGGAACTCGGGGAAGAAGGAGTAGACGTCGTAGCCCCGCCCCTCCCAATCGGAGCCGATCCAGCCGTCGGGGTTCTGCACCGGATCCGTGCTGAAGCGCCGGATCATCTCGTTCGAGGGCGGCCAGTAGCCGGTGAGCAGGATCGCCGGGCGCGTCGTTCGACCTGGGCCCCAGCCGCGGGCTCCGAGACCCATGCCGGCGGGGTAGAGGTTCGTCTGGGGGGCGGGAAGGGCCTCGAGGCGCGTTCCCCTGGATCCGCGCTGGGCTTCTGCGGGGGGGGCGAGGAGGGCGGCGAGGAGGACCGCGCCGGGGAGGATGCGAGAGGTGTGCATGCTTGGGAGACCCACGACTTGGGTGCCTCACCATAGCACGCAGAGAAACGGTCGAGAGTGCTCGCGGCAGCCCCCCCGCATCTCAATCTGGGCTCTCGACGCGCGCGCGCTGCTCGACGGCTAGCAGTGCGCGTTCAACACGCCGTCCGGCACCAGGCTCTGCCCGTGCTCGAACCCCTTGGCGAAGGCGCGCAGGTTCAGGTCCTCGGTGCCCCGGGGCACCGACGCCTTGACCGCCGCCCTCATCGCTTCGGGGTCGATCAACCCCGTGACGGCGGTGAAGAAGCCGGTCATCACGATGTTGAGCACCATCTTGCGGCCCAACTCCTCGGCGAAGCGCGTGGCCGGAATGCCGAAGGCCCGGATCCCCGACGGCAGGTCCTTGGGATTCACCAGGTCCTCCTCGTAGAGCAGGAGCCCGTCGCTGGCCATGGCGGGCGAGAACTTGGTGTAGGCCTCCTGCGACATCACCACCAGGACATCGGGGTGGGTCACGTAGGGGTACAGGATCACGTCGTTCGACACGATCACCTGCGAGGAGCAAGCCGAGCCGCGCGCCTCCGGCCCGAAGGCCTGGGTCATGGTGGCGAACTTGTCGTCGTAGATCGAGGCCGCCCGGCCGATGATGATCCCGGTCAGGATCACGCCCTGGCCGCCGAATCCGCCGATCTTGATCTCGCTGGTTGCCATCGGACTACCCCTCGTAGGGCTCGAACTTGGGCCCGAGCCGTTCGCCGAGCTGTTGGTTGTAGGTGTCGAGGAAGGTCGGCTTGTCCTTGTCGACGAACTTGCCGCAGATGATCTTGCCCTCGAAGTCGATGTCGAGGGTGCGCGTGTCCGCTCCGTGCTGGATCTCGCTGTTCTCCCGGTACCAGTTCATGCGTGTCAGCCCGTCACCCAAGCGGTTGCGCCGCTCGTAGAGGGTGGGGCAGGGGGAGATGATCTCGAGGAAGCTGAAGCCGCGCTTCTGGATCGCCTCCTTCATCGCCTTGGCCATCTGCCGCACGTGGTAGGAGGTCCAGCGCGCCACGTAGACCGCGCCGCAGGATTCCGCCAGGTAGGGCATGTTGAAGGGCGTCTCGAAGACCCCGTAGGGCGCGGTCGTGCCGAGCGCCGAGATGGGCGTCGTCGAGCTGGCCTGCCCGCCGGTCATGGCGTAGGTGTGGTTGTTGACGAAGACCACGGTGATGTCCATGTTGCGGCGCGCGGCGTGGATGAAGTGGTTGCCGCCGATCGCCGCCAGGTCTCCGTCCCCCGAGTAGACCACCACGTTGAGCTTGGGGTTGGACAGCTTGAGCCCCGTGGCGAAAGGAATGGCCCGCCCGTGGGTGGTGTGGAAGGAATCCACCGCCAGGTAGCCCGCCACGCGGCCGGTGCAGCCGATGCCGGACACGACCGTCAAGTCGTCGAGCGGGATGCCGCAATCCTCGACCGCCCGCGCGAAACAGTTGACGGTGGTCCCGATCCCGCACCCCGGGCACCAGATGTGCGGCATGCGCTCCATCCGGAGGAAGGGAACGACCGGGTTCTCCGAAAGCTCCACAGTTGATTCGACCTGACTCATTGGACTGCCTTCTCGATGGCTTGCAGGATCGTCTCGATCTCGTGAACCGCGCCGCCGTGGTGGGGGACCAGGATGGTCTCGCAGCGTCCGGCGACCGCTCGCTCGACCTCCAAGGACATCTGGCCCATGTTCATCTCCGGTACCACGATCGCCTTGACCTGCTCGGCGATCTCGCGCACCGGCTCCTCGGGGAAGGGCCATGCCACGATCAGGCGCATGCGCCCGACCTTGATGCCCTTGGCGCGCGCCATCTCGATGGCCCGCAGGGCGACCCGTGCCGTGATGCCGTAGGAGAGCACCACCACTTCCGCGTCGTCGAGGTTCTCCGTCTCGAGCCTGCGGATCTCGGACTCCTTGGTGCGGATCTTCGTGACGATCCGCTCCAGCATCGTCGCCTGGCAATCCGGGGTCATCGTCGGATAGCCCCGCTCGTCGTGGGTCAGGCCGGTGACGTGGATCTTGTAGCCGTCCCCCGCCTTGACCATGTCGGGGACCATGTCCTCGACCGGCTCGAAGGGCTTGTACTCGCCGGGCTTCTTCTTCGTCCAGCGCCGCTCGACGATCTGAATCTCCGAGGCTTCGGGGATGACCACCTTCTCGGTCATGTGCCCCACGCACTCGTCCATCATCACGAAGACGGGGTTGCGGTAGATCTCCGCCATGTTGAAGGCCTCGATCGTCAGATCGAAACACTCCTGCGGCGACTGGGGGCAGAGCGCGATGACCTCGTAGTCACCGTGGGAGCCCCAGCGCGCCTGCATCATGTCCGCCTGACCGGGGCCGGTGGGCAACCCGGTGGAGGGGCCGGTGCGCTGCACGTTGACGAACACCACCGGCAGCTCGGTGATGGCCGCCAGTCCGATGTGCTCGGTCATCAGGGAGAGGCCCGGACCGCAGGTGACGGTCATCGCCTTCTTGCCCCCCCAGATCGCGCCTTGGATGGCGATGGAAGAGGCGATCTCGTCCTCCATCTGGATGAACAAGCCCTTGCCCACCTGGGGGAAGCGCGCCGCGATGCGTTCGACGACCTCGGTGGAGGGCGTGATCGGATACCCGGCCACGAATCGGCAGCCGGCGGCCAGGGCGCCCTCGCAGCAAGCGTGGTCACCGTCGAGGAAATGCGCGCCGGTCAGGACACCGGCGGGATCGGCTTCTTTGTAGTCGACCATCAGGCTCACGCTTTCTTGTCCCGGCGCCCCACCTTCACCGCGTAGATGGCGAAGTCCGGGCAGTACATGCCGCAAAGATCACAGCCGGTGCAGTAGTCGATCTCGGCCACCTCCGGCGGGTGGTAGCCCTTGGCGTTGAACTCGTCGGATAGGACCAGCACGTCCGTCGGGCAGAACTCCACGCAGAACCCACAGCCCTTGCAGCGCTCGGCATCGATGGGGATCTCGCAGATGAACTTGCTGATCTTGCGCTTCTTGCCTTTATCTGTAGACATGGTGTCGACTCGCGTCGTTCAGGAATCGCCGCGCCAATCGCTGTCCAGTAGCAGGTCTTCCATCTCCTGCCAGAGTTCCTCGGCGTCGCGTACGAGGATCATCAGGTTCTTGCGGTTGCCTTCGATGTCCTTGGCGAAGTTGCTCAGCACCGCCTCGATGCGGAAGCCGAGCCTCTTGAAGAGGCCCACGCCCTTGTCGGCGTCCTCGAAGGTCTGCGCTGTGATGATCTCCACCCCCTTCTCGTGGGCGATGTTCACCAGCTCGCGCAGCATCACCAGCCCGGCCCCCTTGCCCTGGTGGTCGCGCGCCACCACCAGGCGCACGGCGGCCACGTGGCTGGTCCACCCCACCGGGTGGTGTTCGATCGCCCCGTCGGCGATCAGCTCCCCATCGCGGAACATCAAGATGCGCTGCACCCTCGAGCGGGGCATGTCCGCCACCCAGCGCTCGATCACGGAGCGCTTGGCCACGTCGTAGCGCAGGTAGAGGCGATCCTCGGGTGGGACGCGCTGGGAGAAGAACTCGTGGACGAGGTCCAGGTCCTCGGGGCCCATCGGCCGCAGAGTCACCTCCTGACCGTTCCTGAGCTTCGCCGTCTTGGGATCTCCGGAAACAACCATGTGGACAGTCTCCTGTATCGGGAGTCTTGGCCTGACCCCTTCAGCTCATCGAGTCTTCAGCGCCGCTCGGTGCGGTCGGCGCGCTTGGGTGTGGATTGCGTGGACCCTTCCCGTCGGCGCGGAATCCTACCGCCGCGGGCCAGAACCGGGACGACGGATTCGAGGAAACACCCCGGCTTCGAGGCGGTTACGGCGAAGGTCGTACCCCCTCTCGGGATACTGCTTATCCGTCCGCCGGACCGCAATTCGTCGCAACACACGAGTGTGACTAGGGGGCCGACGCACCTCGGATACCGAACCCCCTCGAACCTCTCCAGGATCGGGACGCGATCGGTACCCGAAGGATGGGGTGCTGGCTCTCCGGGAGGGGCCCACCGGGGCGCGACCTGCCGGCCGCCCTCCGCTCACTCGACGAGGGTCACCTCGAAGCGGGCGCGCACCTCCGTCGGCGCCCCCTCGTCGTAGCGGTTCAGCTCCTCGCGGGGGGCGCCGGCGTGGAGGTGCAGGACCGATTCGCCGGACGGGCCGATCTCGATCAGAGCGGTGGGTTCCAGGGTGACCGGCTTCCAGGCCCCCTCGGCCAGGACCTGGGCCTCGAGGATCTGCACGCCGCGCACCCGCTTGGGATCGCCCTCCAGGGGGATGCGCTCGTAGACGCGGGAGCGCTCGCCGTCGGGGTGGCGCTCCTCGCGCCAGGGGTCCCAGACCCAGGGGTCGCCGCGCAGGTCCTTCCAGTGCAGGCGGACGGTGAGCCGCGAGCCCCGCCGCTCGAGCTCCACCTCGTGGGAGGTGGGCACCACGTCCCCCCATGGGACGAGGGCCGGGTCGCCGAAGAGCACGCGGTGGAAGCTGTCGTGGAACATCGGCGCCTCGCGGGGCTCGCGGCGCCCCTCCTCGAAGAGGGCGAAGGCCAGCTCGGGCCGCGCCGCGCCGAGGACCAGCTCGTCGTAGGTGCGCTTCATCACCTCCCCCAGCGGGGTGCCGCCGCGCAGGATCCACCACTGCTCGATCGCGGCCCGGTTGGCGTTGTTGGCGGCCAGGGGGGCGATGTAGGCCGTGGCGCCGTGGCGGATCGCCATCAGGGGGAAGGACTCCTCCGATGCGATTTCGTAGAAGCGCACCAGCCCCCCCGTGTCGCCGAAGGTGCTGACGATGTCGGGGCCGACGACGGTTCGGCGGGTGACCGCGGAGTGGCAGGAGCCGTTGACGACCACCGCGGGGAAGAGGTCGACCCCCTCGACCAGGCTCATGGGCGTCATGCGCGGCATCTCCCCCTGCGGGTCGTGGCCGACCTTGTCGGGGGAGAACTCCCAGTGTTTCTCCTCGTCCATGTTGCGGTACATCGAGAAGAGCCAGATCCCCTGGGAGTCCCCGCAGTGGCCCCACTCGACGAGCCCCGAGCCGCTGGCCTCGCCGCGGTGTCGGGCGAGGAAGGCGCGCCAGCCGGGATCCCTGCCGGTGACCCAGAGCTCCGTGCTGCGCACCTCGCGCTCGACGCCGCGGTCGAAGGGACGGGGTCCGATGCGCATGCACTCGTCCACGACCACCGAGGTGCTTTCGAACTTCACGGGGGGGAAAGAACCCTCCGGCGCGCGGATGATGTTCTCGACGAAGCGCAGCGCGTCCTCGCCGGTGGCTCCGGTGATCAAGCCGAAGGCGCAGTCGACAAAGGGGTCGTCGTCGAAACGCGCCAGCAGCGGCACCAAGCGACGCGGCAGGTTCGCGTCGATGCTCCCGGGGGCGAGCACCAGCGCCAGGTAGCGCGGCTCGAGCTGGAGGAGCTTCCTCTCGAGGGCCTCCCAGCGCCCGTTCCAGAACCAGAGGTCGGCGTCGCGGTGCTCGGCCAAGGCCTCTGCGGCGCGCTCGTACTCGCTGTCGGCGAGTTGCTTCTCGAGCACGACCAGGTAGTGGCTGTCCTCCGACGGGAGGGGGGAGCACAGCAACGCAGCAGCGAGGAAGTGGTTCATCGGAATCTCCTTCGTGGAGGGCCATCCTAACCCGGCCTATTCATGAGGTTCGAGCCTCGGACCCCAAGAGCGAGCGAAGG
>CAZDQL010000149.1:0-10148 GCA_964507325.1 uncultured Planctomycetaceae bacterium | reverse complement strand
CGACGACGCCCCCGCCGCCGGCGCCGACGAGTCCCCCAACTTCCGCGCCAAGAAGGCCGACGACCAAGCCGCCGCCGGCGCGAACCAAGTCGGCGTCAACGCCACGGGAGCAGCCGGCGGTTCCGCCGCCGGCGCCAGCGAGACCCCCAACTTCCGCGCCAAGAAGGCCGACGACCAAGCCGCCGCCGGCGCGAGCCAAGTCGGCGTCAGCGCCTCGGGAACGAACGGCGGTTCCGCCGCCGGCGCCAGCGAGACCCCCATCTTCCGCGCCAAGAAGACCGACGACGCCGCCGCCGCCGGCGCGAGGAGAATCGGCGTCCCCACCCCGGGAGTGAACGGCGGTTCCGCCGCCGGCGCCAGCCATGTCCCCAACTTCCGCGCCCATAAGACCGACGACGCCGCCGCCGCCGGCGCCAGCCAGACCCCCATTTTCCGCGCCAAGAAGACCGACGACTCCGCCGCTGCCGGCGCGAGCCAAGCCGGGGTCAGCGCCTCGGGAGCGGATGGCGGTTCCGCCGCCGGTGCCAGCCAGACCCCCAACTTCCGCGCCAAGAAGACTGACGACCATGTTGCCGCCGGTGCCAGCGAGGCCCCCATCCTCGTCCCCAAGCACCGCGCCTACAAGACTGACGACGCCGTCGCCTCCGGTGCGAGGAGAATCGGCGTCCCCACCCCGGGAGTGAACGGCGGTTCCGCTGCTGGTGCCATGCAGGTCCCCAACTTCCGCTACCAGGGGACGGACGACCAAGCCGCCGCCGGCGCCAACGGCCTGGCCCTCGGTCCGCCCATCTCCCCGCCCCTGACCTGGAGCCAGATGGAAGCCGGGATCGAGGAATTCGGCTCCAACCTGAGCGCTGCCAGCCGCACCCGCGACCTCGACGTCGTCGACCTGCAGCCCTTCGTCCAGAAGATCCAGGTCTGGCGCAAGCAGCTCTACCCGGACCGCGTCGCAGCTGCCGGGATCATCCAGATCCACGGTGGGAGTGAGTACGACGTGCGCGACCTGTGGGTCCGCGCGGTCGATATGATGCTCGACAAGGCGCTCGACGAGCTCGAAGCCCTCGCCGCGCAGCGCCCCATCAGCCGGGAGCGTTTCGAGCGCGTCGCCCAGGCCCTGGAGCGCCGCGCGGCCCTGATGGCCGATGGCCCGATCACGAGGAAGGAAATCGAGCGCCTGCGCTCCCTGCTCGTGGAAGCCGAGGGCGAAGATGATCCCGAGTTCCAAGCGGAGCGCATCCGCGCCTTCCGCGCTCACCTGGCGAAGCTGCGCCTGGTGGCGTTCGTGGAGGCCGTCACCCGCCACATGCCGACCAGCCCCGCCGAGCAACTGGATATCCGGATGCGGATCGCGAAGCTGATCGATGATCTGCGCAGCCGCTATCCCGGTGAGGATGGCGACGTGATCGTCTACCCCGTCTAGGGGATGGTGTCCTTGGGTCGCGCCTCTCGAGGCGCAATAACCCGGGGTCGCGGTTAGCCGCGGCCCCGGGCTTCATTGTGTTTGGTGTCGGCCGTGCTCCGCGGCGCAATGACTGGCTCTCGGGGGCAGGCCACGGACGGGTGAGCCAACGAGCCTCAACCTGATTCGGGGTTTCTTCCGCGGGCCGCCGAGGCTCGAGGATCCGGGAGCGGAATCGGCCCGACTGTCTACACTCGAGGGTCCGGACCCGAGGAGACCCGATGCGCTACCGACTGCCCCGCACCCCCCTCTTCGTGGCGTGCCTCGTGGCCGCCACGTCCCCCCTGACCCTGGCTCGGAAGGGCCTCGACGAGGAGCTCCTCGCCAGGGTCCGCTCCGCAGCTCAGTGGGTGGCGGATCAGGCGCAGCCGTTGGAGGAGGAGGGGGCAGGCGTCCTCTTCCCCGAGTACGCGGAATCCCCGCAGGAGACCGAGCCCTTCCTCTACGCCGGCACCGCCGGAGTTCTGGTCTTTCTCGAGAACGCCGCCGCGATCCTTGAGGACGAGGAGCTCGCGCAGCTCGCCGACCGCACCGCCGCGGGCCTCCTGGCGGTCGCGGCCGACTCCAGTCGCCAGCGGATCCGCTGGTCGCAGGAGCCCGGCGCCTCCTCTGCCGCGGGGCTCTACACGGGGGACGCCGGGGTGGGCCACGCCTTTCTGGTGCGCGCCCGGCTGCGCGAGAGCCGGGAGGACCTGAGGGTCGCGCGCCGCGTCGCCGACGACCTCTTGGAGCGCAGCCGGAAGGAGGGCCAGGGCCGCTACTGGAGCCACGACCTGGACGCGATCAGCGGCGCCACGGGCACCCTGCTCTTCCTCTTGGAGCTCTACGAGGAGACCAGCGATCGGAAGTACCGGCAGGGAGCCCTCGCTGCCGCCCGGTGGCTGATCCAGGAGGCGACCGAGGTCGACGGGCCGGTGGAGCTCTTCATTTGGGGAGCGACGCGCTCGAGCGAGCGCCACTACCCGAACTTCTCCCACGGCACGGCCGGGACCGCCTACGCCCTGGCGCGCGTGGCGGACGCCACCGGCGACCGGCAGTGCCTGGAGGCCGCCATCGCCGGCGCCCTCTGGCTGCTGCGCAACGGGAAGTGGGAGGAGGAGACCCTTGTCTGGTACCACTACGCCCCCGGTCACGAGGACACCTTCCTGGAGGGGTGGTGCCACGGCCCCGCGGGCACCGGTCGGCTCTTCTTCCTGCTGGCGGAGCTCACGGATCAGGAGCTCTTCGCGGATGCCGCCCGGCGCTCCGCCCGCTGGATCCAGCGCGAGCGTCCGCATCCCGGCGATCCTGACTCTGGCACGCGCTTCTACTCACCGAGCCTCTGCTGCGGCTCCGCCGGCGTCCTCGACTTCTTCGTCGACGCCTACCGCGCCACGGGGGAGGAGGAGTACCTGGACTACGCCCGCGGGGTGGCCGCCAACCTGGTCCGCCTCGCCAAGGTGGACCCCGCCGGCCTCAAGTGGACCAACTACGACCGCCCCGACGAGGAGGGGATCGTCTACCACGGCGTGAGCCTCATGCTGGGCACCAGCGGCGAAGCCCTGGCCCTGCTGCGCCTGGCGGCGATCGAACGGGCAGAGGAGCCGATCGTCCACCTCCCCGACCGCCGGGTATCGGCCAGCCGGCGTCTGAAGATCGACGACGTCGAATTGCCGAGGTAGCGTCACCCGCAGGGCGCCCTGCCGTGCCACGTCCGAGTGGCTTCTGCGGGAATCCGGGTCGGGGGGTGGCGCGCAGCCGATCTCCTGCTATCTAGATTATCGGTCGCCGACCGCCCGCGCCGCCGTCGTTCACGGTGGGGACGGGGTGCGGCCGGCGGGGACCTCTGGACCACTCGGATGACGCGTTCCAAGAGGCGCGATCCCGTGGATCGGGACCGCGAGGTAGGCCGGCGGCAACGCCGGGAACGGAGCCCTCAGCAGTATTGGGGTGACGACCTCGATGATGAGGAGCTCGAGGAGAAGGAGGGCGAGGAAGACCTCGTCCTCGACTGGGGGGGCGACTGGGAAGAGGACGACGAACTCGAGCACGAGTACTGGTCCGAACGCCTGGGTCCCGCCTGACGGGGAGCAATAGACACTGATCTGAGGGTGTGCAGCAGCGCGCGCCGGTTTTTCGACGTTTTTCGTGGGATCGGACCCCGGCCGGGACAACCTCCCCGCGATGGACGCGGAAGCCGAGCTCGATGACCTGATGTGCCGCTACCGGGGTCCCCTCGTGGGCCTCTTGGCGGCCTGGGGGGCGCGCTGGAACGAAGCGATCGAGCTGGCGCAGGACTCCTTTGCCGAAGCCTGGATCGGGCGCGCACGGCTGCGCGGCGCGCTCGCCGACGACGGGGTGGTCGGGCCCTGGCTGCGCGGCATCGCCTGGAACCTACTGCGGGCGGCGCGACGGCGCGCGAGGCAGCGGTCGGCGCCGCTCCCCCACGCGGCGGAGATCGCGCAGGAAAGCCCCGAGGAGGAGGACCCGCGCGCCGCCGCCCTGCGTGTGGAGCTCGACCGCCTGCCGCCGAAGGAGCGCACCGCGCTCTACATGCACTACCTCGAGGAGACGAGCGTGCGAGAGGTCGCCGCGCTCCTCGGGGTCACGACGAGGACCGTCGAGGGGCGCCTGTACCGCGGGCGCCGGCTGCTCCGCGAGCGGCTCCTCGACCTGGCGAGCTGGGGGGCGGCATGAACGCGCAGGACACGCTCCCCGAAGAGATCCCCGGAGAGATCCCCGAAGAGATCTCTGAAGAGCTCGTGCGCGAGGCGCTGCGCCCGCGGCGGGCGGACCCCGAAGAGTTCGCCGAGGCGGTGCGGCGCAAGGTCGCCGAGCGCGAGTCGGCGCAGCGCGACGCGGATCGGCGCGCGCTGGAGGCCCTGCAGCGCTCCCCCTTCCTGCGCCAGGCGGCGGTGCTCTTGCCGCCGTTCCTCGTGCCCAAGGCCTTCGTGGGCGCCGTGGGCAAACAGGCCGCCTGGAAGGCGGGGCTCGCCGTCGTCGCGTTGCCCGCTTTCCTCTTGGTGACGATGGCGGCGACCCTCTTCGTCTCGGCGCGCGGAGCGCGGGCGCTGGACGCCGGACGGGACGACGGAGGACGCCTCCGGCGGCGCAATGCGCTGGCGCGCGGCTCGCTGGCCCAAATGATCGCCCTCGGGGCACTGGTCGTCGTCGCCGCTCTGCACTTCACCGTGCTACCGGGAAGCGCGGACCTGGTGCTGGGCTTGCTCCTCGCCTCGATGATCTCCGTCCTCCTCGTGGTCCGGCGCCTCTCGCGCCTGGGCCTCGCGAGCCGGCGCGGCGTGGCGGCGCAGTGCTCGGCGGTGCTCTCGTCGATCGCGATCTGGGCCTGGGTCCTGACGCAGGACTCGCTGAGCCTCGAGCGGGCGGAGCTCCAGGGCCTCCTCGCCTACTTCGCGCTCCTGCTCAGCGGAGTGACCTGCGCGAATATCGCTCGGGACCCCCGGACCATGAGCCGCACCGCATCGCGGGCGGTGCTCCTGGCGGGCATGGCGGTCCTGCTCCCGCTCTGCAGCTGGCTGATCTTCTGGGGCGTCGAGGCGCGCTCGGGTGCGCCCGACACCGAGCTCGCGGCCTGGCTGGAGGTCTTCCCCGGCGAGCAGGGGCGGCGCTGGGCGGACGCGCGAGACGCGGCGCTCCACCTGCACGACCACACGGACCTGCGCCCGTCCCTCGACCGAGCGCGCGCGGCGCTGCGCAGCGAGCTGGAGCGGGGGGGAGATTCTCCCTCACCCTTCATCCTCGCCGCCGCCGCCGACATGGGACTCCTGCGTCCCGGTGAGGTCCTCGCCATCGACAACGGGCGCTTCCGGCGCGTGCTCCTCGAGAGGGACAGGCCGATCACGAGCTTCGTGCAGTACGCGGCGGCGCTCCAGGACCTGCTTGCGACGGGTGCGCTGGACGACGCACAGCGCGACCGCCTGGCGGACCGGCTCGTGGCGACCTGGTTCCACTCGCGGGAGGTGGAGCGCGAGAATCTCGACGCCCTGTGTCAGATCATCCGCAGCCTCGAACGCATGGGACGCGTCGGGCGCGTCGAGGAGCTGCGCGACGACGCCCTCGCCTTCCTCTCCGACGCCTGGATCGCGCCGGGCGATACGCCGGACCAGAAGGACGTCGGCGGCTTCCAGGAAAGATACCGGAAGCTCGACTTCTGCAGCGACGACGACGAAGCCTCCGCGATCTGGCTGATGGACCGCCTGGGGGTCCCGCCTGGCGTCGACCTCGCCCTCCTGCAGCGCCACCTGCGGCGCGAGGCACTGCGCAACGGGCTCTGGAGCTCTCTCGAGGTGCGCCACGTCCGTCCCGCCGCCACCCTCGCCCGCTTCGAGGCCGCCTTCGGGGAGCGCATCCCGCCGCCCACGTTCGCAGACCGCGTGCTCGGCTGGCGTCTCCTGATCGGCACTCTGCTGCTCGTCGCCATGTGCCTGCAGACGACGCTGCGCGCGCCGGTGGGGCGGGGGGACGCCGACCCCGGGTAGGACATGCGGTGCTACCATGGCCCACATGAACACGATCGGGCCTCTGGGAGCACGGCACCTCCTCCTGGTCGGTCTCGGCGCGTCACTGCTCGCACCGCCGGCGAGCGCCCAATGCCGCGAGGCCGACCTGCCCGCCCCGTCCGAGCCCTGCTACGGCTGGGACGTGGCCCTCGACGGCGACACGCTGGCGGTGGGCGACGTCAGCGACGGCGGCGGCGGGTACGTCTTCGGGCAGGGTGCGGTCTACGTCCACCGCTGGGACGGGAGCGCCTGGCAGCCGGAGGCCAAGCTGGTGGCCTCCGACGGCGCGGCCCAGGACTCCTTCGGCTACTCGGTCGACCTGGACGGCGACTGGCTCGTGGCCGGGGCCAATGCCGACGACGACCTGGGGCAGTCCTCGGGCACGGCCTACGTGTTCCGGCGCACGCCGACGGGCTGGGTCGAACGGCAGAAGCTGGTCCCGCCCGACGGCGGGCAGCTCAACTTCTTCGGCGGCTCGGTCGCGATCGACGGGACCACCCTGGCCGTGACCGCCTGGGGCGCGGACGCGACCTACGTCTACGAACTCGAGGGCGGAGTCTGGCGCCGGCGCGCCAAGCTCGTCGTGCAAGGCACGCACATGGTCGACCTCGAGGGGGACCTCCTCGTGGTCGGCGCCAGCCGCAACGCCCACGCGGGCGGCTTCTCCGGGGCCGCCTTCGTCTTCGAGCGCGACGTCGCGGGCTGGACGCAGACCGCGATGCTGACCGCCAGCGACGCCGACACCGAGGACTACTTCGGCCAGACCCTGTCGGTCGGCGACGGTGCCGTCGCGGTCGGCGCCCCGGGGAACGACGACGGGGGGCTCTCTTCCGGCTCCGCCTACGTGTTCCGGGCCCAGGGAGGCGCGTGGGTCGAGGAGGCGATCATCCTCGGCCCGCCCGCTCAGCCCGGCGGCGGGCTCGGCTGGTCGGTGGCCCTCCATGGCGACGTCCTGGCCGTGGGCGCCATCCACGAAGACAGCGGGGCCCAGAGTGGCGGCGCGGCCCACGTCTACCGCCGCATCGGGGGGGCCTGGCTCCCGATCGACTCCTTCTACCCCTCCGCTCCCTCGGCCCTCGCGAACTACGGCCTCTCGGTCGCTTTGCAGGAGAACGAGGTGGCGATCGGCTGCTACTGCGGGGGTTCCGTCCTGCTGCGCGATTCGACCTCGCCGGTGCGCACCTACTGCGCGAGCGTCCCGAACTCCACCGGGGTGCCGGCCACCATCGCCTACCTCGGCCCCCAGAGCCTCTCGGCGAACGACGCGCACCTGGTCGCCGGCGGCTGTCCGCCCCACGTGCGCGCCCTGTTCCTGGCTTCGGACGTCTCGGCCCAGGTGCCCTTCGGCCCGGGCCTCTTGTGTCTGGGGGACTCGATCGTGCGCCTGAATCCGCTGCTCACGACGGATGGGACGGGGGGGGTGACCCTCGACCTGGACCTGACCGCGCTGCCCCCGCGCCTACCCGTCGAGATGGGCAGGACCTGGTACTTCCAGCTCTGGTACGCGGACCCCGCCGGCGGCGGCGCGGGCTTCAACACCAGCGACGCGGTGGGCGTGACCTTCTGCGGTTGAGGAGCGATCAGTCGCCGGACGGGTAGCCCGCGAAACCCGCTCCGCGGAAGTCCTCGCGCACCGGGTGGAAGACGTCGATCACCCGGGTCGGCGCCACGGCGCGGCCGGAGTGCGGGACGTGTGGTTCGAGCACCATGGCAGTGCCTGGCGTCAGGCGATGGGGCGTGCCTTCCACCACCAGCTCCAGCTCCCCTGCGATCACGTTCACCACCTGCTCGTGGAGGTGGGTGTGCTCGGGCAGCTCCGCCCCCGCGTCCAGGGACACGTGGGCCACGGTCAAGCTCTCACCGTTGACGACCCGCGCGCGAATGCCCGGAGCGAGCTGGAGCTCGTCCAGTTGTTCGAGATCGATCCATCCCATGGTCCTGTCTCCCGTCTGCGGAGTACGATCAGCGTCGCCCCAGGGTAACCGCTAGCTCGTTCCGCGCAGTCCCATGCAGCACCTCCTTACCAGCTTCTCGCTCGCCCTCTCGTCCCTCGTCCCCCTGCAGCAGGACGACGACGCCTTCGCCTGGCGGTCGGTCGACCCCTACGTCGCGCCCGACTTCGAGCGCTACTTCCCCGACGACGAGGCAGCCGGCCGCAAGCTCGACGAGCTCTACGACGCGAACACCCTTCGCAAGCTCCCGGAGGAGGAGTTCCTGGCCGTGATCCGCGCCGGCCTGCGGCACACCACGCAGCACCGCACCCTGATCCTCAGCTACGTCGGCAATCGACTGATCTGGGGGGTGGAGAGCCAGCACCCCGGAGCCATCGAGCTCTGCTACCACGCCGCGGACTTCCGCGAGGAAGCGGCGCGCTACGGCTGCCGGCACTACGCGGTGTACTTCGGTCTGTCGGTGGTGAAGGAGAAGACGCCCGCCATCCTGCACACCCTGGCCGACCTCGCGGTGGCGATCGACGACCCCAACGACATCGGGCGCATCGCCTGGGGTGCGGCCGATCAGATCGACGCGCTCCTCCCCTACCTCGAACCGCACCTGAAGAGCGAGGACCCGTGGGTGCGCGAGAAGGCCCAGGCCGTGGAGCGCATCTTCCGCGGCGAGCTGCGCGCCTTCGACTGGGCGGCCGAGCGCGCCAAGGGACCGCCGCGGCCGAAGCCCCACGTGGAGATGCCCGAGGTGCGCGAGGCGCTGCGCCACGGCGACGGGGCGACGCGCCTGGCGATGTTGGGACGCATCGGGAAGGAGAACCTGGTGCGCGACATGGACGACACCTACCTCCCCGACTTCGCCGCCTGCGCCGAGGATCCCGATCCGAAGGTGCGCGAGCAGGTGGCGATCGTCGTCGGCGGCGCCTGGATCTGGCGCGCGGGACTCCACCGGCTCAGCGATCCGGCGGTGGATCTCATGCTGCGCCTCTCCCGCGACCCCGATCCCGACGTGCGCTATCGGGCGGTCTACTACGGGCTCTCCACCTACCGCGGGGAGCGGGAGGACGTGCTGCAGCGCATGGTGGAGATGGCCACCGATCCCGCCGAGGCGCGCAACCACGCGCGGCTGGCGTGGGGACTCGAGCGGCACGGGGACCGCCTGCGGGCGTTGCTCGACACCCATCTGGCGGGCGAGGACGCGATCCGCGCGCAGCGGGCGTGGGACCTCCATCAGCGCGTCTTCGAGGAGCGCCCGACGATCGTCCCGCCCGGCATCGCGGCCCCCGACGACCTGGTGGGCACGTGGGTCGTCCGCGTGCTCGCGGGCGGCAGCCAGCACGTGTCGATCCCCCCTCTGCGAGTGGTGCAGGACGAGGCGGGGATCCTCACGCTCGCGGGCCACGACGTCGACGAAGCCGACGGACCGTTCTTCGGCGACTTCGCCTGGGTCGAGGTGGGTGAGACGCTCTACTTCAGCTTTCACACCCGCGTCGAGACCGCGATCGTGCGCACCACCGGCAAGCTCACCGGCGATCAGATCGAGGGGATGACCCGCATCGACGGGGACGAGCACGTGGCGGTGTGGACGGCGAAGAGGCAGAAGGAGTAGGGCGCGCGCCGGGTCGCCCGCTCAGCCCCATATCGCGATCTCCGCTCCCCTTCTCGACGCTGTCCCGTTCGCTCGGGGAGGCGTTGTGCAGCTCCGGTCCCGATTCGCGTGGCGCTCCACGCGGCAACGGCGACATCGCACTCCCGCCAGTCGTCGTCCAAACAGACACCCACCCAGCCCTGCTTGCAGCCGTCGACACCGAGGACGCGCACAGGGAGAGGGTGGCAATTGGGCGTCACTCCCTTTTCAGCCCGACCACGCGACCGTCGACCACGTGCCCGCGCAGTCCCCGGCGAAGCTCGAGCTCGACTCCAGTTGCGCGCACGGTGTACCCCCTGGCCGCTCCGGCGTGATCGATCAGCTCGGCGACCGGTTGTCCGAGGTACGGCCCCGCGGCGGGGCGCGCCTTCCCGAGGGCGGGACGGCCGCCCTGCGCGTAGGCCTCGCGCGCACCGAGGGAGGCGAAGACGACGGAATCGTCGACGATCAGGAGCTCGCTGCGCTCCCCGTTCGCGTCGACCCACGCCCACTCGGCCCAGCCGTGGCCGGCCGCGATCTCATCGGGGACCCCGAAGGCGACTAGCCCGAATTATTCACGAGGGTGGGACGCGGGTGTGTCCGGCGTGTCGATT
>CAZDQL010000148.1:0-10586 GCA_964507325.1 uncultured Planctomycetaceae bacterium | reverse complement strand
TCTACTCGGTCACGGGATGCAAGTGGGGAACTTGTGGGGCCCTTGCTCTTGACCAGAGCCTAGCACTGATCGGATGCAGTAGTCGTGAGGGACCTGAGGGTGAGTACCTGGCCGGAGCCGGATACGCATTCCTAGTCGATGGTCCGGACTGTGATGGCAATCAAGCTCCCGACACCTGTGACATCCTCTCTGGGGCCAGTGTTGACGCGAATGGCGATGGCCTGCCCGATGATTGCTACGGGGGGTCGTCGGATATGCACTGCGAATTGGCGAAGCTCACCGCTCCGGACGGCGGGCATGGCGACACCTTCGGTATCGCAGTAGCGCTCGACACGAGCGTCGCGCTCATCGGTGCCCACAGAGACGACGACCAGGGCTTCGACGCCGGCGCGGCGTACGTCTTCCGGGAGGAGGCGGGGAGCTGGGTCTTCGAGGAGAAGCTGTTCGCGCACGATGGGACCGGAGGCGATCGCTTCGGCCGGGCCGTGGCAATGCGTGGCGGGCTGGCGGTCGTGGGGGCGCACGACCACGAGAGTGAGGACGATTCCTCCCCGACCCCAGCCAGCCGAGGGGCGGCCTACGTCTTCCGCTCCACCCAAGGCTCTTGGCAAGAGGAAGCGATCCTCCAGGCCGAGGACGGCCAGGACTACGACCACTTCGGTCATTCCGTGGCAGTGGATGGGGACGTCATCGCCGTAGGGGCCACGGGAGACGACGACGCCGGTTTGGAGTCGGGTTCCGTCTACGTGTTCCGCCGGGTCGGGCAGGTCTGGGTCGAAGAGGCCAAGCTCCACGCTCCGCAAGCTGCCAAGGGGGACTACTTCGGATGGGACATCGCTGTCAGCGGGGATCGGATCCTGGTGGGGGCCTTCGGGTGCGATGTCGGCTGCACTCCGGAGACGAACTGCGGAACCGGTGCGGCTCTCGTCTACAGATACGGTTCCGGCCAGTGGTACCTGGAGTCCGTCCTGACGCCGCTCGATGCCACCGAGGACCACTTCTTCGGGCGCACGGTGGATCTCCACGGGAACGTCGCAGTGGTCTCCGCCGTCCGGGATGACGACGCCTGCCCAGATGACCCCGAGTGCAACTCGGGAGCCGTCTATGTATTTCGGGCCGACGAATGCGGCTGGACTCAGGAACAGAAGCTCACGGCCAAGGATGCGAAGCCCAAGAACATCTTCGGCACGTCACTGGCCCTGCAGGACGGACTTCTCGCGATCGGAGCCCGTGACATCCAGGAAGGCGATGAAGGAGTCGTCTACATCTTCCGCTCCAATGGGGTCGTCTGGTGGGAGGAGCGCCGGATAGAGGCAACCGATGGCAGCGACGACGACTACTTCGGGAGCGACGTCGCGCTGGCTGGGGATATCCTGCTGGCTGGGGCGTATGGTGACGACGACCTCTCATCATCCTCCGGCGCGGCCTACCTGCTGGCAGTGGACGGTGAGGACTGCAACGCGAATGACATCCTGGATGCCTGTGACATTGCCAGCGGATCGAGCGAAGACGCCGACGGAAACGGTGTACCGGACGAGTGTGAGAAGTAGCCATCCTGGACTCGTATGACAGGCGCGCCACGATCGCGCTGCCGAGTCGAGCACGAACCCCGCGAACAGCGGAACAGCCATGCAACTGATCCCCTCGATCCTCTTGATCCTGGCCGGGGCGGCCCAGCAGCCGGCGCCGACTCCGACCGCGCGACCGGACCTGGCCGCGCGCGCCGAGGCCCTCTGCCAGCACGTCGCCGAGGCGCAGGTCGCGGTGGGCTTCGCCGCCGGCATCCTGCGCGATGGAGAGGTCTGGGTCGGCGGGTTCGGGGAGACGGAGCTGGGCAGCGGCCGCCGGCCGGACGGGGACACCCTCTACGAGATCGGCTCGATCACCAAGGTCTTCACCGGGCTCCTGCTCGCGGACGCGGTCGAGCGGGGAAGCGTGACCCTCGAGGGCGAGGTCAACGACCACCTGCCCGAGGAGGCCCACCTGCCGGTCTTCGAGGAGCAACCGATCCAGCTCTGGCACCTCGCGACCCACACCTCGGCCCTGCCGCGCATGCCGGGGAACTTCGATCCCGCGGATCCGCGACGCCCCTACGTGGACTACGACCTGGAGCGTCTCTTCGCGACCCTCCCCAAGCAGCGACTGCGGCGCGCCCCCGGTGAGCGCTACGAGTACAGCAACCTCGCCGCGGGGCTCCTGGGGCAGGTCCTGGTGCGCGTCGAGGAGCGCCCCTACGAGGAGCTCCTGATCGAGCACCTCCTGGTTCCCCTGGGCCTCGACGACACCTGCATCGAGCTCTCCGAGGAGCAGCGCTCGCGCCTGGCCGCCCCCTACGACCCCGACCGGCGACCCGAGGTGGAGTGGGCCTTCGGGGTGCTGGCCCCCGCCGGGGCCCTGCGCTCGACGGTCGACGACCTCTTGACCTTCGCCCGCGCCACCCTCGATCCCCCCGAGGGGACCTTGGGCGAGGTGCTGCGCTCAGCCCAGGAGGTGCGCTTCGACCCCGAGGACGGGGCCATGCGCGTGGGACTCGGCTGGCATCTGCTCCCCGAGCGGCGCGCCGTCCTGCACAACGGCCGCACGGGGGGGTACTCGGCGTCGCTCGCGGTGGACCTCGATCGGCGCTGCGCGGTGGTCTTCCTCAACAACTCACCGGGGCGAGAGGTGGGCCGGCTCGCCCAGCAACTGTGGGCCTTGGCCTCCGGGGAGGAGGTGGGCGAGAACCCGATCCGCCCGGTGGCGAAGCTGGCCCCGGAGGTGCTCGCGCGCTACCTGGGCAAGTACCGCTTCGGCCTCTTCCAGGACATGGAGATCACCCTCGAGGAGGGGTCGCTGATGTCCCAGATGTCCTTCCAGTCGGCGGTGCCGGTCTATCCCGCCTCGGAAACGGAGTGGTACTACCGCGCGGTCGAGGCGCGGCTCGTCTTCGAGCTGGACGAGGAGGGCGCGCCCACGGGGGTCACCCTCTACCAAGGGGGTCTGGAGCTGGTGGCGAAGAAGGTGGAGTGAGGGCCCGGGAGGGGGATGCGGCGGCGAAGAACGGGAGATTCCGCGCAATACCGAGCCCGGCGATCGTAGCCCGCACCCCATCCTGTCGTTCCTGTTCCCCCACGATCCCCTAGAACCATGAACGCCAGAACTTTCTTCGGCGCCGCCTGTCTCCTCTCCCTGACCACCCTCGCCGGCTGCATCGTCCACATCGGCGGCTCCTCCGGGTACTACCGCCCCTACCGATCCCAGCGCACCCCCCTGCGGGGCAACGGGGTCGAGGCCTACCAGATACGGGAGGAGGGTGAGTTCCACTCGGTGCGCGTCTCACACGCCCTCGACGCGCGCATCGGCATCGGCGGAGAGTGGAGGGTGATGGTGTCGGGGGACGAGAACCTGCTCGACGTGGTGCGGACCCGCGTCCGCGGCAACACCCTCGAGGTGGACACCGACGGAGCCCACGACCTGGAGACGGAGCTGCCGCTGGTGATCGAGATCCAGATGCCGGAGCTGCGCGCCCTGGATCTGTCGGGGGCCAGCTCCGCGGATGTGGCGGGGCTCGACGCCTCGACCCTCGCGCTCTCCCTCTCCGCGGCCACGCGGGTGCGCGCCCAGGGCAAGGCGCAGAAGCTCCGGGCGAAGGGGAGCGGCGCGAGCGTCCTCGAGCTCGGAGAGCTCCGGGTCGAGCGCGCGGAGATCCGCCTCTCCGGCGCGAGTTGTGCTCGCGTGTACTGCTCCGAGACCGCGCGCGCCGAGCTCTCCGGTGCGTCGACGTTGGTCCTGCGCGGCCCGGCCGCGTTGGACCTGGACGCCAGCGGCGTGTCGCGGGTGCGGCGGGAGGACGGCTGAAGGCGCGGGGGGTCAGGGGCGCCAGTCCGTGACCTCGCCTAGCTTCACCGTAGTCCAGGCCCAGGTTCCTTTTCGCCACTCGAAGGTGCAGGGGACATCGCCTCCCACGGTCTCGAAGGTGACCCTCAGGCGACCGACCGACGGGAGCAGCGCCTCGTAGCCGATCATCGCGGGCAACTGCTCACCCCACTCCAGCCGCTCCATGCTGCGGCGCAGGAACCGCTCTCGCTTCTGAGCGAGGTCGGGGCCGGCATAGCCGGCCAGCCGATCCACGTCCGCGGCATTCCAGGTCTCGGCGAACTCGTCCAGCAGGGCCTCGGGGATCTTGGACGAGGGAGGATCGGGAGCGATCAGACCGGCCACTCCGATCAGTGTCAGAAGTCCCAAGGCGGAGCTGGCGAGGATCCACCGGCGGCGGCTCTTTCGACGCTCCCTCTCGAAGAGCCGAGAGGTGCGCGTCCCCGGCTTGGAAACCTCCTCGCCGCGCATCTTTCGCGAGAAGTACAGATCCGGGTACTGCTTTGCGAGACGCGAGAGCCGGGCCGCACTGATGGCGATGTACCCGTAGACGACCGTCCAGATCGCCTCGATGATCCACAACTCGCCTTCCCAGAGGGCGTAGGCGAGGTTGGCAACCTGCAGGAGCGCCAGTGAGAGGGCGACGGGGAAGGGGTGTCTCTCGAGGACGTACAACGCGTAGAGGCTGAGTGCGGCTGTCGCTGCCAGGATGGCGAGCTGGAGGGCGAGTGAACCCTTGGAGTACGTACCCGCCCAGGCGACGAACGCGATGACGATGAGCGCGATGAAGCAGAAGAACAGCCCCAGCTTGAGGAGCAAGCGGAGCAGCCGCATGCCCTTCGCTGCCTTGCGCATCTGCGCCCCGGCCCGCTTCTCCTCCCTTCTCCGTCTGGGGGGAGCCTCCCTGCGCCGGTTCCCTTCGTCGTCGCTCCTGTCGGGCTCCTCCGCCTCCACCTCCAAAGGGACGTCGCAGGCCTTGCAGCGCCACTCCTTCCGGGTGTGGGGGACGCGGTACCTCTTGACGCACTCCGGGCAGGTGGCGATGGCTGTCATGGGTCCTCCTCGGGCGACGGCGAGCATCGCGAATGGATGATAGCGCCGATCTTCACGCGGCGGGGCTCGCCCCATCCCGGGGACTTCCCTGAGGAACGCGGGTACTCCAGACCCCGAAATCCGTCGTGCGGACACTCCTCCCCGAGCCTCCACGATCCAATGGACCCGATGCCTCTGAGCGAATCGCAGCTGACCCTTCACGCGGGGTCGGTGCGGCGTCTGGCTCGAGTGCTGCTCTCGGACCCGGCGGCGGCGGAGGACGTCAGTCAGGAGGCCCTGTTGCTCGCGTGGGAGCGCTCCGGTGCGCCTCGGCAGTCCATCGGAGGCTGGTTGGCGGGGGTCGTTCGGCGTCTGGGGAGCGTGCGCGCACGCGGCGAGGCTCGACGACGTGCTCGCGAGCGCGCGGTCGCCACCCCCGAGGCGCAACCCTCCGCCAGTGAGTCGGCTGAGAGCCTGGAGACCGCCGAGCTCCTGATCGCGAAGGTGCGCGCTCTCCCCCCCTCCCAGGCGGAAGTGATCTGGCTGCGCTTCTGGGAGGACCTCCCGCCACGCGCGATCGCCGAGCGCCTGGACCTCGGAGTCGAAGCGGTCAAGACGCGCCTGAAGCGCGGCCTCGCCGCCCTGCGCCGCGAGCTCGACGCGCACACGCCGGGGGGACGCCGGGCGTGGTTGAGCGCCCTCGCGCCGCTCTGGGGCGGGGCGCTCCCCTCACCGCCGGCACTCCTGCTCGGCACGCCCCCGGTGCTCATCGTGAAGAAGATCTCGATCCTGGTACTCCTGGCCGCGTCCTTCCTCCTGGTGCTGACCCTCCTGGACCGCGGGGACTCCCGCGATTCGACGCAGGTCCCCGCCTCCGTCGCTGGCGCAGCGTTGGAGGATCCCTCGCGAGAGAGCGCGCTCAGCCCGCCGGAGCCGACCGGGAGCGCGACCGAACGCGCTCCCTCGGGCAGCGCCCACTCCAGGTCGGGTCCGCTCCTCGCGGTGCGCGTGGTGCGCGAGATCGACCGCTCACCGATCCCCGGCGTGCTCGTCGCCGCGATCGAGGAGGACCGACCCGCCCTGGCCTCGGTCGGCCGGCAGCGGCGCAGCGACGGCGCCGGTCGCGTGCTCTTCGACGACCTGAGCGGGGGGCCCGTGCTCCTGATCGCGGATCGCGGCCAGCGGCTCACGGCGCAGGTCGCCGAGACGGGGCGCACCGAGGTCGATCTCGCCCTACGCCACGGGGTGCGAGTCCGGGGCGCCGTGGTGAGCCCGGAAGGCTCGCCGGTGGCCGGCGCCACGGTCCTCCTGCAACGCGGGGAGCTCTGGGACCACTGGACCGATGTGTCCCCGGTCGCGACCACCGGCGAGGATGGGCGCTTCGAGCTGGTCGACGTGCGGCCGGAGGCGTGTCTCGGGGCGCGCGCCAGCGGGTGGGGCCCCAGCGACCTGGAGGAGCTCCGCCACCGGGCGCTCGAACCGGGAGGCGAGTTGGAGCTCACGCTGCGGCTCGGGGGCAGCGGCGGCGGGGTGCGTGGCGTCGTCCTCGCACCCGACGGCGAGCCGGTGGTGGGAGCGCACCTCTGGGTCGGCGAGGCGCATGTCCCACAGTCTCCCGTCCCTCCCTGGCGCCGGATCCCCCTGCCAACGTGCATGCGGACCGGAGAGGACGGGACCTTCGCGGTGGATGGACTGGCGCTCGGACTGGCATGGATCGTCGTGGCGGCTCCGGGATACGCGCGGCAGTTGACGCGGGCACCAGTCGGCTTGGACGGAGAAAGCCCCGTGGTGATCCGCCTCCTGCACTCCGCAGGGATCGACGGGCGCGTGATCGACGCGGCGGGGTTGGGCCGTCCGGGCGCATTCGTCCACCTCGTGCGGGTCGGAGGCTACGCCGACGCGTTCTACGGCCCCTTGGGTTTTCCCGTGGTGCAGACGGACGCCGAGGGCCGCTTCCACTACGACGAGCTGCCGCCGGGGCATGCCGAGGTGAACACGACCATCGAGGGAGCTCCGCACCTTCAGGGTGCGGCAATGCTGGAAGCCGGAAGGCGCAACGAGATCGAGTTGAGGGCGGCTGGCGGTTCGATTCTCTCGGGGTGTGCGCTCGAGGGCGACGGCACGCCCCTCGCGCGCGCGACCGTGGTCGTGACGGGGCCGGGCGGGTATCGAATCGGCGTGGGGACCGATGAGGATGGGGGCTTTCGCTTCGAAGGGGTGCCCGACGGCGAGCTCGAGCTCGCCCTCTACGCTGACGACCGAAGCCGCCCCGTGATCACACGGGAGGGGATTCGCGCGGCCGACTCCCCCGTACGGCTCGTGTGGGAAGGAGACCGGACGCTCGGCGTCGTTCACGGTCATTTCGAGGATGCCGGCGGATGGATACAGCCGGGGGATCGCGCGCTCGTTCAGCTCCATGGCGAGGGGCGCTTCGCCGGGGAGGTCGAGATCGAGCCCAACGGGCGCTTTCGGTTCGAGGACGTCGATCCGGGAGGGGGCTACCGAGTGGTGGTCCACGCGCGGGACATGACCATCCTCGCCAGCGAGGAATTCGAGGTCGAAGGGGGGGATACGGTCCACCTCACGAAGCTGCGAACGGAGGAGCCCGCCTCGGTGCGCCTAACGGTCCTCACCGGTGATGCGAGCACCGAGGTCTGGGGGATCCTCCGCGATCCGCAGAGGGGACTGACGTGGATCCTGCGCCGGGAGGACGACGTCCTCAGTCACGCCCGCGTCCCCCCCGGCCGCTGGCAGCTCCGTCTGAACGCCGGTGGGTTCGCCTCCGAGGTCCTGGACCTCGAGCTCGCTCCGGGGGAGTCGTGGGAGAGGAGTCACGCCTGTGTCCCGGTTCCCGCGACCCATCTGCTCCTCGCGCTCCCCGAGCTGACGGAGGAGCCGTACCGGCGCGCCATCAACTATCGCATCCTGCGTCCCGAGGGCGTGCTGGTGCACGAGGGAGGATCGGTCGGCATCGATCTGGTCGGCGGAGGACTCCCCGTCCACCTGCTGCCGGGGCGCTACCGCATCGAGGTTCGCGACGGCCACCTCGGCTGGGACGGGGTGGGTGAGTTCGAGATCGCCGAGGACGACGGGTCCGACATGGAACGGAAGATCGCCGTCCCCCTCACAGCGCGCTGATCCCCGGTCTACAGACCGAGCTCCCCCTCCACCCACTCCAGGACCGCCCGCGCCACCTCGCCGTTGGCGCCGGGGGTCAAGTGGGCCTTCCCGTAAGTCTCCTCTCCCCTGGCGAGGCGATCGCGGATCAGCCCGTAGAGGTCGACGTAGGGAATGGCGCGCCGGTCGAGGGCCGCGTGCAAGGTGACCAGCTCGCGGTCGGGGCTGCCGACGTCGGCGATCGACGGAAACACGACCACGCCCGCCAGCAGGACCCCCTCGTCCAGCGCCTCGCGGTGGAAGGCCTCGAGCAAGGCCACCGTCACTCGGAAGGGCTCGCCATCGGTCTCCTTCCACTGCAACCACCACTTCCCCCGCCGCGCGCGCTCGCGCTTGATGCGCAGCGCGTCCGCCACGTGCGACCACCCCGAGCCCGCGTCGAACTCGGCCAGCCACTCGTGCTCAGCGAGGTCGTAGCCCAAGGTCCCGCCGACGGCGGCCTCGTAGACCTCGATCTCGGTCTCGTAGGGGTGCGGGAGCAAGCGCAGCCCACCCTCCTCCAGGAGGAAGCGCGGCTTGACCAACGGGGTCAGCTCCGCCGGCGCCCGCACCGACACCAGCCGGTTCACGTTGCGCTGGATGTTCTCCGACATGATCCCCATCAGGACCACCTGGGAGCGCAGCTCTGCGTGGGTGTCGCGGAAGCGCAGCAGCGCCTGATCGGTCCCCCAGCCCATGACCCCCATGTTGAGCACCTCGAGCCGGCCGTCGGCCGCGACATCGAGCTGGGCGGGCCAGTCCTCGCCGTCGTCGACCTCGGTGCAGAAGGTGAAGGACTCCCCGTAGCACGCCACCCGCAGCACGCCGGAGGGCGGCTCCTCGCCCACCTCCCGCGCTCCCCGGGCGCCGATCGAGCTCAGGGTGATGCGGTCCCCGTTGAGGACCCCCTGCGCGCTCGTGGCGTTGGTCCACCCGTAGCGCTGCGAGAACCCGACCAGGCGTTTGGCCTTGGGCTGGACTTCACCGGACGCCAGCTTGCGCAGTCTCCGTAGCCGCCGCTCCCAGCGCTCCAGCAGCTCGGCGGTCGGCTCGAAGGTCGACCGCCGCGCGGCGTCGCCCGAGCCCCCGCCGCCGGGAGCGTTCGAGGCGAACCAGAGCTCGATGGCGAGCCAGGCCACGGCCAGGCTGGCGACGGAGAGGAGGATGCGACGGAGGAGCATGGGCGCGACCAGTGTAGAGCCCCGGCGGCCGAGCGACGATCGAGATTGCGCCGGCGCCGCGTCCCCCCGTACCCTCCCGGGATGCTGGGCGTGAGATCCGAGGTCGGTCGCCTGCGGCGCGTGCTCGTGCACGAGCCGGGGCCGGAGGTGGACCGCATGGTCCCGGCGATGATGGAGGAGTTGCTCTTCGACGACATCCTCTACGGCGACCGGGCGCGGGAGGAGCACGCCTGCTTCCGGCGGGTGCTGCAATTGCTCGGCATCGAGGTCTTCGAGGCGCGGGAGCTCCTGGGGGAGGCTCTCGAGCAGGAAGGGGCGCGCGACTGGCTCCTGGGCCTGCTGGAGGACCAGGTGCCGATCCCCCTGCGCGCCACCCTGCGGGAGGCGGACGCGTCGCAGCTCACCCGCCACCTGGTGGAGGGGGTGCGCTTCGCCCCGGGCCACCGGGGGATCGAGGTCGACGAACTCTTCGAGCTGCCCCCGCTCCCCAACTGGTGCTTCCAGCGCGACCCGCAGATCGTGCTCGGCGGCGGGGTCGTCTTCGCGTCGATGGCCACCCCGGCGCGCTACCGCGAGGCGCTCCTGGCGCGCACGATCTTCCGCTTCCACCCCGCGTTCACCGGCGTCGAAGTCCTGCTGGATCCACTGGAAGCAGAGCAGGGACAAACCCTCTTCCTGGGGGCTGAACGGCCGCGCCTCGAGGGGGGGGATCTCCTGGTCCTCTCCCCCGACGTGATCGCCGTCGGCGAGTCGGAGTGCACCAACCGCGTCGGCATCCTGCGCCTGGCGCGGGCCCTGGCGCGACGCGAGCCGGGACCGCGCAGCCTCCTGGTGGTCGAGCTGCCGCGACGGCGGGCGTACATGCACCTGGACACCCTCTTCACGCTGGTCGACCGCGACGCGTGTCTGGTGCACGCGCCGGTGATCTGCGCCGGCGGCCTGGAGCGGGCGCGCGTCTTCGAGTTCGACCTGCACGCCGAGGAGCCGCACGCCGTGGACCGGGGGGAGCTCCTGTCGGTCCTCTCCGGCAAGGGCGTCGACCTGCAGCCGATCCCCTGCGGCGGCGAGGACAGCGTGGTCCAGCAACGCGAGCAGTGGACCGACGGCGCCAACTGCCTGGCGCTGGCGCCGGGGGTGATCGCCCTCTACGACCGCAACCTGAGGACGGTCGAGGAGCTCTCCAAGCACGGCTTCGAGATCCTGCGCGCCAAGGACCTGCTGCTCGGCAAGGGAGAGGTGGACCTCGCCGCTCGCCGGCGCGTCTGCATCCTGCTGCCGAGCAACGAGATCTCGCGAGCCCGCGGCGGGCCGCACTGCCTGAGCCATCCCCTGCTCAGGGACGACTGATCCAGCGCTCTAGCC
>CAZDQL010000147.1:0-10978 GCA_964507325.1 uncultured Planctomycetaceae bacterium | reverse complement strand
GACATCCTTGCGCTTCCGCGCAGATTGGGTGTCCACTTTCCCGGGGGAAGGTCAGTATGTGCGTGCTCCAGCATCGCTCTTTGGTAGATCGCCCAGTTCGGGGACGCTCCGATGGTCTTGTGCGCATCTACTCCCTCGCCGGTTCTGGCGACCTCTTCGAGCTCCCCCAAACACTCCCAGGTCAAGTTGTTCCACTCTACTGAGGAACGCAATGGAACGGGGCTGGATGGGAGAAGGGTCGCCTTGGTCATTTCACTGAGGCAATAACCGGCATCTTCACGAGTGACGTAGCCGGCACACACAAGGACGCGGAGAATCAACTCCAGACACTCCGAGTCAAGAGACAGCGTGTCGGCAATGGCTTCAACCGTTCGAGTTTCGTCTCCGATCGCGCGGAAGAGGCCCATACGAACGGCGGCTACAATGGCGTGACTCTGAATCAGGGGCAGCAACGTGTCGAAGAGCGGAAAGGGAAAGCCCGGCGCCTGCATCACCTGCTCTTCGATCGGACTTGTGGGAACGATCATGTATTTCATGACTCCTCCTCTCGCTACCTGGAATCCCCTACGCTCCAGACACTGGTGGCTCGGCGTCGACTGTAGCATCGAGCGCGGCAGGCGCAAGACCGCCTTGCAAGCCGCTGTGCATTGGTGCATGGTTTGAGGCCTCGATGCCGTACGATGTGGGAAGCCGGCCTACTCAGAACTCCCCGTTGCTGCGGAGGCTGCTGGATCGAGGCTGGCCACGGCGTGCTCGGGATCCACGGTATGGGCGGTCAAGCCCTGTCGATTCCGATCGAGAACAGGACGGGCAAACGAGGCACGTGCGCGCGAAGCTGCTCGATGCACAGTAGGAGGGGTGTTCGGAATCGGATGCACGCATCGGTTACAGAGTCCCCTCGGCACGCTCAGCCCGTCCACGCGCAATCGTGGCGCACGAGAGGAGCCGGAGTTACGCTGAGGGTGCTGCGGCGGAGGAAACAGGCAATGGAGCGGCGATGGCGTAGCCCGCGACGATTCGCATGGATCCTGCTTGCTGTGGCAGCGTCGGGATGCCGGGCATCGGAGAAGGAGGAAGTGACCCGGCCTGAAGAGCCTTCCACGGTGGAGGTGGAGTGGGGGAATGGCCGGCGCCGAGCCCAAGTCAAGTGGGGCAGCGCCCGGTGGATGCAGTCCCAGGACCGTTCAAGCCCGACGTGGCTGGAGGTCCCAGTCGAGGGCATTCCTTGCGGGTGGCAGGCGCGACTCCGCCCAAGGGTCCCGCAGGGCATCAATCCACAGATACTCCTTCTCAGCTTGGACGTATTCCGCGTGCGGTCGGAAGGCGCCCCGCGCGATCGGGGCGAGCGGGTCGAGCCGATGTGGGTGCAGTGCTTCGTGTCGCCAACCGGGATCGACGAGATCTGGTTCGGCGGCCAGCGAATCCTGGTGCCTCCTCCTCCCAGAGAAGGAGACTGACTGCGAAGTCGGCGGCGAGACTGGGTGCACAGGCCTGTCCCCCGAATCGGGCTCAATCCGGACGTTGGGGTCTGGTGTACTGGTCCAGCGGTCCTCGGACGTCGCCAACGATGCCGGAAGCCCGGGGGTGACAACGGGATAGGGTGTCTTCTACCCCGTAGGGTCCAACGAATCGGCCGACCGCGACCTCCCCGCCAGCGGTCACCTCAGCCCTGCACCAACCCGATGATGTTCCCCTCGGGATCCTCGAACTGCGCGACCCTACGCGACCCCACCGTGGTCGTCGGCGGCAGGATCGTCTTCCCCCCGAGTCGCTCGGCCGCATCCAGGGCCTGCTGCAAGTCCGGCACCCGCACGTAGATCAGGGTCTCGATCGGCCCATGCTGCTCTTCGTGCAGCATGCCGTGGATCCCGTTCTGCGTTCCACGGTCGATCTGGCTGTACCCCGCCTCGTCCGGTTGCGTGAAGCGCCAGTCGAAGAGCCGTTCGTAGAACTGCCTCAGCTCCACCCCGTCCCGGCACGCGATCTCGAATAGTCCAATGATGCTGGCCACGCTTTCCGTCCTCTTCGTCTGCACTGCTTCTCGCCAGGTCCGTGGGCGCGGAACACTCGCCTGAGGGGGAGCGGCCCGCAGCGCCCGTAGTGTGTCGAAGCAGGCCCCCGGATGATCCCGAGGGCCTGCTCATCAAGTCTTGGAGTGTCCTTCAGCGCAGGGCCTACCAGCGGTCGCCGCCGCGGCCTCCGCCGCCGTAGCCACCACGCCCGCCGCCGGAGCGAGGCTTGCGCTCCTCGGCTTCGTTCACCCGGAGCTGGCGACCGTCGAGGTCCTTACCGTTGAGGTCGGCGATGGCGGACTGCGCATCGGCCTGGTTGTTGAATTCAGCGAAGGCGAAACCGCGCGGGCGGCCGGTGTCGCGGTCGGTGACGATGTGTACTTCCTTGACGGTGCGGCCATTCTCGGTGAGCGCGGCCATCAGGGTGTCCTCGGTGGTGTCCCAGGACAAGTTGCCGATGTAGAGTCGAGTTCCCATTCGTGTTGAGTCCTTGTCGTTGTCTGCGCTCAGTTACCTGTCCAGATCAACGGAAGGCTCGAAGTCGCGGATCATCAGTGTCAGTGGTTGCATGAGCTACCCGGAGTGGGCGGCTCGGACGCGACGCTCCTCCGTTCGGGCAGAATGACCCGGGAGAGGAGCGTTGCTCGGATGCCGGTGCGAGGGGCCAGCAGCGGGGGATTATGCAGCGAGGCCGCACGAAAGCGACACCAAAGTGGCACAAGACCGCCGCTGACCGAATCGGGCATCGAAGGCCGCGCCCCTAACTCCCGCCCCAGACCAGGCTTACGTGGACCGGGCGATGGGACTCGAACCCACGGCCCTCAGCTTGGGAAGCTCGCCCTCATGCCGGCGCCATGTCCCCCCATGTCCGACAGGCGGTCCGGCTCGGAGCGGGGGAGATCGCGTGCTGGATCCCAGCAGGGGTCGCTTCGCGCCCCCCGTCTCGGTCGTGCGGGGAGCTCGCTGCTGCCCCGGGCTGGCCGGTGGGCCCCCCGGGAAGAAGGCCGCGCCGAGGTGGGCAGTCCAGCCTATCCTGAACCCCAGAAACGACAGGTGAACCCAACCGCTGGCCCGAAAGTCGCTGGACCACTACACCCCCCCGGTAGATCCCATGCAACGTCGCTCACTCGCTCTCGGGATCCCGGCCATCAGCTTCCTTCTCGCCGCCTCGGCGTGGTCGCAGGGCGACCTGCCCACCGAGGACCCGCCGATAGGCGAGCTCCATCCCTTGCTCGCCGAGACGATCGAGGCGGGGCCGTACCGGCCGAGCTGGGCCTCGCTCACCACCCACCCCCTACCGGCGTGGTTCCAACACGACAAGATCGGCCTGAGCGCCCATTGGGGCCCCTACGCCGTGCCCGGCTGGACACCTCGCAAGGACACCCCCTACGGAGTCGCCTACGCCGAGTGGTACTGGCAGTGGATGCAGAGCAACCAGGCCGTGCAGGACTATCACCGGGACACCTACGGCGGCGTCCACTACGACGAGTTCATCGATGGCACGCAGAACCTCGTCACCGGAGAGGTGGACGGGTTCTTCGCGAAGGACTTCGACGCCGACCGGCTGATGAAGCGCTTCAAGGACGCCGGCGTGCGGTACTTCTTCATCACGTCGAAGCACCACGACGGGTTCTGTCTCTGGGACACGAAGTACACCGACCGCAACGCCGCCAAGATGGGGCCCCAGCGCGACCTGTTGCGCGAGCTCACCGACGCGGCGCGGGCGAACGGCCTCCGCATCGGCTTCTACTACTCGTTCTACGAGTGGTTCAATCCGATCTACCGGGGCGAGGAAGACCTGTCGGGCTACGAGGGGATCAAGCCCCTGCACGACGAGGACGGCGACGGCGTGGCGAACGAGTACGTCGACGACTTCATGCTGCCGCAGATCAAGGAGCTGATCGACGCGTACCACCCCGACTACTTGTGCTTCGACGGGGAGTGGGACCACGGCTACCCCTACTGGCGGGCCCGACAGCTCGTGGCCTACTACTACAACCAGGCGGCGCAGCGGGGCCAGGAGGTCGTCGTCAACGACCGCTTCGGTCAGAAGAAGGAAGGGGTCTCCGACACGCGGGGGGTGTACGGCGACTTCTACCACGTCGAGTACCACGCCAACATCGACCGCGCCAAGCCGTGGGCGATGTGGCGCGGCTTCGGCAACAGCTACGGCTACAACCGCAACGAGCACCCGGACAACATCCTCAGCATCCGTGACACGCTGCGCATGGTGGTCGACGTGGTCGCCGAGAACGGCAACGTCGAGTTCAACCTCGGGCCGAAGGCGGACGGCACCCTGGCGCGCTTCGAGAACGAACGCCTGGCCGCGATGGGCGCCTGGCTGCGGGTGAACGGGGAAGCGATCTACGGGACGACCAGGAGCCCGGTCGGGACGCTGCCGAACGGTCGACTGACCCACAAGCCATCCGCCAAGACGCTCTACTACCACGTCTACGACTGGCCGCAGACCGGCACGGTCGATCTCCCGGGCGTCAGCAACGAGATCCGCCGGGCCCGGTTGCTGGCCGACCCGTCCGCCGAACTGGCGGTGAGCAACCCGGAGGAGGGCCTGATCCGCATCCAGCTGCCCTCCCGGGCTCCCGATCCGCACGTCAGCGTGATCGCCCTGGAGTATGAAGGAGAGCTGGACGCCGTCCCATTCACCCCGACCATCGGTGCCGGCGACGACGGAGGATAGACGCTCCAAGCTCGTGGGGCGCTCGGTGGCCTCCAGAAGGTCGGTCGACCAGCGCGGCATGGACAGTAGCGGCTGCCGGCTCCTGGCGCCTCGACCGCGTTCCCAGACCCCACGGGGTTGGCGGCTACCAGATCCACACCCTGGGGGGTCGTGACCGCCTCGCGCGGATAGGCAGATCGCACGCGCCGGTGACCTCGAGCGCGCTCATCGCCGGCGTCGGACCCATGAGAATCGTCGCGCCCGTGTACGGATTGGCGCGATAGAGCACGCTCCCGTACGAGAGGAACAGCTCGCCCGTGGTGTCCTCGAAGTCCATGCCGCCGTGAAAGGCCAACGGCAAACCTGGAAGTGGAACCCGCGCGAGCACCGTCCCATCCACCGGATCGACCTGGTAGATCTCCGGCGGAACCGACGCGGCCTTCAGCACGAACAGCGTGCCCACGTCATCGAAGGCCATCGCGGATGGATCGATCGGGTCACCGAACTCGTCCTCGAGGGTACCCACGATCGTCGCCGCGCCGGTCGTCGTGTCGATCTGGAAGAGCTCGCTGACGCCGCCGACGCCGAACAGCTCGCCCGAACCAGGATCGAAGTCGAGTCCGCCCTCCTCGTGGAGGATACCGAGCGGACCGATCAAGGTGGCGGTACCCGTCGAGGGGTCGATCGAGTACAGCTCGGGGATCGGAGCCGTGCGCGTGCCGAAGAGCTCCCCAAACTCGTTCATCGCCAACCCGCCGAACTTCGATTCGCCCAGGAAGCGCGGGGTCGTGCCGGCTCCGCTCACCGGATCGATGTCGAAGAGCGTGCTCGTGAGGTCAATCCCGATCAGACACGGGTCGGGTAGCACGCTGAGCCCGTCGATCTGGTCGACGATCCCGTGTGGACCGATGAGAGTTCCTGCGCCGGTGGCGGGATCGATCGACCAGAGCTCTGCCGTGTTGCTCATGTAGAGCGTGTCGGTGTCGGCGTCGTAGGCCAGGCCGCCCTGGGAGGAACCCGAGTCGACGTCGCCGATGTCGCCGATCACGGTGACGGCTGCGGTCGTCTTGTCGATCTCGAGCAGCCGGCTCGGGAGTGAGCCCCGAGGATCGTAGGCGACCAGCGTGCCGTCGGGCAGGAAGGTCAACCCGCTGATGTCGGTTTGGAGGCCGAGGCCGAGGAAGCCGACCAGCGTCGCCACACCCGTGTCGGGATCGATCCAGATGAGCTCCTGGGTCGTAGTACCCCATTCCTGCCTGACCGCGTAGAAGCGGTCCGTGGCCGGGTCGTACGCGAGAGAACCCTCGAGGCTTGGGCCCGCACTGACTCCGACCATGACGGCCGTCGCCGCCCATGGGTCGAGCTGCCACAGCTCCATGTCGTCCACGGAGCTCCAGGTGGTGCCGTGCAGGACTCCCGCGTCATCGAAGGCGATCCCACACATCGGTTCGATCGGCGGTAGGACGCCGACCAGCGACGCACTCCCGGTCGTGGTGTCGATCACGTACACCTCGTCGAGCACCTGTCCGATCGCGTAGAGCGTGCCGGCCCGGCCGGTCGATGCCGTCGCGAGCAGCGCCGCAATGAGCAGCAGAGAAGGCGCGAAGAGCCGGGATATGAGGGAGGGCTTCAGCGGCGCCGCAAGAATGCAATTGGAACTTCCTCGGCGATTCACTGCGTCCATGGCGTAGTTCACTCTTCTGTCTCGGGGAAGGCGGGAGGAGCTAGGCTCGGCGGGTAGATGGGATGCGGAAGCCAGCCTACAAGTGGAGAAGTCGTGCAACTGGGTTGGCGGCTTCCAGACCCACGCTCCACTGGAGTCGGGGCCCATGGTGCGGGGTCCCGCAAGCCCACCAGAGGCCGTTGGAGTGGTGCGAGCGACCGGGAATCGGGTCTACGCTGGTGCATTCCGGGCGCCTGGGCACGCTGAACCTCCCCGCCTTCTCGAGCGACCGCGGATTCGAAGTCCGATCACCGAGGCCAAAGGGTCCAACAACTCAGTCCACTCGCCGGGCTGGAGTTGCCGTCGACCGAGTTCTTGCGCTCTTCGGGCTGGCGCTCAGAACCCGAGTTGCACCGCCAGCACCAGGACCAGCGCAGCCAACACGAAGACCTGGAGCATGAAGGGCGCCAGGAAGCGCAGCCAGCCTCCGTACGGGATGCGCCCGAGCGCCAGCATGCCCATCAGCAGAGCGTTGGTCGGGACGATCATGTTGGTGAAGCCGTCCCCGAACTGGTAGGCCAGCACGGCGGTCTCGCGGCTGATGCCCGAGAGGTCGGCCAGGGGCACCATCACCGGCATGGTCACGTAGGCCTGCCCCGAGCCCGAGGGGATGAACACGTTGCAGACGCTCTGCACGCAGAACATCCCCACCGCCCCGATCTGGGGGCCGACCTCGGCCAGGGGCTGGGCGATGGCGTGGATCACCGTGTCGGCCACCTGCCCGTCGTCGAGCACCACCTGGATGGTGCGGGCGAAGCCGATCAGCAGCGCCGTGGTGGTCATCTCGGCGGCGCCCTGGCAGAAGCGCTCGGCGGTGGCGCTCGGACCCAGCCGGCCGATCAGCGCGGCGATCAGGGCGAGCCCCAGGAACACCGCGCTCAGCTCGACCAGGTACCAGCCGTGCTGCGTGGCCCCCCACACGAAGAGCAGGACGCCCGCCACGAACAACCCCAGGATCACCAGACGCTTCTTCGTGAGGACCACGTCCGCGGCCATCTCGTAGCCCTGGGAGTAGTCGACGTCCGCCACGTGGGACGCCCGCGCGTCGGCCCGGATGCGGCGCACGTAGCGCATGATGTGCAGCAGCCCCAGCGCCAGGAACAGCGGCAGGATGGCCCAGCGCAGCCACTGGCCGGCGAAGGGCGGCTGCTCGGCGATGGACTTGGCGATCATCACCGTGAAGGGGTTCAGGGCGGCGCAGCCGTAGCCCACGCCCGCGCCGATGTAGACGATGCCCACGGCCACCACCGCGTCCATCCTCATGGCCAGGCACATCGTCACCAGGATCGGGATGAAGGCCATGTACTCCTCGGCCATGCCGATCGTCGACGAGCCCAGGGCGAACAGCACGAGCATGCCCCCGACCAGTAGCGCCGGGCGATGACCGAACAGCGAGATGGCCCGCGCGATCAGGGCGTCCACGGCGCCGGTGGCGCGGATCACGGCGATGCAGGCGCCCACGATGAACACCAGGAAGATGACGTCTGCCGCCGCTGCAAGGCCCTCCGAGATCGCCAGCAGGAAGTGCCAGGGGGGCAGGGCCTCGGCCTGCACGGCGTGGTAGCTGCCCGCCACCACGCTCATCCGGCCGTCCACCTCGACGCGCTCGTAGGCGCCCGCCGGCAACACCCAGGTCGCCACCTGGGCCGCCAGGATCATGGCGCAGATCAGCACCAGCGAGTGGGGGAAGCGCTTGCCGGAGGGTGCGGTCATGGGGGGCGTAGGGTGCAGAAACTCGGCTCACCCGCAACCCCCTGTCTCGTCGGAGGTTGCCGCATGGCGATCCCATGCGGATGACGGCCGCCGACTACCCGGTCCAGTTCGGTCTGTGGTGCTCCCCCGGAGCCCGCCCTGAGAGGGCCCCGAAGATCGCTGGACCCGTTCACCCGCCCTGCGCGACAGCTGTGTCGCGGCAGGTCGGCTCGCGTGCCCCTACCCGCTCCTCGGGCGCCTACGGCTCCCAGTCGAAGTGCACGCGGAGGAAGTCCAGTGCCGGCCTGTAGGTGGTCAGATCGACCCCGTTGGTATCGGTGTCGAGGTCGAACTCCACCCGGAAGCGGATGAAGTCGTAGGTGTCCGAGTTCAGGTCGTCGACGTCCGCCGTGAAGCCGTGTGCCAGGCCATCCGAAGGCAGATCGGTCAGGGGATCCAGGACGGTGGCATCGAACCAGACGCGCACCGCGGTGTCGGTCGGGTAGGAGTCCAGGACCGAGTTGGTGACCACTCGCACGTAGTGGGGGATCAGGTAGGCCTGGATGTTGCCGCCCGCGTTGAATTCGAGGGGACTCGGTCCTGAGGTGTCCAGATCGAAGACGAAGCGGTCGGGCCCCGAGTCGTAGCTGGCCGCCACGATCACGTAGTGCTGGTAGTTGTCCGCGTCGGCCGAGTCCTCGAGCTTGACCGTGAAGCCCTCCGTCAGGTTGGGGTTCTCGGCGTAGATCTCCTCACCGGCCGCCAGACCGGAGGCGTCGAGGGAGATCGTGAAGGTCGGGCTGGTGATGACCTCGGGCCCGAGGATCGCGGCCAAGTGGTCGACCGAACCGCTGCCGTCGTTGGGCAGCTCGCCGGAGGCGGTGTCGGTGCCCTCGAAACGCAGGACCACCTGGTCGTTCGACCCCCCCGGGTCGATGCGCGCCAGGCCGAGGGGGATCCACTTCGACTGGGCCATCGAGTTGCGGCCGAAGAAGGGGATCATCACGTCGGGGGCCACGCCGGGCTCCTTCCACCCCAAGGGCGGAGGGGCACAGACGTGAGTGATGTCCTGACCCTCGACGTAGCTGTTCGCCTGGTCCGGCACGTCGGGGAAGGTGAGGTCCGTGGCAGGATCGTTGACGTGGAACTGGATGATGCCGGGGCTGCCATCGCCACCCGCGCCGAAGGCCCAGAAATCCTCGTCTGGGCTGTGGTCCGGCATGGCTTTGAAGCAGTTCTTGTTCAGGTTGGGCACGTCGGTGTAGCCACCGAAGAAGTAGATCGGGATCGAATCGCAAGACCACCTGGTGGGACCGTTCTCGTTCGCCCCACCGCGGTTGTTGTTGCCCGCGCCGCCCTGGCCGCCGACCGCGCTGATCGGACGCGCCGCGTGGGTGATGGCAGCGGGGTCGTCGCGGTACCAGAAGCCCGGCTCCATGTCCGGGTCTGCCTGACCGTAGACGGTGATGATCGCCGCGCTCGAGAGGACGATGTGCCCCCCGGAGCCGCCTCCGGAGCCGCCTCCGATGCGGCCCGTGCCGCCGGTCATGGGGTTCTCGCCGCCGCCGCCGTCGCCGCCCACCGCGCTGAGGCGCCCCGTGACTCCGCCGGAGCTGCCGATGATGATCTCGCCGATGGCCAGGATGCGCAGACCACCCGCGCCACCACCGCCGCCACACCCCTTTTCGTCGCCCGCCGGATCGAAGGGCAGATTGGGGAAGGTCGCGGATTCGACGGCGTCCCCGCCGGCTCCTCCTCCTGATCCGGCGGTCATGCCGTCGAGCTCGCCGTGGATGACGTCACCGCTCACCGTGAGCATCACCCCCAGGAAGTTGTTGTTCTCGTCGGCGTCGTAGAAGGGGTCCGGGCCGATCGCGCCACCCTGGGCGCGAACCGACTGGGATTCGGCTCCCAGGCCTTCCTTTCCACCGGGGGCGCCGGGCTCGGCATCGAGACCCACGATCGATTGGACGCGGATCATCGAGGTCGCGCTGTCGTTGTGGAAGTGATAGACGTCCTCCCCCAGACGACCCCCACCGCCGCCCGCGCCACGACGGGCGTCCGTGTCTGCATCGGAGTAGCTGGACTCACCCCCCTCGCCGCCGAGGTTGGGGAGGTTGAAGGCCCCGTACCCCGGTCCGCCGCGTGGGGTGGACTGGGTGGTGAGATAGGAACCGGTTCCCCCGTTGCCCCCTCCGGCCTGTCCGGAGGCCCCGGGCTCGGGTTGGTTGGTCGTGTTCAGGGTCCCCACGCCCTTGCTGTCCGCTCCGTTGACGGTGATCTCCCCCTCCACGCGCACCCACCCGGAGGCCAGGATGGTGCAGGTGTTCGGCCCCACGATGCGCAGCTTGGAGGTCGGAGGGACGTAGAGATTGCGGATGTCGACGAGGCCGTTGATCACGGCCTGGGTCTTGGTGTTGACGCCCCCAGGGCCCCCGACGATCGTGTCGCTGACGGTATCCAGCACGATCTCGGTCCCATGGGGGAGGTGCCAATCGAAGTCTCCCCCGGGTCCGCCGGTGCCGCCGAAGGCGAAGGAGGCCTCCAAGCGCCCTTCCCCCCAATTCGCGGCCGGGACGGTGAAGGCCGCCTCGGTGTCCTCCATGGAGCCCAAGGCGTCGCCAGAGAGGATGAAGGGCTCCCTGACGTCGTCGACCTCGGGGTTGGTGACTCCGGCGTGTAGTGGGTTGGCTCCACCGGCAGCCACCGACTCCATCGTCGCGAAGTTCGAGACGGAGGCCGAAATCGAGTCTCCGGTCAGATCGGAGAAGCCCTGCCGCATCTCGACGCGCAACTGGCTCTGCATCGGCACGATCCCGAGCGGGGAGACCCTCACCGCCGCGCCGGTCTCGGAGCAGTTCTCGATCAGCTCGA
>CAZDQL010000146.1:0-11434 GCA_964507325.1 uncultured Planctomycetaceae bacterium | reverse complement strand
ACTCCCTCGCGCAACTGCGAACCCGCGGCAACCCGAGACCTCTCGCCTGAGAAGAGGTTTGGTGCCACACCCTTACTACGATCCAAGGGCTTGGCGGTTACGGAATCCCGCGCCAATCCTCCACCCCGTCCAAACCCCAACTCCCCCCGAGACTCCTCCGAGTTTCGGGGGGAGTTGGGCCTCAACACGACCGCGAATCTGCCGAGTACGCCTGCCAACGCCGTTGCACTCTTGCGAGCTCCGCTCGTCTTGGCGGGCACCACCAAACCGCCCCAACTCCCCCCGAACCCCCTCGAGTTTGGGGGGGGACTCCCCCTCTCCCCGAAACCCTCCGCCCCACCCCCTCGCGTCTCGCTGTCCGGACCGCGAGGGAGCCCCTACTCCCCCGCCCCCTTCGTCTGCTCCAACGCCAGCAGCGCATACGACGTCGCCAGCACCGGATTCCCCTCCCACCACCGCGGCGCATTCTCGTTCACCCACGACCCATCCAGCTTGCTCTGCATCGCGATCAGTCGCCCCGCCAGCTCCCCACGCCAGGCGTGTGCCACACCCTGCGCATCCACCACCGTGTCCTCCCCGAAGAGGTTCAGCGCGCGCGCCATCGAGTGAAAGTAATAGAACAGACCCTGATAGGGCGCCGTCGGATCGGACGCGTGCTCGAAGCCCGGGTTGACGTCCAGGGTGTAGTGCTCCTGCAGCCACTTCCACGCCGCTTCGACCCGCGGATCGTCGCGCTCCAGCCCCGCGAACACGTACCCCTTCAACAACGCGTACGTCATCGACCCGTACGAGCGGGGAATCCGACGCCCGTCCTCCAGCTCGACGTAGCCCGCCTTGGAGCTCCCCGGCGTGTAGGCCGACCCGCCGTCGTCCCCGGAGACGATGCGCGTCCCGTCGTCGCCGACGATCACCAGGTCGTTCGACTCCGAGCGATTCTGGCAGCGCTCCAGGAAGCGCAGCGAACGCTGGAACGCCTCGTGATCGGAGTCCAGCCCCGAGGCGACCAGCGCCTCGAGGGCCATCTGCAGGTTGGAGAGGTCGGGGCGCTCGTCGCCGCCGTAGCCGATTCCACCGTAGAAGGGGTGGTCCGGGGAGTACCCCTCCCCCTCGTCCGCCTGCAGCGCCACCAAGAAGCCGCGCGCCCGCTCGACCACCTGCGCGTGCTCCTCGTCGGACGAACCGGAGAGCGCCAGGATCGACGCCGACGTGACGTAGTTCGCCAGCATCCCCTGGTGGATCGAGCCATCCTCCCGCTGCAGCCCCGCCAGCCAGTCGAGGCCGTCGTCGATCACCGTCTGGATCTCCTCCGGACGCGGCTCGGGCACCGCCAGTAGCGCCCCCAGCACCATCGCCGTGATCCCCGCGTCGGGCCGTGAAGGCGCACCCCACTTGCCCTCCTCCGCCGCGCCGACCAGGAAGCGAGCGCCGCGCAGGATCGCCGCGTCGACCGCCTCGCGGTCGGCGGCCGTGAACCGCGGCAGGCGCGTCGCGGAACGCGCCGGCGACGAAGCCTCGCGTAGGAGCGGGTAGTAGGCCGAGAGCTCGAGGACGTTCTCCGCCGTCGCCACCACCTCCCCCCGCCAGGAACCGTCCTCCGACCGCGTCGCCAACAGCTCGACGGCGCGCCGCGCCGCTTGCTCCCGGTCGCGGACCGGCTGCCCCTCCCTCGCCGCCGGATCGGAAATCCCCTGCTCACCGAGCCAACCCACCGCCTTCGCCAGCGCAGCGGTGGAAGCCGGGTCGACGTACAGGTACAGCGCCGCCGCCGCCGCCCGCGTCTGGGCCAGCCGCGCGTCCCCGTCGGTGTCCTCCGCCGCGATCCAACCGCTCTCGTCCTGATGGGCGATCAGATGGTCGAGGGCCATCGACACGAAGGGGCCGTCGCGCCGCACGTACTGCCGCGGGCTCTTCGCCAGGGCGCGCAGCACCAACGCCGTGGGCTCGATCGTCGCCGCCCCCGGCGGAGCGTAGGCCCCGGAGAGACGGTCCTGGCGACTGCGCAGCCAGCGGACCGACAGGTCGATCTCTTCCTTGAGGGAGGGGAGGGGGAGCTGGGTGGGCGCCGCCTGGGGAGCGGGATCCTGGGCCAGCGCCGGGACGGTGAAGAACGTGGACGTTACGAGGAGGCCGACGAGGGTACGCATGGTGCGTTGAGAGTAAGTCGCAAGAGGTGGGAGCCCAACCCCGAACGCCCCTCAAGCGCCGCGGTTCACGCCTCGCTCAGGCCCGCCGGGGCTGACCGTCGATCCACTCCGCGACCCGGGGCTCCAGGGCCGCCGCGATCACCTCCGCCGAGCTCCGGTAGACCCCCCGGTCCCCCCCGATCGGGTCGGGCACGTCCCGGCCCAGCTCGTCCAGGAGCGCGATGTGCCCCCCCTCCCGCGGCGGCAGCATCTCCACCAGCGCCCCGCAGTGTGCCCCCGTCAGGCCGTAGACCCGGTCCGCCGCCGCGACCTCCTCCGCGATCGCCGCCCGGGAACCGTGCTCCGAGAGGTCCAGGCCGCGCTCGCGCATCACCGCCACCGCGTGGGCCGTGGCGGGCGTTCCCCCCCCGCCGCACACCCCCGCCGAGCTCACCTCGAAGCCGAAGGCGGCGATGTCGGAGCTCCCCAGGCGCTGCTCCAGGAGGCGTTGCGCCAGGACCTGCGCCATCGGGCTGCGGCAGGTGTTGCCGGTGCACACGAAGAGCACCCGCAAACCGGCGCTGCGCTTGAGCTCCTCCAGGTCGAAGAGCCCCTCCCGCAGGAGCTCGAAGCGACCGGGACCCAGCGCCAGGACCGACGAGCTCTCCCCCAGACGGCACGGGCCTCCGTCGAGGACGGCCGCCAGCTCCCCCCCGAACTCCCCGGCCACCGCCGCGGCGTCGATCAGCGGCGCCCCGCCGGCGCGGTTGGCGCTCGTCGCGACGACGGGGAACTCCAGGCTCGCCAAGAGCGCGCGCGTCCCCGCGTGGGCGGGCAGCCGCACCCCGGTCCAGCCCTCCCGCGCCACCCGCTCGAGGCCGGGGGGGACGCAGGCCAAGACCAGGGTCAAGGGCCCCGGCCAGTAGCGCTCCGCCAGCCGGGTGATCAGCCCCGCCAGCGGCGGTTCACTCGCCAGGACCGGCGCCAGCTTCCCCACGTGCCAGGTGAAGGGTCGCGCCGCAGCGCTGCCCTTGATGGCGCCCAGCCGCTCGAGGGCCGCCGGGTCGTCCGCGCGCGCGGCCAGCCCGTACACCGTCTCGGTGGGCAGAGCCAGCACCCCACCCTCCGCCAGTGCCGCCGCCGCTCCGGCCAGCACCTCGGGGGCCACCGCCGGGTCGTCGGGGAGCTCGAAGAGGCGGGGGGGGCTCATCGGGGGGGAAGCGGAGGGGGAGCGACCGCTTCCCCTGTTAGCCTATCGGCCCCCGTGGGGGAACCCAAGCCGACGATGGAAGAGCCGCGCGACGACAGCAACCTGGGAGAGGAGCCGGAGGACCTGCTCACCACCCTCGCCGCCGGATTGGCCCACGAGATCAAGAATCCGCTCTCCACCATGGCGATCAACTTGACCCTGCTCGAGGAGGAGTGGGACGGGACCCGCGGCGGCGAGCCGACTCCACGCGAGAAGCGCAGCTTGAAGCGGGTGCACACCCTGCAGCGCGAGATCGTGCGCCTGGAGGGAATCCTGGAGGACTTCCTGCGCTTCGCCCGCGGCGGCGAGATCAACCGCGCCCCCGGCGACCTGGTGGCGCTGGTGCGCGACGCGCTGACCTTCCGCGAGCCGGAGCACGAAGCCCACGACGTGCGCGTGCACGTCGAGTTGCCGAGTCAGTTGCCGCTGGTGATGCTCGACGAGGGCGCCTTCCGCCAGGCGATCCTCAACCTGATGGTCAACGCCCAGCAGGCGATGCCGGGGGGGGGCGAGCTGATCGTGCGTCTGGTGCGCGTCGGCGCGCGGGCGGAGCTCTCGATCACCGACACCGGGGTGGGCATGTCGGAGGAGCAGTTGTCGCGCTGCTTCGAGCTCTACTGGTCCACCAAGAAGGGCGGGACGGGGCTGGGACTCGCCACCGTACAGCGCATCGTGCAGCAGCACGAGGGCTCGCTGCACGTCGTCTCCGAGGAGGGGCGCGGGACGAGCTTCACCATCGCACTGCCGCTGCTGGTGGAGCTCGCCGGAGGCTCGGAAGCCGCGGCGCACAGCGGCGAGGAGGTCCCCCGGTGAGCGCAGCCGACGAGCTCCGCGCGGCGATCCTGATCGTCGACGACGACGAGGGGCACGCCGAGACCCTGGCGGACGCCCTGGAGATCGACGGCTACACCTGTCGCGTGGCCGGCTCGGGGCGCGCAGCGCTCTCCGAGCTCGACGCGCACGCCTGGGACGCGGTCCTGACCGACCTCAAGATGCCCGACGTCTCCGGGCTCGAGGTCCTGGCGGAGTCGCGCCTGCGTCGTCCCGAGGCGGTGGTGCTGGTGATCACCGGCCACGCCTCCTGGGAGACCGCGCGCGACGCGATCCAGGGAGGGGCCGAGGACTACCTCTCCAAGCCGGTCAACCTGGGGGAGCTGCGCTCCAAGCTGGGGCGCGCCCTGGAGACGGGCTACCTGCGCCGCGAGCACCGCGAGCTGCAGCGCCAGAACGTCGAGCTCCGGCGCCAGTTCGACAAGCGCTTCGGCTTCGAGGGGATCCTGGGGCACTCCCCCCAGATGCAGCGCGTCTTCGAGATCCTGGGCCAGGTGGCGACCTCCAGCGCCACGGTCCTGATCCTCGGCGAGAGCGGCACCGGCAAGGAGCTGGTGGCGCGCGCCATCCACGCCAACTCGCGCCGCGCCGAGCACAACTTCGTCGCCGTCAACTGCGCCGCCCTGTCGGAGGGGCTGATTGAGTCGGAGCTCTTCGGCCACAAGAAGGGCGCCTTCACCGGCGCGGTCAGCGACAAGGTGGGGCGCATCGCCTACGCCGACCGCGGCACCCTCTTCCTCGACGAAGTGGGGGACATGCCGCTTCAGACCCAGGCCAAGCTCTTGCGGGTGCTGGAGAGCCGCGAGGTGGTCCAGGTCGGCGGCAACGAGCCGGAGAAGGTGGACGTACGCCTGGTGGCCGCCACCAACCGCGACCTGCGCGCGATGGTGGAAGCCGGGGACTTCCGCGAGGACCTGCTCTTCCGCCTGCAGGTGGTGGCGCTGCACCTGCCGCCGCTCAGGGAGCGGGTGGGGGACCTGCCGCTCCTGATCGACCACTTCCTGACCGAGCTGGCCGCCGAGCACGAGCGTCCGGTGGGCGGGATCACCCCGGAGGCGCGCGCCCTGCTGGCGCGCTACGGCTGGCCGGGGAACGTGCGCGAGCTGCGCAACGCCATCGAGAACATGGTGCTGCTCGCCCGCGAGGACCTGCTCACCGTCGACGACGTGCCGGAGTCGATCAAGGGTGGGGGGAGCGGCGACACCGCCGGGGGCTACGACCTGGCGGGGCGCTCGCTCACGGACGTTGAGCGGGAGTTGATCCGCACCAACCTGGAGCTGATGCAGGGGAACCGCGCCAAGACCGCCCAGGTGCTGGGGATCGGCGAGCGGACCCTCTACCGCAAGATCAAGGAGTACGGGCTCTAGCCTGCCGGCCGGGGGCGAACCTGCCTCTTTGGCAGGCAGCCGGATGGGGCCCACGCCCGGCTGCCACGCTGGCAGCCCTCCCGAGCCCGACCCCCTTTCCAGGGGCGTTCCAGCCCGCTGACAGCCCTGGCACGGCGTTTGTTCACCTGCCCCGGCCGCGGGTGCGGCAGCAACGAACAAGGCCATGAGCAAGAGCAAGATCATCGGTATCGACCTGGGGACCACCAACTCGGTGGTCGCGGTCATGGAGGGCGGCGAGCCCATCGTCATCACCAACCTGGAAGGGGCGCGCACGACCCCCTCGGTGGTCGCCTTCGGGAGCGACGGCGCGCGCCTGGTGGGCGCCCCCGCCAAGCGCCAGGCGGTGACCAACCCCATCAAGACCGTCTCCTCGATCAAGCGCTTCATGGGCCGTCGCCACCACGAGGTGGACGAGGAGGAGAAGACGGTCGCCTACACGCTCACCGGAGGTCCCAACGACCTGGTCAAGGTGGACATCGACGACCAGCAGTTCTCGCCGCCGGAGCTCTCCGCCAAGGTGCTGGCCTACCTGAAGGAGGCCGCCGAGGCCTACCTCGGGGAGAAGATCGAGCGCGCGGTGATCACCGTCCCCGCCTACTTCAACGACTCCCAGCGCCAGGCCACCAAGGACGCGGGCACCATCGCCGGTCTGACCGTCGAGCGCATCATCAACGAGCCCACGGCGGCCACCCTGGCCTTCGGCCTCGACAAGAAGAAGGAGGGCAAGATCGCCGTCTACGACTTCGGCGGCGGCACCTTCGACATCTCGGTGCTCGAGGTGGGGGACGGCGTCTTCGAGGTGCTGGCCACCAACGGCGACACCCACCTGGGGGGCGACGACCTGGACGAGGTCCTGATCGACTTCGTGGCGGAGTCCTTCAAGAGCGAGTCCGGCATCGACGTGCGCCAGGACCCGATGGCCCTGCAGCGCCTGAAGGAGGCCTGCGAGAAGGCCAAGATCGAGCTCAGCTCCAGCACCTCGACCGACATCAACCTGCCCTTCATCACCGCCGACACCTCCGGGCCGAAGCACCTGCAGCAGAACCTCAGCCGTCAGAAGTTCGAGAGCCTGATCGCCCCGCTGGTGCAGCGCACCATGGCGCCCTGCCAGAGCGCCCTCAAGGACGCCGGGCTCGATCCGTCGCAGATCGACGAGGTGCTCCTGGTGGGGGGCTCGACGCGCATCCCCCTGGTGCAGTCCAAGGTGACCGAGTTCTTCGGCAAGGAGCCCAACAAGGGCGTCAACCCCGACGAGGTGGTGGCGCTCGGAGCCGCCATCCAGGGGGGCATCCTGGCGGGCGACGTCTCCGACGTGGTGTTGCTCGACGTCACTCCCCTGTCGCTGGGCATCGAGACCCTGGGGGGTGTGTTCACCAAGCTGGTGGAGCGCAACACCACCATCCCCGCCGCCAAGACCCAGGTCTTCTCCACCGCCGCGGACAACCAGCCCTCGGTGGAGATCAAGGTCTTCCAGGGGGAGCGCGAGATGGCGCACGACAACCGCCTCTTGGGCAAGTTCGTGCTCGACAACATCCCCCCCGCGCCGCGCGGCATGCCCCAGATCGAGGTCTCCTTCGACCTGGACGCCAACGGCATCCTGCACGTCAAGGCCCTCGACAAGGGCACCGGCAAGGAGCAGTCGATTCGCATCGAGTCCTCCTCCGGTCTCTCCGAGGAGGACGTGGAGAAGATGCGTCAGGAGGCGGATGCGCACCGCGAGGAGGACCAGCGTCGCCGCGAGCTGATCGATGCCAAGAACCAGGCCGACCACATCCTGCACGAGAGCGCCAAGCAGCTCGAGGAGCACAAGGACAAGCTCGACGCCGACGACATCCAGGCGATCGAGACCGCCCGCGCCGAGCTCGAGGAAGCGGCCAAGAGCGACGACAAGGCCAAGATCGACGCCGCCCTGGGGAACTTCCAGCAGAAGCTCCAGAAGCTCGGCCAGGTGGTCTACGAGTCCGCCCAGGCGGAGGGCCAGGCCCAAGGGCAGCAAGCGGGCGCCGATCCCTCCGGCGGAGCCTCCGGTCCGACGAACGGGGGCAGCGCCTCCGACGATGAGCCGGTGGACGCGGACTTCGAGGTGAAGAGCTGACGGGGTCGGGACTGCTTCCCTCGCAGGGGGTATCCTCGCGCCCGTGCGCAGGATGGTCCTGTTCCTCGGTGTCGGGGCCCTGGCGCTGGTCGCCCTCCGTCACCTGACACCAGAGGCGCCGCCATCGCTTGCCCTGGAGCGGGCGACCTCGGCGGACCGGCAGGGCGAGTTGTCGGGAAGCGTCTCGTCCCCCGGCTTCCGGGAACCGGCGCTCGGGGATGACGGCCCCCGGCTCGAGGATCAACCAGAGGCAGTGGCACCCGACCCCACCACCGGAGCGCTACGCATCCAGGTGGTGGACGAGCGCGGCGAGCCGCTTCCCGACGCCGTCACGCTCGTCGAGCGCTCCCAGGAGGGCGTGACCGGTTACGCGGCCGATGGGGCCGGGTGGATTCAAGTTCCCCTGGAGAACGCCGGTGAGGTCCACCGGGTGGTGGCGCCGGGCTTCGTCCCTTCCTTCCTCCACGGGCTCCGGCGCGGTGAACGCGTCGTGCTGGTGGAGGCGATCCGCGTCGAGGTCGACGTCGCCGGGGGCTGGCAGCGTTTGAATGAGGGAATCCCGGGGATGAGGATCAAGGGTCACTTCGAGGGACACCTCCACCGCGAGACCGTGGGTCCCCTGGCGGAATCGCCTCGCGTAGAGCTGAGGTATCCGGACGGCTCGAGGCGCAGTGTCGAGCGCAAGAAGCTCGTTGGAGTGCCCGTCGTTCCGATATCGGCTCACGGGCATGCCACCTTCCGGGTCGCCGAGCCGGGCCAGTACGAGTTCACGATCGTCTTCTCCCTGACCTTCGAGGGTTCCGCGACCTCTTGGAGAGCCGCGATTTCCACTGAGCCTGCGATTGAGGTGCGAGCCGATGAGCCTGGGGCCGCATTCCAGGTGGATATCGACAGGGAGACCCTCGATGCGACCCTGACCAGCATCTCGGACCTTCGCGACGACTGAACTGGTGCCGACGGCAGGTGGACCAGCGACCCTCAGACCCTCAGGAAGATCCTCCGGCGATACATCCACCTGAGCAGCGCCCACTCCAGCACCAGGGGAGCCACCGCCAGCAGGACCGGGTGCAATCGCGTGGGGCTCCCCCCCTCGAAGAGCAGGTCGGTCACCCCGCGGAAGTCCACGAAGCGGTACAGGAGGTAGATCGTGATGGCGTTGGCCCCGAAGACGCGCAGGGGGGCGCTCCAGGAGCGCCAGCCGCGCACGTCGATCACCCAGTAGAAGAGCGCCAGCAGGAGCAGGCTCGCCCCCGCCGTGACCGCCACGAAGGAGCTCGACCAGAGGTTCTTGTTGACGGGGAAGAGCGGGTCCCAGAGCACTCCCAGCCCCAGGGAGGCGACCCCCGCCAGTGCCAGGACCAGCGCCTTGCGCCCCGGACGTGCCGCGCCGCGCAACCAGTACCCCGCCAGCACCCCCGCCAGCGCCGTGGCCACCGCCGGCACAGTCGACAGGATCCCCTCCGGGTCGCGCACCCCGCGGTGCAGCCGTCCGGGCAGGAGCTGGCGGTCGATCCAATCCGTGAGCGTCGCGCCCGGCTCGAAGGACGCCGCCCCCTGCCCCGGCACCGGGATCCACGCCAGCGCCGCCCAGTAGGCGAGCAGGAGGGCGGCGATCCACGCCCCGATCGCCCGGGGACCGGCCCAGATGGCGATCAGGGCGCCGAACATCCAGGCCAGGCCGATGCGGCCCAGCACGCTGGCGTAGCGCTGGCTCTCGTAGTCGAAGGCGAGCAGCCCGTTGTAGACCGCGCCCAGGAGGACCAGCGTCAAGCCGCGGCGCAGGGCGTGACGCACGAGCTCCCCCGTGCCCGCCCCCGCCGCGCGGCGCTTGGCGAAGGAGAAGGGCAGCGAGACCCCCGCCAGGAAGAGGAAGAGGGGGAAGATCAGGTCCCAGCCCGTGAAGCCGTGCCACGCCGCGTGGTGGGTCTGGCCCTCGAGGGCCCCGAAGAAGCGCCCCCCGGGGTCGAGGGCGAGCGCGGCCAGCACCTCGGCGCCGCCGACGATCCACAGCATGTCGAAGCCGCGCAGGGCGTCGAGGGACTGCAGGCGACCGGGGTCGGAGGGGGCCTGGCCGCTCACCCTCACCCTCCCGCGTTGGTGCCCGCGCTGGCGCCGTAGACCTTGGTGGGGAACTGGGGTCGCGCCAGCGCCTCGAACCACTCCCGCGCGGCGCGCAGGGCCCCCGGCGGGCTGATCTCGAAGAGGAAGTAGTGCTCCGCCACCGCGCGCCCCATCGCCAGCTGCATCGTCCCCTGGGACTTGTGCTCGGCGATCACCCAGTTGGCCAGGATGCGGTAGTCGAGACGCTCGCGGTGGCCGAAGGCCTGGGTGCGGTCGAAGAGGAGCGCCGCGTCGGGGGTGACGGCGGTGATCGGAAAACCCTCGGTCGGGCTCGGTGGGGGAGGCGCGCCCCTCTCGGTCGTCTCCAGCGCCACTGCGAGGCAGGCGGGCCGCCGCTCCGGCGGCAGCGCCGCCGCCGCCCGCAGGGCGAGGACCGTCGCCGCCTGGTGGTGGCCGTGGGTGGTCGCCGAGGGTGCCATCAGCAGCAGGAAGTCGTAGTCCCCCTCCTCCAGCAGGCGCCGCACGCGCTCCTCCACCTGCGCCAGGTCCCAGACCCGCGCCTCCGGCCCCAGGACCTCGAGGGGGTCGGTGCTGTAGCGGTGGTCGATCTGGTCGAGGAAGAACGCGCGCCGGATCCCCATCAGCCGGCACCCGGCCAGGAACTCCCGCCGCCGGATCTCCGGCAGGTGCGCCCGCCCCACCGCCTCCTCCGTCAACTCCACCCCGTAGATCGACTCCGCCAACGTGGAGTACTTGAAGCCCCCCTCCCCGTTGGTGATCAGGCAGATGTCGCAGGCGCCGTCCAGGAAGTGGGTCGTCTTGTAGAGCGTGGCCGCCACCGTCGTCTCGTCGTCGGGGTGGGCGAAGACCGCCAGGACCCGCGGGCCTGCGGCGCCGGCGCGGTCGGTGACGGCGACGCGCCCCGGGGCCCGGCAGGCGGGGAGCAGGAGCAGGACCAGCGCCACCAGGCGCGGCAGGGTGACGGCGCCGCTCACTTCTTGGCGCCCTTCGGCCGGAAGGCGACCAGCCGCTTCTCGTCGGTGGTGAGGTACGCCCCCCCGACCAGGTCCACGCAGTAGGGGATGGCGGGGAAGACCGCGTCCAGGCACTCCCCGATCGCCTTCGGCTGCCCGGGGAGGTTGACGATCAGGGCCCGGCCGCGCACCCCCGCCGTCTGGCGGGAGAGGATCGCGGTGGGCACCGCCTTGAGGGACTCCGTGCGCATCAGCTCGCCGAAGCCGGGCAAGACCTTCTCGCACACGTCCAGGGTGGCCTCCGGCGTCACGTCCCGCGGGGCGGGGCCTGTCCCGCCGGTGGTGACCACCAGGGAGCAGCCCTCCGCGTCCACCAGCTCCACCAGCGCCGCAGCGATCGCCTCCCGCTCGTCGGGGGCCACCCGCGCCACCGCCTCCCAGGGGCTGGTGAGGACCCAGCCCAGGTAGTCGCGGATCGCGGGGCCGCCGAGGTCGGTGTACTCCCCGCGGCTGGCGCGGTCGGAGACGGTCAGGATGCCGATTCGGGCGGGGGGAGGCATGGGGGAGCGGGGCATCCTAGCCCGGAGGATTCCCGAGCGCCCACCCCAGCCCACCCCCAATCCGCCGTGGCGCACGAGTTGGCGCCGCTCGGTGCTCCACGGGGCGCAGAGGCCCCGCCTGCGCGCCGATCGGCGCCAACTCGTGCACCACGG
>CAZDQL010000145.1:0-11444 GCA_964507325.1 uncultured Planctomycetaceae bacterium | reverse complement strand
CGCTGGTACCGAGTCCTGGGAAGCACACTGAAGGGGGGCAGTTCAGGCCGGTTCCCTCATCCCTGACTCCGCCGTAGGATCCCCAGATGAGCACCGGATCGAGAACCCTCGCGCGCGCCGCGGCGCGCCTCCTGCTCCTCCTCGCCGTCACCGCCCCCAGCTCCGTCGCCGAGGTGACGGTCCAGGAGGCACTGGCCCACGTGCGCGAGGCCTTCGGCTGGCCCGCCCTGGCCGCCGGGTCCGCCGGCTGGGAGATCCGCGGTCGCTGCGAGGAGCAGGGCCTCCCGGGAACCTTCGTGAACCTGATGGACCCCGACGGGCGCTTCCGCGCCGACCACCGCACCCGGCTGCCCACCACCGTGGCCCACGACGGGGAGGTGGTCTGGGCCCTCGACCACACCGGCATGCCCCGCACCCTGGCCCTCCTCTCCCGCGACACGGCCCTGGGAGGGGGGTGGACCGAGCTCGGTCTGTGGCTCGACCCCGAACACCCCCGGGTCGAGGTGAGCGTGGACGAGGAGCGCAGCGACGACGAGCGCTTGGCCCTGCACCTGGCCTACGGCACCTGGACCGGGACCCTCCTCGTGGCGCGCGAGACCTGGCTGCCCACGGAGCTCGAGTCCGACGAGGCGGGAGGCGTCGTGAGGCTCGAGTTCGACGACTACCGCGCTCCCCACGGCTTCCAGGTGCCGCACGCGACGCGGGTCCACGGTGTCGGTGGGGATGTCTCGACGTACACCGTCGAAGAGGTGCGCAAGGCGCCCGCCTTCCTGCGCGACCCCTACGCGCCGATCGACGCGCGCCCCCAGGACGTCACCTTCTCCACGGAGATCCCGCCGGAGCTGGCCGAGACCAAGGCGGCGGTCACCGGACACCTCCTGGTGCACCCGCGCGTCGACGGGAAGGACGTGGGTTGGTTCCTGCTCGATTCGGGGGCGGGGATGAACTGCATCGACCCCGCGGTGGCGGACGAGCTCGGTCTGGACCGCTTCGGCGAGGTCTCGGTGGTGGGGGTGGGGGGAGCAACCCTGGCCAGCTTCCGCGCGGGCACTGAGCTCGAGCTCGGGCCGGCGACCTTCAAGGGGCTGCCCTGGGTCGAATACGACCTGGCCCCTCTTGAGCCGCACCTCGGGGTCGAGCTGGGCGGCGTCCTCGGCTACGACGTCTTCGCTCGCTCGGTGGTGGTGATCGCTCCCGCCGACCATCGCGTCTGGATCCACGATCCGGAGCGTTGGAGCTCCCCGCCAGAGGCCTCTCCCCTGGCCCTCGACCACGCGACCCCCTGCGTCGAGTGCTCCTTCGCGGGCGACCGCCGCGGTTGGTTCCGGTTGGATACCGGCTCCGACGACACCGTTTCCTTCCACGGACCGGCGGTCGTCGAGTTGGGCCTGACCGAGGGCAGGGACGACCTGGAGACGGTCTCCATGATAGGCGTGGGGGGGATGCGTAGCGTCGAGCGGGGACCTATCGACTACTTCCAGCTCGGACCGCGCCGCTTCGAGGACGTGACTGTCACTTTCTTTCCCCCGGGATTGGGGGCGCTGAACACGCGCGGCAGCCTGGGGAACGTCGGAGGAGGCCTCCTGCGCCACTTCCGCGTGGCCTTCGACATGCCGCACCTGGAGGTCTCCTTCCTGCCCCTGGAGTGACCTCGCCGTACCCCCTGGAATCGGCCCTGGCGGCATCCCAATAATGTCGCTCCACCCCAACACTTCATCATGATCTTCCCCTGGCTCTTCAACCCCCTCGTCTGGATCCTCGTCGGTCCCTTCATGCTCTTCGCCGCCTGGTGCTCCATCCGGGTGAAGACCACCATCAACCGCTTCGCGCGCGTCGGCGTGCGCTCGGGGATGACCGGAGCGGAGGCGGCCGCTGCGGTGGCTCGCGTCGGCGGGGCGCAGGTGCAGATCGAGCGTATCGGGGGGATGCTCACCGACCACTACGACCCGCGCACCAAGACCCTGCGCCTCTCCCCCGAGGTCTACGACGGGCGCTCCGTCTCCTCGATCGCGGTGGCTGCCCACGAGGCGGGGCACGCCATCCAGGACGTGAGGGAGTACGCGCCTCTGGGTCTGCGTTCGAGCTTGGTCCCCGTGACCGCGTTCGGATCCAGGGCGTGGATCTGGATCTTCATCGTGGGCCTGCTCCTCGGGGGGGCCAGCTCCGCCTTGGGCAGCGCAGTGGCCATGCTCGGCGTGGCCCTCTTCGGAGTGACCGTCCTCTTCCAGATCGTCACCCTGCCGGTGGAGTTCGACGCCTCGAACCGCGCCAAGGCGGTGCTCACCCAGGCCGGGATCGTCACCAACGACGCGGAGGCGAGCGGGGTGTCGAGCGTGCTGCGTGCGGCCGCCATGACCTACGTCGCCGCCGCATTGCTGGCCATTGCCCAGCTGCTCTACTTCATCATGATCCTCCTGGGCAATCGCGACTGATCTCGACCTCCCCCCGCCCGTTCCCCCGCACTCCCCCCCGACATGGACCGCATCCGGCTCGACTACACCGATGTCATGGCCGCAGCCGCCGGCTCCGACCACGGTCTGACCGACGACGATCTCCTCGGCCTGCGGGAGGACTCCCTGGCCGCTCTCACCGCCGTGCAGGGGCGGCGCGAGCGCGACCTGCGCTGGCTCGACCTGCCCTACCAGAGGGAGGTGCTGGCCCAGATCCAGGAGTACGCCGCCCGGGTCAAGGGGCGCTTCGAGAACGTGGTGGTGCTCGGCATCGGCGGCTCCGCCCTCGGCAACCGGGCGCTGCACCGGGCCCTGAACAGCCCCTACCACGACCTGGCGCCCCCGACCGGGCTGCCGCGCCTCTTCGTGCTCGACAACGTCGACCCGGACCTGATCGGCGAGTTCCTCGACCAGGTCGATCCCACCACCTGCCTCTTCAACGTCATCTCCAAGTCGGGCTCGACCGCGGAGACGATGTCGCAGTTCATGATCGTCCGGCAGCGGCTGGTGGAGGCCCTCGGGGAGGAGGGGCACCGCGACCACCTGGTGATCACCACCGACGCCGCCAAGGGCACCCTGCGGCCGATCGTGGAGGAGGAGGGGTACACCTCCTTCGTGGTCCCCGACGGGGTCGGGGGGCGCTTCAGCGTGCTCTCGCCGGTGGGGATGGTCTCCTCGGCCCTACTCGGCATCGACGTCCAGGGGCTGGCCGCGGGGGCGGCGGAGATGGACCGCCGCTGCCGGAGCCAGGAGTTCCTCGAGAACCCGGCTCTGCTCTACGCCGCCATCCAGTGGCTGATGCAGTCGCGCAAGTCCAAGAACGTCGCGGTCACCTTCAGCTACAGCCACCGACTGGCGGACCTGGCGGACTGGTACGCCCAGCTCCTGGCGGAGTCGATCGGCAAGAGGCTCGACCGGGACGGCGCGGTCGTCCACGTGGGCCCCACGCCGGTGCGCGCGGTGGGGGTGACCGACCAGCACAGCCAGGTGCAGCTCTACGTCGAGGGCCCCTTCGACAAGTGGTTCACCCTGCTCGCGGTCGACCAGGCGGACCACCGGGTCGAGATCCCCGAGGTCTACGGCGACCGCGACGCCCTGGCGTACCTCGGGGGGCGCACCCTGAACGAGCTCTTCCACGCCGAGCGGGAGGGGACCCGCGTGGCGCTCACCGACGCCGGTCGCCCCAACGTCACCATCCACTTCCCCTCCGTCACCGCGCACACCGTCGGTCAGTACCTGGCCCTGATGGAGATCGCCGTGGCGGTGATGGGGGAGCACTACCGGATCGACGCCTTCGACCAACCGGGCGTCGAGGGGGGCAAGATCGCCGCCTATGCCCTGATGGGGCGCAGCGGCTACGAAGATAGGCGAAGAGAGCTCGAGACCAGCGCCGCCCGTGCCCGGCGCGAGGTCTGATCCCCCCCTCGCTCGGCGTGGACAGCCCCTACCGCGGGGCCTATGCTTTTTCGCTCGAACGGCATCATGGGCGCCATCGAGACGATCTTCGCCGGGCTGGAACTCAGGCCCAAGCAAGCCGAGCTGACCCGGGGAAGTCGGGCGGCCCTCGACCAGGCGCGCTGGTGGGCGTCGACCTACGGCTCGAAGCTGGTGCTCCTGCACTCGACCTGGGGGGAGCAGGGTCCCGCTCCCCTCGGTGAGGAGGCGCGAGCGCTCCTGGAGGCCACCCTGCGCGAGGCGCAGCTCGACGGGCTCACCGCCGAGCTGCGGGTCGTGGAGGAGCGCCCCTGGATGGCCCTGACCCACGCCGCCCTGGCGGAGGAGGCGCAGCTGGTGGTGGTCGGCAAGCGCACCGAGCCCACCCCCGAGGGGCGCCAGATGGGGAGCGCGGCGGTCAAGTTGATCCGCAAGTGCCCCGCCCCCGTCTGGGTCGTCGAGCCGGGCCACGACCTGGTCCACAAGCTGGTCATGGCCGCCACCGACCTGACCCCGGTCGGCGACCGCGCCCTGGAGCTGGCGGCCCGCATCGCCGCGCACCACGACTGCCGGCTGCACGTGGTGCACGCCTACCAGGTGCCGATCGAGCTGATGCTCGAGGCCTCCGACCTCCCGGAGGAGGAGTACGCCGAGCGCCTGGAGGCGATCAAGGGCCGCGCCCAGCGGGCGATCGACGACCTCATCTCCGCCTCCGAGTTCGACGGCGAGTCGGTGGTGCACCTCGGTCGCAACGCCCCGCACCTGGCGATCCGGGAGGCGGTGGAGCACCTGACCCCCGACCTGCTCGTCATGGGCTCGGTTTCCCACGGCGCGACGCCGGGACTGCTCCTGGGGCACACCGCCGAGCGGCTCCTGGACCGGGTCGATTGCTCGATCCTGACCGTCAAGCCCCACGACTTCGTGTCGCCGGTGGCCCCCGCTTGAGCGCCGCGGCGGCGGTCACTGCCCGCAGCGGTTCTCCAGGGTGTTGAGGGTCGAGATCCCCAGCATCGCCCGCGTCTCAAGCAGCTTGCGCACCGTCTCCGGGGGCAGCGGCTCCAGCCCGCCGCGCGCCACGTGGGCCAGCCACAGGATCTTGGCCGTGTGCTCGAGCATGTCGAGCTTCTTGTAGGCCTCCATCAGGTTGGTGCCCAAGGTCACCGAGCCGTGGCTCTTCATCAGGAGCGCGTCGGAACAGCGCACGATCTCGCGGATCGTCTCCGGCAGCTCGGGGGTTCCGGGGGTGCCGAAGGGGGCGGTGGGAATGCCACCGATCGTGACGATCACCTCGGGGATGAGGGGCATCTGCAGGTCGATCTCGGCGATCGTCATCGCCACCGCGTGGGGGGGGTGGGCGTGGCAGAGCGCCTTGACGTCGGGGCGCTCCTGGTAGGCGACCAGGTGGATGCCGATCTCGCTCGAGGCACGCGGTCCGCCGTCCACCGACTGGCCGCGCCCGTCCACCAGGGCCAGGTGGTGGGGCTCGAGAAAACCCTTCATGGCGCCGGTGGGCGTGACCAGGATCGTCCCGTCGCTCATGCGCGCACTGATGTTGCCGTCGGCGCCGACGACGTAGCCGCGCTCGTAGCAGAGGCGGCCGACCTGACAGATCGCCTTGCGCAGGCGTGTCTCTTCCTCGCTCCAGCCGCGCGTCTGCATCAGGTCACCGCCGTTTCGTCATCTGCACATCCGCGGTGGTCGTAGACCAGCTCGCCCTCGAGCTCGATGTAGTCCACGAAACCCACCACCACGGTCTTCACCGCCCCGTCGGGGGCGTCCAGGATCTGGCGGCCGGAGTTGCCCTCGTCCATCACCAGCACCCGGTCACCGACCCCGGCCCCGACCACGTCGATCCCGAGGCGCGGGACACGGCCGTTCTCGCCCCGGGGGGAGATCGGTCTCAGGAGCAGGAGCTTGTGTCCCTCGAGGATCGGGATCTGCACCGGCGAGACCACCGTCCCGATGACCTGGGCCAGGAACATCGCTAATCCTCCAGCCGCGCCAGGTCCCGCGCGCCGATCACCGCCTGCTCCACGTACCCGGTGACGGTGACGTCGACCGGCACGAAGGTCTCATCGGGCAGGGCCAGGGCCGCCTCGCGTCCGTCGATGAAGTGCACGAAGTCCCCCGGGCCCACGTCCAGTGCGGAACAGGCCACCAGGGGCTCGCCACTCGCCGCGCCCCCCTCGTCGAGGGGTTGGATCCAGTGCAGCTTGACCCCCTCGAGCCCCGGCTGATAGCGGGTGGTGGCGACCACCCGTCCGATGATGCGGGCCAGGTACACGGTCTCAGTCCTCGATCCACTTCTGGTAGACGTCGACCCCGTCCAGGTCCCAGGAATCGACGATCGCCATGATCGCCGCGTCGCAGGGCCGCCCGTCGGTCAGGGTGGTCTGCCGCGCCGACGACCCGGTGGCGTACATCACCATGTCCCCCGGTCCCGCGCCGACCGCGTCGACCGCCACCACGTACTGCTCGCGGGGCTCACAGTGGTGGGAGTGGACCTGGACGACGAGCAGCTTGCGACCCTCCAGCTTCTCGTCCTTGCGGGTGGCGACGACGCTGCCGACGACTTTGCCTATCAGCATGGGGGGGAGCGTAGCCGGGCTCCCTCGTCGGTGTCGAGCCGGAATCGCCGGGGGGGGGCAGCCAGCACTCCTCGGGTCACTCCACGGCGAGCGAGCTTCCCGGGGACCGCTTCCCGGCCCCCCTGTGGGAGCCCGAGGCCGGTCCACTTAGAGACACCCTTGCGTCCACCCGAAAGTGGTGCTCCACTACGATTGAGGCACGCCTGCCGCGAGCCACGCGCGAGAGGCACCGGCGTGCCCTCCGAGGACTCTCTGTCAGCTGACGAATCCGAGACTGCCCGCCGTGGAATGCGCCTTTCCTGGAAGGGGCCGGTGTGAGAGACATACGGCCCTCGATCCGCCTTCCAGGGGCCTCCGTCCACTCTCCTGCCCCCTCGGATTCATTGGCACCGGATGCGAACTGCGCGGGGGAATGTACGCGGGGCAGGACACCAGTAGAGGACTGATGGGGGGTGGCAAGGCGGTCTGAGGTGGAAGCAAGGTGAAAACGCGAGAGCACGAGGAGCGGAGGCGATGAGAAACGAGACTCGACTGCGAGCCCTTTCACCTGCTCTTCCACTGCTCGTTCTGGGGGGGGTGCCCGCAGCCACGGCACAGATCTCGAGCTCAGAGCTCGCCGCGCAGGACGATCGGGTCGACACCCAGGCTCCGATCACGATCATCGTCCTCGACGATGCAGATTTCCCCACTTGGAATGCTGCGCACAAGCCCAACATCGATGCCCTGGCCTCGCGTGGGATTCGATTCACCCAAGCGTGGGGGTATCCCGTTTGCTCTCCAGCGCGAGCCGCGCTGCTCACGGGGAGGCACGCTTGGCGCACGGGGGTCGGATCGAACATCGGTCAAAACGGGATGAACAGCGGCCTGCCCCTGGAGGAGATCACGTTGGCAGAGCTCCTGCCGCAGGGGGACGCCGAGGCCTTCGGCAAATGGCATGTCGGTCACGCTCTGAGGAATCCCAACGACCAGGGATTCGCTCACTACGCCGGAGCCATGTACAACCTCGATGGTGTCTGGGGCTATGGCTATGAGCGCTGGATGAAGTCCATTGATGGATCGGTCGTACCGGAATTCGAGTATGCCACCAGGGACACCACGGACGATGCTCTCAGGTCCGGAGCGCCGCTGCGCTACGTGGCCTACCACGCCATACACTCTCCCTATCACGCTCCTCCCGGGGGGAGTGCCAGCGACACCTTCTCCCAGAAGATCGAAATGCTCGAGTACGTCGACGGGGAGATCGGCCGCTTGATCGAAGGCTATGGCGGTTGGGTCTTCCTGATGGGGGACAACAACAACGCTGGACAAGGGATCGATGGAGGTGGTAAGGGCGGGGTCAAGGAGACAGGTATCCACATCCCCTTCATCGTTTGCGGGCCTGGGATTGCAGACGAGGTCAGGGGCACCATCAGCGAGGATCTGGTCAGCATCGTAGACGTGTTTCCGACAGTTGCGGAGATCGCGGGGGTCCCGTACAGCCACACAGTCGACGGGATCAGCCTGGTGGCGATCTTCGGCGGAGCGGACGGCGAGCGGAAACTGAACTACGTCGAGAAGTTCGCCCCGAATGGCCCGCCTCCCTTTGGGAAGCACTTGCAGGCGATTCGGAACGCCGAATACAAGCTGATCGTGAATGGCGTCAAGGGCACGACGGCGCTCTACAGCATGCCCGGAGAGGTGAAGATTCCCCCTCCGTGGACCGGTGACGATCTGAGAGCCGCGGCCCATCTGCGAGGCAGTCTGCCGCAGTAGTCCTATGCGGGACGCGCTGCTAGCGCGAATCCATCCAGGTCGTCACCGCCGAGCGCGGCAAGAGCTCCTCGATGAAGCGCCGCCGCAGCTCGCGGTGGACGTTCTTGGCCATCCCCTCCCAGGTGGGAGGCGGCCGGCGTTGCCCCAGGCAGAGGAGCACGGCACCCCCCTGGATCCGTAGCGGTCCCAGGATCGAGCCGGCGAGACCGTCGCGCTCCTGCCCGCGCGCCTCGTCCAGCACCTCGAAGGCGGCGCTGCGGATGGTGGCGGGGATGTTGATCGAGCCGCGGGTCACCACTCCCAGACGCCCCCCCTGCTCGGCGGAGGTGCTGTCCTCGGAGAGCTCCGCCGCCAGGCGCTTGAAGTCCTCCAGGCCCTCCATCTCGGCCCGCAGGCGCGTGAGCTCCGCTTGCGTCTCCTCGACCGAGCTCGGATCGGTCTCGTCGGAGATGCGCTTGTAGAGGGCGAAGAGCTCGATCCCCTCGCCGTACAGGCCGTCGAAGAACTCGCGCTCCTGGCCGTAGACCTCGCGCAAGGCCTGGTCGTCGTGGGAGCGGTCGATCCAGAGGTGCGACAGGGCCGCGATACGCACCGAAGGGTCGTGGCGCAGCGCCTCGATCGAGAGCCCCTGGGCGTCGAGCAGGCGTTCGTAGCCGACCCCCTCGTAGAGGGGATTGGCCTGCGCCAGCTCGCGGCGACGTCCGATCTCCTCCTCGACCGCCTGCGACACCGCCGTCGGGGCGAGGTCGGGCATGCGCCGCAGCGCCTCTTCGCCGAGCAGCAGGTGGTAGCAGGCGTCGACCACCTCCTCCTGGGGGATCATCGTGCGCAGGTAGGTGGCGAAGTCGTCCCGCGCGATCGCCAGTTCCCCGGAGCGGGCGACGACGCCGCCGGACCAGGGGTGGCGGTACTCTTCGTACTCGCGCCCCTCGAGCTCCCGGGTGAGCCACAACTGCTGCTGCTCGGCGCTAACGGGGCTGCCCGGCTCGAGGCCCAAGGCGCGGCGGGTCAGGATCTCGTGCACGATCGCCAGCCGCAGGTGCTGGCGGAAGAGCTCGGGTCGGATCTCACGCTCCGCCAGGAGCGCCTCCAGCCCCCCCTCGATCCCCGAGGCGCGCGTCTGGCGGTCGAGCTCGTCCCAGCGCTGACCCAACTGCTCGGCACTGACCTCGATCCCCTCCTCTTCCGCCAGCTGCTCCAGGACGCGTAGATCGAGGAGCTGGCGCAGGGCCGAGCGCCCCGCCGGGGAGCGGCCGTGGCGCCAGATCAGCACCTCGTCCAGCACGGCGAACTCCACCGTGAGCTCCCCGGCCCGGGCCGCCAGCTCGCGCCCCAGGGTCGGCTCGGCGGTGGGGGGGTCCTGGGCGGTCGCCGCCAGCGAGAGCAGGAGTACGGTCAGCGCGCTGAAGGGGGTGGGCATGGTGGCTCAGGTATCGCTAGAGCAGACCCCGGTTGCGTCCCCAGTCCTTGAGGCCGGCGGCGGCGAGGGGGCGCTCGAAGATCTCTTCGGTCAAGAGACGCGAGGCCTCCTCGCGTCTTCCCAGGTAGAGCGCCATAGCCGCCGCGGGGAAACGGTCCCCGCGCGCCAGCAGGGTCGCCAGGGCGCGCTCCGGGTCGCTGTGCTCCTCGATCCAGGGGATCCCGTAGGTGCGCCACCCCCAGCTCAGGTGCTGCGCCAGCTCGGGGATGGTGCGCGAGCTCTTCAGGGGCCACCAGGCGCTCTCCCCTCGTGCGCAGAGCTCGTCGAGGCCGGTCTGCACGGTGCACTCCTCCACCTCGGGCAGGCCCCGGTCGTGCACCGCCTCCGCCAGGCGAGCGACCTCGGGGAACCAGACGCCGAAGCGCAGACTGACCTGGTAGTCGTAGCCGTCGGGCTCCGCGTCGGCGGCGCAGATCTTGGTCGGAGGCGTGGAGTCGTAGTAGTAGCGCCGCCCCCGCCTGCGCCAGCTGATCTCGCGCATGTGCTCGAAGAGCGCCTCGTGCATCGCCTCCTCGAGCAGCTTCTCGAGCTGCGCGCGGCGTTCTTCCCTCATCGAAGAGTCGGACACGCGCAGAGCCTAGCCCGGCTCCGGCATCGAGGTCGAGTCCGGAATTGCCCCCCCGCGGCTCCCCGAGGGCTGGGGTAGCGGTCGGTGCCTCAACCTCTCGGCCGATCCAGCCGAAAGCAGCCCCCGAAGGTCCTCATGGTTACAGAACCGGCCGAGCACGTCCCCCCCGAGCTGCGGGCTAACCTGCGCGCGCTGGCGGCGCGCGACCGCGCCCTGGCGGAGCGCGTGCTCCTGCCGATGGACGGCGATCACATCCGCATCGCAGCGGATGGCAGCGGCTCCTACCGCCACCACCGCGCCTTCGTCCCCTTCAGCGTCCCCCCGGAGGAGCTCTCCGCGAGCGTGGGGGAGCTGGACCTCGAGCGGCCAGTCCTCCTGATGGGAATCGGGCTCGGCGAACAACTGGAGCACTTGCTCTGCGAGCGCCGCGCGCGGCGCGTGATCGCCTGGGAGCGCGACCCCTGGCTCCTGCGTCAGACCCTGATGCTACGCGACTTCTCGGCGGAGATCGCGGCGGGACGGTTGGAGCTGAAGCTGGGCGTGGACCTGCTCGACTTCGCCGGGCGGACCGACGGTCTCCAGGTCGTCTCCCACCCCTTCTTCGGCGAGGTCTACGCCGAGGAGCAGAGGCTCCTCGCGAGCGGTCCGGGAGAGCGCCGCGCGCTGGTGGCGGTCGGAACCCTCTTCGTCGACGACCTGTCCCACTGCCTGCGCGAGGCGGGCTACGCCCTGCTCCCGATCGACATCCGGCGCTGGTCCCTGGAGGAGCTGGAGCACGCGGTGCAGCGCTTCGACCCCCAGTTCGTGGCGTCGATCAACTACACCTCCGGCCTGGTGGAGTTCTGCCACCGCCTCGACCGCGAGCTCCTGGTGTGGGAGATCGATCCCGCCACCGACCGCGTGCGTCCCCCCGAGGCCCCCACCGACCGGGCGCACCTCTTCACCTACCGCCGCCGGAACGTGGCCAGCTGGCGGGAGGCGGGTTTCCGGCACGTCGAGTACACGCCGCTCGCGGCCAACACCGCGCGGCGGCGACCGGTGGAGCTCACCCCCGAGGAGCGCAGCCGCTACGAAGCGCCGGTGGTCTTCGTCGGTTGCAGCATGGTGGAGGACGCGCGCGCGCTCCAGGGGCGACTCTGCGAGAGCTACGCGCGCTGGCACCCCGCCGGCGA
>CAZDQL010000144.1:0-11731 GCA_964507325.1 uncultured Planctomycetaceae bacterium | reverse complement strand
AGCGGAAGCGGGCGAAGCCGTGAGCGAAAACCCCGCAAGCCAGGAAGGAGCGCAGGACCAGGAGAAGACGGCGCGCTGCTCGAATGGGAGGGCGCGAGTGGGCGTTGGACCGCTTTCCTTCGCTTGCCCCCCGCATCCCGGATGGCGGACTCCGAGACCGTCGCGCTCTACCTGAGCGGGGTGGGGGGCGACGAGCGCGTCCTCTTGAGCGGGGTCGAGAGCGGTCTGACCGGCGAGGGCGAGCTCTCGGTGGCCCATTTAGGGGTCGGGCAGCTTCGGGTGGGCGGTGCGTCGGGGGCCCCGCCGGGGCTCTTCTTGATCCTCGCGGATGGCTCGGTGGATCCGGGCGTGCCCAGGGCCGAGGAAGCCTGAGGGCGGTCGCGGGCCGTGGCAAGGGCTGGTGCGTCGCGGCTGGTGGCAGGGGTGGGCCTGAGCGCTCGGCCGGGGGCGTGCTCCGGCCCCGAGCCGTGGCAACATCGTTTGGATGAAGGCGCGGCGCGGTGGCTCTGGGCTGGGGCGTTAGGTGCGCGATCGTGCGCTTCGGTGGAGGAGCGGATCGCGCGTCACCCCTTCCGTCCGCTGGCTCCAGCCAAGAGGGCTGGGAGCGGGGACGGGTTTGGGGTCGGCTGGACCCTGCTGGGAATGAAGGCAGGTGCGTCCAGAAACAAGACGCATTAGGGAGCATTCCGCGAGCGAAGGGGGGGCGGAATGGGGTGCAGCGAAAAAGGTGTCTATTCGTCCACTCGATGCGGCCAGGAAAGTGTCACGGGCGGAGGTCGATGCCCTATCATCGCCCGAGCGTGGCGGCGATTGGGCCGGGGCCATCGGGGGACCTCGGTGCGGTCTCCTTGGGGTTCGTGAGCTCGTGGTCATCGGGCTCGAGGTGTGTCCGGTGATGGGCAGTCGGGAGGGAGCAGCGTGGGGCAGAGGCGGGATGAGGAAGGGATGAGGTCTGACGAGGTGGTCAGCGCACCCGGTGGGGATCGGGTTCGGTTCGCGATTCGTTGTGCATCCGCGGACGAGCTCCTGGAGCGCAGCGCCGGTGAGCTCGTCACGACACCCGACGGGCGCCTCAGCGACGCGGTGGGCGTTCCGGCCGGGGGCGCTCGGGGCAGCGAGAGTTCGAGAGGTGGAGGCGCCGACCGGTGGGGTCATATTCACCTGGCGGGTTCGATCGTTCACCCGGAGCTGCTCCGGGCTGGTTCAGCCCATCCGCGGCAGTCACTGGAGTTCGACGCCGCCGCGTTGAGGGCCCTGGCCGAGGGGGACCTGGTTCGAGCGCTCGAGGTCGGAGAGACCGGCCTGGCCGAGGGCGCGCTCGTCCCCGCCGACGAGGTCCCGTCTTCCGGTGACGCCGAGGCCCCCGGTGGCTTTCGGGGTGTCACCGGGCCCGACGCGGCCGCTTCCCTTTGGTCGGAGCTTCGTTCGGCTGCCACCCCCGCGGGCGTCGAGGGAGAAGGCCACACCTCGCCTGGTCGCGAAGCGGATGACGCGATCGGCGAAGGGCTCCTCCCCCTGGAGAGCGCTAGCTCGCCGACGGTGCTCGTGGACGTGATCCCCGTCCTGCCGAGCATGGAGCGCGCCGACCTGAGCGGCGAGTCTTTGGATCGACACTATCGACGGGTCCTCGAGGTGAACGATCGGCTGAGGGAGGCGGTTGAGGGCGGCGTGTCGAGGGGCGTGCTCACCGCGCTGCGGGCTCGGGTCCAGCGACGGGTCGACGAGCTCTTCGACGTGCTCCGAGAGCTCCTGGCCTACCGCGTCCGGTGCGGAGCCAAGCTCTCACGGCGGGAGCGACCCCTGGAGGTGCTACCGTTGCGAGATTCGGCTCGGGCCCTGGGCGAGCTCGCGCTCCCTTGGGAGCTCGGCTGCGAGTTGCTCGGTATGCGAGCCATCCTTGAAGTTCGTGATCGAGGCTGGGCCGAGTCCATCCAGGCGGCGGCGGAGATGCTACGGTGGCCCACGCCGCGTACCCGCCGGCTGGTCCGTCGGTTGCTAGAGGACGAGGTGGTGATCGCCACCGGGGTCTCTCTATTCACGGCTCAGCGAATCCTGGCCCTGAAGCCGACCCTGGCCGCGGAGTCGGTGGCCTCGATTCACCCCATCACCGCCGAGCTGCTGGGCGACGCCGGAACCTGGGCGGATCCGGGCGCCGGGCTGACCATGCGGCGGCTCTACTCCGCCGAGGCCCGGGCCGAGGCGCTCGAGTTGATGTCACCGGCCCGTCATCTGAGCCCTGGTTCCGGCGAAGCACAGAAGCCCGGGTTGACCTCCTCGCTCGTTCTCGGGGTCTATCAGCTCACCCGCATGCGCCGGGAGCCGGAGCGCGATGCCTCGGTCTTCGCCTGCATCGAGCACGCCGAGTCGGCCCATGTGCGGGGCGACCTGACCCTTCAGGCGCCCATCCGGCTGCCGGCGAGGGCCAAAGCGGGAGCCACGGCCGGCGAACTCTTCGAGACCACCTTGGGCCGCGAGCTCGTATGCGAGTTGCTGCCCCCGGCCTGCGCCCCCGTCCGGGCCGCGTTGGACGTGAACGAGCTGAGTCGACTTCTGGACCGAATCTCGGAGCGGGGTGGAGAGGAGGCCCGGCTGGTCTTTCTCGAGCGTCTCGCTCCGCTGGCGGATCGAGCCTTGCATCGCTCTGGCTTCTCCATCTGCATGGAGGACTGGAAGTTCGTGCCCAATCGGGCGGAGCTCCAGAGAGACCGTGAGCGGAGCTATGAGGGGATCATCAAGCAGCAACGGGCGGGGATAATAACCGCCGGCGAGGCCCGAAACATTTTGTACGACATTGGTGCCAGCGTTGATAAGGAGATTCACCGTGCTGTGATCCAGGGCTTGCTCGAGCGAAGCGCGTGGAGGAATCCCTTCAGCGCACTCTGGAGGTCCGGTGCCGAACGAGATGCGGATAAGGTGGTGAAGGCACTCGGGGCTCTCGGACGAGGCCAATTTGAGCCTTATCGGATCATAGACCGGATTGTAAACCTGGTGGAGGGCCTGGACTCGGTCGAGTATTTTCTGGAAGGGGTGATGCGAAGAGCATCTCACCCCTATGTAGAGGCGTTTCACTATGTGAATCGGGTTGGGGAATGTTCCGAATATTCGTACGATTACTTCGTTAGAAATATGAAGCATCTGGCAGAGGCAACCCTCTTCGAGAAGCTAGCGCCTGTTTTTCGCCCTCTGGCAGTTTCGATGTCAGACTGTGGGACCAACCGAGGCTTCGTGTACGAAGTCGAACGCCTTCCGATTTGGACGGACTCGCCGCTCGTGCGGCCGGACGCTTTCTCGGGGCGGGTCTTGCGCGCAGATGATGTGAACCGTCTTCTCGGGCGGATCATATGTGCAGATGTATGTGATCCTCAGACCCATCGACTCTTGGTGCCGCGTGGAACCATCATCGGGCCAGGGGAGGTGGAGCTGCTGGTTGGAAAGGAGGCGTCGAGCGATCCGGGAAGTTTCGAGCCCGTCGATATTGGCCGTGGCGGCGGCACCTTCTCGGTCGAAGAGATGCTGGGGGTTGCTTCGATAGACCCGGAGCCTCTGGAGGTAGAGGTGCGTTCGCCCCTTGGCTGTGAGGCGACCACAGGGGTCTGTGCTCGGTGTTTGTATGGGGGCGTGGCTGTTGGAGAGACGGGCTATGCGGCAAAAAACTACGGGCTTTTGAGCCTACGCCGCATTCTGGCGTTTCGTGCTCACGAAAAGCGCGTGTCGTCACGTAGGGGGCCCCATGATCCCCTCGACGCGTGTGTGGTGAGCCCGTTCATTCGGGCAAAGTCCGAGGGTCGAGTCCGTTTCGATCGATTCGACTGGGTCACGGATCCTGATGGACGCTGCGTGGTGACTAGTCGTTTCGCGCGAATAGTGGTTGAATCCGGGTATGGACCTGCCGCTGAAGAACATCGGCTGCCGCACGGAGCGGTTCTGGATGTCCACGACGGAGAGTTGATTGCTGGGGGGCAGCTTATTGGGAGCTATGATCCGTTTGCTTATTGTGTTGTGGCGCCTGTGGCCGGAGCGGTTAGCTGTGAGAATATGGCTCTTGGTAGGAATGTCAAAGAAGTTGAAGACGAGAAGGGTCTGACTGTGCTCGCTGTAGTAGAGCCTGGGCCAGGGGTTCCGCCGTTACGTATCACGGTGGCCGATGGTCAGGGGCGCTCTTGGTGTTTGAGCGGGATTCCGAGCGGGGCGCAATTGTGCGTTTTGGATAGTTGGGTCGTTGCCGCCGGGACGGTTCTCGTCAAGATGCCTGGTAGGCCCGAAAAGGCGAACGACTTTCTTGGTTCACATATGCGTTTGGGGATGGCAGGGGGGATGTGGGGGGCGCATCGGCAGCGCGAGATGTATGGCGATCTTTCGTATCTACTGCTAATGATTACATTCTCTCCCGTTTCGGGTCCGCTGGCAAAAATTGGAGGAAAAATAGTCTACGATGAATCGAGTGAAGATGGCATCCGTTGCGTGATACGAGGTGAGAATGGCGCGTGCCAAGAGGAATTTTTGGAAGTCGGTGCCCACCGGATCTTCAATGATCACGACCGAGTGGAGCCGGGGGCGCTCTTGACTGATAGCCCTACGAGTCTGCAGAAGCTGTTTGAGTCGGTGCCGCGGCAGCAATTCCTCGATGTCCTCTATAGGCTGGTTCGGGTCTCGATGGCCGATGGTCCCCTGCTTCGTGACGTCGAGCTCGCCACGTGGGCCCTTGAACGATATCTTCGTCGGCTCAGTAGCGAGGAAGAGGAGAGAGAGGGGGTGTAGTGGACCCCGGGCTTCGTACGGTGGTTCGAAGCCCGGTACGTTCGGCGGAGTGGATAGGGCCCTGCATACGCGGCGCTGAACGTTAGAGGGTAACGTAGCCCCGAGCTGGTGATGCCCCACGTTCGTGCCCGGCGCTCAGGGTTGGAGCTCGGGACGGCCTTGCGACGCAGCGTAAGGCCCGTGACGTAGGGGGGGCGGTGGGCTCCGGGGAGTTGGAGGGGGGCGGCTGGATCCGTTAGACCCAAAGCGTTCCAGAGAGTCTTTTCCTCTCTCGGGTTTTTCGAGGGATCCCCTTGCCCCCTCCGGATGTGAGAGGGCAAGAGATGGGCCGCGCTGCGTCGGATCGTGTTCGATCTTTCGGGGGGCGTGCGACCCAAGTCGAGGTCGGGCCGGGCGGGAAGGGATGGATGAGGGCGGGCTCGCTCCGCTCGTTTCGGGCACCGGCTGGATCGAGCGCGCCGGGCCCCGGCGGTGGTGGCGGGGCGTTATGCTCTGGGAAGGAGGAAGAGCAAGGGGACCTCGAGCCGCTGGCGCCAATCGTCTTCGTTGTGGCCTGCGCCGTGAAAGAGATGACTCACGAAGTCGACACCGGGGCGCCAACCCCGCTCGCGGAGGGCGGCGTCCACGCGAACCTGGTGCTCCCCGTAGCGGGCGTCACGCCCCTCCGTGCCGTGGTCGAAATAGATGCGATGCCTGCCTGGGGGCAGGGCGTGCTCGATAAAGTGGTCCACTGGGGCCGCCCCGGCGTCGATCCAGTCGGTGGAGAGGCAGCCGGCCCCCGCGAATGCTTTGGGGAAGCGCGTTAGCAGGTCCAGCGAGATCAGCGCGCCCATGCTCGAGCCCATGGTGAACACCGGGCAGCTGGTTCGGGGCAGGTCCAGGGCTCGCGCCAGCGCGGGTAAGACCCGGTCGTGGACGAAGTCTCCGTATTCGCGCGAGTCGGGTACGCCCTCGTTCCATTGGTCCCACCACGCTCGTTGGTCGCGGCCCTTTACCAGTGGCATGTACTCTCTCCACCGATTCGTTTCGCCGTTCCAGATCCCCGCGACGGCGGTGGAGGGGATCAGCCCGGAGCGTTGCAGGCGCTGGAGCGTAGGGACGATCCCCCAGATGTTGATGTAGGCGTCTTCCTCGCGGAAGAGGTTCTGGCCGTCGTGCATCAAGAGAAGTGCGCGCTTCGGCGCGCTCTTCCAATCGTCGGGGCACCAGCACTGTACCTTGCGAGGGTGAATCGGGGCGGGCGCGTCGATCTCCATGTCTATTGATATCATGGAATACGATTAGCAAATGAGGCACCGGGGCGCAAGCGCCATGGGGGCGGGCGCTGGGCGGTGTCGTGCATCCGGAGGGAACGCCTGGGGGTGGAGGAGGGCGTCGTGGCTGGGGGCGTCTTCACGAAGGAGAGGGGCTGTGGGGACCGTAGAACCGGATCTATCCTCGGGGCCCCGGCTCGAGGTTATTCGGCGGGTTCACGAGAGGAGGCGGTTCGATGGCAGGTGTGGGGGAAGTCTACAAGGGAAGATACGAAGTTCTGGAGAGAATCAGCGGTGGACAGGTCGGGCAGCTCATGCGGTGTAGGGACCTTCAGACTGGCGATGACGTGATCGTCAAACGGTTGCGCCGGCACCAGGCGGAGCACGAGCGGGAAGTGTACGAGAGGGCTCGCGGCGTTGGGATCTTGCCGAAGCTGCTGGGTGGCTTCGAGAACCCGGGGGGGCTCGGTTATCTGGTGCTCGAGTACGTTCCGGGGCAGATCCTGGGGCATCACATCCGAGGGGAGGCCTGGCCACCAGAGCAGGCGCTCCCGGTGATCGAGGAGTTGATCGGGGGGCTGGGCTCTTTGCATCGGCGCGGGTGTCTCCACCTCGACGTGCACCCGGGGAATCTTCTGATCGACGAAGGCCGGTCCGTGGAGACCCTGCGTCTGGTGGACCTGGGGACGGGGCTGGTGGAGCGCGGGGACGTCTTCGAACGGGCGTCGGACCTCGGGGGAACGTGGGAATATATGCCGCCCGAGCAATTCACCTACCCGGCGAGGTTTGACCGGAGCTCCGATCTCTATGCGGCCGCCGGGGTGGCGGCCCGCCTCCTCACCGGGAGGGCGCCTTTTCTCTCCGGTCGTGGTTCCCGGGCGAGCTACGCATTGCTGCATCAGGATCGGCCTGTGCTGGAATTGGCGAACGTGGCGCTGAAGGAGGTGCTGGAGCGCGCCATGGCTCCCGACCCGCGGGATCGGTATCGGACGGCCTCGAACCTCGTCGACGCGATTAGAGGCGCGGTGGGGGTGGTTTAGCGCGCGGAGTATGAGTTCTCGAGCAGGGGGGCGAAGTTGGCGGGGCATGGGCCCGAGGGGCGACGGGGCGGTGGTGCCGAGAATGGGCGGGACTGGACCATCGCGCCGGCGGTGCCCGCGAGGATCGTGTTGGGTTGAAGCGGGGGGGCTTCGCCAGTGCCGCCACCTGGTTGGGGATGGTTCTCCGCTGACGTTCATGGGGCACGCTGGGCTGGGGTTCGTCTTCGACCACGGAGGGCATCGGGGAGGTCTTCGCTGGTAGGCCCGGCCATGGCGAGCGCCGGACGAGTCTGTCGGTCCCGTCACAAAAGAGGGGGGGGCGGGCGTCTATGGGATCGAGGCCCGGTTCCCAACCGGTGAAGGCCTCGAGTCTCGTCGGGCATGGTCGGAGCGGAAGAGCGAAGGAGAGAGCGTGAAGAGAGAGGGAAGGGATTTCGTCGGATCGGCTCCGCCTCGCTCGGCGGCGAGCGTCGGAGTAGAGACAGAGGACGGGTCTTCCTCCTGGCTCGGTGACATAACCCCGGGACGGGCAGTGGCTCGAGGCCCGAGACCGGTGGCCGTAGCGGGATGGGGCGCTCCGGTGCAGGTTGGGGCCGCCCGCGTCGAAGGGCGCGACCGCGTGAGCCGTGGATTTTCCAATGACTTGATGCGCTTTTGCGAGCTGCACCTGGGACGCCGCCAGGCCTTGCTGCCCCACGTCGAGCCGTCGGAGCTCGTCAGCGTCGCGTGGATCAAGATGCAGCGGGCGCTGGACCACGGCGCCGTGATCGAGCGCCCGCTGCAATACGCCAAGCGGGTCGTTCGCGCCCACTGCGTAGACCTCCACCGGAGACTCGGCGCGAGCATGATGGACTTTACAGAAGACATCGACCTCTACCACGCTCCGGTGGACGACGGCGCCCTGGGGCCCGAAGAGGTGGACGAGCGGGTGCGCTCCTGGAGAGAAGGCGTGCGCCTCGCCCTGGACCGCGCCCAGTGGCCAACGCCGCGGGGTGTTCGTTACCCGTCGGTGATGCTGCTCGCGCTTCGGGTGGCCATGCTCCAGGCGGCCGCCAAGGGGCGAGACGACGAGGACCGCGCGGTGGCCCTGGTGACGTACGCGCTCGAATGGCGCCCCGCGGAGGCGGGATCGACGCTGCATCGCGAGAGCGGCGTCGAACTCTCGAGAATCTGGGGGGGCTTGGTCGAGCGTCATCGATACGAGTCGAGCGCGCTCTCCAGCGAGGGCCTCTGCGCCATCGTCAACGAGCTGGAGGTCGGGGGCGGTGAGCTGCGCCCGGCGCAATATCGCAAGTGGATAGAGCGATGCAAACGGGTCGGCCGCGATTGCATCGGGGCCGAACCCTGGAACCGTTATTTCGCCCATCTATTGCCGGGCGGGGCGGTTCCGTTGGGACGTGGCCGCAGCGGCGCCCCCGCAGCGCGGCTTGGGAGGTTGGAGTGATGCCCATCGAGCCATCGGTCTTCGAGCATCCGAGGCGCGCGGGCCGGGTGCGGGTGTTCGCGACGGACGAAAAGGCGCGGGCCCATCTGCGGGATCATTTGCTCACCGCGCCCGAGTCCGCCGCCTGGGCCAACGTGGTGCCCGAGTGTCGCGACCTCGCTCGCCCCGAAAACGCGCGTGGACGCTATCGGCTGGCCAAGGCGTTGATGGGGGGCGACCCCGAAGTCTTCGGACGGCTCTACCAGGCGTACGTTCGCACCATCATGGCTACCTGTCGGGCCGCGGTGGCCCTCGACTGGTGCGCCGAGGCCGATGGGGTCGAGGTCTTCTTCGCCACCAACGGTGTGCTCGTGCTGACCCGGCGTGGGGTGAACGGCGACGCGGTGGTGAAGACCTCCTATATACCCGGCCAGGGTTGCGCCGAAGCGGTTGGCGCGACCTCCCTCGACGTCGATCAGGCCATCCGGCGCGAAGCTCCCGGCGGCATGCGGCGGGGCCGTCCCGTGCCCCGCGAAGAGAGAACGCGCGCCCGGCGGGAGCTCCGCTGGGGGAACTCGGAGCGACAATTTTACCGGGTGTTCCGCCCCGCCCTTCAATTTATCCGTGCCGCTCATATGGACCAGCCGCTGGATTGTCGCTGGTCGGGCGGCGCGGCCTTCAATCGCCGGGAATACGCCCTTCTAAAGGCCAAATTACCCAGGTGTTCCATGTTGAATTATGATCATTGGAGAACGCTCGCCGATCGCGCCGATCGGGAGCAGGAGCGAAGCCGTGACCGATAGAGACCCCCGAGGGGCAGCGCCCCCGAACGACGCGGAACGGGTCGTGGACGATCGTCCGCAACCGAGTGATTGGATCGACCTCTGGGACGAGCGCGGCGCGGCCGCCGTCCAGGAGTGGCAGGCGGCTCGTGAGCTGATCGGCCCAGACGAGCCAGGGGATTACCCCGAACTCTGGGAGGTCGGTTACGACGCCCTGGCGAGTTGGGGCGCTTTTCGGAGGATGCCGCCGGCGCTCAGCGAACCTTGCGCTGATACCGTGCGCGCGTTGGAGGCTCTCGTGAGAGAGCAGGGCGACGGCGTGGCTACCGCCGCCGCACAGCTTCCGGACGCGAGCGGTTGGTTGGAGGAGGCCGAAGAGTGGGAAGAGGCGTTCGACTCCGTGTCGCTCTCGGCGGCGGAGGCGTCTCGGCGGGCGCGGACGCTCTTCGCCGATCTCGATGACGCGGAGCTGGTGGCCTGGGGGTTGGAGAAGATCCGCCCCGAGGCGGCGCGAGCGCTCGATCGAGCCCTCGAGCCTTGTCGCGAATATGCCCGAGACCACATGTGGTTGTTTCATGACGCAGAGGTCTACCTGCGCTGCGCCGCGGCCACCATGGATCGGGACCTGCCCGCGCGCGACCCCATGTTGGCGCTGACGGCCAGCAAATACGAAGGAGCGCTGGCGTCCCTGGGCGACGCGCTCGTCTCCGAACCCGAGCGCTCTGACCTGACCGAGATGGAGCGCCAGGTGCTGAGGGTGGCCCGGGGTCGGTCCAGGGCCGAAGCGCGCCCCGAAGGGTCGCTCCTGGAGCGGGCCCGGGGCGCGCTCGCCGCCCTAGAAGGCCGGGTCCGTCAGCGGGCGTCCCGACCCTTGCCCTGGCCGGCGTTCTCCCCCGTCGTGGCCGCCGCCTCCACCGCCGGCCCCGGCGAAGAGGGCACCCGGCTGGTGTGGCGCGGCGCGAGCGGGGCGTGGACCGCCTTCCTGCGCTTACCCAGCTCGGCGCACGCCGAGGACTCCGCCAATCTGACGCTCTATCTGACGGAGCCGAGTGGCGGGGAGCGGGTCCTTCTGAACGGGGTGGAGGCGCCCCTCGCGCGTGAGGGGATCCTCTGGGCCGCTCGTTTTGCGTTGGGGACCGTGCGTGCGGGGGGCGCGTCCGGGGCGCCGCCCGGGCTCTTCCTGGTTCGGGCCGACGGCTCCCTCGACGTTGGCGTACCGGAGGGTGCCGTAGGCTGAGCGTGGGCGGGAATGGGAGGTCTCGACGCGTCGTGCTGGGGCCCTGCTCCCTTCCTCCTCGGACCGCCGTTCTGTCACCTGCCCCGAGGCCGCGCCGGTTGGATGCGGAGGCGCTGGCGAATCGCCCCAGTGCTTTCCAATTGCGCGAAGCTCGCGATTTGCCAAGACGTCGAGGTGTTGTTTCGCATGATTCGTGGCCGACCCGGCCTCGAACACGTGAGCCCAGCCGGCTGTCGAAAAATGATCGCGATTGAGGGGCTGCATGAGGGCGTTGCGCAGGAATTGGGGCAGCATGCCCGATCTCTCGTCGGCTGAAAGAACGCCGCTGGTAATCCCTGGTCGCTAGCGGATGTTGACGGCTATAGTCTGTCTGAGCTAGTAGGAGAGTCTGGAAGGAAAGACAGGGGTGGCTACGGCGAACAATACGTACAGCGGAACGTCGAAAAATCGGTTTCCGCGTTCGATTCGAGGAGCAGCGAGGCAAGGTCTCGAGGTGCAGCCGGGTTTGAGGCGAGGATGCAGTAGGAGGGGCGATGTATCGATTCGACGAGATTGAAGCCGTGCTCGACCAAACGAAGGCGCGCATGGTCGCAACCACGCCAATCGTCGAAATACCTGGGGATACGTCTTGTGGCGATGCGTGGGAGTGGATGCAGCCCTCGGCCCGGGATCTCTCGGTGGTCCTATTGTCCGACGCGTCCATGCGTCAGTTTGCCCTGCGCTCTCCTGAATGGAAGGGCGCGACCGCCACGGTGGCGCAGGTTGCGAGAGATGTGCCGTCCTCGTCTCTGCTTCGAGCCGAGGCTTCGTTGAGAGATGTGTTGGATGGACTCGCCCAAAACGAATTCTGCCTGATCGATGGGGAACCATCGTTTATCGTCACGGCCGCAGACCTGGGGAAGCCGGCTGGGAGCCTGTGGGCATTTGGATTGATCCTTTCTTTCGAAGATGCCCTCACCAGGCTTTTTCCGAGCCTCAGCCACCAACTCTGGCGCAAGGATTTGTCGGAGGGCGCACTAAAGAAATTAGATTTCGAGATCTCGCAGCGCAGAGAGAAGGGGACCTTCATAAACGAGGAGCACTGTCTGCCGCTCTCGTCAAAGGTCAAGCTCGGCGCGGTTCACGTCGCGCCTCTGTTGGGGATCTCCAAGAAGAAGTGGAAGAACAGTCTTTGTGGGAGCTTGGAAACGATCCGAAATGATCTCGCACATGGTCGGCCCTTGGGAACCTCACATAGC
>CAZDQL010000143.1:0-12251 GCA_964507325.1 uncultured Planctomycetaceae bacterium | reverse complement strand
GTCTACCCGGGCCTCGGCAGCGAGCTCGCGCCCTGAGAAGGGGGGGGGCGCAGGCTCGCCAAGAACGCAGAATGTACAGGGAGCTGGGGGCCTGGCTGAGCTGTCCAAGCGAGCCGTTTGCGCAATCGTCCGGCGCTGCGTAGGGTCTGCGGCTTGAATCCGCAGGTCCTCACGCTCGTCACCCTCGGCCTCATCCTGGCGGGGGCCGTCATTCCGGCGTTCGGGCTGGACGTCGCGGCCCTCCTAGGCGTCGCCTTGCTGGTCCTCGGCGGGGTGCTGGAGCCGACCGACGCCCTGGCGGGCTTCGGCAACACCACCTTGATCGTGGTCGGCGCCATGTTCGTGCTGGCCAACGCCCTGCAGCGCACGGGGGCGGCCCAGGGCGTGGTGACGCTGGTGGGGAATGCCGCCCTGCGCGGTCAGCGCGCGCTCATGCTCACGCTGCTGCCGGTGGTGATGGTGCTCTCCGGCATCATGAACAACACGGGCGTCGTGGTCCTGCTCCTGCCACTCTTGCTCGCGGCGGGCCGCAAGACGCAGATCAGCCCCAGCCGCGTGCTGCTGCCGCTCTCCTACGCGTCGATCACCGGCGGCACCCTCACGCTGGTCGGCACGACCACCACCCTGCTCGTCGACGGCATGGTCCGCCAGGCGGGCTACCCCGGCCTCTCCTTCTTCCAGATCCTGCCGATGGGCCTCGCGTTCTGCGCCGTGGCCCTGGCCTACCTCGCCTTTGCGGGCCCGAGACTGCTGCCCGACCGCCCCGGCCTCGTCCAGCCGATCGAAGGCGTCTCCACGCGCGAGTACGTGACCGAGATCATCCTCTCGGGGAAGTCGCGCCTCATCGGCCGCAGGCTCAGCGACTTCCCCGACCTCAGCGGGAAGGTGCGCTTCCTCGAACTGGTGCGCGGCGAAGAGACGCACTGGCCCCCCTTCCAGGAGACCGTGCTGGAGGCCGGCGACCTCCTGATCGTGAAGGGCGCGCCCGAGGAGATCATGGAGCTGCTTCAGCGCCGCGACCTCGAAGGACCCGACCAGAAGTACGGCGGCGGCGTGGTCAAGGGCGTCGACCTGGCGCTGGCCGAGGTGATGGTGACGCCGCATTCGCGCCTCGATCACCAGACCGTGACCGAGGCACGCATCCGCGACCGCTTCGGCGTGTTCGTGCTGGCCGTGATGCGCCAGGGCGCCCACCTGCGCGAGAAGCTCGGGTCGATGCGCCTGCGCGTCGGCGACGTGCTCTTGGTGCAAGGCGAGCCGGAGGACCTCACGCGGCTCGCACGCAACGATCGCGACCTCGTACGGCTCGGCGGCACGCCGGTGCCGGTGCGGCGACGGCACAAGGCGCCCCTGGCCATCGGTATCGTCGCGGCCGCCCTGGGGCTGTCGGCGATCGGTTGGGTGCCGTTGCCGGTGTCGGTGCTCCTCGCCTCGGTCGCGCTGGTGGTCGGCGGTTGTCTTTCGAGCAGCGATGCCTACCGCTCGATCGACCTCCGGATCCTGGTGGTGCTCGGATGCATGCTCGGGCTCGGTGCCGCCGCGCGCGACACCGGTATCGCGGCGGAGGTGGCGGACGGCGTCGTCGCCTTCGGGAGCCGCTGGGGCCCGCACGGCATCCTGGCGATGATCTACCTGGCCACCGCGCTGCTCACCGAAATGGTCACCAACGCCGGCACGGCCGCGATCATGATCCCGGTCGCGCTCTCCACGGCCGAGAAGGCCGGGGTCTCTCACGTGCCATTCGTCTTCGCGGTGGCCCTCGCGGCGTCCTGCTCGTTGCTCACGCCCGTGGGCTACCAGACGAACCTGCTCGTGCACGGCCCCGGTGGATACCGCCTGCAGGACTACCTGCGACTCGGCGGGCCGCTGGCGTTCATCCTCTGGCTGCTGGCGACCTGGCTCCTGCCGGTCGTGTACCCCTTCTGAGGGGCGTCGACCGGGCCACCCTGTTCCTCCCCTTTGGCGCGCAGGCAGCCCGTGATCACCTTCGCCAGCGTGAGGTAAGATCTCCCTCGAGATGCCCGCCGGAGCGAGGATGGAGGAGGTTCCAGTCGCGTCGCGGGAGCGTGCTGCGCAGCAGCCGCGGTCCCGTGCGGACCGCAGCGGCGGGGCGTCGTGGCTCTTCCTCGGTCTGTGCTTCTACCTGCTGTCGCAGGCGTACCTCGTACCGATCGCCACGGTAGGTCCTTCCTGGGCCGTGTGGCCCCAGCTCCCCGACGTCGCCGTCGCCGTGCTCATCGTTGTATGGGCCCTGAAGGTCCGGAGCTTGGTCGCGCTGCCGCGGCCGAATCGCAGGGCACTCGTGGCGCTCCTCCTCCTGTTCCTCTATTGCGCCTCCTCCTATGGACTCCTGACGATCGTCCCCGCCCTTCGTCAGTTGAAGCCGTGGGATGCGAAGGGAGTCACGTGGGGTGCGTGGGAGGTCGCTCGCCTCGCGCAGGTCACCATCCTGTTCGCGTTGGTTTCGTGCATCCCCGTCACCGAGGCGCGACTTCGATTGCTCCGGGCGTTGCTGACCGGTGTGCTCATCCTAGTTTGCACCGGCATCCTCCTCACCTTCTTCCGCATCGTGGATGGCAGCCACGTCGCTGCCCATCTGCCGGTCCTGCCCGGCCCGTGGTACGAGTACAAGATGTACACTCGCGGGCTCGGGACGATCGGCTACAACCACGGCTATGTCGGGTGCCACGTCATCCTCCTCTTCACCCTGGTGCAGCTGACTGCGCGCTCGCGACGCAGCACGCTGAGCACGTTCCTCCTGCTGCTCTCCGCTGTGAGCGTGTTCATGACCGGCAGCCGGGCTTGCCTCGGCGTGACCCTGGTGCTCGGCGTCTGTTACTTCGCAGCGGACTGGAGACGGACCCGGGCCTGGTGGTCGTCCGATCTCCTTTCGGCGGCCGCGGTCGCGCTCATCGTCACCGTCCTGGCAGTCGTGAGCACAGGGGAACCGCCCATTGCCGATCCACTCGTAGGGGAACCGTCAGCAGCCGCTCCACTCGCAGGCGAACAGCCCGCCGAGCCTCCCCCAAACGAGGGCGCGCAGCCCGCCCCAGAGACAGCCACCGAACCCGATCACATCGTCCGTAGACAGCTCGTCCCTGAGGAGGTCGTCTTCGCGTTCACCTCCCGAGTGAAGGTGATCTGGGGTGAACGCATGCGGCTTCTGCTCGAGAAGCCGACCGCGCTGGTGTGGGGAGTCGGCTTCGGCGCGGCCCTGGAGAGCGGGCCCAACGCCCACCTGCTGCCGCTCCACATCCTGCTCGAGTTGGGCCTATTGGGCCTGTGTCTCGTCGTCGCCATCTTCGCCGCCCTCCTGCGGCAGCTCTGGAGGGTCCGGATCGACGAGCGAGTGCTGTTCACAGGGACGGTGATCCTCCTGATCACCGGCTTGACCCAGGAGACCTTCTACCCCCTTCCCTCGAAGGGGCATCTGCTGGGTCTGTACCTGTGCGGCGTGGCCCTTGCGCTGCGGGCCCGCAACGATCTACTCGAGCCCTCCCAGCCCGACGACGCCGAGCAGATCGAGGATCGACGTCCTACACTCGCGACGACGGAATCTGGCAGGTGAGCACACCGCCGCCGCAGAAGGACCAGCTCGAGGAGGCGCGCCGGGTCGAGCGCAGCGCGCTCACGCGCAACTTCGCATGGGCCGCCGTTGGGAACGTCGTCTACGCTGCCAGCCAATGGGGACTCGTCGTCGTGCTGGCCCGGCTCGCCACACCGTCGATGTTGGGGCGCTTCATTCTCGCGCTCGCCGTGACGGGCCCACTGATCCTGTTGGCGAACTTGAACTTGCGGGCCCTGCAGGCAGCTGATGCTGGCAACGAGTTCAAGTTCGCGGAGTACCTCGCGCTGCGGCTCCTGACGACCGGAGTGGTTCTGTTCCTGCTGATGTGCTGCGTGCTGGTCGTGCCTTCGGACGCCGTCGTGCTGATCGCGGTCGTCGGCGTGGCACGGGCCGCCGAGGCGATCAGCGACGTCGTCTACGGGTACCTGCAGCAGCACGAGCGAATGGAGCGCATCGCCAGGTCCATGATCTTGAACGGTTGCTGCGCTCTGCTCGCGATGGCGGTGGCCGTGTACTCCAGCGGGAGCGTCTTGCTCGGTGCAGCTGCCTTCGCGGCAGCCAAGGGACTCGTCGTGCTGCTGTACGACCTGCCGTGCGCTGCATCCCTCGCCGAGCACTCGGGCACCACCGCGCAGCCGACCTGGTGCATCTCCACGCTGGGCAAGATCAGCAAGACGGCCCTTCCACTGGGCCTCGTCATGCTGCTCCTCTCGGTCAATGGCCAGGTCCCGCGCTACTTCCTCGTCCATCTCCGAGGGGAGGAGGCGCTCGGCCTGTTCGCCGCCCCCGCCTCCTTGATGGTCGTCGGCAGCACGATCGCCCTCGCCATGGGACAGTCCGCGAGCGCTCGGCTGGCGGCGAGCTACGCGCGGGGAGACCTGGGGGGCTTTCTCCGCATCGTGAGGGTCCAGGTCGGACTCGGCGTGGTCCTCGGCGCGGTCGGGGTGCTGGTCTCGTGGGCCTGGGGCGAGGCGATTCTCGGTCTTCTGTTCGGCGCGGAGTACACGCAGGGAGCGACGCTCTTCATCTGGCTCATGGTCGCGGCGGCGCTGACCTACGTGGCTTCGTTCCTCGGCTTCGGGATGACGGCGGCACGCCGCTTCCGCCAGCAGGTACCACTCTTCTGCTTGGTCACTGCGGGCACGACGGTCTCGTGCGCCCTGTTGATCCCCGGCCACGGGCTGATGGGAGCCGCTTGGGCAGTCCTCGTGGGCGTGCTGATCCAGCTGATCGGAAGCTCGTACGTCCTGGTTCGGGCTGTACGCGCGTCCAGCCTCCGAGCGTGAACCCGCAACTCGCGCGCCCCGCCTGCACAGCGCGTCCTCAGCAGGACTGGCCGGGGATCTCGAGGCCGGGGACCGGGATCCTCAGCAGGCTCTGGACGATCTGCTCTGCCTCGGCCCGCTCCAATTCCTCTAGGGCGCGGTTTCGTCGTCGAACGAGGAAGCCGTGCGCGCCGAGCGATCCGAACAGACGGTACGCCAGGCTCTTGAGGTGAGAGCGGAGGACCAGCTTGCCGGTCGCGCGCCGCCCGATGACGGATGGCCCGTAGGTCCTCAGGATCTGACGGGACGTCTTGCAGGTGAGCAAGTAGTCGTCGAGGCTGACGCGGCCCTCCCGGCAGAAGTACAGCGGCTGTTCCAGAACTGTGAAGCGCGATCTCTGGCTGGTCCTGAGCCATAGCTCGAAGTCCTCGGCCCGCACGTATTCCCGGTCGTACGGGTTGCCACGGAACCAGTCCGTCCGACCGACGGCGGCTCCGTGGATCAGGAGCCCGCCCTGCTCCAGGATGGCAGCGGGACTCGCGTCCAACGGAGCCTCGCCACGTACGCCGCTCACGACGTTGCGATCGTCGATGGAGTAAGCGGCGGTCCCAACGACGTGCACGTCAGCGTGCTCGTCCAAGTATCGCACCTGCTGGCCAAGGCGGTCGGGGTGCATCAGGTCGTCCGCGTCCATGCGGGCCATATACTCGCCCGCCGCCATTCCGCCGAGTTGATTCAGACGGTGGATCAGACCTCGGTTGACGCCGTCGCTGTGCACCGAGACGCGGGGATCGCGAACCGCCTGGGCGATCGCGAGCGACCCATCCGTCGATCCATCGTCCAGGAGGACGAGCGACCAGTCCGTGAACGACTGCGAGAAGACGGATCGTATCGCGTCGGCGAGAGTGGCCTCGGCGTTGTAGAACGGCAGGCCCACACTGACCCGAGGTGTCATGCCCCCCCTCTCGGGCAAGCGTCCTGCGGACGACATGCTCCGCTAAGCGTGGCCGTCAGGGTCTCGTACTGCCTCTCGAGCTCCAGAACGCTGACATCGATGTCGAAAGGACCCTGCTCCAGCGAAGCCCACGCACGCTCGCGCCGAGCGGGGCTCTCGCCTCGGACCACGGCAAGCGCGTCCGCCCACGCCGGCGCCGAGAGAGGCGTCCGGCGAACCAGGCGCGGTACGACATCCGCCTCCGTCGTGATCACGTCCGAGATCAGACAGGGCAGACCAGCCGCCTGCGCCTCGAGCAGCACCAGGGGCAACCCCTCGTAGAGCGAGGGGAGGAGGAAAACATCCATCGCTCCCTTCAACAGCCTCGGTACGTCGGCGCGACTACCGGCGAAGACGATCCGATCGAGGATGCCCAGTTCCCGCGCCTGCGCGCGGACGCGTGGCAAGAGTGGCCCGTCGCCGACGAGCAGCAGCCACGTGCGGGGATCGCCGTGGACCACCTGCGCTGCGATCTGCACGAGAAGGTCGTGATTCTTCGGCTCATGGAACCTCCCGACGTGCCCGAGGACGAACGCATCCGACGGGATGGCCAACTCCCGGCGCACCGCCGCGGCGTCCACCTGCGCACGGTAGGGCCCCAGATCGATGCCGCAGTGCAGGATGCGCCAGCGTGGGTCTTGCCGCCAATCGTCCCCGAAGAGCGCAGTCGCCGCCTCGCGGCTGGCCGCAAGTCCTGCCGTGGCGTGAACGCGAATCCAGCGCCGCATGAGGCGCAAGTAGAGTCGACGCCGCAGTGCGGCGCGCCGGTCCACCTTGGAAGTATCGCTGTGGCTGTGGACGATCCGCACCGGCACGCCGTGCCGCGCGGCCAAGCGCAACACGCAGCCGCTGAAGTGGTCCACGTGACTGTGGACGACGTCGTAGGGTCCGTGCTCGCGCATGCACTTGCCGAAGGCACGGGCGTACGTCACCGGGCGACGGGGATGTAGGCAGGGGATCAGCTTCGCCCCCAGGGCGCGCACCTCGTCGTCGTAATCGCCAGGCTCGTCGGTGTGCACCAAGAAGTCCATCCGCAGGCCGTCCCGGTCCACTCGGCGGAGTACGTTGACGAGCCAACTCTCGAGGCCTGCGCGCCGCATCGCGCCGACAACGTGCAGGATGCGCCGTCGCACGAGGATTCCCGCTTTACCAGCGGGCTCCCGGGACCGGCGGCAGACGGAGGGCGTTCGCGGCCGCAGTGCGCTGGACGCCAGACATCTCCCCCATCATATACCTCGGGCACGCATTGCGCCTGGCGCAGCGAAGTGCACGCCCGTAGAGTTGGCACCTGCAATGTCGACCACGGGAGCGCGCTCGGTACTCGCCGTATTCGGCGGGCCCGCACTCGATCCCGGACTCACGGCGTCGAAGGCGACAGGAGCTGAATGCTGAGCCGTTTTCGGCTGCGTGGCGTCGCGAGTGAACCCGCGCGACACGACACCTGCGCCCACAAGGCGAGACTCGTGCACCTCGCCGTCGTGCCCGCGTCCTTCTACTTCCTGCTCGAGCAGATCGACTACGTCCAAGAACGCGGGCTCGAGGTGCACTGCATCACCTCGACGCAAGAGACCTTCGGTGTCCCCGATCCACCGGCGCCGCTGCACGCCGTCCCCATGTCGCGCTCCATCGCTCCACTGCGGGACCTGTTCTCCCTGGTGCGACTGTGGCGCACCTTCCGCCGGATTCGGCCAGACATCGTCCACGCCCACATGAGCAAGGCCGGGCTGCTCGGCTCGATCGCGGCCCGCCTGGCCAGGGTGCCCATCGTCTTGTACGACAACCAGGGCTCGAGCTTCATCACGGCGACGGGTTGGAGGCGCCGCCTGGTGCTCGCCGCCGAGCGGCTGACGTGCAGGCTGTCCGATGGGATTCAAATCGCCAGCCATTCCGCCCGGAGCGCGTTCCTGGAGCAGGGGCTGTGTGACGCGAGCAAGATCAAGGTCCTCGCCGACGGAGGCTACGGTGTGGACTCACGCGGGAGGTTCGACCCCGACTCGCTCCCGCACTCGACGCGCTCCGAGACCCGCGAGCGCTGGGGCATCCCGGAAGAAGCGAGCGTCATCGGATTCGTCGGGCGGCTCTCGCCTGTGAAGGGAATCCCCCAACTGCTGCGTGCCTGGCCGACCCTCCGCGGATCGCATCCGGAGGCACGGCTACTGCTCGTCGGATGCGAAGACCACCTTACCCCCCTTCCTCCGCAGACGATGCGCGCGCTGGAGAGCGACCCGCGGGTGGTCGTCACCGGGTGGACGGACGATCCGCGCCCCTGCTACGCAGCGATGGACGTGCTCGTGCTGCCGTCCGCGCGCGAGGGCCTGCCGGTGAGCTTGTTGGAGGGAGCCTCGATGCGGCTGCCGATCGTGGGTACGCGAGTGACGGGGATCGTGGACGCGGTGACCGACGGCGAGACGGGGACGCTGGTGCCCGCCGGTGACGTCGACGCGCTCCGGGAGGCGATCTCGCGCTATCTCGGCGACCCGAGCCTGCGCCGCCAACACGGCGACGCGGGTCGGGAACGGGCGCTGCGGCTGTTCCAGCGCGACCGCATCTGTGAGGCGTTCTACCAGGAGTACCTGCTCCACCTGCGCGCGAAGAAGCTGGCCTGACGAGTCACCCCGTCCCGCGGACGATGCCGGTACGATGAGGGCGCCGTGGGGAAGCTAAGCAGCGTTGCACTCCTCCGCCGCATCGCCCTGCCGGTTCTGCGCAGACTCGGGAGGGACATCTCGATTCGGCACGCCTGGACCGGAGATCGACTGCGGCTCCATTCCTATCGCCACAAGGGCTACTGGTTCCACCGCCGCCGCAGGGAGGCGCAGTCGATGGAGCTGTGCCGGCGCGTCATCCTCCCAGGACAGGTGGTCTTCGACGCCGGCGGACACATCGGCTTCACCGGTCTCTTCTTCGCACACCTCGTGGGACCGAGCGGCCACGTCCACGTGTTCGAGCCGGGGACCAACAACCTGCCCTATGCGCGAGAGAACCTGTCCACCAAGGCCAACGTCACCTTGGTCGAGAAGGGTGTCGGTTGCTCCCCCGGAACACTGCCTCTGCACCTCGAGGACCTCACGGGGCAGAACAACTCGTTCCTCTCGGACTTCCACGTCCTGCGGGAGAACGAGGCGCGGCACTTCACCGAGGTGGACACCCGTAGCGTCGAGGTGGAGGTCATTACCCTCGACGACTACGCGCTGGCGGTAGGTGCCGATCCGAACTTCATCAAGATCGACGTGGAGGGCTTCGAGCTCCAAGCCCTGGGGGGAGCGAAGAGCCTGCTTCGGCGCGCGCGGCCCGTACTCATGTTGGAGATCCAGGCCGACCACGAGGAGGTGTTCTCGCTGTTGCGCGAGTGCGGTTACCGAGCCAGGACGCCGTCACTGGAGCCGATCGACGAGGACGAGCGCGAGCTGCTCTTCACGTTCTGCTTCCACGAGGATCACGCGTCCCTGCTGGACGCCCTGCGATCTGCCGAGTCGTGAGCCCACTGCGCGTGCCCGGCCGGCGGGTGCTCGGCGATGACGTAGTAGCCGCCCGGGATCCTGTCCCGGGCGAACGACCGCCTCAATAGCGGGTCGAGCCATACCAGCGGACGCAGGAGCAGGGCTGCTGCGCCCTTGGCGAGCTTGTAGAGCAGCTCGCTCCGGAACAGGGCGGCCACCGTTGCGACGAACTCCACTGCAATTCGATACATCCCGGTCCCGGCTCCGACCGAGACGCCGCACTCGAGGACCTCGAGGCCGACACCTTCCACGAGCCTCCGGATGCCCTCGCGTGTGAAGCGCCACAGGTCGGTGGGGCCAGGGTGGTAGCCGATGATGAATGGAACCTGGAGATACAGGATCCCCCCGGGGCGCAGCGTGCGGCGGATCTCCCGCATGGCGGCCTGGGGATCCGCCAGGTGTTCGAGAACCTCCTGGGTGATCACGCAGGCGAAGGCGTCGTCTGCAAAGGGCAGGCCATGCGCGTCACAGGCGACGTCGACGGCAGGGCCCGCCCGCAGGTCGAGTCCGATCAGATGGGGGTGCAGGCGGCCGCTCCCACACCCGATGTCGAGTCCCCACTCGTCCGCTCCGAGCCTCGTGAGCGTGCGCGCAACGGCGTCCCGGACCAGCGCCGCTTGGTTGTGCGTCGCGTAGACCCGCTCGACCACGAACGACTGCAGCCTGCCGGGTGCAGCTCCTCCGCTCACGGGCTCGCCGTCGGGGAGTAGGACCACGGTACCGTCTGCGCGTTGATAGCGCCGCCCGGCCGCGCTGACCAGCTCCTCCCCTTCGGCCAGCAGTGACGACCCGTCGCGGGGACAGCGCAGGAGTTCCAGGTAAGGGGGCGGCCAGCCGTGGTGAGGATCAGCCACCGCTCTCCCCCAAGGCTGCGATCGACCTCGATGCAGGTCCCGAAAGCGAGAGCCGGGGGACCGCAGAGCGCCTGGCAGCCCCAGCATGACAAGAGGTGCGAGTCACAGTCTGTTCCTGACCGCCACCAGCAGACCTCGCGCAGCACCCTCCACCAGATCGAGGACGTCCTCGAACCCCGAGTCCCCACCGTAGTATGGATCCGGCACTTCCCGCAACTGCGTCACCGTCGAGTGCTCGAGCAGAAGCGTGATCTTGTCCTGATCTCTCTCTCTGGCCATCTCGCGCAGCGACTCCAGGGCTTCTCCGTCCATCGCCAGGATGTGATCGAACTCGTCGAGGTCGGCGCTCGTGACGCGGCGGGCGCGGATGCCGTCGAGGGAGTAGCCCCGTCGCTCCGCCGCCGCCCGGGCCCGGCTATCCGGTTCGCTGTCCGGACGGCTCGCTTGCGTGCCGGCCGAATCGATGTGAACAGCATCGTCGAGCCCAGCCTGCCCGACGCACTTGCGAAAGACGCCTTCCGCGGTGGGTGACCGACAGATGTTGCCTCGGCAGACGAACAGGACGGAGGCCCTCTTCCCCTCCTTGGCCGTGGCAGGCGCAGGTCTCCGCCGCAACCGGGACCACGAGCTCACCCGACTCCAGAAAGACCGCCTCACTGTCGAGGCCCCTCGGTCCCCATGAACTCGGGCATGGTGTCCCGGTCTTCCGGGCTCACGCCAGCGCCACGAATCACCTGTGCGAAGGTCCTGGCGAGGATGCGCATGTCCAGGGCGATCGACCAGTGGTCGACGTACCAGACATCGTCAGCCAGCCGCTCCTCCCAAGAGACGGCACAGCGCCCATGGACCTGTGCCCAACCGGTGATCCCTGGCAGAACATCCTGCCGTCGGCGCTGCTCCGGGGTGTAGCGAGGCACGTACTGAGGCAGGAGAGGCCGTGGACCGACGAGGCTCATCTCACCACGCAGGACGTTGAGGAACTGCGGCAGCTCATCGAGACTGCTTCGCCGGATCCAGCGACCCAAGCGAGTCAGCCGAACCTCGTCCGGGGTTGGCGCAGAGCCCGGCTCCGGATCGCGCATGGTCCGGAACTTGTACAGCGTGAAGAGCTTGCCGCCCCGGCCGGGACGCAGCTGACGAAACACCACGGGCCGCCCCACGCTGCACCAGAGTGCGACTGCGACCAGGCTCATCAGCGGGGCGCAGATGACCAGACCAACGGAGGCCCCCACGACGTCGAGCGCGCGTTTCACGACGTACTGGCACCCAGTCGGCCCGGTGACCCCTGCAGGACTCCTCATGCGGCCTCGATGCTATGTGCGCTCATCCAAGAGCATCTCGATCATGCTGACGTCGAAGGTCATGATGCCACACCGCTCGTGCACCAGCTTGCGCTGCGTGCAGTCGTTGTCGATCAGGATGGCCGTCCCCTTCCGCATTTCAGCGAACACTGCGCCGCGACCATCGTCGCTGACGTGGTCCACTTGGTCAAACAGCCCGGCCAGTCGGTGCCGGTCCAGCAACTCGCGAGGATCCACCTCCGGTCCGCAGCCGTGCGACTTCGCATACAGGTGCAGCGCCACGCCCCGGTTGACGCACTGGTAGAGGAAACGCACCAGGTCCAGATCCACGTGTCCCCTGCAGAGCAGCGTATCGCAGAGATCGACGTAGACCCTGTCGTAGTTCAGATTGCACCGATACCGATTCAGCAGCGCCCGGTCGATCTCGAGATCGAATCGCTGCGGGGAGATTTCGATCGGCAGGCGATCCTGCTCGCGCAGGCTCAACAGCGCGAAATTGACGCCCTGCACCCGATGCAGGGCCATCGTGCCCGCGATCCGCGGCCCGATCTCCAGCAACTTCAGCACACCCCGCTGATCGCGCCGCAGCTGGAAGAACCACGCCCCGTGGAAGGTGAGCTTCTCGCCAAGCCTCTCTGCGTAGGAAACGAACTCGGGATCCTCGACGTCCCGACAGTGCATCGAGATTCCGCTCCTCGTCCGGATACGATCGCGCCCGGCACAGTACATGAGGCCCTGCTCCCGGTCGGAAAAGCAGTCCACCGTGTAC
>CAZDQL010000142.1:0-12426 GCA_964507325.1 uncultured Planctomycetaceae bacterium | reverse complement strand
AGCACCGGACTTCTAATCCGACGGTCCCTGGTTCGAATCCAGGCGGGCGCGCCAGCTCACCTCGCGTTGTGACCCTTCAGCTGGTTCTTGGGAGGCGAGAACTGTCGGGGCTTGTCTTGATCCGTCCGATTCCGGCTGCATCGCCGGGGCAAATCCGGGGCAAAGGTGGGCCGTGGTCTACGGTCGCCCTTTCCGAGCCTCGCCACGAATCCCGCAAGGCACGGTCTGAGGTGTTGCTTGCTCGTCGGTGCTGCCCCGGAAGAGGCGGCGCCACGATGGCAGGCGCCCACGGTGGCGTTGACCAGGTGAGAAGCAAGGTGATGCGGCCCTCGCCGCAAAAGACTGCCGTCGTCTTCAACCGCATCAGCAACCGGGTGACGTACCGGCTCGCAGCTCCGAGTCAGAAGAACTACGGCCTCGAGAGAAGCGCCCCATACCCTCGTCCGGGAGATGGTCGGGGGTTCCTACGTGGGCGCGGCCCCGCTGACTGGTTCCGGCAGGCGCATCATCGTGTCCCTCCGGCGCGTGGCGGAGGGCCTCGGAGGTCAACGACTTCGTGATGTGCTTCTCGACCTGCGCCCTCGTGAAAGAGGGCCTTGCGGGTCCAGCCGACGGCCGTGCGGAGGTGGCGACGGGTTGAGCGAGATCATGACCCCAGGCCCGCGGGATCCCGACGCCCCTGTTCTCGGACCCTTCGCCCGTCACTTCGCGAACCGGAGCACCACGCCCTGCGCGTCGCTCGAGACGAACTCGAGCACCGCGGGGTCCGGCGTCGCCGGCTCGGAGCCCTCGGCGGCGTCGACCCTTGAGGTGCCCGTCACCAGGTCAACGTGGCCTTCCTCCGGCAGGTCCAGGCGGAAGGCTCCCTTGTCGTCACTCGTGGCCCTGGTCAGCACCGCTGGGGGCACGCGCGCCGCGCCGCTCTGGTAGGCCAGGACCTGCACGCCGGCGAGCGGCTGTCCCTCGGCGTCCTCGACCTTCCCGGTCAGGGAGACGAGCTCACGCAGCTCCAGCACGACGTCGCTGTCGCCAGCGCGCGCGGTGACGCGGTGGCTGACTCCGAGGTGGGCGTCCGGGTTGTACCAGTTGTAGGACGCCACGATGGTGAACAGCTCGACCTCGCCCATCTCCTCGGTCACGCCGAGCAACTCGAAGCGACCGCCCGCGCCCGACGACGTGCGGATCCGGGGCTGGTCCTCGTCCCCGGCCACCTGGACGAAGACCCCGACGGCGGGCGAGCCGTCGGAGGTGCGGACGACGCCGGTGATGGGGTCGCCGAGGTCGAGGGTCAGCTCGACGCCCTCGACCTGTCCACCCTCCGGCAGCTCCACGGTCTCCTCGGCCTTGGACCCGGGTCGGCCGCGGACCGAGGCCGTCACCTGGAGCTTGCCCCCCGGCAGGTCGGCGAAGTGGAAGCGCCCCTGGGTGTCGGTGCGCGAGTGACGGACCGCCGTCACCCAGGTCTTCTTCAAGGCCTCCGCGTCCGGACGGAAGCGTCCGAGGTCCTCGTTCGCGCCCCGCAGCTTGACCAGGTGGTCCGGGAGCGGGGTCCCGGTCTGCGCCCTCAGGATCCCCTCGATGCGCCCGCCCGGGTGCAGCACGAGGTCGCCGTAGTCGACCCGCTCCCGCTCCCCCTCGTCGGCGGGGAAGTCGTAGACCCGCGTGCCGTACCCGTCCTTGCGGAGGAAGAGCTGGTGGTCGATCAGCACGTGCAGGCTGGTCAGCTCGAAGCGACCGTCGGACCCCGTGACCGCGGACTCCCAGTCCGAGCGGGACACGCCCTTCACGGTCTTGGACCCGACGCCAGCGACGTAGACGCCCTCGATCGGGGCGCCGTCGGGGTCGACGACCCGTCCCGTCGCGATCCGTGCCGGATGGAGCACGAAGTCCAGCCGGGTGTCCTGGGACAGCTCCACCTCCCCGAGCTTCTTCCGCTCGGTGCCGTAGCCCTCCGCACGGGCGCGGAGACCGCCGAGGTCGCGGCGCTTGGCCCCTCCGAGCCCGACCATCTCGTACCACCCGTGCACGTCCGTGATCACGGACCGTTGGTACGAGGCACCCAGGCCGACCTCGGCGCTGGCGATCGGGTGCCCCTCCGGGTCGCTGACGACGCCGTGGATCCGGACGCCGGCTTCGAGGACCAGGTCCAGCCGGGAGCGCACGCCCGCGCGCAGCTCGATCCTCTTCGACGGCGGAGGGGCCGCGTCGCGCGGCGTGATCTCCACGGTGAGGAGGCCCGGCTGCAGGTCCTCGAAGAGGAAGCGACCCGCGAGGTCCGTGCGCGTGCGGCACTGCTCGACCCGCCGCCTGTCCCGGCCGAGCACCAGGGCGCCCTCGACCGGCGAGCCGTCCGACGCGAGCGTCAGCACGCCCTCGAGGATCGCCGCAGCCGTGAGCCGCAGCACGACGTCGTCCCCTGCGAAGAGGTGGTCGCGCCGGACGGTAGCGTGCTCGTGGGCGCTGGCCTCCACGTCGAGCGGCACGGCCGTCGGGACGGCGACCTCGAAGCGCCCCTCGTCGTCGGTCACGGCCGTAACGATGGGCTGGCGTGCCTCGCGTTCCTGGGTGTCGGGGATCCAGAACTCGCTGTGCATGCGACGGGTGATCGTCACGGTGGCGCCGGGGAGGGGCGAGCCGAGCACGTCGCTCACGACCCGTCCGCGCAGCACGGCATCCCGCCCGGCGGCCAGGGTTCGGGGCTCCTCGACCTCACGGACGGCTTCGGCGCGCCCCTCGCTCCCCCCCCCACCGTTGGCCAGGCCCTGGACCCCCTCGGCGCCAGGCGCGAGTGGCTCCGCCGGACCCTGGTGGGGGGCCGCGAGACCGGGGGAAGGCGCGTCCGGCTCCCTCGTGACGAGCCAGCCGACCACGGCCAGGAGCGCCAAGGCGGCCAGTGCCAGGCGCATCGGTCGGCGGGAACCCACGGCGCTACTGTGGTCGGTGGGTCGCTCGGTCTTGCGCATGGCACCCAGTCTACGAGTCCTTTCGTATTCGGCTGCCGGCCCCGCGCTGCTTCACCGCCCTGTCGCCCCCAAGACTGCCGACTCGCCGCGCTCCTCCAATCCGACGGTCCCTGGTTCGAATCCAGGCGGGCGCGCCACGACTTCCCATTGAGTGCCTGCCCTCTGCAGTGGCGCGCGAGCCTCTGCGCCGACGCGCCTCCGGTCTGGTGGCTCCGGACTACAGATCCGGCAGATCGTGCTCGCCCAGGTCGAGCGGGTACCGGCCGCGCTCGCGGACGAGCTTCACCACGAACTCGTACTTGCGGCCGGAGATGTCGCCGGACACCGAGTGGTCGGACTGGAAGATCAGCCCCCCGCCCTTGGCCGCGTTGAGCTTGCGCAGGACGATCGCCTCCAGCTCCCGCTCGTCCTTCTGCGCCCACTCCATCACGTCCATGTTGCCGCAGAAGGCGATCCGATGGCCGTACTCGCGGCGCAGCTCGACGACGTCGAGACCGGCCTTGACCTCCAGCGGGTTGTAGGCGTCGAAGCCGATCTCGATGAAGTCCTCGAAGATCGGCGCGACGTTGCCGCAGCCGTGGTAGATCACGGGCAGATCGTGCTCGTGGCAGATGCGCACCATCTCCCGCAGTCCGGGCTTGAAGTACGTGCGCCAGTAGTCCGGCGAGAAGAAGAGGGCCTTGCGATAGGCGATGTCGCCCCAGATCACCATGCCGTCGAGCGCGCCGTCCGCGGCCTCGATCTGGGCCTCGAGGAGCTCGGCGGCCCACTCGTTCGTGCGTAGCACGAAGCGGCCGAAGCGCTCGGGGTACAGGCCGATCCAGAGCATCGCGTTCTCCTGACCGACGAGTCGCGTCATGTACTCGTTGGCTTCGCACTGGCTGCCGTAGACGGGAAAGTCGGGGCGCAAGGAGCGCACGGATTCGATCCAAGGCGGCAGGTCGCGAGCGAACCCCTCCCCTATGCCGCCGATGTGGTTGTCCCCGCCGCTGAAGAAGCGCCGGGTGTCGGCGGGATCGTCGAACTCGAACGCCTCCGCCTTCTCGATCGTATCCGTCTCGAAGCGCAGGAGCTGAGGCATCGGGCGCGAGAACACCTTGCGGACGACGGCCTCGAATCCGGTGCGCAGGATCACCTCATCCTCGGACTCCTCGAGGATCTCGAAGTCCCGGATGTGAGGATCCATGTTGGGGACGGTGACGACCCAGTCCAGGTCGTAGTGCCGGTAGATGTCCGCGTCCTCGGCGAGCCCCATCTCCCTCCGCCAACGCTCGATGAAGCTGACCCAGAAGAAGTCGCTGATCGGCACGCGATCCGGCTCCTCGTGGCGCAAGGCCCGGTTCATCCGCTCGAGCTTCGCGAGGCAGTTGTCGGTGCGCTCCATCGCAGCCCTCAGTCCGTGTGGAAGACCTCGGGCATCTCCGCCCACCACTCGCCCTCGCCGCAGCTCTCGAGGGGCTGCTGCATCGGCTGCATGAGCGCCCACCACTTCTGCGTCGTGGGATCCGCGGCCATCCTGGCCATGTCCGCGTCGAAGTCCTCGCCGTGGTACTCGAAGTAGGCGAAGAGCAGGCCTTCCCGGTGGAAGATCGAGTAGTTGCGGATGTTGCACTTCCGGATCGTGTCGAGGACTCCGGGCCAGACGTCGGCGTGGTATCTCACGTATTCGTCGTAGGCCTCCGCCTTGAGCCGGATGAGCTGACCGTACCTCTTCATGATCGTGCGCTCCTCTGTGGTTTGCCGATGATACTGCCCGATCCCAAACACTACGAGCCGACGGCCGAAGCCGAGCCCAGCAGCTCAGGCACTGCCAGTCGGAGCGCGCACGGTAGATGAGGACCAGCGCTGTGTGACCGAGCAGGCGTACGCGCCCAGGGGAATCTCTCAGGGCGCACTCCTCAGGAGGTGGAGCATGGCGCTTGCCCCGGGGCGTCGAGGCCGCGGGCGCGAGATCGTCCGACCGGGAGCTGTGCGGCGGGCGCCCACCTTTGGTCTGACGGACTCGGGTCCCTATCCTGGCGGGCGCGCCAGCCCCTGCGCACCACCGTTCCTTCGGCGTCCTCCCGATCCCACGGGAAGGTTCGCCGAGCTCCGCAGCGGACACGCGAGGATTCAGGCCGTGATTCACCTGCTCTTGCTCCTGCCCCTCTTGGGCGCTCCCCTTGCGGGCGCGCACCAGGAGGATCCCGAGACGCTCCGGGCCGCCATCCAAGCCGCCCCGGCGCTGACCGAGGAGACCCGTGCTGCGCTCCTGGCGCAGGTCGCAGCCTCCGTCGCCGACCGCCAACGCGTCCTCGAGCTCGAGGGGGAGATCACCCGCTTCGACGCGCTGGCGGTACAGGCCGCGGACGAGATCGCGCGCCTCCAGGCGGAGCTGGACGAGCCGCTGGAGATGGAGCCCGCCCCGCTGGCCGAGGGGACGGGGCTCGCGGAGTTCGAGAGTGCCGAAAGGCAGGCCCAGGCGGAGCTGCAACAGGCGCGCGCCGAGGTGGAGGAGCTGGCGCGCGAGGCGGAGCACCGGGAACGGCGGCGCCGCGAGATCCCCGAAGCCCTGGCGCGGCTCAGCGCGGAGGAGCGGGGCCTGGGCGCGGTGGAGGATCCGGGGCCCGCGGCCGACCTCCCCGCGCGGATCCACGCGGCGGCTCAGGCGTCCAGCCTCGCTGCGCTGCGGGCCGAGCATCGCGCGCTGGAGGCGGAGCTCCGGGCGTACGACGCCCAGAAGGACCTGCTCCCCCTGCGGCAGCAGCGCTGGCAGCGGCACGTGAGCCGAGCGGCGGCCCACGCCGAGGAGTGGGGCACCCGCCTGGCCGCGGCCCGCGAGCGCGAGGCGGAGGCCGCGCGCCGGCGCGCCCTCCAGCTCGCCCGCGAGGCCGCCGCCCAGCACCCGGCGGTGCGCGAGGTGATCGAGGAGACCCAGGCCCTGATCACTCGCATCCAAGTGGTCGGTCCTCTGACTCAGGCGGCGGGGCGCGAGCGGGAGAGCCGGGAGCACGAGCGTGACCATCTCTTGCGCACCTCCAAGAGCCTGCGTCGCAAGCTGAGCGTGGCGGGTCTCTCCGACGCGATGGGGCGCGCCCTGCGCGGTCAGCTCGAACGCCTGGAGTCGCCGCGCGCCCTCGCCCTGAAGAGCTCGCTCCTGCGCGGCACCTTCGCGGAGGCGGAGATCGAGTACCTCGACCTGCAGGAGCGGGTCAGCAGCCGCAACGACGAGCAGCAGATCGGCGCCCTCCTGACGCGGGTGACGGCGGACGGCGAGGTGGCCGATCCCGCGGCCCTGCGCGAGGTGGTCGAGGAGGCCGTGCCGGAGCGCAACCGGCAGCTCTCGATGCTCTCGGACCTGGCGGCGGAGCGCGCGCGGGACCTGGAGGCCGCCCTGCGCGCCCACCTGAGCCTGGTCGCCCTCGCCGAGGAGCACCGGCGTTTCGTCGAGGAGCGCGTCCTCTACGTGCGCAGCGTCGAGGGGGGACGCCTGCCACAGGCGCGCGAAGCCGCGGCGGCGCTGGAGTGGCTCGTGGTCGAGCCCGCCTGGAGCGCGGACCTGGGCCGCTCGTGGGACGCGATCGGGGAGCGGCCCCTCTGGAGTCTCGGCCTGCTCTTCCACGCGCTGCTCTTCGCGGCCCTGCGCGGCCGGCTGAGGCGGCGGGTCGCGGCGAGCGGAGAGGCGGTGCGGCGCTTCCGCAGCGACCGACTCCCCCTGACCTTCCAGGCGGTGGGAGCCTGCGTCCTGCTCGCGGCGCCCGTCCCGCTCTTCCTCTTCTGGGCCGGCGACGCCCTCGCGACGCCGGAGGGGCAGTCCGCCGCGGTCGCCGCCCTCGGCGGCGCTCTCTCGACGACCGCCGTGGTCCTCTTCCCGCTGCTCCTCTTCGGAGCGCTGATGCAACCGGGGGGGCCGTGCAACGCCCACTTCCGTTGGCCCACCCAGGCGAGCCAGGCGCTGCGGCGGCACCTGCGCTGGTTCTTGCCGCTCCTGGCTCCGCTCCTGGTCCTGGCGCTGGCCTTCGGCGGGCAGGAGTCCTACCAGGACTCCCTCGGTCGTCCCGCCGCGTGGGCGGCGCTCGCAGCCCTCGCCATCCTCCTGGCGCGGGTGCTGAGGAGCAGAGGAGAGGTCCTGGGCAGGTGGCTGCAGCGCTCCGACTCCCTGCTCGCGCGCACCCACCGGGTCTGGTTCCCCGCCGTGGTCGCCTTCCCGGTGGCGATGATCCTGGTCAGCTTCTGGGGCTACCACTACACCGCCCTCCAGCTCTCCGAGCGCTTCCTGCTCACCATCGACCTGGCCCTGGGCCTGGTCGTCGTGCGCGGATTGCTCTCCCGCTGGCGCTTCACCGTCCGGCGGCGCCTCGCCGTCGAGCAGGCGCGGCAGCGCACGCAGGAGCGCGCCAAGGTTGAGGCGGCGGCCGCGGAGGAGGGAGAGGCGCCCCCCTCCCCCACCGTCGCCACCTTCGACGAGGACGCGGTCGACATCCCGGCCGCCGACGCCCAGATCCGTCGCCTCTTCGACGCCCTGGTCACGGTCGCCCTGGCGGTGGGTCTGTACCTGGTCTGGGCGGGCGCGCTGCCCGCCCTCTCCGCCTTGGAGCGAGTGCAGGTGTGGCCCTCCTTCGAGGTCCTCGAGACCGCCGACCTCACCGCGGAGCTCGAGCCCATGGCGTCCCCGACGACGGAGTCGTCCGCGTCGGTGGTCCCCCCGGGTGCGGCCGGGGAGATGCTACAGGAGGCGGTGCCGGCGGCCAGGGGAGGCCCCGTGAGCGTCTCCCTGGCGGACGCCCTCCTGGCCTTGATCTTGCTCGGGCTCACCATCCTGCTGGCGGGGGACGTTCCGGGACTGCTCGAGTTCGCCCTGCTCCAGCGCTTGCCTCTCGACGCGGGGGCGCGCTACGCGGTCACCACCCTGGTGCGCTACCTGATCCTCCTGATCGGCATCACGCTGTCGATGGGAGCGGTCCAGATCGGCTGGTCGACGGTCCAGTGGCTGGCGGCCGCCCTCACCTTCGGCCTGGCGTTCGGCCTGCAGGAGATCTTCGCCAACTTCGTCTCGGGGGTGATCCTGCTCCTCGAACGGCCGATCCGCGTCGGGGATTGGGTGACCGTCGACGGAGTCGAGGGGATGGTCAGCCGCCTGCGCATGCGCGCGACCACCATCACCGACTGGGACAACCGCGAGCTCTTGGTCCCCAACAAGCAGTTCATCACCGGGAGCCTGATCAACTGGACCCTGACCGACCCGGTGACGCGCGTCGTCGTGCCGGTGGGGGTCGCCTACGGATCCGACGTGCGCGAGGCGGAGCGCGTCCTGTTGCAGGTGGCAGAGGCCACGACGGGCGTGCTCGACGAGCCCGCGCCGAACGTGGTCTTCCTGGAGTTCGGTGATTCGGCCCTGACCCTGGAGCTGCGCGTCTACATCGGCCACCGGGAGCTCTGGCCAAGGATCGTGCACGAGGTCCACCTGGCCGTGGACGACGCCTTCCGCGAGGCGGGGATCGAGATCGCCTTCCCGCAGCGGGATCTGCACCTGCGGTCGGTCGACGCGGGGGCGGTGGAGCGGTTGCGGGGGAAGTGAATACGGTGCCGCACGCGGCTACCGGCGCCACCGACGCCGGAGCGAGGGTAAGTCGATCCGCTCCAGCCCCTCGCGAGTCAGGAACACGAGAGCCTCCTCGCCGAGGGCGATGAACTGGTGGCGCTCGTCTTGGGCGATCGGCCGGCTCGACCCGCTCTCCGGTTCGACGACGAAGGTCTCTTCCCAGCCGTAGACCAAGCGGTTGTCGGGAGTCCACGCCACGGGGTAGACCGACCACATCCGTCCTCCCAGGAAGCCCCCAGACCAGACCGTCCTTCCGCTGGTGGGGGCCACTACGACCGGCAGCGTCCCCTTGACGAGCATCATCCCCAGCCAGCGGCCATCCGGAGACCAGGTCATGCAGCCCGGGAACCTCATGTCCTGCATGGGATCGCCGACGTCGATCACGCGATCGAGGAGGATCCGACGCGACTCTACGTCGAGGACCCAGAGCTGCACGCTCATGCCTCCCACCGCCAGCCGCGCTCCGTCGCGGGAGAAGGCCAGATCGGTCGCCCCCTCGACCGGGATGCGGATCGTGTCTCCCCCCGGCCACCCCAACCACAGCTCGTCCACGAGGAGCAGTGCCATCAGGTCCTCGGTGGGACTCATCGCGATCGCCCGGGCAGGGGGACCCGTCCACAGATGCCGGCCAGCTCGGCTCCAGAGCTTCACCGGCCGCGTCGGGGCGTCATCGGGTCGCGTGACTCCCCGGTAGGTCAGGAAGTGTCCGCCGTCGTGGGACCAATGGGCGCCCGATCCTCCGCGCCAACGATCGGGATAGGGGGTGACGAACGCCCCGGGCTCCGCGTACGGCCCCGGGGGTTGGATCCGACCGCTTTGGTCCTTGCGTAGCTCCCAGAGCGCGATCCGTCCGTCACCCGAGGACGCGGCGACGATCTCACCGCGGGGATCGACCGAGAGCCCTTGCACGGCGGCTGGGTGGGCCGCGAAGACGCCGCCGGCCTCAGGTGACTGGCCCGTTTCCGGGTCGACGAGCACGAGGCGCCCATCCTGACGCGCGACGAGCAGCCAGCCGTCGGGTAGGAGTGCCAGCGTGGTCGGCCGGGCGTTCTGCGCCAGCAGTGAGCATTGTCGAGGAACGCCGGGGAGGAGGAGCGTGGTGAGGAGAAGGGCGGAGAGCATTCCGTGCTCAACCGCTGGACCTTCGCTCGGTTCCGGCGTTCTCCCTAGGGAAACACCCCATCCGCTCGCAGCGCCGCGATCAGGGTCTCGATCTGCGCGTCGAGGGTCGCGTGGTCGCCGCGCAGCTCGAAGGGGTAGCGGTCCGGGTCGAGGTGGGAGACTGTGACGGCGGCTTCGTCGCAGATCCGGAGCCGGGAACTGAGCTTCAGCCCGTCCCGTGGTGGCCGCTGGTGGAAGAACCAGGCGGACGCCCGCCCCTCGTGCAGATACCAGATGGAGGTCGCGCGGCGATCTTGGAGTAGACCGGCTGCGAGTCGTAGCGCCCACTCGCCGGGAGCGGAGGGCTTGCGCAACCGCAGACATGCCGACCGAATGCGTTCGATGCTGCCACTCTGGAGGAACCGCTCGAAGAGCACTTCGGCGTCGTCAGGGGCAAACTCGAGGACCTTGGAGAGCCAGCGGTAGCCGCACCCCCGGAGGCCGACTCCCTCCTCTGGGATCGAATCGAGGATCGCTTCCAGCTTCGCGCGCACGGGGTTCACGGACTCAGTCGATCCCTCCCAGTCCCTCTCGCGAGGGAAGCAGCTCCTGATGAGGTACTCCTCCTCCATCTCGGCGAGGCGTTCCAGCAGGGCGTACTGAACGACCTCTAGTTCGGAGAATGCCACCGCTGAGAGGAACTCGCGGGTGTAGTAGCCGGGTTCCCCAGAGATCGGCAAGTCGCGCACGACGTCGGCGATGAGGTACTGCGTCTCGTCTGGGTAGTAGTAGAGGAGTCGAGTGGCCGCACCGCAGCGGAGCTCCCTCATGTGGGGTCCGAGGGTGTGCAGGTCGATGAGCAACGACTGAAAGTGCCGGTGCCGCAGGTCATCCGTCGACCAGATCGCTCGCACCATGCGCGCGATCTCGGGATCGCGGGTGGGGCTGCCGACGACGTAGCAAGCGGTCGGTTGATACTCGCGCGCGCGATACGTTGCCCGGTTGGTGATCTGCCCCAGCGCGACGTAGCACAGATCGCCGACGGTGATCACGTGCTCGTCGATGCCCTCCAACAGGGAGAAAGGGGGGAATCTCGGAGTGACCTCTTGCCCCATCGCGTCCCGTTCCCATGGGTTGAATGGGTTGCCGGTGAATCGGCGTTCCGGCCACATTCCTCCGAAGTAACCCTCATGGCGCACCACGAAGCCCGTCGGCCGATCGTCGTCGAGGTGCGCCAGGAGCTGACGCAGGGCGAGAGGGCCCCACTGCTCGAGCTTCGTCATGGGGTCCGCCTCGACCAACCTCAGTGAGGGCAGGCCGTCGCCGCTGGCGAAGAGGATTCCCGCCCCGGAGGACTGGATCCCCGGAACGGGAAGGAAGCGCGATCCGGATCGGGCCGGCGAGTACCCCATGCCAGCGCTGTCGATCTCCACCAACGCATCGATCGCTACTTCGATCTCTCGCTCGAGCGCGGATCCCACCTTCGGATCTGGAAAGGGCTCCAACCGTGGGATGGGCAGCAGCTCGTACGTCGGGGCCTCCACCGAACGATCGAAGTCGCGTGTGTTCACTCGACGCAGCCATCCATCGAGGTCGAGCTCCGGGACCCCCAGGTAGGCGACTTGGGTCACGCTCCCTGCGAGCGGGTGCGTGGTCTTCGAGAACTCCACCTCGCCCTCCCGGTGGCCGGCGAGAGCCAAGCCGACTTGCACCTCCCCACCCGCGACGACCAAGCGGACGAGCTCCGACGTTTCGAAACCCACTCCGAAGCGGCCCGCCGCATCGACGAATCCGTCGTGCCACGCCGTGGAGGAGCGGTCGTGCCCTGTCGACCAGTCGGTCTCTGCATTCGGTTCGCGGGCCACGAGGATGCGCACCCCCTGGAGCCACTCCACGGGCCGCAGCCCTCCATCGGCATCGACGAGCAACCGCCCACAGACGCGGATGCAGCGCGGCGTGGCCTGGACGAGGGGCTCCCACTCGACGCTCAGCCGCCCCTCGAGATCGCCCGCGGGCCGGGCAGCGCGCTGGGGTTCCCCTTCCAGGATCATCACGTACGACCCCCAGTCGCCGTCGATCTGCGTTCGGCGACCCCGATCCACGTCTGTCGTGTGCGACCAGCACGGCCTGGGCAGGATCCACGGCCGATCCTGGCCGCAGAGCGCGGATGCCGTGACGAGCAAGACGGCGAGGAACGGCTTTCTGACTGACATCGCGAAACCTCCACCCACGGGGCGGTACCTCCACAGGGTCTTCCGACGCCGCCTGAGGCGGGAACTGCCGGGAAGACCACCGATCGAGCATACCGAAGCTGGAGGACGACGCTCATGCTCCCGATCGCCTTGGGTCTCCTGCTCGCTCCCGTGCAGGACACCGTCACCATCGAGGGTGTCGTGCGCGACACCCACCTCGAGCCGGTTGCAGGCGCGGAGATCGTGGTCACGCGATCACGCCACCCCGGAACCGAGCTCTTCCGCACCTTGGAGACGGACGACGAAGGACGCTTCCACCTCGACCTCCCGCGGGATCGGGTAGGAACGCTCATGCGCCAGCACCTGGTGGTCCACGCCCTCCACCCGGACTACATCCTCGGCTCGAACCTGCTGAATCCCTACATGCCGCCGGGGGGGTGGGAGCTCGCGATCCTGCTGCAACCGTTGCTGGAGGACTCCCGCCTGCGCGTCGTCGGGCCGAAGGTGTTCCACATCCCGATGGGGTCCGTTGATCTCACCGTGAAGCTCGAGGGAAGGCTCTAGGCGTCCACCGACGAGGAGGGGTGGG
>CAZDQL010000141.1:11040-12467 GCA_964507325.1 uncultured Planctomycetaceae bacterium | reverse complement strand
GAGGTGCGCTGCTGGCGCGACGTCGACAGCGCCGAGTCCGCGCAGGAGTTCCCGGCCGCCGAGCCCGCCAGGCTGCACGAGTTCCGGCTGACCGGCCTGGCGGCCAACCAGAAGTACTTCTACCAGGTGACCGCGCGCAACCACGAAGGAGAGCTGCTCGATTCGGGCGTGCTCTCCTTCCGCACCGCCGCGTCACCGGACCGGGCCTTCACCTTCGTCGTCATGGGGGACACCCAGACGCACGGGGAGGTGGCGAAGCGGGTCTCCGACCTGGCCTGGATGCACCGCCCGAACCTGGTGCTCCTCGCCGGGGACCTGGTGGGGACGGGCACGAACAAGCGCGACTGGACCGACGTCTTCTTCCCCAGCATGCAGCCGCTGATCGGTCGCGTGCCTCTGATGCCGGTCCTCGGGAACCACGAGCAGGACGCGCAGCACTACTACCGCTACATGTCCCTGCCGGAACCTGAGCGCTGGTACTCCTTCCGCTACGGGGACGCAGAGTTCTTCATGTTGGACGGCAACCGCTCCCTGGCCGACCAATCCGCCCAGCTCACCTGGCTGCACGCGGCCTTGAAGGCGTGTCGCGCGAAGTGGCGCTTCGCGCTGCTCCACCAGCCCCCGTACACCTCCGACTCCAACGACTACGGGGACACCCTCGTGGAAGGCTCCTTCCGGGGGGATCCCAACGTGCGCAACATCGTCGGCCTGCTCGAGCGCTACGGCGTGGACATCTGCTTCTCAGGCCACGTGCACGACTACGAGCGGACTTTCCCCATCCGCGAGGGGCGGGTGACGGAGTACGAGGATGGCGGGGTGATCTACGTCACCTCCGCCGGGGGAGGGGGGGGCCTGGAGGACTTCGACCCCACGAACACCTGGTTCGGGCACAAGAAGGCCCGCTACCACCACCTCGTCTACGTGGGGATCCACGGCGACCAGCTGGAGCTGCAAGCGATCGACCAGCACGGCCAGCTGTTCGACACGCTGCAGCTGACGAAGCGCTCGAAATAGGGCTCCAACGCCCTGGGTCAGCGCGACGGCGGCTCGCGTCGGATGGACTTCCGCCCGTGGCGGAAGTTCTCAGGAATCGGTGTTGCGTCCTCCGGGGGGCTTCCTTTCAGCGTCCATGCGGCACGGGAGCCGCTGGACTAGCCACAGGAAAACGTGATGAAGAACGACCGAAACCGAGTATGGGCCCCCCGGACCTGCGCCACGGCGCTCCTGGTGCCGCTCCTGGCCTCCGCGGCCGCCGCCCAGGAGATTCGGCGGGTGAATGGACTCGACGACGGCAGCGAGCCGATCGGGCAGTCCGTCAGGCCCTCCATCTCCGACGATGGCAACCGCATGGTGCTCAACCAGGCGGGCAGCGATCCGCTCGACGGGACCCCCCGGATCTGGCTCTACGACTGGACCGCCGACTCCCT
>CAZDQL010000141.1:0-10940 GCA_964507325.1 uncultured Planctomycetaceae bacterium | reverse complement strand
GAGGTGGGCGCGGCCTACGCGGCCATCTCGGCCGACGGCCGCTCGATCGCCTTCTCGAGCAACTCCACGGACCTCCTGCCTCCGGGAGGCGACGCGAACGGGAGCGTGGGAGACATCTACGTCTTCGAGCGCGACCCCGACGGAAACGGGATCTTCGACGAGGGCAACGAGCGGATCGTGCTGGTGAGCGTGCACACCGACGGCACGCAGAACGACCAGCACTGCTACGTCCCGGACATCTCGGGGGACGGGCGCTTCGTGACCTTCTCGAGCAACTCCTCGAATCTGGTCAGCGGCACTGGCTCGGGAATCGTGCACATCTTCGTGCACGACCGCGACCCCGACGGCAACGGGGTGTACGACGAGGGCAACGGGGTGACCACCTGCGCCAGCGTCAATTCGCTGGGGGAATTCGGCCAGGGGGAGTCCCGGGAGCCCCACATCTCCACCGATGGCTCGAGCATCGTCTTCCGCAGCCTGGCCCAGAACCTCACCATGCGCGACGCCGGCCCCTATTGGCAGGTGTATCGGCACGACCAGACCACGGGGCAGACGATCATGGCCAGCACCGACGTCACCGGCAAGGCCGGCAGTCAGAACAGCGGCATCCACGGCGGCTTCCATCAGATGACGGTCAACGGGGACGGCAGCCGCGTGGGCTTCATCAGCTACGCCGACGACCTGGTGCCCTTCGATCCGCGCCCGGCGGGGCCGGACCACTTCATCATGGAGCCGTGCCCCGACCCCGCTCTCGACCTGGGCTACGGCATCCCCGGCACGAACGGCCGGATTCCCGAGCTCACGATCTGCGAGACGCACCCCGGCGAGTTGGCCTACAAACTGCGCGACCTGCCGCCGGGTGAGGACGTCGCCCTGCTCCTCTCCTGGCACGCCGCCAACCGCCCCTTCCACGGCAGCGTCCTCGTGCCCGGGGTGGCGCGGAACGGACCGGCGATCGCTCCCTTCACCGTGGTCTGGCTCACGGCCGACGCCTCCGGGAACGCCGCCCACGTGGCGAGAGGTGGCTTCCGGCCGAACTACGCGCAGGCGATCGCCGACGACCCCGGATCTCCGGTCGGACTGGCGCTCTCCAACGCGCTGCGGATCCTCCCCTGAGGTGGTCCTGCCGCACCGCCGGGCCTCCGCCGAATGACGGCGGGGGCCCGGTCTTGCGTGGGGCCCTCGACGTGCGCGGCGCTGGTAGTATCCGGTGGCCATGCCGACGTCGCCTCGAGAGCCGGACCGGGAGCTCGTCGAGCGCACCTCCCAGGGGGACGCCGCCGCCCTGGGGGTCCTGCTCGAGCGCCACCTGCCGGGGCTGCGGCGCTTCCTGGCGCGCCGTGCTGGCGGCGTGGTCGGGGCGCGCGAGTCGGTGTCGGACCTGGCCCAGTCGGTCTGCCGCGAGGTGCTCGAGGACCTCGAGGGGGAGCGCTTCGAGTACCGCGGCGAGCCGGAGTTCAAGCAGTGGCTCTACCAGGCGGCGCTCTACAAGGTCCAGGACCGGCGGCGCTACCACGGCGCCGAAATGCGCGCCGGCGGGCGTGAGGTCGCTGGACGCGCGCCCGGGAGCGAGGGTTCGAGCTCGCGGCTCGACTTCTTCCGCACGCTGTGCACCCCGAGCCAGGAGGCGATGCGCCAGGAGGATCTCGACGCCCTGCAGCGCGCCTTCGAGCGCCTGCCCGAACGCTACGCGGCGGTGATCCGGCTGGTGCACTTCGAGGGTCGCTCGCACCGCGAGGTCGCCGAGGAGCTCGAGATCAGTGAGGCGAACTCGCGCGTGCTGCTCGCGCGCGCAGTGGCGCGGCTGGCGAAGCTGGGTCGCCAAGACCGCTAGCGCGGCGGGATCAGCCCCTGGACGCGTGCGGCCTCCTCGTGCTGCCCGGAGGCCTCGTACGCGCGGACCGCCCACGACAGCACCTGTTGCCGCCGCGGGTCGTCGGCGGGCAGGCGCTCCTCGAACATCCTCACGACGCGCGCCGCGGCCGCCACGGCCGGCTCGGAGTCGCCTCGCTCGAGGCAGCTCGCCATCAGGTTCGAGAGCGCCGAGAGGAAGAACTGCTCCTGCCCCTCGAGCGGCTCGAAGACGTCGGCCGCGAGGCGGAAGTGCTCGACCGCCGCCTCGGCCGTCCCCGCCGCGAGCAGGTTGCCGGCGAGCCCCAGGTGGGCGTTCCCCGTACGCAGGTGGCCCGGGCCGTACTCGCGCTCGAACACCATGACCGCCACTTCGAACGCCGCGATCGCTCCCTGCGCGTCTCCCGCTCTCTCGCACAGGATCCCGATCTGGTAGCGACAGTGCCCCACGCCGACCGCCTCGGGCCCCAGCGTCGCGGTGAACTCCTCCTCGGCCCACCGGTAGGTGTCCAGCGCCTCCTCCCTCCGGCCTAGCCGGTTCTGCGCGAAGGCCAGGTTGTAGAGGGCCTGGCCGCGCACCTCGCTGGGCTCGCCGGAGAGCTCGTCCAGGACCCGGATCGCCTCTTCGAAGGTGGCGGCGGCCTCGTCGAAGCGCCCCAGCCCCATCAGCGCGTGGGCGCGCGTCATCTTCGCGCGCGCGATCCCGGTGTGCGCCGAGGGCAGGATCTCCACGAAGATCGCGAGCGATTCGTCGGCGTGCTCCAGGCTGGCCGCCGAGTCGCCGGCGTGGTGTTCGTTCTGGGCGAGCATGCCCAGGGCGCTGGCGCGGATCAGCGCGTGATCCGGAGCGTCGGGGTCGGCCGAGGCCAGCACCTCCCGTGCCAGGCGTAGCGACTCCTCGAAGCGCTCCAGATCGAAGTAGAGCGTGCTCAGGTGCCCCTTCGCGCGCAGGGCGAAGTTGTCGTCCTCGGATCCGGACGTGGAGAGCACCTCCAGGATCCGCGCCTCTGCCTCCTCCATCCTGCGCGCCGTCGTCAGTGCCACAGCGAGGTCGAGCAGCGCCGTACGCCGGATCTCAGGGTCGCGGTCGGGCGGCAGCTCCTCGAAAGCGGCGCGGGCCGATTCGAGGTAGGGGAGCGCGTCGGCGAAGCGCCCGTTCTCGACCAGGACGTGCCCGAGCACGAAGTGCATGCGCGCCCGAACCAGGGGTTCGGCGAGTGCCTCCTCGCGCCGCTCGAGCAGCTCGCCCCCGCGCAGCAGCACCTCCGACAGGCGTGGGTCGGGGTCGTCGAGCTCCTTGAGCTCCCGCGCCAGGAGCACGTCGGTGAGGAAGTCCATGGCCCGCGTGGCGGTCTGGGCCTCCTCGCGCGCCTCCACCACCTGGCCCTCGAGGGCGGTCGCGTGGGCCCGCTGCTGCAAGAGGAAGCCGGTCGGGGTGCCGACCAGCAGTAGGAAGGCGAGCAGGACGACCGCGACTAGAGCCGGGTTGCGCTGCGCCCAGCGGCGGAAGCGCGCCCAAGGTCCCGGCGGCTGCACCTCGATCGGGCGCAGGGCGAGCACGTTCTCCATGTCCCGGCCGAGGGCCTGGGCGCTGGCGTAGCGCCGCTCGCGCTCCGGCTCCATGGCGTGACGGCAGACCGTCTCGACATCGGCGCTGATGCGGCGGTTGCTCGTCCTCAGGGGCGCCGCGCGACCCTCGAGGATCGCCCGCTGGATGACCAGCGGGTTGGTGCCCGTGAAGGGCGGCTCGAGGGTCAGCATCTCGTGCAGGGTCGCGCCCAGGGAGTAGACGTCCGTGCGCGCATCCAGGTCGGGGTCCGCGCGCACCTGCTCGGGCGACATGTAGAGCAGCGTGCCGATCGGCGCACCGCTGCGCGTCACCCGCTCGAATCCCGCGGAGCGGGTGAGCCCGAAGTCCACCAGCATCGCGCCGCCTCCGGGGCGCAGCACGATGTTGGAGGGCTTCACGTCGCGGTGGACGATGCCGCGCTCGTGGCAGTGCTCGAGCGCGGCCGCGATCGGCGCCAGGACGCGCAGGCAGGTTCCCGGCCACGTCCCGGAGAAGAGGCCGGCGTCGTCCGCCTCCCACTCGCTCCCCGCGCGCCTGGCCACCGCGCGTCCCAGGTCCTGACCGGTCAGGGTGTCCGGCGCGCGGTCCGCGAGCTCCTCGAGCGCCTCGGCCAACGTGCAGCCGCGCACGAGCTCCATGGCGAAGAAGGGGATGCCCTCCTCTTCACCGACGGTGTAGATGGGGACGACGTTGGGGTGCTGCAGCTGCGCCACCGCCTCCGTCTCCCGTCGAAAGCGCTCGCGCGCCCCGGGGAAGTAGAGTTGGTCGGGGCGCATCAGCTTGAGCGCCACATCGCGCCCCAGCGACTCCTGCTGCGCCAGGTAGACGACGCCCATCCCGCCGCCTCCGAGGCGCTCCACCAGGCGGAAGTCACCCAGGCGCTCGGGGAAGTCCCCCGCGGCCCGGCCGGGCGCGACGAGCCCCATGCGCAAGAGCATCGCGTACTGCTCCCGCAGCTCGTGAGCGTACTCCTGGCGTAAGGCGCAGGCGTCCCGCAGGGCGGCCTCGTGCTGCTCGGTGGGTCGCTGGAGGATTTCACACAAGAGCTCCTCGACCTCGTCCCCGCCCGACTCGGCTCCGAACGACTCGCTCATCGTGTGGTATCCGTGGTCACCGCGGCGGCGGCTCGTACCAGAGGGAGCGCCAATACGCCTCGTCGAGACGGTAGGGATCCAGCGGCTCGGGATCCTCCGGGTCGTCCTCCAGGACGCCGAAGCGCCGCATCTCGCGCAGGTAGGCCTCGCGCGGGCGGAAGCCGGGCATGTCGAAGCGCTTGATCTCCTCGAGGTAGCGGCGGCCCCCCTCCATCATCCCGAGCAGCGTCCGGTAGTCGGGATCGTCGGTGTCCCCAAACACCGGGCCCGCTTCCCGCTCCGCATGGCAGAGCCCGAAGCCCCCCGCGGCCTGGGCCAGGGGTGCCAGGAGCATCAGGGACTGCGCGGGTCGAGAGAGATTGAAGAGCCGGTGCCGGCTGAACCGCAGGCGCGGCTCGTCGAGGTCGAAGCGCCAGAAGGAGATGTCGAGCTCGTCGGAGAGCGCCCGGGGCAGGACCAGCTGCCCCTCGTGACAGCTCGCGCAGCGCCGCGCGATGACCTCGGCGCCGGCCTGGGTGCTGGGCCAGCCGTAGTCGGTGTGGACCTGGCCGTTCTCGGCGTAGCCACCGATCGAGCCACAGCCCAGCGCCGCGTAGGTCCCCGGGTAGGGGGCCCCCGCCTCGATCCAGAGGCGCAGCACCCTCTTCTCGCGCTCCGTCGCCTGGACGCCGTGGTGGTCGCCGTCGAGCATCGCGAGGATGGGGCTCGCCGACGAGCCCAGCGTGCGCGGTGCGTAGTTGCTGCGCGCCAGGTTGCGGCCGTCGGAGAAGAGCCGCAGCCAGGTCAGCGTGAAGAAGGCGTGCGAGAACATCGGGCCGCGATCGCCCGTGAGCAGCACCCGCCCCGCGTAGGGGCCACCCGCCGGCGTCGCCTCGGTCCCATGGCAATCGACGCACAGCCGGTCGAGGATCGGCTGGACGTCGCGTGGGAAGTCGAAGACGTCGGGAGAGTCCTGGACCGGCTCGATGCGGCTCGGCGAACGGCGCAGCGCATCCAGACCACCTGGGACGTCGATGGTGTGTGTCCGTGGCTCGTGACAGCCGACGCAGCCCGTGGTCTCCCCCGGCATGACGGTCAGGAAGCTCTGCATGCGCTTGACCGCCAGGTCCTCTTCGTCGAGGGCGACCAGGATCAGGCTGCGCAGCGCGGGCACTTCGAAGTAGGCGGACCCATCGGGCTCGACCGGCACCGTCCCGAGCACCCGCTCGAGGGTGAAGGAGCCCCCGTAGGTGAGGGGGTCCATCCCCCCGGTGAAGTTCACCGGCTTGGGGAGGCTCTCGAGCACGAGGAGCTTCTTGACCTCCCCTGGTTCCACCCCCTGCATGTTGCGGCCGCGATGGACGTCGGCGAGGACCAGCCGTCCCGTACGCGTCGTCCGACGGGTCCGGTCGGGCAGGACGCGTTCCCGCGCGCGCGGCTGCACCGGGCGCGGCTCGTGGCATTCGAAGCCCGCCACCACGTCCTCCTCCGGCAGTCGGAAGAGGGTCGCCGCGCGCCCCCTCCCGTCGACGAGCTGGAGCTCCGGCCCCGAGGCGACGAGGAAGGCCTCCTCGCTGAACGCCCACGGATCGCGGAAGTGATTGGCGCGCGCGACGTAGCGGGCGCCGGCGCGGTCGTCGGGGCCCAGGCTCGGATCGACCAGCGCGAGCGCCCCGTTGTGCTCCCGCATGCCGTGTCCCGGCGAGAAGATCGCGACCACCTTGCGCGTCCCCGGAATCGGCTTGGCGTCGATCATCACCACCCCGGGGTGCTGGTTGCCGTAGTAGACCATCTGGCCGGAGCCGTCCGGATTGGAGGTCCACAGGTGGTGGTAGTCGACCTGGGAACGGTCGACGTACTCCCAGCGCTGGTAGAGCAGCCGCCCGTCGGGCAGCACCCAGGGCGTGTTGTCGTGCTCGAGGTTGGCGGAGAGGGGGCGCAGGTCGCTCCCGTCCGCCTGCATGCGGTGCAGGGTGGCGACCTGGGTGACCCAGCAGTTGACCCAGCGCTTGGCTCGCGTCGAGATGAAGGCGATCCCCCCGTCGGGCAGCCAGCACGGCTCGAAGTCGTCGTAGTCGCCGTCGGTGAGCTGGGTCAGGCCCGTTCCGTCGGTCCCGATCGTGTAGAGGTGGTAGTGCTCCCCATCCCCACGCCGCCACGAGAAGAGGATCGTATCGCCGTCGTAGTGGAGCGCGGGATCCCGCACCCCACCCTCCGGATCCTCGATGAGGTAGGTCACCTCGCCGCTCGCGACGTGCAGCACCCCGAGCTTCCCCCCGGGCACGTAGGCCACGCGCTTCCCGCGGTGGAAGACGGCGGGGTAGTTCGGCCTGGCGAGCTCGCTGTCGGAGTAGTAGCCGATGTTGGCGTACCAGTGCGTGTCGGTTCCCAGCTTGCGCACGGCGAAGACGATGCGCTCCAGCCCCGCCGCCGGCCCCTCGAGGATCGGACCCGCGACGTCGGGGGTGCGCAGCGGCAGGGGAGCGGCGACGGTGCGTAGGGCGAGGTAGTCGTAGACGATCCAGCTCTGCTCCTCGAGCCGGATCTCGATCGCGTTCCCCCCGGCCCGCACCGCTCCGACGGGGAGGGGGAAGACGAGGCTCTGCACCCGCCCCGGCTGCGCGGGGGAGAACACGGGCTCCATCACTCCAGCGGGGGCGCGTTGGTCGGGCACCTCCCGCCCGTTCACCGCGACGACGACCCGCGACCGTTCGCGGCTGTGGGCGCCCGTGATCCCCAGCACGAGGTAGAGCGGCGTCTCGGGTGCGGCCGGGACCTCGAAGGCGATCCGGAAGGTGTGCACGCCTCCCCCGGCCCACCTGTCCCGCGGCGCGGGGTGCACGAAGGGCCAAGCGCGCGCCGTGCTGCGCCCGACCGTGTAGACGACGGGGTCGGAGAAGACCTGGGGGAAGCGCGCGTAGCCCTCCTCCACCAGCCCGAACTCACCCGCGGTGCCGTCGGGCTCACCGATCAGGAAGAGGGTCTGCCCTTCCTCGGCCGTGGCGCTTCCCGCCAGGGAGAAGACCAGGGCGAGGCAACCCAGGAGTCCGGAGGGTGCCACTGGAGAGGGGATGACTCGCATGGGGCCGTCGGCCTACGGGGGTGAGGGGGTGGGATCAGCGGCCGTGCGCCGACTCCCGGTGGTAGCAGGGCGCGGTGCTGCCCACGCGGGTGTTGGCGCACTGCTGGTCCCCCTCCAGGTCGGGGAAGAGGGAGATGAAGTTCGGGCAGGCACACTCGGTGCAGGGGCGTGGGTCGCCCGCCGTGGTGCTGCGGCAGGCGGCAGCGGCGAGGAGCAGGGCGAGGCCCAGGAGGACGCGCTTCTTCATGGCGGACACACTTCGGTTCCAATCGGGGCCGCCTGCGGCGGCCGACGGCGGGGTGGGGAAGGTACCGAAAACGGCCCCGACAGGGGTCCTCCCAGCGCCCCATCGGTACATTGGGGCCCCCAAGGCCCCCGACCCCTGAGCAGCCATGCGTTCTTCCATGCTCCGCCCCTTCCTGATCGTCTCGCCCCTCATCCTCGCCCTCGGTTGCGGGAGTAGCGACGACGACGACGAAGTCAACACCGCCTTCAAGCTCCGGAACACCCCCCACGGGGTGGCCGCGGCGACACCGCTCGTGGCGGACCGCCACTGGCTCGCCTACCTGGCCTCGGAGGCGACCACCGGGGCGGGGGGGACCGACTACAACGGCGATGGGGACAAGATCGATCCGATCGCCGTACGGGTGAACACCATCTCGAACGCCAAGCGGGTCCTCAACGTCGCCACCCAGGCGATGGCCTTCGCCAAGCGGACCCTCTTCCTGGTGGTCAGCGAGGCCGCCGACGGGACCGACTGGAGCAACCCGGCGGACGGGGACACCGCCGACACGGTGCTCCTCTACCACCGCCCCGGGGACGCCACGGCCACCTTCCTGGCGGAGGTCTCCGGCGCCGTCGGTACCGCGATGGTGGCGATCGACGACCTGGTCTTCTTCGTCTCCGCGACGGCGCCGGCGGCGGCGGGGGACACCGACCTCTTCGTGGTGGAGGTGGCCACGGCGGGGGGCGCGCCCTCGACGCCCACGCGGGTCACCACGTCGATCGTCGACGTCAACGCGGACGGGGTGAGCGTGGCTCCCCTCAGGCTCCAGGAGGGGTTGCTCTTCCTCACCATCGACGAGAACGCCGACGGTGAGCTGAACGGGGACGGGGACGACACGGACAGTCAGATCCTGGCCTTGCTCGACGCGACCGACACCGGGAACGCAGTGCTCGGAACCGAGCTCGCGGTCGACGCCGGGGCGCCGACCGACGTCTACGACAAGGGGAACGATTGGCTGGTGGCGTTCCTGGTGGACGAGACCGATCAGAACGAGAACTTGAACGACGTCGCCCTCTTCGGCGGCGAGGGAGCGGCCTGGCAGCCGACCAACTGCTTCGGCATCGGCGACATCGATATGTCGGACGACGTCCTGCACTGGCTGCTCTACAGCGACTTCCTGGCGGGTGGCTCGCCGGTGAACACCGGCCTGGTGGGCAGCTCCACGGAGTTCGTCTACGCCCACCGCGACGACTTCGTGGGGGTCACGTCCCTCGAGGCGGACGAGGGGACCGGTACCGGTTGCGACCTGAACGGCGACCTCGACATGGACGACCGCATCTTCCGCTGGGTCGACGCCTCCAACCCGCTGGGCCCCGTGCTGCCCGTCACCGACGCCTCCAAGCTGATGGCGCTGGTCACCACGATCCCCGGCCGGAGCGCCGACTCCACCGGCGCGGTGATCCCCCTGGCGGCGAACTGGGTGATCCTCGTCGACGAGGCCGCCGACGGCCGCGACCACGACGGGGACGCCGGGGACGACAACGTGCTCGTCGCCGCCCACAACCCCACCAACGTGGGGACCGGCTGGAACTTCGATCACGGCTCCCAGAACGCCGGCCCCGTCAACGTCACCTGGATGGCGCGCGACCCCCAGAACGCCACCCGCTTCCTGGCCGCCCTGAGCGAGGACGTGATCGACATCGACCTGAACAACGACGGCGACAAGTTCGACAGCGTGCCCACCTTCCCCACCAGCCACAACGGCACCATCCTGAAGTTCCCCGGCTACGGCATCGCGGTCGACGCCAGCAACGCCGGGATCGTGGGCGCGCGCGGGGTCGGCTTCTACCGCCTCTCGGAGAACGACGAGCAGGAGGACTGGAACGGCGATGGGGACATGGCCGACGCGGTGCTGCAGCGCATCGGCCTCACCACCAACGACCTGCCGACCCTCATGGGGACCCTGAACAACGAGGATCTGCCTGCCGTCTCCTTCGAGGTGGGCACGCCCCAGTTCGGCGCCCTGCTCTTCCAGGAGACGTTGCAGGGGGTCGCCGGCAAGGACCTGAACGGGGACGGGGACGCGACCGACTTCGTCGTGCGCTACTTCCGGATGCCGGAGTAGGTCGCTAGCGACGCGACCTGCGCTCCAGACCCTCCTCCCAGTGGGGCGTCGCCCGGCGATGCCCCTCGGGAGGCGACTGCATCCCCTCCAGGAACTTCGCCGCCAGCTCCTGCCCCTTGCGATCGCGGGTAGACCCCGCGGGGTAGCGCCGCACCAGCGCCCGGCGCTTGCGCCGCGCCTCCTTGAGGTGCGACTTGCCGTTGGTGTCGAGGTGCAGCAGGGTCTTGAATCCTCGCTCGTGCAGCGCCGTGCGGATGCGCGCCACGGCCGCCTTCTGGAAGCGCGACAGGAAACCCCGCTCGAGGCGCACCTTGGCGATCGGGTGCAGGCGCTCCATCCCCCGACGCCAGGAGCCGCGTTTGCTGACCAGGAGCACGTGGTTGAAGATCAGCTTGTTGGTGCCCATCGAGAGCGCCCGCTTGGGCACGGTGCGGTTCACCAACTGGTCGAGCCGGCCGAGCTCAGGCAGGCCCTTCAAGCGCGCCACGATCTCCCAGCGCCGCTCCGGGACGTAGCGGTCCGCCATCATCTCCCAGTAGAGGTGCCCCAAGCCGCGCACCCGCGGGTAGCGCACCAGGTGGTAGGGGACGAAGTGGTTGTGGGCGATGGTGTCGGCGGCCAGGTGCGCCAGGTAGCCGAGGATGAAGGCCTCGTCCGAGTCCGTCTCGGCGTGCTGGCGCATCTCGGTCACGATCGTCCAGCGGTGGCAGTGGTTCCAGTGCCCGCCGTAGGCCTTCATGTTGATGATGTCCGCCGCCAGGTTGCCGTAGTAGAAGGCGTTCTTCTCCTTGGCGAGCAGCGCGGCCCGGCCGGCCGGCAGGAGCTCCCGCCGCCGGCGCCAGATGCGCTCGGCGAACTCCAGGTGGTGTCCGGGGCCCCAGGTCGTCAGGGCGACCGGAAGCAGGGCCAGGAGCAGGAGCAGCGTGGGATCCATCAGCGCGGTTAGGGTACGGAGTCAGGACCGATTCGCCACGCTCGGCCGGGGGGAAGGCCGCGCATGCGCGGCCTTCCCC
>CAZDQL010000140.1:0-12493 GCA_964507325.1 uncultured Planctomycetaceae bacterium | reverse complement strand
GGCGGCCGGCGGCGCGCAGGGGCGCGCTCCTCGGCCGGCCGCCGCCGCGGCGGCTCGAGCCGCGCCAGCGCCCGACGCGGCAAGGGCTCCGCCGCGCGCCGGCGCTCCCGCGACGACGACGACGAGGAGGAAGAGGGCGGACGCTCCCGCCGCCACTCCCGCGCGCCGCAGAAGAAGAGTCCCGCCCCCCTGATCGGGATCGCCGCCCTGGTGGTGGTCGGCGGCATCGCCGCCTGGCAGCTCCTGGGGGACGACGGACCCGATCCCGCAGCGGCGGAGACCAGCGATGACACCACGGCCCAGTTGCCTGCCGATGAGGACCCGCTCCTCAACGACGGGACCAGCGGCACCGAGGAGACCGACCCCCTGGACGGCGACAGCAACCCGGAGGTGACCGAGCCGGACCCGGAGCCGGATCCCGACCCGGAGCCGGCGAAGACCCCCGACGCCCCCGGGCCGAACATGAAGATCACGGCCGAGACCCCCGACGAGGTCGTCGATCCGAATTGGGTGGACCTCTCGGTCCTGGCACCCCTGGCCAAGGACCCCACCACCCCCGACGAGGAGTGGACCCGGCTCCAGGAGCTCGGCGCCACCCTGGTGGACCCCGACGCCGGAGCGGCGGGATCCCGCGCCGCGATGAAGCTGGAGAAGCTCGGCCGCCCCGCCTACCCCATCATGGTCAACGCCATGTTGCAGATCGACCTCACGACCTACGACGGGCACCGCATGGGGGACTTCCTGCAGAAGACGATGCAGAACCTCCTGAGCGGCAAGAACATGGGGTGGAAGTACGACTTCGACAGCGAGCCGAACAAGACCGCGATCTTCAACAAGAAGGTGGTCCGCGGCTACCACAAGCTGTGGGAGAACCTGAGCGGCAGCGACGAGGCCTGGGAGAAGCTGACCGGCGCCAAGGCCACGGAGAAGACGACCGAGGAGACCACCGCCGAGGAGACGGGGCTGGACGAATCGGACCTCGACGACCTCGACGATCTGGACGACTTCTAACAGCTCACAGAGAAGCGAACGACACTCCCCCTTGCGGTAGGTGCTCCGCGCGCGTCCCCCGCGCGGGGCACCGTTTCATGCGGGGCTCACTCCGGAGGCCGCCGCGGCTCGGGCAAGGGACGGCCCTCGATGCCGGCCATCCCCCCGCGCCGCGGGTCGCTGACCCCCTCGACCCTCCCGTCGGGGTGCACGCGGATCGCCTGCACCGAGCCGAACTGCCGGTCGGTGACTTCGATCTCCTGGCCGTGCACCTCCCGTAGCTCCACGATCAGGGGTTCCTCCCACCCCTCCTCGAAGCGCGTCAGCGCCGGGCGCCACTGCTGGTGCAGGCGCGGCGCGTGGACCGCCTGCTCCAGACTCTGGTCGTAGGCCAGCACCCTGAGCAGCACCTGGGTCACCGCCGTGATGATGCGCGGCCCCCCGGGCGCCCCCAGCACCAGCTGCACGTGTCCCTCCGCGTCGCGCACGACGGTGGGGGTCATCGACGACAGGGGACGCTTGCCCGGCATCAGCTGGTTGGCGGCCCCCCCCACCAACCCGAACATGTTGGGCGTGCCGGCGCGGATCGAAAAGTCGTCCAGCTCGTTGTTGAGCAGGAAGCCCGCGTCCGCGGCCAGGATCCCGCTGCCGAAGGAGCCGTTGAGGGTGGTGGTCAAGCTGACCGCGTTGCCCTGGCGGTCGACCACCGACAGGTGGGTCGTCTCCGAGCTCTCCGGCGCGGGCGGCGGCACCATGGCGCCCACGTCGGGGTTCGAGCGTTCCCCGATCCCCACCCGACGCTCCGCGATCCACTCCGCGGAGAGGAGCTGCGCGAGGGGCACGGGGTGGCGATCGGGATCCCCCAGGTGCTCGGCGCGGTCGGCGAAGGCGCAGCGCAGGGCTTCGATCCACCAGTGCAGGGCGCGCGCCGAGATCCCGTCCTCGAGGCCCGCGTCGCTGAGGCCGAGCTCCGCCCGGTCGAAGGTGTGCTCCCGCTCGGCGTCGATCGGGAAGCCGTCCAGGATCCCCAGGACCTGCAGCAGCACCACCCCCCCGGAGCCGGGGGGGCCCATCCCGATCACCTGGTGCCCGCGGAACCAGCCGCTCAGGGGCCGGCGCGGCTGGACCTGGTAGTCGGCCAGGTCGGCCAGCGTCATCTCCCCGCCCCGGGTCACGCCGCCGGCGCGCAGGTCGGCGGCCCTGAGACCGTCCAGGATCGCCTCGGCGGTGGCGCCGCGGTAGAAGGCCTCGGCGCCGCCGCGCGCGTAGCGCTGCAGGGTGTCGCCCAGCTTCGGTTGCACGAAGCGCTGCCCCTCCGCCAGGGGCTCGCCCCCCGGGTAGAAGAGGGCCGCGCTGGCCGGATCGCGGGTCAGCAGGGTGCGGATCGACTCGCGGCGCAACTGCTGCGCCAGCCACGGATCGACCTGGAAGCCCCCCCGCGCCAGCTCGATCGCGGGCGCGCACAGCTCGGGGAAGGAGAAGCGCTTCGAGCCGAAGCGGCGGAAGAGGTCGAAGAGCCCCGCCGGAGTCCCCGGAACACCGACCGCGAGGGGAGTGTGGCGCGAGCGCTCCCGCACCACCTCCCCCGCCTCGTCCAGGTAAAGGCGCGCCTCGTACCCCGCCGGAGCGATCTCGCGGAAGTCGAGGGTGGCGGGATCCCCTTCCTCTGGGACCCAGAGGACGAATCCGCCGCCGCCCAGGTTGCCCGCCTGGGGAAAGACCACCGCCAGGGCGAGGGCGGAGGCCACCGCCGCGTCGGCGGCGTTGCCCCCCCGCTCGAGAATCGCCACTCCCACGGCGGTGGCGAGGGGGTGCTCGCTGACCACCGCTCCCGCCTCGGGGGGAGCGCCGACCAGCGGCAGGCCGATGGGAGGATCCGCGCGACAGGCGACCAGCGTCGCCAGCAGGACGACCCAGACGCCTCGGCGCGGGCGAGGGGGAACGCTCCCGGACACTAGCCCTCCTCGGTCTCGGTGATCTCCTCCACCTTGACGCCGCGCTCCTTCAGGTAGGCGACCGAGGCCTCGATCTGATCCCCCGACCCCTCGATCTCGACCGCCACCAGGGCCATGGTGTCGGAGATGCTGGCGGCGCGGATGTTGGGGACCACCTCGAACTTCTCACCCAGCGTGTGGCTGATGATCGGTTCGGAGATCAGGTCCTGGGGGAAGGTGCAGAAGAACTTGCGGGGGGCCATGGGTCACTCCTCTTGCCGGCGCCTGCGACGCAGGCCGGCCAGGGCAAGCGCGCATCCCACCACAAGCAGGGTGGGTCCCGCAACCGCACCCCGGAAGGGGAGTCGCAGCTCCGGCCCGATGGCGTCCGCCCCGGCGGGGGCGTAGACCGCGGGGTGGCGCATCCAGTCGACTCCCGCGCACTCCACCACCCAGGTGGTGGGCGCGAGGTCGAGCAGGCGGGCCGCGGTGGCTGCGCTCCAGGGCCCGTCTCCCGCCAGTCCCCCCCAGGCGGGCAGGGCGGCGAGCAGGGCGCCGGCCAGCAGCGCCATCGTCGCCGAGCCCCAGCGCCACCGCGGCCAGGCGACGCCGATCCCCACGCCGCCGGCGAAGAGGCCCACGACCACGAGCGCGGCCCAGTGGGCTCCTTCTCCGGGCCCGTGGAACGCGACCCAGCACCCCCAGCCGAGGGGCAGGGCCCACGCGCCGTGGCCGAAACCGGCCGCCAGGCAGCCCGCCGGAAGGGCCCACAGGGCGAGCCACGCGAGGCCGCGCACCCCCGGCCCCGGATCGGATTCCGCCAGGACCCCCGCGAACCCGGCGACGGCCAGCAAGAGCAACGTGAGCGCCTGCCGGAGGGAGTCGGAAGCGGGGTTTCGGGTGGGGTTCGCCATCCGGAGTGGGAGCGCGGGGCGGAGCCCTCGATCTCGACCGCCCGCAGTGTACAAAGGCGGGATGCGCTGGCTGCCCCTGTTCGTGATCGCCCTCGTCGCCTGCTGCGCTACTGCGCGGGAGCCGCGCCCCAAGCGGGCGACGGACTTGGCGTGCCTCGTCGGCGAGCACCTCCACGGCTTCACCCAATGCGCGCCCCTGTGGCGCCTGGAAGGGGAGCACCTCGAACACGCGAGCTACGGCGGGCTCGGCGAGCCCCTGAGGATCGAATGCGGTGGCCGCTTCACCTCGATGGTGCTGGGTTGGGAACGCCCCTTCGACGAGCTCCTCTGCTCCTGGAATGCGGTCGTCCCGCAGGGAGCGTGCTTGACCGTCGAAGTGGCGGTGGGAGACGCTGCCGGGCTCTCCCCCTGGCTCTACCTGGGGGACTGGAACCGGGGCGGCGAAGCGCTGGAACGTCCTCTGGACGAGCGGATCGTCGAGTTCGACGGCGGCGCGGTCGAGGTCGACATCCTGCGCGGCGAGCGCCTCTTCGACCGTTGGCGCTACCGACTGACGGTCAGCGGCAGAAGTGACGCACCGGTCGAGGTGCACCGCACCGTCTTCGTCCTGACCGACGCGCGGCGCTTGGCGGAGCTCATCCCCGAGCCACCCTCGTCGCGCGCCGCGCAGGCCTCCCTCAGCGTCCCCACCCTGAGCCAACGCACGGCGCCGCCGGAGCTCGCCCCGCGCATCTGCAGTCCTACCTCGGTGGCGATGGTGCTCGCCCACGCGGGGATCGAGTGCACGCAGGAGGAGGTCGCCGCCCTCCTCTACGACCGCGTCCACGACCTCTACGGCAACTGGCCGCGAGCGGTGCAAGGCGCCTTCGAGCTGGGCGCGCCCGGTGCCCTGGTACGCCTCTCGTCGTGGCGTGCGGTGGAGCAGTTCCTGCGGACTGGCGTGCCCTTGGTGATCAGCGTCGGGGCGGGCGAGGGTGAGCTGCGGGGCGCCCCCTTCGAGCAGACGAGCGGACACCTCCTGGTGCTCACCGGCTTCGATTCCTCCGGCGACGTCAGGGTCAACGACCCCGCTGCGGAGCCCGGCAAGGTGGCGCGAACGTATCGACGCGAGGACCTGGAGCGCTGCTGGATGCGCCGCGGAGGGCTCGCCTACGTCATCGGAGACTGAGCGGATGCCGCACCTCCCGATCGAGTCCCGCGACGCGCGCACCCTGACCCTCGACGGGCGGGAGTTGCTGGCCTTCCACGGCTGCGGCTACCTGGGCCTGGCCCAGCACCCCGCGGTGCTCGAGGCCGCGCGCCAAAGCCTCGCCGAGGGTCTCTCCACCGGCGCGTCGCGCGAGACGACCGGCAACCACCACGCCCACGAGCGGCTCGAGGAGGCCCTGGCCGAGTTCCTCGGGGTGGAAGCGACCCTGCTCACCACCGACGGCTACCTCGCCGACCTGGCGGCCCTGCAGGCCCTCGCCGACCGCGTGTCGGTGGCCGTGGTCGACGCCGACGCCCACCCGAGCCTGGTGGACGCCGCCCGCGCCTCGGGTCGCACGATCGTCGACTACGGTCCCGGCGACGTGGGCCGCGCGCGGGTCCTGATCGAGCGCCACGGCGCCGACGGGGTGGCGGTCCTGACCGACGGGGCCTTCACGATGCAGGGGCGCTGCGCGCCCGCGGCAGAACTCCTGGAGCTCCTGCCCGCGGATGGCGTGCTGGTCGTCGACGACAGCCACGCCTTCGGCGTGCTCGGCGACGGGGGTCGAGGCAGCCTGGAGGCGAACGGTCTGGGGGACCCGCGGCTGGTGCTCACCGCCTCCCTCGCCAAGGCGCTCGGGGTGGCCGGCGGCTTCGTCGCCGGCTCCGCCGCGCTGATCGCCCGGGTGCGCAACCGCGCCGACGCCTACCTGGGGACGACTCCGATCCCCCCTTGTCTCGCCGCCGCGGCCCTGGCGGCCCTGGACGTCGTGCAGCGCGAGCCCGAGCGCCGCGAACGCCTGACCGCCAACGCCGCGCTCCTGCACCAGCTCGGCCGCCGGCTGGGGCTGCGCCGCAGCGCGGTGCCCCTACCCGTCCTCTCCCTCCCGGTGCCGAGCGACGAGGAGGGGGCCTTGATCACCGCCGAGCTCCACGACCGCGGGATCTTCGTCCCCCACGTCCACTACCCCGGCGCGCCGGAGGCGGGAGCGCTGCGCATCGCGGTCACCTCGGAGCACGACGCGTCCGACCTGCGCCGGCTGGAGGAGGCGCTGGCGGAGCTGGTGCCGGTGCGGTGAAGCTCGCGGAGACTCCGCGTCACGGAGTCAGCGTCACTTGCATCGCATCGGTCAGGTTGAAACCGGTGGCGCCTGCGGGGTCGGTGAAGGCGACCTGGATCGTCCAGGTGGTGCCAGGTGCCCAGGGCTTCAGGGGCTTCGAGGTCATGTCCACGGGGATGATCGCGGCGCCGTCGGCGTCCAGGGTGAAGGTCGAGCCGATCCCCTTGATGCCGAGGGTGCCGCCTCCGACGCAGAGGTAGCCGTCGCCGAAGGGGAGCTGGGTGAGCTCGGGGCCGTAGAAGGCGCGGGCCTGCTCGAAGGGGACGGCGCCCTCCACCACCAGGTGGAGCTGGTTCGCCGTCAGGCTGATCGGGCCTTCGAAAGAAAGCCGGGCGGCCTGGCCGCTCGAGTTCGGCAGGGAGGTGCATACCCGCTCCGCGTCGCCGGGGAAGCCTCGGTAGACGGTCACCTCGCCGCGGTACTTCAGGTCGCCCTCGTGGCCCCACTCGTTGCCGTGCGCCCACTCCGAGAGGCCGTCGCCGTCCATGTCCCCCATCAAGGCGCACTTGTGCCCTGGCCAGACCCGCCACAGCATCGTGCCCGTGCGGCCGGAGTAGACCTCTACGGCGCCACGCACGCTGTATCCGTCCGAATCCGTGTGCGAATAGGAATAGGCATTGCCCGAGATCAGGTCGCCGATGCCGTCGCCGTTGACGTCTTTCCCCCCGTCGACCTCGTAGAACTCGCAACCCCAGGTCCAAGGTGGGAGTCGAGGACCGTCGATCCGGTGCAGGACTGATCCGTCCGCGCCAGAGAAGATGTCGGCGAAGCCCAGCTCTGGGTAGGTGTGGGTACAGCTGCCGTAGTCCGTATTCGTCGACGCCACCAAGAAGTCCGGAATCCCATCCCCGTCCTGATCGCCCATCGGCGCCACGTTTCGACCGAACTTCGCCCACCAGGAGTCGTTCGGGTCTTTCTCCACCTTGAGCAGCACCTGACCCGTCTTGCCCGAGATCAGCTCGGCGTAGCACGTGTAGGGGGGGTAGCCCGGTCCCATGTACTCACCCAGCACGTAATCCGGGGACCCATCGAGGTCCACGTCCCCGATCGATGCCAAGCCCGGATGGCCGCCGAAACGCCGGTGCACCCGAAAGAGGGATGCGTCGGGGCCGCTGAAGATCTGGATGTCGCCCTCACTCTCGAACGCTGCCCCGAACTCCGCGTCTCCATCCTGGTCGAGGTCGCCCAAGGGCGTGACCAACCACCCGAAGTAGTCGTAGTACGGCGCCACGGGCGCGTCGATCCTGCGAATCAGAGACCCCGTCTCCCCACTCCAAACCCTGACCTCCCCGTCGAAGCTGCCAGGTCCGTCGTCCGGAATCCCAGAGGCGTAGTCCGGCGTCCCATCGCCGTCCACGTCGCCGACGCCTGCCACTTCGTAGCCGAAGCCGTAGTCGCCAGGCCCCATGTGAACCCGAATCCAGTCGCCATCAAGGCCGGACACTACTACCACGGCACCTCCGACGATGCCGCTGCCGGGGATGCCTGCCCGCCAGGCTCCCAAGACCAGGTCGGTGACCCCATCCTGGTCCAGATCGCCCACATCGTCCACCACGGCTAGACGCCAAGAACTCGAGCGCCCCAGGATCCTCAAGTACTGCTCCTGACCGAAGCTCGGCGTTGCCCACGTGGCTAGCGCCAGCAGCGTCGTGACCGTCGATCCCAGGATCCTCGTCCTCTCCTGAGCAATCATCACTCTTCCCCGAAGAGGCGGATCCCGGCGCCGTAGTCGCTCACCAGGAGGTCTACGTCGCCGTTCTCCGCGCCCTCCTCGTTGCGACTCGCGGGGGGGATCGAGGGTGTCACAGTGTCAAATGTAACCCACATTGCGTCGGGGGGTTGAGACCGGTGTCGCCCATCGCAATCGCCAAGCACCCGCCGTCGTTCTCGCGGGTGAAGTCGCTCGGAGCGCGGGGGAGTGCTCCAGAGCTTCACGTACCCGTCCGCCGCGAGTGCGAAACTAGCACGGCTTCATCACCCGTCGAGACTTCGGATCGGGCTCGTCGAGCGCCACCGCCAACACCAAGGCGACGACGCACCCGATCGGCACGTACCAGGGCCACGGCAAGCTCACGCCTCCCTCCAGGACGCCGTAGCGCTGCACCACCGCGAGGGCCGCGAAGGCGAGCACCAGGGCGATGGAGCGGCGGCCGTAGCGGCGGCGCTTCCCCTCCAACCGACCCCACAGCGCCGCCACGACGACGGTGCTCCCCAAGAGCACCCACTGCGCCCACTCCTGGTGCCACACCGTGGCGAAGACCGCCAGCACCGACAGGGGCGCCGCCCAGGCGAAGCCGCGTCGCCGCGGCGCGATCGGCAGGAAGGCCAACAGGAACCCCGCCAGGAGCGCGCCCTGGGTGTAGCCCGCCATCGCCAGGGCCAGGTCGAGGATCGAGTCGTAATGCTCGGCGACCCACTGGCAGGCGATCGCCGCGCCGCAGAGGCCCAGTCCCCAGACCAGCACCAGGGCGCGAGACACCCGCAGACGCGCGCCCTCGCCCAGCTCCCGTCCGCGTCGCGCGCAGGCGGGTAGGACCAGGGTCGAGAGGGTCGTCTGGGAGAGGGCCGCCAGGATCGAGTCGAGGCTCGAGATGGCGGCGGCGAAGGCGCCCGCGATCACGATCCCCTTCAGGCCGGCGGGGATCACCTCGGTGATGAAGACGGGGAAGACGCGGTCCCCCCGCTCCGCCACCAGCGCGGCGGCGGCGCCGCTCATGGCGTGCTCCCGGTAGTAGGCCCAGAGCCCGACGCCGACCAGCGCCACGGCGAAGATCACCACCATCGCCGCCATCGAGCCGAGGATCGCGCGCCGCGCCGCGCGCGCGTCGCGGCAGCAGAAGAGCCGCTGCGCCATCAACTGGTCGCAGCCGTAGGGACCCACCTGGCCCCAGGACGCCACTAAGAGCGCGATCCAGAAGGTGTAGGGGCGCGCCAGGTCGGTGCTGAAGTCGAAGAGCACGAACTTCCCCTCGCCCCAGCCGTCGCTGAAGGCGGCGGCGAGCCCGCCCTCGACCCCCTGCCCCACCGTCACGAGGGCCACCGCGATCCCCGCCAGGAAGAGCAGGAAGAGCACGGCGTCGGTCCAGACCACCGTCGCGATCCCCCCCATCCAGGTCCAGAGCACCGCCACCACCCCGATCGCCGTCACCGCGCTCGTCAGGGGAGCGAGCCCCGTGCGCGCCTCCACCCACGCCAGCTCGTCGTGCAGGATCACCTCCAGGACCACCGCGGTCAGGTAGACCCGCGCGCTCTGGGCCAAGATGCCGCCGAAGCCGAAGAGCGCCGTGGTCGTGCGCCGCGCTCCCTCCCCCAGTCGCTGGCCGACGTAGTCGTAGGGACTGTAGATCTCCCGCTCGTAGTAGGCGGGCACCAACCAGTAGCCCACGATCGCGCGCGCGATCAGGGAGCCGACGAGCCCGATCTGCAGGTAGGTGAGGTTCCCCCCCGGCTGGTAGACGACCCAGGGCAGGCTGATGTAGGTGACCGCCGAGATCTCGGTGGCCACGATCGAGGCGGACACCGCGTACCAGGGCAGACGACGCCCGCCGAGGAAGAAGTCGCGCATCGAGCGCTGGCGCCCCGCCATGCGGTGGCCGAGCAGGGTGGTGCCCACGAGCACCAGCGCCACCACCCCCCAGTCGAGGGGGGCAAAGCTCCCCGCCAGCCCCTCCTGGGCGCCGGTCAACGCCGCTCCCCGATGCGGCCCAACGCCTCCGCGACGACGCCGAAGGCGGGGGCGGCGCGCAGGGTCGAGGGGACCCAGAAGTCGGGTGGGAGGTGGCCGCCGCCGAGACCCTCCGCCAGTCCCCGCGCGAAGGGCTCGCGCACCCAGGGATCGAGCCGGGAATCGGCGAGCAGCTCGCCCGCGCGGGCGCCGATCACCACGCGCTCGAGTCGCGGCGCGCCGGCGTCCACAAGTCGCGTCACCCTCTCGGCGGTGAAGCGCCCCAGGCCGGCGGCCCACTCCGCCGCGAGCTCGCGCGCGACGTCCTCCCCCGCCGCGACCCGCTCGCCGATCCAACCGCCGCTCCCGGCGCGGCGCGCGAGCTCCCGGTGCAGCCCCGCCATCGCCAGGCGCGCCTCGCTCCCCTCCGACCAAGGGGCGGGCAGCACGTCGCGCATCCCCTCCAGGTCGTGGAAGCGGCCGTCGAGCTTCAACCCCTCCGCCAAGCCGGTGCCGGGGCAGAGGGCGTAGGCGGAGCGCACCGCGGCGAAGCTCCCCTCCTGCGCCGTCTCCTCCCCCCAGGCGGCGGCGTCTCCGTCGGAGTGCAGGGCGCGCAGCGGAGTGGCGAGGGGCACGCCGAGACTGGCGAGCCGCTCCTCCAGCCCCTCGAGCAGGCGCGGCAGGCGCGGGCCGTTGCGCATCACCGCCACCCCGCGCCGGTCCGCGGTCTTGAGCCCCGGCAGACAGATCCCGATCAGGAGCGGCCGGCCGGGGTGGTCCTCGGCGACACCCTCCAGCAGGGTGGCGATGCGCTTCAGGCGCGCCTCCCCCTCGAGCTCCTCCGCCTCCGTCGGCTGCGGCGCTTCCCGCTCGGCGAGCTGGCGGTCGAGGGGCACGGGGGCAAAGCCCGCCGAGCCGCGCCAGTCGCGGGCGAGGACCGGTCCACCGGAGCGCAGGGTGCCGTCCGGTGTCTCCTCCACGGGCTTGAGCCGCAGTCCGCTCGCGCCCCCGTCGAGGCCGAGCATCACCGGAGGGTCGGTCACGATCGCGCCAGGTCCTGGAGCTCCCCTGCGGCGGCGGCGTCGAGCAGGAGCTCCAGGTCGGGATGGCCGCACACCCAGGTCGCGGGGATCTGGGGGCCGATGGGGCCGGACACCACCCGGCGCACGATCGAGGCCTTGCTCCCCCCGAAGGCCAGCACCCTCAGGCGCCGCGCCTCGAGCACCGTGGCCACCCCCATGGTGATGGCGCGCTCGGGCACCGCCGCCAGCCCGCCGAACTCCGCCGCCGCGTCGCGCCGGGTGGATTCGTGCAACTCGACGCAGCGCGTGCGGGAGTCGCGGGGGGAGCCCGGCTCGTTGAAGGCCAGGTGGCCGTTGCCGCCCACCCCCAGGAGCTGCAGGTCGATCCCCCCCGCCTCGCGGATGCGCCGCTCCCAATCGCGGGACCAGGCCTCGGGATCGCGGGCGGCGGAGAGCGCTTCGGGGACGTGGGCGTGGGCGGGGTCCAGGTCGACCGCATCGAAGAGGTGCTGCCGCATGTAGGCCGCGAACGTGCGCGGATCGCCCGCCGCCAGCCCCAGGTACTCGTCGAGGTTGAAGGTGGTCACGCCGGCGAAGGAGAGTTTTCCCTCGCGGTGCAGGCCCACCAGCTCGGCGTAGACCCCCACCATCGTCTTCCCGGTGGCGAGGCCCAGCACGGTGCTCCGCCCCGCCGTGCGACGCTCGCCGATCAACTCGGCGATCTCGCGCGCCAGGGCGCGCTCGGCGAGGGGGGCTTGCTCGAAGACTCGTACGTGGGGACGGAGGGAAAACCCGGGGGCGGCGGCGTTCATCGCCGGGAATTGTAGGGGGAAGCCCGCGGGCCTGCCCGGGTTCCGTGCGGGTGTCGCACGACCCTCGGAGATGGAAGCCCACGCCCGCCGGGTACACTCTGCCCATGACGAGCGCGGATGCCCGCCGGCCCGCGGAGCTCGCAACAGCCTGGCTCCCCAACGCCTTGACCCTGCTCCGGGTCGGCCTGATCCCCGCCGTGCTCTTCCACGCCCACTGGTGCCGGGCCGAGGTCGAGGCGGGCGAGGAGGGAGCCTCGCATCGGCTGGTGGCGGTGCTGGCCCTGGTGGGGATCGGGGCGTCGGACGTGCTCGACGGCTGGCTCGCGCGGCGCATCGGATCGGCGTCCCGGTTGGGGGCGGTCCTGGACGCCGCCGCGGACAAGTTGGTGCAGTTCTTCCTCCTGGGCTTCTACCACCTCTCCGGCGGGAGCGCCTTCCACCCCGTGCCCCTGGGATTCCTGCTCGTGATCGTGGGGTGGGACCTGGTCCTGGCCCTGGGGGTTCTCGCGGTGCGCCTGCGCCGCGGCCGCGTCGAGGTGGTCCATCGGCTGCACGGCAAGCTGGCGAGCCTGTGCCTCTTCCTGCTGCTGCTCTGGATCACCATCGATCTACCGCGCGCGGTGGTGGATCCCGCCCTGTGGGGGGTGGCCGTCCTGGCGACGATTTCAGGGCTCGAGTACGTGCGCGACGGCTGGCGGCAGTGGAATGCCGCGGGCGCGACGCCGGGAGCTTGACGCCCCGGGGGGGGGAGTTATCCTCCTTCCCCGCGCAGGCGGCATGGCCAAGTGGCTAAGGCGATGGATTGCAAATCCATGATCCCCGGTTCGAGTCCGGGTGCCGCCTCCAAC
>CAZDQL010000139.1:0-12613 GCA_964507325.1 uncultured Planctomycetaceae bacterium | reverse complement strand
TGCGCCTCTCGCTGTTCGGCTCGCGAGGGAGCCCCCCCAAACGCCGCGAGGCCCGCCGGCACAACCGTCGGGCCTCGCTACACGCTCCAACACCGATCGGTGTCGGGCCAGAAATCAACGCTCCAACACCGTCGGGTGTCGGGCCAGAAATCAGCGCTCCAACACCGTCAGGTGTTGGGCCAAAAATCACTGCCGCCAGTAGCTCATCACCCCGGTCACATTCGGCACCTGCACCGACTGGATCCCGGAGATGAAGGCGTTGGTGTCCTTGCGCGGGAAGCCCGCGTCGCTGATCCCCATGACGTCGATCGCTCCGAACCCGCCGGTGGGGTTCGGCACGGCCGCGAACAGGAACTGGGGCTCGTTGGTGTTGATCGGCGCGAAGCTGTTGGGGAACCGGTGGACGAGGTCCTTGCCGTTCTGCGGGATCGGCGCGCCGGCGCTGAAGGTCGTCGTGACGTTCTCCAGGCCGCCGATGTTGCGTTGGTCATCGAAGGCGATGTCCACGGGGACGCCCGTGAGAGCGTTCTCACCCTCACCGACCGACACCTGCACGCCGAGCTCCAGGTCGCGGAACCCAGGGGTCAGCGCGGAGCTGGTGTTGAGGAAGATCTGGCCGGTGATGGCGCTGTCGATGCGCAACTTGGAGAGAGCGCCCACGTTGTAGGGGCCCGGCTCCTTGGTCACCGGATCGAGCGCGCCCTCGTGGACGATCCAAGCCGCGCAATCCAGGTCGATGGGGTCCGGCTGAATCGCCTTGGGGGAACGGAATTCGAAGGGGGGAATCCCGATCACGTCGTCGTAGCCCCAGCCGTTCACGCCGTTGGGTCCCGACTCGTACATCGCCACCTTGCCGTTGCGGTTCAGGACGTAGGCGAAGTACACGTTCCGCGCGAAGGAGAAGCCCAACTGCCGTGGGAAGGCGCAGACCGCGAAGGGCTTGTTGAGCTGGTTCGAGACGGTATTGCGCACCTCCAGGGAGAAGGCGGAGATGACGGTCAACGAGCTGTCGACCTCGTTGGTGACCAGGACGTCCTCGTTCCCCGGTTGCCAGGCGATGCCGCGCGGCCCCTTGCCGACCAGCGTCGTCTTGACGACCTGGTGGAAGGTGGCCGAAGTGGGGTCGATGTCGATGAAGGTCACCGAGTTCGCACCCTGGTTCGTCACCGCGAGGAAGTCCAGGTTCGGCCCCATCGCCAGCTCGGTCGGATCCGGAATCGGAATCCGGTCGAGCACGGTCATGCGGTTCGAGTTGAGCACGGTGATCTCACCGCGCTGGCGATCGAGCACGTACAGGAAGTGGCCGATCTGCTGGCGAATCTGGTAGATGTTGCAGTTGTCCAGGTTCACCTGCCCCTGGGAGGGGCCGAGGAAGAAGCCGTTCTGCTCGGGGGTCAAGAGCCCCGTGGGCGGCACGTGCGGGAGACCAATCGGGTCGCCGAAGGCGTCACCGGGCACCAGGAGGTTCGTCTTGGGGACGGTCGAACCGGACACGGTGTGGTCCACCGAGGTCGGCTCCGCTCCCAGGAGGTTGGGGGAGATGCACAGGGGCGGGAAGGAGAGCGCCGGCGGGTTGGGGTGCGGCGCCCAGGAGATCAGGTTCGGCGCCCCGGCGTTCAGGTTCCCGAACTGCCCCTGCTGGCTCGGCCCGAGGGTGTTGGGACCCGACTGAACCGGAGCGACCACCTTCAGACCGTCCAGGGTGCAGATGTCCCCGCCGCCTGCCTGGCACCCGAAGGGGAACTGGGCGTTGTTGAAGACCACGTCCAGCGCCCAACCGAGCATGGAGTCCTGCACGCTGGCCACCACCGGCGGACGCACCACCTGGTCGTTCAGGGAGCTGTCCCGCGTCAGGGTGAAGACCCCCGCGGAGCCCCCGTCGATGGTGCAGGTCCCGACCGCGAGCGGCGGACGCAGACCGGTCTGGAAGCGGACGTTGGGGTTGTTGGGGAAGTTGGTGTGCTCGGGCAGGGGATTGCCCCCGGTCCACTCATCGAAGACGGGGTTGCCGGTGCTCTGTCCGAAGCCGTTCAGGTCGAGCACGGAGAGACCCGGGGCCGCTCCGGCGCGAATGAGGTAGATGGCGTCGGGAGACACCGGTGCGTTGACGATGCCCGGACCCTCACCGGTGGTGAAGAAGGTGTTCGCGCCGAGCACGTTGTAGTTGGGGATCGTGTTCGGCGGATCCTGCGGATCCACGTTGCGAGCCAGGTCCTCGATCTGTCCGGCGTTCAGGGCGACGTCGATGGTGGCGAAGGTCCCGCACTGCTCGAACTCGGGCCCCGATCCCGGGAACTGGTAGGCCGGGATCATCTCGTAGACCGACAGGTCGAAGACGCTGATCGGCTGCTGGGCGAAGGGCATCTCGGTCCGGCTGATGTCGGGCCCGAACTCGATCCTCAGCGCGGAGCTCAGGTTGGGGGGCTGGGCCCCATCCAGGACACCCACGGACAGGGGCTGGACCGGCTCGGTGAACTCGATGCGGATGGTGGTGGTCGGGTCGACGTCCACGTCGCCGTTGCCCGGGGTGATCAGGGGCTGCTGGAGGGGGGGCGGCGTGCGCAGGACCTCGGGGGTGATCAGGTCGGGTCCCACGGTCGTGCAGGCCAGAACCTGGTGCTCGAGGTTCTTGCCGTTGCGCGCCAGGATGGCGGTGGTGATCCGCATGCGGATCTCGAACCCCTCGGGGAAGGTCTCGTGGGTGCTCAGGTCACCGTCGGTATCCGGAATGAAGACCAGGCTGTTCTTGCCGACCAGCAGCTCCGAGCCCTGGAAGTTGTCCTCGGTGCCGGGGAAGCCGAGCCCCTCCGGGAGGACCGCTTCCGGCTTGCCCGTGGCGTCGAGCTGAACCCAGCGCTGCAGCTCGAAACGCCCATTCTGGTCCAGCTTCCCCGCGTAGGTCTTGCCATGCACGAAAGCGCGCCCCGCGACCGGAATGGCGGTCCCCCCCAGGGGGTCGATGGCGACCACGGTGACCGATCCGATCAGCCCCGAATTGGCCAATCCGCCCGGCGTGGAATCGAGCACCGAGTCGATGGCGATCGGCTGGGTGAAGCGCGCCACGAGGAAGTGGTTGCCGGGGAATCCGCTCGGGAGGATCGCGTCCTCGTCGAACTGGGGAACCGGCAGGATCGGGTTCGCCAGGGTCAGGTTGTCGACCATGTCCTGCTGGGTCCGGATCGACACCATCTGCAGGCTCGGGTTGCCGAACTCGTCGAGCTTCTGAACCGTGTGGGGCACCAACTGGCCGAAGCCGTTGGAGACCTCCTCGAGGTTCATGAAGGTCGCGGAACCGCCACCTTCGGAGCTGGACTTGCCTCCCCCACCGCAAGCGGTGAAGAGCAGCGTGCCCGCGCCGAGGAGAGTCGCACCGAGGAGATTCATGCGGAGCCGATTGTCACTCGTAGTCATCGATGGGTGTCCGGATCCAGATCGTGGGGTGGGGGCTGCGGGATCCACGGGGGGCTCCCGCGGGGGGCCCGTGCTCGTCTTCGCTGTTCGCCGTGATCGAACCCGTCGAGGCGCGGCTGGGGGGCGGCCGCTCGGGGCTTGGCGGAATCCCGGGCTGGGATCCCGTTGGGCAACTCAGGAATGGAACAAGTGCCGTGCCCGCAGGAGAGAACTCGATTCCGCGGCTGACGGAATGCGTGCTATCCCTTGCGGGACAACGGGTTAGCGTTTTCAGACCCCAAAACTGCCCACCGGGATCCGAAGAGGCTGTGCCGGGGGGGAAATGGGGGGTGTGCGTTCCCGATCCCCCAGGTGTGCGCTGCCGCACGGGCCCCGGGGAGAGAGAAGAGGCGGCCCGAGTTTAGAGGGGTGTCCGGGCCTGTCAAGGAGCGGCCCCACCCCTGGGAACCCACGAAGAAGGGAGGAACCGGCCCCGCTCGAGGGCTATCCTCGATCCGCCATGGTCTCCGACGAGCACGTCTTCCACCCAGGTGCCCTGGAGGGGGTCCCCGAGGGCCCGGAAGCGGTCGGCGAGGTGGAGCTCGAAGTGGGTCTCCGACCCCGCTCCCTGGGGGAATTCGTCGGCCAGGATCGCGTCGTGGAGGACCTGGAAGTGGCCCTGGCGGCCGCCCGGGGGCGGGGGGAGCCCCCCGATCACGTGCTCTTCTCCGGCGCGCCGGGGCTGGGGAAGACCAGCCTGGCCCGCATCCTGGCCCAGGAGCTGGGTACCAAGCTGCATTCCACCTCCGGACCCGCCCTGGAGCGCCCCAAGGACCTGGTCGGCCTCCTGTCCCAGCTCGAGGCGCGGGACGTCCTCTTCATCGACGAGGTCCACCGGGTGCCGACCGCGGTGGAGGAGTACCTCTACACCGCCATGGAGGACTACACCGTCGACATCACCATCGACTCCGGTCCCCACGCGCGCCTCGTGACCCTGACGCTGCGCCCCTTCACCCTGGTGGGCGCCACCACCCGCGAAGGTCTGCTCTCCGCCCCCTTCCGGGCGCGCTTCGGGCTCTTCGAGCGCCTCGACCCCTACCCCACCGAGGACCTGGTGGCGATCCTCGAGCGCGCCGCCGGCCTGCTCGGCATCGCGCTCGAGCCCGCGGGCGCCCTGCGGCTGGCCCAACGCGCCCGCGGCACCCCGCGCATCGCCAACCGCTTCCTGCGGCGCGCGCGCGATCTGGCCCAGGTGAGCGGCGAGGCCACCATCGACGACGCCCTGGCGGCCGCCACCCTGGCGCGGCTGGGGGTGGACGAACGGGGGTTGGAGGAGATGGACCGCCGCATCCTGCGCTGTCTGGCCGCCAACGGCGGCGGGCCGGTGGCGATCAAGACGATCGCGGCGGTGGTGGGCGAGACGGGGGACACCCTCGAGGACGTCTACGAGCCCCACCTCCTGCGCCACGGCTTCCTGCAGAAGACCGCGCGGGGGCGGGTCCTGACCGAGGAGGGGTGGCGCGCGATCGGTGGCCGGGGGACCCCCAGCGAGGGCGAGCTCTTCCCCGAATGAGCGAGCGACCCACCCGACGCGACGCCCTGACGCGGGCCCTGGCGGGGATGGGACTCCTCGGCCTGGCGGCCTGCTCGGGCGTGCGCGGGATGGGGATCGAGACGGGCGGCGGTCGCTCCCGGCGCACCTCGGGTCCACCGCAGCCGCCGCCCGAGCCCTTCGATCCGCGGGAGGAGATCCCCGTGCGCCTGGCGGCGGTGGAGGGGCGCGAAGAGCTGGTGGTGCTCGAGGCGGGGGAGCGCCCGCGCACCTTCCTGCGGGCGGGGGACCTGGTGGTCTGCTCCGACGGGCGCGCCGAGCGCGAGATCTCCCTCGCCCCGCGCTCGGCGGTGGCGGGGCTGCACCTCGAGGGTCGGATCTACCCCGGCCGGCTGGTGGTCAGCGCCCGGCCGGCGGGAGGCCTCAGGGTGGTGAACTTCGCCGACCTGGAGCACTACGTCGAGGGGGTCGTGGCGGCGGAGCTGGTGCTCTGGTCGGCGCACTTCTGCGAGCTCCAGGCCCAGGCGGTGGCGGTGCGCACCTACGCCCTGGCGACCCTGTCGGCGCGGCGCGCCGAGCGGGCGCGGGCGAGCCTCTGGGACTCGGTGGAGGACCAGGCCTACCGCGGCCGCTTCCAGCCGGGGACCTCGGCGACCTCCAAGACGGTGGCGCGGCGCCTGCGGGACGCCGTGGAGTCCACCCGCGCCCTGGTCCTGACGCGCGGCGGAAGGCTGGAGGACGCCCGCTTCCACGCCGCCTGCGGCGGGCACACCGCGGCCCTGATCGAGGTCTTCGAGGGCGCCCGGGCGGGCCCCCCCGGCACCGTCTGCCCGCCCTGCGACGAGCGGGCGCAGCGAGAGCGCGCCGCGGGCAGCCCCGACCCCACCCGCCCCCTGGGATGGAAGCACACCTTCGCGGCGACCGACCTCGCCGCGGGGGCCCACGCCCTGGCGATCGGCACGCGCATCCTGTCGCTGGAGCCGCGGCGCGTCGACGGCGGCGGCCGCTGGCTGACGGCGCGCGTCGTCGGTGAGCAGGGCGAGCGGGAGGTCTTCCTCGACGAGCTGCGCGCCGCCCTCGACCCCTCCACCTTCAAGAGCTCACGGGTGCTCTCCACCTGGCCGCGCCCCGGCCTGCCGATCTCGTCGGGACTCGAGGTCAGGGGGCTCGGACGCGGGCACGGGGTGGGGCTCTGCCAGGAGGGCTGCCACGACCTGGCGCGGGAGGGGTGGCCGATGCGCGAGATCCTGGGCCTCTACTACCGCGGCGCGCGGGTCGAGCGCCTGGTGGTGTGACGATGGGTCGCGAGTTCGCCTTCCGCGTCGCGGCGCGCTGTCCCCGCTCCCACGCCCGCACGGGGCTCTTCGAGACTCCCCACGGAGCGGTGGAGACCCCGGCCTTCATGCCGGTCGGAACCCACGGCTCGGTCAAGGGCGTGCACCCCGGGCAGCTCGCCCAGACGGGGGCGCGCATGATCCTCGCCAACACCCTGCACCTGCACCTGCGCCCCGGCGAGGAGACCGTGGCCGACCTGGGGGGCGTGCACGGCCTGATGAACTGGCCGGGACCGATCCTGACCGACTCGGGGGGCTACCAGGTCTTCTCGATGGCGGACATCTCCACCGTCGACGACGACGGCGTGAGCTTCCAGTCGATCGTCGACGGCAGCGCGGTGCGCTTCACCCCCGAGCGGGTGGTCGACATCCAGGCCGCCCTGGGCGCGGACGTGATGATGGCCTTCGACCACTGCCCCGCGGATCCCCTCGACCGCGCCGCGGTGGAGGGGGCCACCGACCGCACCCACCGCTGGCTGGAGCGCTGCGTCGCGCGCTGGCGCGAGCGCGGGGGGGTCGAGAGCGGCCAGGCCCTCTTCGGCATCGTCCAGGGCGGGGTCTTCGAGGAGCTGCGCGCGCGCTCGGTGGACGCGGTCGCAGCCCACGACCTGGTGGGCTACGCGGTGGGCGGGGTGAGCGTCGGCGAGGAGCCGCAGGCGATGCTGGCCGCCGTGGAGGCCGCCGCCCCGCGCCTGCCGGAGGATCGCCCCCGCTACCTGATGGGGGTCGGCACCCCGCGGGACTTCTTCGACGCCGTCGAGCGCGGCGTCGACCTCTTCGACTGCGTGACCCCCACGCGCCACGGCCGCAACCACCAGGCCTTCACCAGCCTCGGCCGCATCAACCTGCGCAACCGGCGCTGGATCGGCTCGACCGAGCCCCTGGATCCCGAGGTGGCGAGCCCGCACCTGGAGGGCTTCACCCTGGGGGCGCTCTCGCACCTGGCCCGATCGGGCGAGATGCTGGGCGCGAGCCTGCTCACCCTCCACAACCTGTACTTCTTCCACGACCTCCTGCAGCGCATGCGGCGGGCGATCGCGAGCGGCGACCTGCCGCAGCTGCGGGCGCGGGTCCTTCGGGCCTCGGATCAGCGTCGCTGAAAGTCGGGGCAGGTGCGGGCGTTGGGTCGCTCCGGCCGCGTGCAAGCGGTCCCGTAGTCCCACTTGCAGCGGTCACAGAGATAGCCCGATCCCTCCAGCGCGAAGAGGCGCCGCAGGAACGTGCCGGCGCGCTGCATCAGTCGCCGCACGAACTCCATCGTCGAGGGTCCGGCGCCGGCGGTCCTAGCGGGCCGGGCTGCCGGAGATGACCTCGATGCGCGAGATGTCGAGCAGGGCCACCAGGGCGCCCTCCTCTTCGGTCGCCTGCATCGCCTGGCGCAGCATGGTGCCCCGCACCCCGATCTCGAACCCCTCGAAGAGGTCCAGGTCGTAGCGCCCGGACTCGCAGGAGATCTCGAATACGGTCTCGCCACCCCAGCGCAGGTAGTAGCGCGTCCCGTCCGGCGTGCGCTTGCGCACGACCCAGCCGCGACCCATGAAGCGGCCCCAGTGGACGGTGTCCTTGACCGCCGCGTCCTTCTGGTCGCTGAGGAGCTTCTCCAGCCGCTCGGCCCTGCGCTCTTCGAGGTGGCGCAGCTCGTCGCGGGCGGCGGCCAGGTCGGCCAGGGTCTGGGCGCGATCCAATTGCAGGCGGGCGTTCTCGGCGACCGGCGAGTTCTCGGGGACCATGTCGAGCACCACCTCGAAGGCGCGGATCGCGGGGGCGAAGTCCGCTTCGCTGGCGGAGGTGCTCTTCTTGCGGGCGTTCTGCAGGAGCGTCTCGCCGTAGGCCAGGGAGCGGTACGCCTCGTCGGGGATGTCGTCTCCCCCGCCCGCGCCTTGATCCTGGTCGGCCTGCGCCGGCTCGGAGCCGCTCGCCTCCCCCGGATCGGCGGGCTCGGTGCCCTCCGACTCGGCGGGCTGGGGCTTGGCCTCGGCGCGCGGCAGGACGCGCAGATCGCGCTGCCACTCCTGGCGCGCCGCGACGGCGTCGGTGACCGGCTGGGTCTCGGAGGCGTCGATCCAGGCGCGCGCCTCGGGGGGGGACCAGACTCGGATCCAGTCCGCTCCGAAGGCGGCGCTCGGGTCGTGGCGCTCGACGAAGAGCACCCGCTGGCCTCGGTTCAGCATCGAGCGCAGCGGGTAGCTGGCGATCGAGCTCTCCGGCGAGGGGCGCATGCGCACCGCGTCCCCGGTGACCGCCAGGACGTCCCGCGCGTTGGTCTTCGCGAGGTACTCCCCGAAGACCCACACCGGTAGGCCCTTCGGCGCGGAGACCTCGTACCACACCAGGGTGCGGCCGTCGGGCAGGGAGAAGGTGTTCTCGTCGTGGACCCGCAGCAGGTCCCCGGCACCCAGCGTCGTGACCGTGCGGGCGTTGGCGTCCTGGAAGACCCGTAGCTGCGCCCCGTTCTCGGCCCGGACGTAACGTTCGGCGTCCTGGGCCCGCGCGGTCCCGGTCGCCATCAGGGCCACGAGGCCCGCCCCAAGGAGCCCGAGGCCCCCCCCGCTTCGCGTGCAAACTTGCATCGGATGCGTCTATCCCCAGAGTTGCCGTGGTGGATGCCGGCGCCACCCGCCGACACGGGATCGATCCTAGCCCGCGCCCGGCGCCGGTCCAAGCGCGGGCCTCGGGGGCGCGCAAGCCCCTATCGGGGCAGCACTTCGGACGCCCGCCGTCTTGCGGCTCCGCGGCCCGCGTCCTCGCGTCCTTCCGATGACGGGGGCAGACTGGGTCGATGCGAGCCCCTGCCGACGCCCACTTCCCCTACATGTTCTGGGCCCAGACCGAGTCCCACCTCCCCCCCTACGGCCTGGCCCAGTCGGGGATGCCGGTCCCCGAGCTCCCCGGGTTCGCCCTGGAGGGGTCCGAGCTGCTCGGGTACCCGTCGGTGGAGGCTCAGCCCGCCCTCGAGGCTCGCCTGGGGGAGCTCTTCGGGCTCGCGCCGGAGCGGGTGCTGGCGACGATCGGCGCCTCCGGCGCGATGCACCTGGCGGCGGAGGTGTGGATGCGCGGCTCGCGGGTGATCAGCGAGACCCCCTCCTACGAGCCGCTGCGCGCCTTGCCGGTTCGCGCCGGGGCCGCCGAGATCTTGCGCATCGAACGCACCCTGGACGCGGGTTGGGCGGTCGATCCCGACCATGTCGCCGCCCTCGCCGCCGCGGGCCGCGGACCCTGCCACCTCTTCCTCACCAACCCCCACAACCCCAGCGGAGCGCTGCTCGACGCGCCGACGATCGTCGCCCTGGCGCGGGCGATCGAGCCCACCGACGGCGTCCTGATCTCGAACGAGGTCTACATGGAGTACGCGCCGAGCGACGACCAGCGGGTGCACGCCGCGCTGCTGGCCCCGAATGCGATCTCCCTTGGGAGCTTGACCAAGGCCTACGGGCTCGGCCCCCTGCGTAGCGGCTGGATCCTGCTCGGCGAGGGGTTGGCGGAGGAGCGCGCGCGGCTGGTCGATCACCAGTACCTGACCACCGTCGACCTCCCCACGCCGAGCATGAACGCCGCCCGCGCGGCCCTGGCGCGCATGGAGGAGCTGCGCCGACCCCTGCGGCGGGTCGAGGCGCAGAGCCGCCCCCACCTCCTGCGCTGGCTGGAGGAGTCGCGCTTCGTCGAGGCGACCGTCCCCCCCTTCGGGATCCTCGCCTTCCCGCGCGTCTCGGGCGTGGAGGACACCCGCGAGCTGGCGCGGTACCTGGCCGCGGAGCACGAAGTCGGCGTGGTCGCCGGCGAGCACTTCGACGCGCCGGGACACCTGCGGATCGGGTGCGGCGTGCCGGAGGAGACGGTGGTGGAGGGACTGCGTCGGCTGGAGGAGGGGCTGGGCGCGTTCGCTGGAACGCGCGCCGACGACTGAGCCGCCGAGAAGGTCGGCGGGTCACCTCGATCCTTCGGCGAGCACCCCGTGGGCCCACTCGCCGACGGCGTCGCGCCACTCGTCGCGCTGGAGGAACCCGCCGTCGTTGTGTCCGCCGGCGGTGCGCAAGAGCTCCTTGGGTGACTCGGCCGCGGCGAAGAGCGCCTCGGCGTGGGAGAAGGGCACGATCTCGTCGCTGGGGCTGTGCACCAGGAGGATCGGCACCCCGAGGTCACCGATCTTCGCGACGTTCTCGTAGTGGTGCCGCAGGATCAGCCGCACGGGGAGCCACGGGTAGTGGGTCGCTCCCGCGTCGGCCATCGAGGTGAAGGCGCTCTCGAGGATCAGGCCCGCCACCGGACGACGGCGAGCGAGCTCGACGCTCACCGCCGACCCGAGGGACTCTCCGTACAGGAGGAGGCGCGTGGGATCGAACCCCTCCTCCTGCACGAGGTGGTCGTGGAAGGCCTCGGCGTCGAGGTAGAGCCCCTCCTCGCTCGGCCGTCCAGCGCTGCGCCCGTAACCGCGGTAGTCGTAGAGCAGGACCGAGAGCCCCATCTCGAGGAAGGCCCGCGCGGACCCGATGCGCCCCTCGATGTTGCCCGCGTTCCCATGGCTGAAGAGCACGACCCCCTCCGCCTCCGCGGCGGGAAGCCACCACCCGTGGAGCCGCACGCCGTCCGCCGCCGTCACCTCCACCTCCGCGAAGGTCATCCCGTAGAGGCTGGGATCGGTTCCGACGCCGCGCGCGGGGAAGTAGATCAAGCGCCCCTGGAAGACCAGGAGCAGGAGGCAAAGGGCCCCGTAGGCCCCCAGCAGAGTGAGAATCAGGTTGAGCAAGCGGCGCTTCACCGGAGAACGGGGTGCGGGACGCCGGTCACTCTAGCGCGGTCAGGGAGTCAGCGTCACCTGCATCGCGTCGGTCAGGTTGAAGCCGGCTCCGCCGCCGGGGTCGGTGAAGGCGACCTGGATCGTCCAGGTGGTGCCGGGCGCCCAGGGCTTCAGGGGTTTGGAAGTCATGTCCACGGGGACGATCGCGGCGCCGTCGACGTCCAGGAGGAAGGTCGAGCCGATCGCCTGGATGCCGAGAGTGCCGCCTCCGACGCAGAGGTAGCCGTCGCCGAAGGGGAGTTGAGTGAGCTCGGGGCCGTAGAAGGCGCGGGCCTGCTCGAAGGGGACGGCGCCCTCCACCACCAGGTGGAGCTGATTCGCGGTCAGGCTGATCGGGCCTTCGAAGGAGAGCTGGGCGGCCTGGCCGCTCGAGTTAGGAAGGGACGTGCAGGCCCGCTCCGCGTCACCAGGGAAGCCGCGGTAGACGGTTACGGCACCGCCGTAGTCGTACCCCCCCTCGTTCGAGTAGCGATCGCCATGCGCCCACTCGGAGAGGCCGTCTCCGTCGAGGTCTCCCACCAGCGCGCGGTGCCAACCGGGCCACACTCGCCAGAGCATGGTGCCGGTGCGGCCGGAGTAGACCTCCACCGCGCCACCCACGCTGTATCCGCCTGGACCGATGTGGGAATTGGCGGAATGCTGACCGGCGATCAGATCGCCGATCCCGTCGCCGTTGACGTCCTTGCCGCCGTCGATGTCGAGGAATTCGCAGCCCGAGATCCAGGGGGAAAGCTGCGGGCCCTCGATCCGGCGCAGGAGGGTGCCATCGGCTCCCGAGAAGAGCTCGGCGAATCCCCGTTCGTCGGCGATATGGGAACCCGCGCACTCGCCGTAGTACGAATTCGCCGTCGCCACGAAGAAGTCCGGGATCCCATCCCCGTCGTGGTCCCCAGCCGCCGCCACGCTGCGTCCGAAGTCCTCCCAAATCGGGGCGTTGAGGTCGTCCTCCACCTGGAACAGCACTTGACCCGTCTTGCCCGAGATCAGCTCCGCGTAGCCGGTGTAAGGGGGGTACCCAGGACCCGCCCATCGCCCAATGACGTAGTCGGGGGACCCGTCGAAGTCCACGTCTCCGATCGAGGCCAGGCTGGGGAGGCCGGAGAAGTGCCTGTGCACACGCATGAGCGCCGCATCCGGTCCGCTGAAGATCACGATGTCGCCCTCCCACTGCCAGCACGCCCCGAACTCCGCGTCCCCGTCCTGGTCGAGATCGCCGAGCGGCGCGAGCAGCCAGCCGAAGAAGCGCCACTGGCCCACGTAGGCCGGCGAATCGATCTTCCGGATCAACGCCCCCGACCGACCACTCCAGACCCACACGTCCCCGTCGAAGGTCCCGGGGCCGTCGTCCGGGACCCCCGTGGCGTAGTCCGGTGTGCCGTCCCCGTCCACGTCCCCCACGCCGGCCACCCTCTTTCCAAAGCCGTAGTCAGCGGGCCCGGGGTGGACTCGCATCCACGCGCCATCGTGACCGGACACCACCCCGACGATCCCCCCCACGATCCCACTGCCGGGGATCCCCCCGGTCACGGCCCCCACAACCAG
>CAZDQL010000138.1:0-12715 GCA_964507325.1 uncultured Planctomycetaceae bacterium | reverse complement strand
GTTACTCCAGAGGATTCACGCCTGATCCTGCCAGGGATTTCGTGGTGGAGCACACATGCCGCCCTCGCCCAATACCTCGCGCAGGAGGTAGGGGCCCACGCGATCCCCCGGGGCGAGCCCGGGCGACGAGGGGTCGGTGCGGCCCTCGGAGAGGAAGGGCGGGCGCTCCAGGAAGTCGTCGGCGGTCTCGTGCGCCTCGAGGAGGGAGCGGACCTCGTCGGCGAGCTCCGAATCGCCCGCGCAGAGCTCCTCGAGTCGGCTCTCCCGCTCGGCGCGGGGCCGCTCGATCAGCTCGAGGAAGATCTCCTTGGAGCGGGAGATGGAGTCGCTCATCCGGCGCGTTCCGATTCTCCGCCGAGAGCCTCCGTGAGCTCACGGCGCAGCCACGCCCGCGCCCAGGCCCAGTCGCGCTCCACGCTGGCGCGGGAGCGGGAGAGCACGCGGGTGGTCTCCTCGATGGTGAGGCCGGCGAAGTAGCGCAGGCTCACCACCTCGGCCGCGCGGGGGTCGGCGCGCTCCAGGCGTGCCAGCGCCTCGTCCAGCTCGACCAGGCCCTCCTCCGCGCCCAGCTCGGCCATCTCGACCCCGGTCAGGGGCACGCGCCGCAGGGCGCCGCCGTGGCGCAGGCGGTCCCGGCGCCGGGCGCGGTCGACGAGGATGTTGCGCATGGCCCGCGCGGCCGCGCCGAAGAACTGGGCGCGGCTCTCCCATCCGCTCCCGCCTCCCGAGAGCTTGAGCCAGGCCTCGTTCACCAGGGCGGTCGACTGGAGGGTCTGCCCCGGCGGCAGGGCCTCCAGCTTGCGATTGGCCAGGGCGCGCAGCTCGGCGTAGACCAGCTCCCACAGCCGCTCGGCGGCGCCCTCGCCACCGCGGTTCAGCTCTTCCAGGATCCGATCGAACTCGCCCTGCCCTTTGCTCACGCGCGCGCGCTCCCACCCGAGGATATCACGGACTCCGCGTCGGGGAATCCGCGGCCTCGAGAGGGAGCGCGGGCCGCGCGCCGGGGCGCTCAGTCGCAGAAGAGGACCTCCAGCCCGTCCGAGACGTTGTATCCGGCACTGCCGTGGCTCGGATCGCGGTACCAGAGCTGGAAGTTCCAGGTGTCCCCCGGCTGGATCTGGCCGCCGGGATTGGTGATGGCCGTGATGTCCAGGGGAAAGCTGGCGTTGCCCAGCGGATCGGTGGAGATGACCGGAAGGCGGAAGATGGGCGTGCCCACGCAACGGAAGCCGTCGCCGAAGGGCACCTGCGTCTGATCGGCGCCGTAGAAGAAGATGGCCGGCTTGTTCGGGGGCGCGCCGCTGGCCATGAGCACCAGGTCGTTGGCCGACGCGCTGGTGCTTCCCGACCAGACCATCAGCGCGCCCGGCCCGGCGGAGTTGGGCGCGGTGTCGCAGTAGCTCGTTGGATCGAGGCAGGGCCAGGGCAGGGTTGCGATGAAGCCGCGGTAGTAGCCCTTGGGATTCACGCCGTAGCCGGCGATCACCCGGCCGTCGGCGGAGATGCCGCCCGCCAGCCAGAGCTCCCAGCCGGGGAGGGCGATTCCGTACTCGTTCTCGAGCACCTGCTGCAGCTCCCGCAGGCCGTTGACCGGATCCCAGATGGTGGCCTTGTGGAAGTACTGGCCCGAGTGGGGATCGCGGCACATGTTGCTGCCCACCACGATCCTTCCGTCCGCGGTGCAGTCCTTGGCGATGGCCGCAAAGACGCTTCCGGGGAGGTAGCCCAGGCTCTGCATGCCGCTGCCGGGCGCGTAGCGGAAGGGATAGATGTAGGTGTCGCTGAAGGCCACCCCGACGACCACCTGTCCGTCGTCGGAAACGCCCTCCGCGCGCCCGGCGTTCATGCCGGGCAGGGAGCCGCTGATGGGCTGAGGGCCGGTCTGGGCGGTCCAGATGAAGGGCCAGTAGTCGCTGCCCCACTGGCCGGTGCCCACGATCACGTCCCCGCTCGCGCTGATCGCCAGGGCCTGACCGAGGCCCGACCCGCCCGGCATGTTGCCCAGGTGCTGGATGTTCCCGGCCGCGTCCCAGCGCACCGGCTTCTGCCCCACGGCGTCGGTTCCGAAGCCCACGGTCCAAGAGCCGTCTCCGCTGACGCCCAGAGCGGTGGAATCGAAGGCTCCGCCGGCGAGGTCGCCCAGGCCCACCATGCCGGTGCCCGAGATCCAGCGGAAGGCTTCCGTGCCGCTCGCCGATTCGGAGCCACCGACGATGGTACTGCCGTTGCCGTCGATGCCCCAGGCGCTGCTACCGTCCTGCCCGCCGGGGAGGTCGCCGAGGTCCTCGAGGGGACCACTGCCCACCCAGCGCACCGCGTGGGTGGTGGTGCCGCCTCCGGCCGTGGCCTGGCCGACCGAGCTGGCTCCGTCGGCGGACACCTTCCACAGGCGGCTGCCCTGCTCGCCGGGGAGGTTGCCTACGTCCTGGAAGGAGGCCTGCGCGGCCGCGGTCGAGGCGGCGGAGAAGAGGAGGAGGAGCGAGAGGGGAATGCGGGGGGGTATTCTCATTGTGGGATTCTCGAAGGGGGGCTCGTGCATCCTGCCGGCCGTGATCTCCCGGCCCACCCACCGTCCGTCGGACGCGAGTCGATCCCCTCGGGTATCTGGAGATTACTACGCGGAGGGTGACCGGCGAGGATCTCGGGCTGCGCTGCTCCGAGGTCGGGATTCTCGGAAAGCTGAGGGGATCGACGCGCCGCCGTCGGATGGCTTGCAGTCCCTCCCTCTCCACCGCAATCCGAACCGGGATTCACGTCATGAAGCAAATCCTTCGTGTCGCCGCGATCTGTCTGTCCTCGTCCCTCGTCACTGCTCAGTACGGGAGCGAGACCCTGGGCGCCTTCTTCGACACGGGGGCCACGCAGACCGCGGTGTCCGTGGGTCTGCTCGAGCCGTTCGACATCTACATCCTCGCGGAGAACGCGCCCGTCGGATACGCGGGCTACGAGCTCTACGTGAACATGCCGCCGGAGATCGTGATCCTCGATGCCACCCCGCATCCGATCGATCCGAAGACCCTCGACATCGATCCCTCGCTCGAGGGATTCATCGTCGGCATCGGTGGTCCCTGCCTCACGGGTAGCGGCCCGGTCGTCCTGGCGGAGCTGAAATGCATGGCGATCCAGGAGGGGACGGGGCTACCGATAACGATCTCACCCGCGAACCCGAGCTCGTTCGGAGGAACCGCGCCCGGCTATTGCGAGTGCGGGACCCTCGCGCTCTACCCGTTCAAGGACGCCTACTCGGGACCGGCGACCGTGAACGTCAGCACCCCCAGGACCTACTGCACGGCCAAGGTCAACACGCAGGGCTGCACCCCGGCCATCGGCTTCAGCGGCTCGCCCTCCGTCAGCTCGTCCAGCCCCTTCGACATCAACGCCGCGGAGATCATCAACAACAAGCCGGGGATCCTGTTCTACGGTTACTCAGCGGCGGCCTTCCCGTTCCAGGGAGGCTACCTGTGCGTTCAGCCGCCGATCAAGCGCACCCCGCCGCAGTCCTCGGGAGGCAATCCGCCCCCCAACGACTGTTCGGGGGCCTTCCACTTCGACATGAACGCCCACATCCAGAGCGGCATCGACTCGGGCCTGGTGACCGGGGTGACGGTGTTCTGCCAGTACTGGTCGCGGGACCCCTCGGATCCCCACACGACCAACCTGACCGACGCGCTCGAGCTCGTCATCGGCGCGTAGGAGGCTCCCCGAAGAGGATCCACCTCGCTCCGGCGAGGCGGACGGCGGCCGATTCCACCACGCTGGTGGAGCCGGCCGCCGTCCGGGTCTCCGGCCCGGCAGGGGATCAGCGCGGCGCTCCGGATCCCGCGATCTGCGCCCGCAGCGCTTGTAGCTTCTCCCGCTGTCGCACTGAGGGCCCTTTGAGCTCGGCGAGCGCGAATAGCCCAGCGGCGAGCTCGCCGCGATCTTCCCGCACGTGACGGTCCGCGCGCTCGATGAGCTCGGACACGCTCGGCAGCAGGGGCAGGATCCGGCAGACCTGGATGCACACGCCGAGCGAGGTGTCCCCCTTGGTCCGCGTCGCCACGCCCAGCACGCGTCCCTCGGTGTCGACCAGCGGGCCGCCGCTGTTGCCCGACACGATGGGCGCGGTGATCTGGATCGTCTCCTCCACCTTGCGTACGTAGCCCAGGGACGGGGAGGTCTCGGCCGTCGATCCCTCCAGCAGCGACAGGCCGCTCGAGAACCCGAGCACCATGACCGCGTCGAGCTTGTGCAAGCTCTCGATCATCGGGCACGGTGTGAGCGCGCAAACGGGCTCACGCACCCGGGCCTCGAGAAGAGCCAGGTCATTGTCGTCGTGGGCGTGCAGGATCCCGTGCCACTTGCAGCCCCCGGTGAGGCTGGCGGAGCGCGCCACGTAGGTATCCTGGGGCTTCGCCACGACGCTCAGCGTGCCGTCCTCGGTGGACCAGGCGCTGCCGAAGTCGAGCTTCTTGCCCGAGCGGAAGACCCGGGCTCCGGAGGGCCAGGCCGCCAGTCGGATCTCGGACTGGTCCAGCTCCCAGCCCTCGTCGAGGAGCTTCGCCGGATCGCCATTGAACTTCCAGGGTTCGATCACGTGCTTGTTCGTGACGATGAGGCCGTCCGCGCTGACGAAGAAGCCGCTGCCGACTCCCTGCCGCACGCGACGGCGACCGTTCGAGCGCAGAGTGTACTGCACCACGATGAGCACCACGCCGGGATCGAAGCGCTCGACCAAGTGCGGGAAGTGGTCATTGCCGGCGCGATTCTCGGCGAGCATGCGCCGCAGCTCCTCCGCCGCCCCGGCCGCCTTGCCGCCCGACTTCCCCTCCAGCTCGGAGATCTCCTCGATCAGCGCGCGGTCTTCCCGCGCGAAGCTCTCCGTGGCGCGCCCCACGAGCTCGGCCGCCTTCCGCTGCTGCTCCCGCTCCAGCTCCGCGAACCGCTGCTCCATTTCTCCGTAATGGGCGTCGCGGGCCAGGACCGAGTACCCGTACAGCGCCGCGATGACGAACGAGATGACGACACCGGCCATCGTCAGGCGGCGTACGCTCCCCCACTCGCGCCGGCGATGGGCATGGTCGTGCTCCATCCGCGCGAGGATGTCCGCGAACTGCAACCGCCCGATGCCCATCCACTCGGCGACCGCCACTAGCCGCCGTCGTTCCCTGGGCAGCAGCCTGCCGTCCGCGTAGGCCACCCGCGCCAGCATCGTGAGGACCTGTACCCGCTCGGAGGCGGGCGCGTCGCTCAGGGAGCCGGTCTTGATGATGCCCGAGGGGGGGCGTCGGCGCCGCACGCCCGGAATGGGCGTCGGGAACTCGCGCTTGGCCAGGCCCAGAAAGCGCCGATAGCCCACGAGCAGCTCGCGCTCCTCCTCCGTGACCTCCCCGTCGGCGAGCGCCATCGCGACGAGCTTGCGGTAGGCGGCCCTTGCCGTCTCCATGACCCGAGAATAGACGCCCGCGGCCAGAGCGCGTAGTCCCAAGCCGCCGCCAGCCCCGGGATGCTCGCGGATTCCCCGCCATGAGACGCTTTTCTCCGATTCTCCCGGCCACCAGGCGATGCGCTGGCCCCACGACACGGTCTCCGGTCCCGACGGTCATCTCGTGGTCGCGACAGGTGTCCCGAGCGTTTGGATGCCGCGACTCCGGCCACCGGGGCTGTCTCGGGCCCACTGGGTGGTTTCACTCTTTCGGATTTCCAAGGTTGGAGCCCGACCGGGTATCGCCGTGAGCAATCGGGTTGCGAGCGATCGCCACGGACTCGAGGCATGACGAGGCCGGAGTTGGTCAACCGATTCCATGCACGTGCGGGACCGACTACCGAAGGCCTCGTGTCCCAGCCAATGCGCGACCGTGACGATGGCGATTCCGGAATAGCCGGAACCGCCCCACACCTTCGGAACATTACTGGTGTGGCTGGCGCTCAGGGCCCAGTCCGAGCCCGCGCCGTCCGGTTCGCGGCCAGCCGTGCTTTCCACGACGCTGAAGGAAAGCCGCCGACTCGGCCGTGGGCAACTCACCACGTGCAACTCACTCAGGCCTTCGGCCGATTGTACTGACATGCAATACAAGAACCACTTGCGCCCACTCTGGCTGCTCGCTGCAGCAATGCCCCTCATCGCCGCACCAGCGGCTGCGGTGGACTACTATGTCCCCAGCCCCCAGTACCCGACCATCCAGTCGGCGCTCAACGTCTGTGCGCTCACTGGGGACAGGGTGTTCGTCAGCAGCGGCACCTACAATGAAGCGATCGACTTCCTCGGCAATGCAGTGGAGGTCATCCACGTGCAGGACGGACTCCCTGCCGTGATCGATGGTACGACCGTGCCCGGTCAGCCTCTGGTCAGGTTCACGAGCGGCGAGGGGCGGGGCAGCAAGCTCGATGGCTTCGTGCTGAGGAACGGGACGGCTTACAGCGGCGCTGGGATCTACATCGTGGATGCCGAACCCACCATCATCAACTGCAAAGTTGAATCCAACACGGCCGCCGGATTCGGTGGGGGCGTGTTCATCCTCAACGGCGTGAGCCATACCAGCGTCCTGGGCTCGTACTTCGAAGACTGCGTGTTCACCGGGAACGACGCCGACCTGATGGGTGGTGGAGCATACATCTACTACGCCATGGCAACCTTCGTGGATTGTGACTTCATCGACAACAACACCAGCGGCTACTACGTCGGCGGTGGTGGGCTATACGTCGACGACCAGTCCCAAGTGCTGCTCGAGCGCTGCGAGATCACCTACAATAGCACCGCGACAGGCGACGGTGGTGGCATCTACTGCTACACCGAGTCCGCTCTGCAGATCGTCGATACGTTCTTCTGCGGGAACGAGGCCCAGACCGGGAACGGAGGCGGCATCTTCGTGGGCTCCGAGAGCAACTCGGAGTGCATCAATTGCAGCTTCGCGGAGAACACCGCCAACGTAGGAGGAGGACTCTACATCCACAACGCCACCCAGAACTTCTACAACGGCATCCTGTGGCAGAACGCGGCCAGCACCGGCAATGGTCATCAGATCGCCATCCGCATATCGAGCTCCATTCTGAGGGTCGACTTCTGCGACGTGCAAGGCGATCAAGCCATGGTCTACGATCCCGACGGGGCGAACGTGATCTGGGGATACACCCTCTACCCGCCGGAAGACCCGTTGTTCGTCGACCAGGCCAACGGCAACCTCCACCTCCAGGCCGATTCCCCCTGCATCGATCAGGGCCTCCAGAACTACACGACCTCCACCCTCGACCTCGACCGCGAAGCCCGCGTCTACGGCAACGAGATCGAGATGGGGGCCGACGAGCGCGGCCCCATGGTCTGCGAGCCCCACTTCGTCGACTACGCCTTGGGCGGCACGGTGACCTTCACGCTCGATGCGGGCACCGGCGCTGCGAACCGGACCTACGTCATCGCCGGCTCCATGACGGGGACCTCCGGCGCCGGCTTCGGGTCGAACCCGCTCGGGATCCCTCTCGATTGGGATTCGTACACCGATTACACCATCTCGGGGGCGATCCCCGGCTTCGTGGGGACCCTGGATGGGAATGGCCAGGCAACGGTCAACATGCTGATCCCGGCGAACGTCAGCGTGAACACCATTGGCAAGGACGTCCACCACGCCTTCGTGTATCTGGAGCCTGGCCAGGGCCCCGTCTGGGCGAGCAACGCGTGCACCTTCGAGATCGATCTGTACTAGTCCGAGACTCCGACGACATCCGATGAGCAGGGCGCTCCAGCCCCCCCTCGAGGGGGGAGGGCCTGGAGCGCCCATCATGCATCGACGGGGCGGTACTTGCCGCGCAGAGGGGGGATACGCTCGCCACCGCAATTCCCCGAAAGGGAGAACTCCCCGGCGGGGCCGGGACATGGATAGAGGCCCCACCATGGCAGGACCACGATGAGTCCTGTCGCCTCGACGTCCCCCCCCCGCGAGGATTCCATGCGTTTCTCCAGCCACCTTTCCGCACGATCCCTCCGTGCAGCCTCAGTCATCCTCCCCTGTCTGGCGATACTGGGATTGCTCAGCTCGATTCCCCTGACGCCCGGCCGCGCTGCTCCGTGCATGATCATCGCGCAGGGCGGTGGAACGGTGCCACCCCCAGGGCAGCTCCCCGCAGCCGATGGTCCGGGCGCACCGGAGTCCTGGCAGGGCGCCCGGCGGCTCCACCCCGCCTTCCAGGTCAATCTCGCCACGGGAAACGTCTACTTCCAGTTCGTGACCAGCGGCTGGCGGTTCGCGGGCCTGACGCCCAATCCCGGCGTGACGCTGTGCTTCAACAGCCAGGGCGTCTCCAAGCCCGGCGACTACACGGCGGGATTCGACCTGGGGCCGGGCTGGAGCACCAGCCTCGGCAGTCGCCTGGAGTTCCCCGAGACGGACGTCGCCCTGCTCACGCAAGGCGATGGTCTGGAGGTCGAGCTCAACTGGAGCGGGTCCACCTGGGAGCCGGCGAACGGGTACTTCCTGAGCCTCGAGCCCGTAGGAAGTGGCTGGCTCGTGCGAGATCCGCGGCAGTGGGAGTACCACTACGATGCGAGTGGCGCACACACGAAGGTCGTCTCCGACACCGGCAATGCGTATGCGATCCACTACCAGAACGGCCGGGCTTCGAGCGTGGTCGATCCATCCGGCCGCGAAGCGAGCTTCGCCTATGGCGCGAACGACAAGCTCGGGACGATGACCAGCTCCTTCGGCAGCGCCTGGACGTTCTCCTACGACGTCTCCGGCCGTCTCGACAGGATCGACGATCCGGTTCACGGCTCGATCGGGCTCACCTATGACGCCTCCGGGCGCATCGAGACGGTCTCCGATCTCGATGATCACGTCTGGCAGTTCGACTACGTGGAGTCGGGGACCTGGGAGGGGCGCATCGAGGCGATCACCGATCCTCTCGGGCACGTGGAGTCCTATGCCTATGCCACGTGGCCGGGCATGGCGGGGAGCCCGCCCACGATCAGGACCCGAGTGACCGACACGCTAGGCAAGGTCTGGCTCTACTTCCACGACCGGGAAGCCTCTCCCGCCCTGGTGCGCTTCAAGACCCCCCTCGGGAAGGTCTGGAAGTGGACCTGGAACGACCAGCGGTGCATGACCGACTGGACCGATCCGCTCGACCGCTCGTGGAGTGCGACCTACGACGACTTCGGGCGCATGCTGACGATCACCGACCCAGTCGGGCACGGCTGCGAGTACACCTACGATGCTCTCGGAAATGTCGAGACCGCCACCCGCGCGGATCGCGTCACGATCTACTGCTACGAGGACTCGCTGCACCCGACGCTGGTCACCACCATCCTGGAGCCGGAGGACGATCAGGGTCAGCGGGCGACCACGACGCTCACATACTACGACTCCGACGATGGCCCCGTCCCCGGGCGCTGGAACGGGCTGCTCGAGTCGGTGACCGATGCCGAGGGGGTGGAGACGCGCTTCGTCTACGACGACTACGGGATCCAGAAGACCGTGTACGAGGGGCCCGAAGGCGCCGCGGGTGGCGTCGAGGTGCACTACGACCAGGCCTCATGGCCGGTCTTCGTCGACCTCGGCGGCATGGAGTATCCCGCCCACTTCCCGGAGCTGCCGCCGATCCCCAGCGGGATCGAGGGCCGGATGGTCCAGCGGATCGAGGAGCCCTACGACTTCCACTGGCGGGGTTTCCTGCGCGGCAAGGAGATCGACCTGGATGCGCCGATCAACTCGGGCTCCGGTCACGAGACCTCCAGCCTCGACTACGCCCTGTCCACCGATCATCGCGGCCGGACCGTCGGATTGGACGTGGAGACCGACGAGATCCACGAGCACGTGAGCTCGCCCCCTTCGACGGCCCCGGTCCGGAGCTTCTCCATGACCTTCGACGATGCCGCATCGGACGGGCGGATCGAAGGCACCACCCCGGACGGCGACACGCTGACCTGGCTGCGGGATGACGCGGGGCGGGTCACGAGCTTCACCGCCGAGAACGGATCCGGTGGCGAGCTCTCGGTCGCGGTCGACTACTACGACGACGGAGCGGTCGAGCTGCTGACGAGGAGCGACGGCACCTCGAGTCAGCTCACCTACACGGACAATGGCATGCTCGACACCGTCGTGCATCGCTACGGGTCGATCACACTGCTCTCGATCGACTACGACTATGACGCTCGCGACCTGCCCGAGTCCGTCACGGAATCGGGGCCGGGCGGGACCGTGCTCAAGACCTTCGATCACGATTCTCGGGGCCGCCTCACTCGCGAGACGCGCACCCCCCAGCCGAGCGGCGTCGCGCAGGAGATCCAGTACTTCTACGACCAGGTCGGCAATCGAACGGGCCACGAGATCCACGAGGACGACGTGCCGGTCGAGACGGCGACCTACCACTACGACCACGAGGATGTATCGACCTACGAGAGCAAGAACAACCGGCTGACGTGGGTGGAGACCTTCGACGGAGGGGGCAGTCCCCTCTCGACGACCTGGCTGTTCTACGACGACCCCTTCGGTCACGTATCGCGGATCGTCGAGCGGGCAGCGGGCTCTAGCGACTACACGGCCACGGCCTACGTGTACGACGAGGCGGGGATGCCGTGGCTCTCGTGGGACGAGACGTGGAGCAATGGAGGCTCGGGGATCTCGGACCACGTTCGTGGGGACGTGCTCGAGACGCGGCAGGACTCCTGGCGCCAGCGGCTGTGGAGGAGACGGGATGGCCAGACCCTGGAGCCCCTTCCCGGAGCGGAGTGGGTGACGTGCTCCGGACTCGCCGGCGCCTCCTTCTCGGTCGATCCTGTGGACGGAGCGATCGCCGGCCTGCAGCTCGACCTCTTCGGCCTGGGGCGCTTCGAGGAGGCCGGGAGCGAGACCTACGCCTCGGACGCGCTGGGGACCGTGCGCGTGCGGACCACGGGCACGTCGATCACGGACCAGGAGCTCACCGCCTTCGGAGAGGTGTTCGATGCCGATCCTGGATCCGAGGTCGGATTCGCGGGGATGTTCGGCGTGCGCCAGGCTCTGGACGGTGCTCCCTTGTCGGCGCGGGGCGCGGTGATGATGGGTTACCGGCACTACGCTCCCGATCTCGGCCGCTTCCTCATGCGCGATCCGATCGGCATCAATGGGGGAGTCAATGTCTACGCCTTCGTGGGGAACGCGCCGACGGCCTTCGTGGATCCGATGGGGCTCAGCCCCCACGGGGGTGTCTACAAGCGGAATTCGCCAGATGAAGATCCCCCCCGTTGGGGTTATGCGATTGACCCATATGATCCGGCTCCGTTCTTCCCTCCCACAAGGTGGGAGCCTACAGGACCGACCCCCCCCCAGCGACCGAAGCCCCCCCGCAAACCGTACGGAGGCCCGACTGACACCGTCCCTCCGCCTGGTTCCCAACCCGCACCTGGGGAGCTGAAACCAAGCATGCCTGAAGTGGACTGGGGCAAGGTTTTCAAAGATCCCTGGTGGTGGGGCACGGGCGAAGAGCGCCCATATTACGAAGGCCCGACAGACCTCTTCCCCCCGCCCGGTCCCGTGCCCGCACCTGGAGAGCTGGGCCCAAGCATGCCTCCCCCGATCTTGTGAGCCCTGACACTCTCTGAGCAGGAGGATCTGCCCCTCTCTCAGACGGCTCCTCGAATTGCGAGGCGCCCTGCAGCAGGAAACGACACGGAGCCGCGTTCATCGCGGCTCCGTGTCGTCCGTTCATGGTCTTGTCGAGACTCATCGTTCGAAGGATGGACGCTCCGAGGGGTCGGGTGGCCTATTCCTCCGTTATCCCTGTCGAGTGGATGCGCCCCTTTGTGCGGATCGGTCCATGGCGCGCCACGCGCCTCCCCCCATCCCCCAAGGGCAATCCGGCGACCATCCCGTGGCGAAGCCCGATCACGGTTACCACCGGAGCGCCTGAGTCGGGCGTCAGTCCGAGTGCCGGAAGTAGATCTCGGCCAGGGCGGTGAGCCCTTCGAACGACACCTCCTCGCTGATCTCCATTCCGATGTCGAAACGACCGTCGGGAGTGGGGCGGCACCACCTGCAGACGCCCTTGGTGCGAATCTCGGGCGGACCGTCGAAGTCCGTTGGGGTCTGCAGGGCCAGGGGAATCTCGTCACCTGGCTCGTACTCGTCGCGGGAGAGGAGGTGCACTCCGCACAGCGACAGATCGATCACGAGCCCGACCTGCTTGCCGGTGGACGCGTGAAGGGCCAGGAGCCACTCCCGGGGGGAGTGCCGTTCCTGGATGCGTTTTCTCTGCGTACGCGAATTCGGCGTGGGTTCCATGTCCGGTGGATCGGGCACCGAGCCCGCAGACTTGACCGGAATCCGCCCTCACCTTTCTTCTCCCTCCCATCCGGCACGGAGATGGGCTTCGGGTGGCCGAGGAGGGCCTGAAAAGGCAGTGGGCCGAGCGAACGCAGACCTTGGCTGGCGCTCGGGCCGCGAGCTCCCGAACCAGCTCGCGCAAGCGGAGGTGAGCCCCGCGGAGCACGAGCGTGAATCCGCCGGGAGATGTCGCGTACCATGAGACTCGAGCCGCCCGCCGGACCCGCCCCTGCCATGTTGATCGCCTGCCCGTCCTGCCACCGCCAGTACGACGTCGGGAGCCTCGCCGTCGGCTCCAAGGTCCGCTGTCGCTGTGGGCGGGTGTGCCCCATTCCCGAGGCGAAGCCGCGCCCGGTGCGGATGCTCCACTGCTCGGACTGCGGGGGCAGGCTCACCACCCACGCCGACCTGGTCGACCGCCAACGCCGGGCTCGCCGCAAGAAGGC
>CAZDQL010000137.1:0-12830 GCA_964507325.1 uncultured Planctomycetaceae bacterium | reverse complement strand
GACCCCCTTGGCGCGCATCAGCTCCATCCCCCGGCGGCGGGCGAGGAACTCGAGCCAGATGCGCAGGGCGTCGGCGTCCAGGGGCGCGGTGGCGCGCAGGGTGATCGAGCCCACGCCGCTCGAGTGCTCCGGTCGGGGGTACGACGAGCCGCAGAGCACCGCCGCGTCCTCGAAGGGCTCAAGCTCGAAGAGGGAGGCGACGTCCACCTCCGCGCGCACGCAGGAGACCACCGGGGCCCGGACGTTCACCGCGACCAGCGCCTCGCGGGCGGCGGCGAGCTCCTCCGATCCGACGCGATCGGCGTGGTTCAAGAGCACCTGGTCGGCGTAGGCGACCTGCTCGGCGGCCTCGGGGTGATCGGTGAGCTGGCGGACGACGTGCTCCGCGTGGGCCAGGGTGACCACCCCCGCCGGGCGGTAGCCCGCGGCCAGCTCCCCGTCGACGAGCAGGGTCTGCACCGCGGGACCGGGGGAGGCGAGACCCGAAGCCTCGATCACCACCCGATCGAAGTGCGCCCGACCGATGAGGCGACGCCGGCGGCGGGCGAGGAGCTCCACCAGCGTCAGCCGCAGGTCTTCGCGCATGGTGCAGCAGAGACAGCCGTTGGCCAGCTCCACCAGCTCCTCGTCCCCCCCCACCACCAGGCGCCCGTCGATCCCCACGTCGCCGAACTCGTTCACGACGACCGCCAGGCGCAGACCGTGCTCGCTGGCGAGGATGCGGTTCAGGAGGGTCGTCTTGCCGCTCCCGAGGAAGCCGGCGAGGAGGGTGACGGGGAGGCGCTCGTCGGCCATGGGCGGGCATGGTAGCGCTCCGGCGGACGGCGCGTTCCGGGCGGCAGCCGGTATCCTGTCCCGACACTGAAGCCATGCACCTCTCCATCCTCCTCCCGCTCCTCGCCCTCTCGACCTCCCCCACCACCCCCCACCAGGAGGAGACCCTCGTCATCTCCACCCGCACCTGGCACCTGGGGGACGACTCCACGCCGGAGTGGCCCGAAGCCGCCGCGGCGCCGGACGGGCAGCGCATCGACCTCGTCTTCGAGGGCCGGGCCTTCGCCGGGGAGGGGACGCTGGAGCTGCGCCAGCGCCACGTCAACGACCCCTGGCACGTGCTCCTGAACGGCCAGCGCGTGGCGACCCTCGAGCGCAGCGAGCCGCTGGAGACGCACTACTACGCGATCCCCGCGGGCGTGCTCGTCGACGGCGAGAACACCTTCACCCTGGTGGGCGACGTTCCCGGCGACGACATCACGGTGGGTGAGATCCGCCTGCACCTGAGGAGCTTCCGGGAGCTCTTCGACCTGCGACGCGTCGAGGTGCGCGTCGTCGAGCGCGAGAGCGCCACCCCGCTGCCGGCGCGCGTGACGGTGCTCGACTCGACGGGCGCGCTGGCGCCCCTCTTCTACGCCGAGCGCCTCTCCACCGCCGTGCGTACGGGGGTGGTCTACACCTGCGACGGGCTGGCGGGCTTCGAGCTGCCCCCCGGCGACTACCGCGTCTTCGCCCTGCGGGGCACCGAGTGGAGCCTGGCCCAGGCGCCGCTCCCCGTCACCAGGGACCTGCACCGGATCCAGCTCGAGCTGACGCGCGAGCTGGACACCACCGGCTTCGTCGCCTGCGACACCCACATCCACACCCTGACCCACAGCGGGCACGGCGATTCGAGCGTCGAGGAGCGCCAGGTGACCCTGGCCGGGGAGGGGATCGAGCTGGCGATCGCCACCGACCACAACCACAACACCGACTACCGCCCATTCCAGGAGCGCATGGGCCTCACGGCCTACTACACGCCGGTGGTGGGCAACGAGGTGACCACCCCCATCGGACACCTGAACGCCTTCCCCCTCGACCCGCGGGACGAGGTTCCCCCCTGGGACCTGCACGACATGGGCCAGATCGTGGAGGGGATCCGCGAGCGGGGGGCCATCGCCATCACCTTGAACCACCCGCGCTGGCCCGACCACGACACCGGTCCCCACGGCGTGATGCAGATCGACCACCACAGCGGCGAGTGGGCCGGGGATTGGACGTGCACCTACGACGCGCTGGAGCTGATCAACTCCGACACCGAGGAGCCGGAGCCGCTGCTGCTCTTCCGCGACTGGTTCGCCCTCCTGAACCGCGGCATTCCCCTGAGCGCCGTGGGCTCGTCGGACTCCCACACGGTGGGTGTGGTCGTGGGGCAGGGACGCACCTACGTGCGGAGCTCCACCGACGACCCCGCGGCGATCGACGTCATCGAGTGCAGCCGCAACATCGCCGCGGGCCACAGCTCGATCTCGATGGGGATCTTCGTCGACGCCCGGCTGGGGGAGCGCTCGGTCCTCGGGGAGACCCTGCCCGGGGACGCCCTGGGGCACGTCGAGCTCAGGGTCGCCGCCCCCTCCTGGGTCACCCCGCGGCGACTGCTGCTCTTCGCCAACGGGCGCCTGGTCCACGAGTCCCCGATCACCCACCCCGCCGGCGGCGAGGGGATGCCCAAGCCCTTGGACGTCACCCTCCCCATGGACCCCTCCCTCGACTGGCCCACCCACGACTACTGGCTGGTGGCGGTCGTGATGGGCGACGACGTGGGCGGGGCGTGGTGGCCACTACTCAACGATTACACCCTGGCGGCCACCAACCCGCTCTTCTTCGACGTGGACGGCGACGGGGCTTGCGCCAGCGCCCGCGCGCAGGCACTGGAAATCGTGCGCGCAGGGGGAATCGGGCCCGAGGTGGTGCGCAATGCCCTGGGGCGGGTCGACACCGCCGTGGCGGCCCAACTCCTGCACCTGGTGCGCCTCGAGTACCTGCGCCGCGCCCACGAGCAGGCGCTGGAGCTGGGTCGCGACGTCGCCGACCGCCACCCGGGGTTGGTGGAGTGGCTGGAAGGGTTGGATCCGTTGGATTGACTGGGACCCGCCCGCTGGTCGGTCCAGCCGACCCTGGGTACCCTCTCTCCTCCCCGAACGCCCCTTCCCTACCTCACGCCTCCCCCGTCTCCGTCGCTTGACCTCCGACAACGCCTCCCTTCCCTTCGAGCGGGCCCGCTTCCGGACGCGCCTGCCGCGGGAGTACCGCTACACCGCGGGTCACCTGTGGCTGGCGGAGGTGGAGAGCGGTCTCTGGCGCGTGGGACTGACCCGCTTCGCCCTGCGCATGTTGGGGGACGCGGTGGACATGGAGCTCCAAGCCGACGAGGGGGCGGCGGTGGAGAAGGGCCAGGTCGTCGGCTGGGTGGAGGGCTTCAAGGCGGTGAGCGACCTCTTCGCCCCCATGGCCGGGCACTTCGTCGGCGGCAACCCCGAGCTGGAGACGAGCCTCGACCTGGTGGAGCGCAGCGCCCAGGAGCGGGGTTGGCTCTACGCCCTGAGGGGCGAGCCGGACGAGGACTGCGTCGACGCGCAGGGCTACGCGCGGCTGCTGGCGGCCACGATCGACCGCTATCTGGAGAGCGAAGGATGAAGGCACGCTACGTGGTGATCGGAGGCTTCCTCGGTGCGGGCAAGACGACCGCCCTGGAGCGCCTGGCGCGCGTCCTGACCGAGCGGGGCCAGCGCGTCGGCCTGATCACCAACGACCAGAGCCAGGGTCTGGTGGACAGCGCCCTGCTCAGGAGCCGTGGGCACCCGGTGGAGGAGATCGCCGGCGGGTGCTTCTGCTGTCGCTTCACCTCCCTGGCCCACGCCGCGCAGCGCCTGGAGGAGAGCGTCCGCCCGGACGTCCTGCTCGCCGAGCCGGTCGGAAGCTGCACGGACCTCGTCGCCACGGTCAGCTACCCCCTGCGCCGCATCTACGGAGACCAGATCACCATCGCCCCCCTCTCGGTGGTGATCGACCCCCAGCGCGCGGCGCGCATCCTGGGGCTGACGGCGGGGCGCTCATTCTCCGACAAGGTGGTCTACGTCTACGAGAAGCAGCTCGAGGAGGCGGACCTGCTGGTGGTGAACAAGTGCGACGCCCTGGCGAGCGACGAGCGCGAACGGCTGGTGGCGGGATTGAGGGAGCGCTTCCCGGGGAAGGAGGTCCTGACCTGCTCGGCGCGCACCGGAGAGGGGACGCAAGCCTGGTTCGAGCACCTGCTGAAGAACGAGGTGAGCCTGGCGCCCACGATGGAGGTCGACTACGACCTCTACGCCGAGGGGGAGGCGCTGCTCGGCTGGCTCAATCTGACCGCGCGCCTCAGCCTCGAGGACGAAGCGCAGGGGACCTTCGACGCCAACCGCCTGCTGGTGGAGCTGGCGGAGCGCATCCGCGCGCCCCTCGACGCCAGCGAGGTGGAGATCGCCCACCTCAAGGCGACCCTCGACGCGGGGGACGCGGCGGGACGCCTGGCGGCCCTCTCCCTGACCTCCTCCAGGGAGGAGCCGGACCTGCGCGAGGCCCTGGTCGACGGCGTCACCGGCGGGGAGCTGATCGTCAACCTGCGCGCCGAAGCGGATCCGGAGCTGCTGCTGGAGGCCGTGCACGGCGCCCTCGACGCGGTCTCCCAGGGTCGCCTGCGCGTCCAGGTCGAGCACCAGGAGCACTTCCGCCCCGCGCCACCCGAGCCGACCCATCGCGACGCGGTGGCACCCGTGGAGGATTGATGGCGGGGACGGTCCTCTTCTGCCACTGCGCCTACGCCGCGGTGGTTCCGGCGCGGGTCAAGGCGCAGGTGCTGGCGCACCTCGCAGCGAGCGACCGCGAGCTGGTGGAGGTTCAGGACCTGTGCGAGCTCGCCGCGCGCGGGGACGCGGCGCTGGCGGAGCACGCCCGGCGCGACGGACTCGAGGTCGTCGCCTGCTACCCGCGGGCGGTGCGCTGGCTCTTCCACGGCGCGGGCGCGGAGCTCGCAGACGGTGTACCCGTGCACAACATGCGCGCACGCTCCGCGCAGGAGATCGCTGCGGCCCTCGGTCTCGACGGAGCGGCTGCGGTGATCGAGGAGCCCCAAGCCGCCGGCGACAGCACTCCCCCATCCGGCTGGAGGGCCTGGTACCCCGTCATCGACTTCGAGCGCTGCACGAACTGCATGCAGTGCCTCTCCTTCTGTCTCTTCGGCGTCTTCGGGATCGACGCCGAGGGAGAGATCGAGGTCCAGGCCGCGGACAAGTGCAAGAACAACTGCCCCGCCTGCGCCCGCGTCTGCCCCGACGTGGCGATCCTCTTCCCCAAGTACGCCCGCGGCCCGATCAACGGAGACGAGGTCGAGGAGGACGCGCAGCAGGGCACGGCCAAGGTCGACGTCTCGGCCCTCCTGGGCGGGGACCTCTACGCGGCGCTCCGGGAGCGCTCCCAGCGGGCCAAGCAGCGCTTCTCCACCGAGCGCGACGAGTCGCGGGCCCTGCTCGAGCGCAAGCGCTGCCTGCGCGAGCTGCAGGGGGAGCTCGACATCCCCGACGAGGTCCTGATGAGCCTGCCGTCGGCGGGCGAGATCGCCGAGCGCCTCGAGCGCGCCGAGGAGAAGCGCGAACGCCTCCGCTCCCGCTCGCGCAGCGTGCGCGACCAGGGCGACGCGGACGAGAACCGCGCCGAGGAGTGGGACCTGTGAGCCTGCGTCTCGCCCTCAGGGTGCTGCGCACGACCGACAAGCGCCACCTCGCGAAGTTCGCCTACAACTGCGGCTGGAAGGGGGTGCGCAGCGTCCAGAGATTCAAGCGGCGACTGAAGCGCGGCGAGGTCTTCCCCCCCTTCCTCTACGTCTCGATCATCAACTCCTGCAACCTGCGTTGCCGCGGCTGCTGGATCGACGTGGCCGCCCCCCAGGCGAAGATCTCGTTGGAGGAGTGGAACGCGCTCATCGACGGCGCCAAGCGCCAGGGAAACCGCTTCTTCGGGATCCTCGGTGGAGAGCCCTTCCAGCACCCCCAGCTGATGGAGATGCTGGCCGCCCACCCCGACTGCTTCTTCCAGATCTTCACCAACGGCCATCCGATCGACGACGCGGTCGCCGCGGAGCTCGTGCGCCTCGGCAACGCCACCCCCCTGATCTCGGTGGAGGGCCTGGAGGAGGAGAGCGAACGCCGCCGCGGGCGGTCCGAGGTCTACGAGCGCACCCTGGCGGGGCTCGAGGCCTGCGTACGGGCGCGGCTCCTGACCGGCGTGGCCTCGAGCATCTGCGCCACCAACTTCGACGAGCTGGTGCGCGAGGAGTGGGTCGAGCGCCTGATCGAGCTGGGAGTCCACTACTGCTGGTTCCACTCCTACCGACCGGTCGGTCCCGACGCCGCGCCCGAGCTGGCTCTGACCCGCGAGCAGCTCTCCGCGGTGCGGCGCTTCGCGGTGCGCATGCGCAACGAGAAGCCGATCGGGTTCGTCGACGCCTACTGGGACGGAGAGGGTCACGCGCTCTGTCCGGCGGCGATCGGCATCAGCCACCACGTCAGTCCCTGGGGCGACGTGGAGCCCTGCCCGATCGTGCAGTTCGCCGGCGACCGCATCTCCGACAACGGCGGGGACCTCTACCGCACCTTGACGCGCTCCGAGTTCCTGGCGGACTTCCGCGCCACCACGGCGGCCACCACCCGCGGCTGCATCGTGCTGGAACGTCCCGAGCTGCTGAAGGAGATCGTCCTGCGCCGAGGGGCGCGCGACACCACCGCCCGCCAGACGGCGCTGGCCGAGCTGGACGCCATGGTCCCCCGCCCCAGCCAGTACGATCCCGGCAACGAAGTCCCGGAACGGCACTGGATGTACCGTTTCGCTAAGAAGCACTGGTTCTTCGGCTTCGGCGCCTACACTTGAGCGGCGCGACTCTCGCCCCAGTACCGTGAACCCTCCCCACGAAGCCCTCCAAGACTCGCTCGCCCCGCGCACCACCCTCGGCGGCGGGTCCCATCCGGTCGAGCTGCCGCGCCGTCCACCCGCCTCGAAGTGGCGCCCGACCCAGTCGAACATCCCCGGGGAGCGCGCCCAGCGCGACCTGTTGCGGGCCGCGGCGGCGGAGATCGTGGGAGAGCGCGACCTGGTGCCCCCCGTCTCCCTGCCGGAGCTGCGCGAGCTGGCGCTCGTCGCCTGCCGGCGCGCGGGACTGGCCCCGCTCTTCGCCGACTTCGCCACGGTGCTGGTGAACAACGAGGTCTGGCGCGACGAGCTGGCGCGGGTGCCCTACGACCGGCGCCTGCTCCTGCTCCCCAAGTGCCTGCGCGCCGAGGGGCGCTGCCCCGCGCCCTTCGACGCCTTCGGGATGCTCTGCAAGCAGTGCGGGCTGTGCTCGATCGACGACCTGGCGCAGGAGGCGGAGGAGCTCGGCTACGCCGTGCTCCTGGCCGAGGGCTCCGCCCTGGTGACCGCCATGGTCGAGTCGGGCCGCATCGAGGCGATCGTGGGCGTCTCCTGCATGAACGTGCTCGAGCGCTGCTTCCCGCACCTGGAGGCCGCCGCCATCCCCGGGATGTCGGTGCCGCTCCTGCAGGACGACTGCAGCGAGACCAACGTCGACGTGGACCAGGTGCGCGACCTGATTCACCTCACGGCCCGGGATCGGACCTACCGCCTCGACCTCGAGGCCTTGAAGGGCGAGGTGCGCTCCTGGTTCACCCCGCAGGCCCTGGAGGAGATCCTGGGCCCGACCGCCGGCATCGATCCGCGCACCGACGAGATCGCCCGCGATTGGCTGGCTCGCGCCGGCAAGCGCTGGCGCCCCTTCCTGCTGGTCGCGCTCTGGATCGCCCTCGAGGCGAAGGACCAGAGCGATCCCCCCGGCAGACCCCGCGATCTGCGCCGGCTGGCGGTGGCGATCGAGTGCTTCCACAAGGCCTCCCTCGTCCACGACGACATCGAGGACGGCGACCTGACGCGCTACGGCGAGGCCACCCTGCACGCGAGCCACGGGGTGGACGTGGCGCTCAACATCGGCGACCTGCTCCTGGGGGAGGGCTACCGCCTGCTGGCCGAGATGGACGCTGCGCCCGACGTGCGCGCCGAGCTGATGCGGGTCGCGGCCCGCGGGCACGTGGCGCTCTCCCGCGGGCAGGGGGCCGAGCTCAACTGGACCCACGCCCCCCGGCCGCTCTCCGCCCTGGAGGTCTTGAGCATCTTCCGGGAGAAGACCGCGCCCGCCTTCGAGGTCGCTCTGCGCATGGGCGCCACCTACGCCGGCGCGGGGCGGGAGGTGCTCGACGTGCTGGGTCCCTACAGCGAGGCGCTCGGCATCGCCTACCAGATCCAGGACGACCTCGACGATCACGACGGTGAGAACGGGGACTCCGACGACCTGGCCGCCCTGCGCCCCTCCCTGATCCTGGCGATGGCCCACAAGCACGCGCGGGAGGGGGCGGAGCGCCGGCTCCTCGACGCGCTCTGGCGCCGCGAACGGGGACCGGCGGAGGAGCGTGAAGAGCTCGATCGGATCCTCGCCGAGCGCGGCGTGCTGACGAAGGCGCGCGAGCTGGCCGAGGCCTACGAGCGCAAGGCGATCGAGACCCTGCGCGGCCTGCCCCACGCCTCCGCCAAGGGCCTCCTGCGGCGCGTGATCGGCAAGATCTTCGGCGAGGGGGACCTCCTGCCCGGGTACTGCAGTGAGTTTGAGGCTCGAAATGCTCCAGGTCGCGCGGCTGGCGCCGACGCTCCTGGGTGAGGCCACCTCCTCGATCGCCCGCTTCCTCAACGAGGAGCTCAACGAAGACGGTGGAGCCCGGGATCGCGCGGGTCAGAGCGATCTGTACTACACCGCCTTCCTGCTCGACGCCCTCGACGCCCTGGCCGAGCCGCTGCCGGTGGAACGCGTGCGGCCCTACCTCTCGACCTTCGGCTCCGGTGCGGACCTGGATGCGGTGCACCGGGCGTGTCTGGTGCGCGCCTGGAGGATCCTCGACGTGGGGTGGCCCACCAGGGACTTCGCAGGGGAGGTGACCTCGGAGCTGGAGGGGCGGCGCTCCGCCGACGGCGGCTACGCGGCCCGACGGGGCGCTTCCCTCGGCACCCTCTACGACGCCTTCCTGGCGCTGGGGGTGTACCAGGATCTGGGGGTGGCGCCGTGTCCCCCCAATCCGACCGCCCTGGCGGAGAGCTTCGCCGGCCTGCGCACCGCCGACGGCGCCTACGCCAATGCTCCCGACCTGGCCTGGGGCACCACCCCCTCGACCGCGGCCGCCGCGGCCCTCCTGCGCCAGCTCGACCAGCCGGTGCCGGAGGAGGTCGCGCCCTGGCTCCTGGCCCGCCAGCACCCCCGGGGGGGATTCCTGGCCCTGCCGGACGCGCCCCTGCCGGATCTGCTCTCCACATCCACCGCCCTGCACGCGCTGGCGCTCCTGGGGCGGCCCCTCGAGGGAGGGCACGGGGGGGACGCGCGGCGGGAGTCGGCCCTCGACTTTCTGGATAGCCTCTGGTCCGGCCGCTCCTTCTACGGACACTGGGCGGACGATGCCCTCGACAGCGAGTACACCTTCTATGCTCTGCTGGCGTTGGGGCACCTGACAGGATGACCACCTTCGAGGCCGACCGCGAGGCGCTGCTCCAGACCCTGGAGAACGCCCGCGGGCTGCTCTTGGAGCAGCGCAACCGCGGTGGGTGGTGGCTGGGGGAGCTCTCCTCGAGCGCCCTCTCGACCGCCACCGCGACGCTGGCGCTCTCCCTCCTGCGCGACAGCCACCGGGAGGGGAACGGGAAGATCGAGGAGGTGATCCAGGCCGGCCACGCCTGGCTCGGGTGGCACCAGAATTCCGACGGCGGCTTCGGCGACACCCCCGACAGCCCCTCGAACCTCTCCACCACCGCGCTCGCCTGGACCGCCTTGGGCCCCGACAACGAGGCCGGTGCGGCCGCTCGGGATTGGATCCGCGATCGCGTGGGAGGCCTCGACGCGCATTCCCTCGCGGAGACGCTCAGGGGCATCTACGGGAGCGACCGCACCTTCGCGGTGCCGATCCTCGCCGCCTGCTCGATCGGGGGAGCCTTTCCGCCGGACGATCCCGGGTGGGACGTCGTCCCGGGTCTGCCCTTCGAATTGGCCGTGCTTCCACGGCGCCTCTTCAAGGTGCTCGGGCTGCCGGTGGTCAGCTACGCCCTGCCGGCCCTGATCGCCATCGGACGCACGATCGAGCACCACCGGCCGTCCCCGAATCCGCTGGCGCGACTCGTCCGGCGCGCGGCGCGCGGGCGGGTCCTGACGGTCCTGGAGCGCCTGCAGCCGCGCAACGGTGGCTTCCTCGAAGCGACGCCCTTGACGAGCTTCGTCCTGCTCTCCCTGGTCTCGACCGGTGACGCGACCCATCCGGTGGCTCGGCGCGCCCTCGACTTCATCTTGCGGTCGGTGCGGCTGGACGGCTCCTGGCCGATCGACACCAATCTGGCGACTTGGGTCACGACCCTGGCGGTGAACGCCCTCGGGGAGGCGCTGCCCCCCGAGGAGCGCGCCCCGATTCGTTCCTGGCTCCTCGACCAGCAGCACCGCGAGGTGCACCGCTACACCGGCGCGGATCCGGGCGGCTGGGCTTGGACCGATCTCCCGGGTGGGGTGCCGGACGCGGACGACACCGCGGGGGCGCTCCTCGCGCTGCGCTCCCTGGGGATGATGGAGAGCTCCGCGCCGGGGGCCTGGGCGGGTTCCGACTGGCTGGCGGGGCTGCAGAACCGCGACGGAGGAGTGCCCACCTTTTGCAGGGGGTGGGGCAAGCTGCCCTTCGACCGCAGCTCCCCCGACCTGACGGCCCACGCCCTGCGGGCTTGGGACGCGTGGGCCGAGGGGGAGTGGCACCGCCGCAGCGAGGCGATCCAGCGCGGCACGCGCTACCTGTGCGAGGTCCAGCGCAGCGACGGGGCCTGGGTCCCCCTCTGGTTCGGGAACCAGGAGGAGGCGCACTGCGAGAACCCCGTCTACGGCACCAGTCGCGTGCTGCGCGCCGTCACCTGCGCGCGCGACGCCGCCTGGGAGGGGTGGCGGCGGGCCCTCATGCGGGGCCTCGGGTACCTCCTCGGAGCGCAGGACGACAGTGGGGGCTTCGGCGCCGCCCCGGGCCTGCCGGCCACCGTCGAGGAGACCGCCCTCGCCCTCGAGGCCCTGTGCGATTGCCGCTCCGCGGGCCTGGCCGACGGGGAGCTGGACCGACGCATCGCCTCCGCCGCCGCGTGGCTGGCGCAGGCGACCGAGGGGGGGCGGCGCTTCGAGGCGCGGCCGATCGGCCTCTACTTCGCCCGCCTGTGGTACTCGGAACGCCTCTACCCGCTGGTCTTCACGGTTTCGGCGCTGGGGCGTGCGCTGGAGGTCCTACGGCCCTGAGCGGCGCAGGGCCCTAGCCCGGTTCCCTCACCAGCGGGGGGTCATTCGCCCGGCTCGGCCCGGGCGGCGCGCAGGTGCTCCTCGAGGCGATTGCAGTACTTCTGGGTCGCCCGCTCCACCTGGACGGCGGTCTCCAGCTCGCTCTGCAGCCGGTCGCGTTCGGCCCGACCGACCAAGGCCGTCCGACGCAGCGCCTCCAGCTCCCGCCGCAACCTCGCCTCCTCCTCGACCAAACGCCGGTTCTCCCCCGCCAGCGCGGCGCGCTCGGCGTTGCGGTTGGCGTCGAGCGTGGCGAGCTCCTCCTCGTGCGCCTCCCGCGTGGCGCGCAGGGCGTCCTCGAGGGCTTCAATGCGTCGATGCGTCCCGTCCAGCCTCCCCCCCACCTCGGCCAGGTGCGACTTCAGGATCTCGCGCTGCAGTCGCTGGGCGCGCTCCTCCTCCACGAGGCCCTCCACGCGCTCGAGCTCGGCAGTCCTCGAGTGGAGCGTCTTCTCCATACGGGCGATTCGGTCCCGGGCGTTGGCGTGCTCCGCGCGCAAGAGCTCCAGCTCGAACTGGAGGTTCGAGGGGATCGGGGTCGCCGCGGCGGGCATTCGGTGGACGGTGGAGCGCGGGTCCCTCCACCCCTGCCTGCGGACCAGGCGCGGGCGCGGGGTGAGGCTCGGATCGGCGCGCAGGCGCAGGATATCATCGAGGTCCATCGCGGCCCCGCGCTCCCCCTCTCCGGCCCACGGATGCACGCGGATGGCTCGATCCGCCACCAGCTTCCAGAGGGTCGACTGGGTGAGCCCCAGCAGGGCGGCGGCTTCGGCGACGCTCACCAAACGGACGGGATGGGAGCCCGAAGCGCCTGAGCGACGGTCGGCGGGGGGATGGGACTCCGCGGACATGGCCCCGAAACCTACCCCGCTCAGGCGGGGTCTGCGGCCGGAAGCCCGCTTCAGGAGGTCACTCGGTCAGGATGGAGTCCCTCACGCCGTTGCCGGTGCGCTCCCCATCCTTCGGACGGGCCTGGACGGGGTTCAGGGAAGTGAGGTAGCGCCTCCGGGGGTGGGTCGGCTCCAGTCCGGCCAGGGAGAGCACGCGCTCGACGGCTCGAGTGCGCTCCTGCATGGAGAGGCAGGAGACGGGGAGGTAGGGGATGTCGAACATCTCCAGCATCAGCTTGACCATGCCGTCGATGCGCAGTACCTCCTCCCACTCCACCCCGGCGCGGACGCCGTCCTCGGTGAGGAGCTCGCGGTGGGGGCGCAGGAAAAAGACCAGCCCCCGTCGGACCTGCTGCATGTAGCGCTCCAAGCGGGGATCGGAGAAGACCTCGCGGGTGAGCTTGGAGTGATGGGCGGCGTAGGCGAGATTGCAGAAGGCCCGATCGGAGACGAAGGATCCCGACTGGGCCTCTTCCGTCTCGAGCTGACGCTCGAAGACCTGGGCTTGGTAGTGGCTGGTCAGCTCGACGTCGGTGCGCAGGGAGTCGAGCCGGGCCTCCATCTCGGAGAGGACGCAGCGCGCCACCTCGGAGATCATCGGCAGGCCGTAGGTGTCGCGGACCCAGCGGGCGAGGGTGGTCTTGCCGGTGGCGTGGGCTCCGACGAGGTAGATGCGGGGGGGGGTGTCCATGAACCACTACCGGTTGTGGTGGGAG
>CAZDQL010000136.1:0-13101 GCA_964507325.1 uncultured Planctomycetaceae bacterium | reverse complement strand
CCAGGTGCACGTCCTTCACGTAGGCCACCTGCTGCAGCACCGCCACGACCGCCCGCTGACGGGTGCGCGTCGCGACCATCGGGGCGGACACGATCTCGGCCCCTTGCATGGCCTCGATTCGCTGGCGGAGGGGATCGAAGCTCGCCTTGCTGGCGAAGATCTCGGCACTGCCCTCGATTCCAAGCTCCGCGGCCGTCCCGGCGGGCACCCGCAGCATGGTGGACTGCAGATGGAGTAGACCGTTCTTGCGCCGCTGCAGGCTGAGGAAATCGCGTACCCAGTCCTGCTGGGCGCGGGTTGCCCGCACCAGCAATGCCGTCCCCTCGACGATCAACCCCAGCTCGCCCGCCTCGGGATCGAAGGGGGGCTGCATGTGGGTCCGGACGGCATCCAGGAGCTCTTTGGAGGCACTCATGGCCCGTTCACGCAGCTTCTCGAGCTCCTCCAGTGCATGCTCCAGGTCCTCCGCGGAGCCGGCCGCGGGGGTCGGGAGCTCGTGGCTCAGCATGCCGGCGGTACCCCTCAGGTCGGAGATGTCGTGCATCACCAACACCAGTTCATCGTCGGGTGCCTGCGCGAGGGTCAGGAGCAACGGGGTCAAGGAGTGCAAGAACACGGGCTTACCTCTTCTCGATGGTGGTTCGGTCGTAGGAGGTCGTGAAGGCCATGAGGCCACGGTCCGGTGCGCTTCCTTCGGCGAGGGCCTGAACGGTCCGGCTCCCGTCCTCCTGGCGGACGACGGTCATCCGGCCGGAGAGGTCGTCAGCGACCGTCATCCGGAAGTGCAGGATGCGCCCCGAGCTCCGGTCGGGGTCGGGGCCGGGAGCGGCCGGTCGACCGGAGATCCAGGGCAGGCCCAGGGTCAGGAGAATCCCAGCGGCCGCAGCGACCCAGCGCGCGCGGCCGAGGCGCGCAGGGGGGGCCTGCGCAAGCTCCGCCAGGCGCCAGCGCAGCTCCAGGAGTGGCTCCAGATCCTCCGGGTGCTCCGCCAGCCAAGTCGAGACGGCCTGCTCCTCGAGGGGATCCCGCCGCCGGTCGAGGGCGGCCTGGACCGCGGGCCAGAGCGCCGCGGGGATCACCGCCGCTCCTCCCCGGCCAGGCGCCGCCGGGCGCGGTGCAGGTGGCTCTTGACGGTGCCCTCCGGCAGGTCGAGGGCGTGGGCGATGCCCCGGATCGATTCTCCCTGGCGATGGAAGCGCTCGAGCACGGCGCGCTCGGTGGGAGCGAGACGCTCGAGCAGCCGCGCCACCTCCTCCGCGAGGGCCACTGGATCCGGGCTCCGTCGCGCGCACGGCTCCTCGTGCCCCTCGAGGGGTCGTGGCCGCCGCCGCTCCCCCTCCAGGAGATCGAGGTACACCCTGAGCGCGATCCCCTTCAGCCACGGCAACAGGGCGCGCTCCCCGTCGTGGGCGTGGCGATGGGCCAGGGCTCGGCTGAGGGTCTCCTGCACGACGTCCTCCCGGTCGGCTCCACAGCGGGAGCCCATCAGGGCCGCGACGTGGGCGCGCAGACCGGGCTGGGCCGCGGCCAACCGCGACTCGAACCCTTCCCGTGGGCTCCCGACAGGGCCGCACGCGCCCCGCTCGGCAGATGCACGCTCCACGGGCCTCCCTACCACCGTCTGCGGCGCCAGGTTGCAGCGATCCGGAAATTCGCTCCCACGGTTGTAGGATCCGCCTTCGTGACGATCCTCACCACCCCGCTGATCCTCTCAGCCCTCACCGTGGCGCAGGAACCCCTCGCGCCGGTCCCCTTCCACGCCGTCGCCGTCGAGGACTCCTTCTGGGGCCCCCGCATCGAGACGAACCGCCGGGTCACCATCCCGGCCGCCTACGCCCGCTGCGAGGAGACGGGGCGGCTGTCGAACTTCGCGGTCGCCGGAGGACTCGTCGAGGGCTCCCACCAGGGACGGCTCTACAACGACTCCGACGTCTACAAGTGGATCGAGGGGGCCGCCAAGAGCCTGCACCTGGTGCCCGATCCGGAGCTCGAGGCGCAGGTGACCGAGCTCGCGGGCTGGATCGCCGCGGCCCAGGAGGAGGACGGCTACCTCGACACCTACTACACCCTGGTCGCCCCCGACCAGCGCTGGACCAACCTGGCCCACGGCCACGAGCTCTACTGCGCCGGGCACCTGACCGAAGCGGCGATCGCCTGGCAGCGCGCCACGGGTCGCACCGACCTGCTCGACGTGGCGCTCGCCTGTCTCGAGCGCATCGAGCGTGAGTTCGGGCCAGAGGGACGCCTGGCCGCTCCGGGGCACCAGGAGATCGAACTGGCGCTCCTGCAGCTCGCCGAGCACCTGGGCGAGCCGCGCTGGCGAGCCCTGGCGGAGCGCTTCCTCTTCGCCCGTGGGAACCCGGCGCGCTCCGAGCACTACGGCGCCTACTCCCAGGACCACCTCCCCGTTCTCGAGCAGCGGGAGGCCACCGGGCACGCCGTGCGCGCGACCTACCAGTACTGCGCCATGGCGGACGTGGCGCGCGGCGGCGGCGGGCCGGAGTGGAAGACCACCCTGCGCGCCCTGTGGCAGGACGTGACCGTGGGCAAGATGTACGTCACCGGTGGCATCGGCAACTCCGCCCACAACGAGGGGTTCACCCGCCCCTTCGACCTGCCCAACGACAGCGCCTACTGCGAGACCTGCGCGTCGGTGGGGATGGCCCTCTGGGCGCATCGCATGCTGCTCTTGACGGGCGAGGCCCACTTCGCCGACGTCCTCGAGCTCCAGCTCTACAACAACTTCCTGTCGGGAGTCGCCCTGGCGGGGGACCGCTTCTTCTACGTCAACCCCCTCTCCTCCGATGGGGGGCACGAGCGGGTCCCCTGGTTCGACTGCTCCTGCTGTCCGGTGAACGTGGTGCGCACGCTGCCCGGGGTGGGGGGGATGGTCTACGCCACCCGGCGCAACGAGCTCACGGTGGCCCTCTACGTGGGCGGCAGCGCCCGGGTCGAGCTGGGAGGGGCGGCGGTCAGCGTCACCCAACGCCACGGCTGGCCCTGGTCGGGCCGCATCCAGCTCGAGGTCGACGCGCGGGAGGCGCAGGAGCTCTCCCTGCGCCTGCGGCGCCCCGGCTGGTGCGTGGAGCGCCCGACCCTCCAGGTGGACGGTCTGGCCGCCGATCCCGGCGGCGAACCGGGGAGCTGGATCCAGGTCCCCCTGTCGGGCGGGCGGGTGCACGCGATCCAGCTCGACCTGCCCCTCGTCCCACGCCGGGAGCGGGCGGACCCCCGGGTCGAGGCCTGCCGCGGCCATGTGGCCCTCGCCAGGGGACCGATCGTCTACTGCCTGGAGGGGGTCGATCACGAGGGGCTGGCGGCTTCCCTCGTCCTGCCCCCCGAGAGCACCCTGTCCAGCCGCTGGGATCCGGCACGGCTCGGCGGCGCCCAGGTGATCCTCGCCCGCGGCCGGGAGCGGGTGCGCGTCGCAGGCGCGCCGGGCCTGAGCGAGCGCTCCCTGACGGCCATCCCCTACGCCCTGTGGGCGAATCGCGGCCCCTCGTCGATGGTCGTCTGGATCCCGGAGGACCCGCGCCTGGCGCTGCTGACCGGGGAGGAGGGCGCGGAATGGCAGGAGGGACGCCGCATCCGCGCTTCCCACTGCTGGACGACCGACACCATCCTGGCGTTGAACGACGGACGACTGCCCGAGTCCTCGGCGGACCACTCGATCCCGCGCCACACCTTCTGGGACCACCGCGGGAGCGTGGAGTGGCTCGAGTACGCCTGGGAGGAGCCGCGCACCCTCGCGGCCACCCGGGTCTACTGGTTCGACGACACCGGCATCGGAAACTGCCGCGTTCCCGCCAGCTGGCGCCTGCTCCACCGGGACGGCGAAGCCTGGCGAGCGGTCGAGCCGACCGAAGGCGGGTACGGGACTGCACCCGACCGTCTCCACCGCCTGCGCTTCGCCCCCGTCACCACCGAGGCCGTGCGCCTGGAGGTGCGCCTCCAGGAGGGGTGGTCGGCGGGAGTGCTCGAGTGGGAGATCGAGTAGTCGCCCTCAGATGTCCCGCCCACTCGGCACGTGCACCAGCCCGAGCAGGCTGGCGCCGGCGGGAACTCGGCTGCCGTCGAGGACCATGGCGTGGGTCAGCCGCGCCCCCCGCCCGACGGTGCACCCCTCCCCGATCATCGCCCCGTGTCCGAGGATCACGTCGTCTTCGACCACGCTCCCCGCGCCCACCGCTGCCTTGCCGATGACGCGCACCGAACGAGCCACCTCCGCCCCCTCGCCCACCAGGAGGTCGTCGTGCCAGGTGCCGATCGGCGCGAAGGCCGCCAGGTCTCCCTCGAGGGCGCGCTGGGCGACCTCGCGCAGGGCGACCGATGAACCGGTGGGGCGCAGGATCGGCGGGGCGGGGGTGTAGTCGTCGGTGGCCGGGGTCGTCTCGTCGATCTCGGCGGCGCTGTGCCCCGGGGGGAGGTAGACGATCTCCACCCGACGGCCATCCTGGCTCGGCAGGCTGACCGGCGTGCGCTCGAGTCGCTCGCTGCGCTCGCCGCGCGACTGCAGCCCGGCCAGATCCGCCTCCAGGAGACCACCCACCGGCACCACCAGGGTGGCGGCGTGCTCCGGGGAGACCGCCTGGGCGGTGGGTGCCATGCGCGCCCTGAGGTTGTAGATCGGTCGGTCCTCGAAGAGCGCCAACACCGCCTCGCTGACCGGTCCCGGCTCGAGCACCAGCTCGTGGATGCGCAGGGACAGAAGCACCTGCAGAGTGCGCTTGTAGAGGGGCTCGCCGGCTATCGGCGCGCAGAGCCAGGCCAGAAAATCGTCCCCTTCGAGGCCGGCCGGCGCCACGTCGGCCAGCCTGGTGAGACGCACGCGGATTGGGGTTTCACTCGTCGCCATGGGATCCAGGTGCCGGGGGCACCGGTGGATCACCCGGCGTTCCGGCCCCTGAGATCGTAGCGATCGATCTTGCGATAAAGCGTGGCTCGTCCGATTCCCAGGCGCTGCGCGGCCTGTTTGACGTTCCAGCCGGTGGTGATGAGGGCGTTCAGGAGGATCCGGCGCTCGCACTCCTCGAAGGGCACGATCTCCCCGGGGCGGGTCCAGGGGGGTTCCTCGGAAACCCCCTCGGCGCGCCACCGATCCAGGGCGGCGCGCGCGTCGCTCTCACTGTGGACGGTGCGCACCTCGACGCCCTCCAGGACGCTCTGGAGCCGCAGGCGAAGGTTGGGATCGTCGGGGAGCAGGAGTACCTTGGGCATCATGGGGACCTCCAGTGGCAGGTCCCGCATCGAGAGGACCGGGCCCCGGAGTTCAGCTGAAATCGAGAATCCGTGCCCCTTGCCGGAAATCCCGCCTGAGAAGTTCCTCCCGAGCCTGCTCCTCATCCCCCGGTGCGCCACCTGCGCCGCGCCCTCCCCGAAGCACTCCGGGAAGGTGCCCGGTCCCCGTGCCGCGGAGTGCTTCGATCGCGCCCAAGGCCACTTCCAGGGGCGGGACTACCCGAGGGCGAAGCAGGGCTACCAGGACTCCGCTCGGACGGCGGAGAGGGAAGGGGACCGGCGCGTCCAGATGGAGTCCTACGCCGTGGTCGCCCGCTGCTTCAGCCTGACCGGCGACCTGGAGGCGGGGCGTCCCTGGCTGGCGCAGGCGGAGGAGCACGCCGACCCGGAGGAGCCCCTGGGGTGGTCGCGGACACTTCTGGTGCGCGGGATCTACCAGCGCGAGTCTGGGAAGCGCGAGCAGGCGACCGCCACCTTCGAAGAGCTCTTCCGCTAGTGCCGGGAGCGGGGCCTCCACGAACGCGCCATCGACGCGGCGCACCACGTGGCGATCGCCGCGCCGCTCGAGGTGCGGTTGCGCTGGGGTCGCCTGGCCCCTGACCCAGGCGGAGGCCCTGGGCCACGAGGGGTGGCAGGCCATCCTCTGGAACAACCTGGGGGCGACCCACGAGGACCTGCAGCAGTTCCCCGAGGCGCTGGAGGCCTACCGTCGCGCCCGACACTTCCACGGCCGCACGGGCGGCGAGTTGCAGGTCCTCATCGCCGATTGGGCGGTCGGGCGCGCCCTGCGCCTGAACGATCGCCGGGAGGAGGCGCAGCCCCTCCCGACTGCGGTGCTCGAGCGCGCCCAGGCTCGCCGGGAGACGCAGGACTCGCCCCTCAACCGGGAGTGGACCGGCTACGCCCAGTGGGAGCTGGGGGAACTCCACGCCGCCCGCGGAGAGCGGCAGGCGGCCCCGGCCCGTCTGGGCGCGGCTCTGGTCGATCTCGAAGCCGCAGGTCTCGGGGAGCGCTGGCCCGAGGGATTGGAGCGGCTGCGCGCGCTGATCGAGGCTTGGGGGGGGGATCAGGCCGAGACAGCCTGACGTGGCAGGACTGGACTGCCCCCCTTCCGTGGGCATCGTGGTCCGTCGACGGCCCAGCCGCGGTGCGTGCACCCTCCTCCAGGCGGCACCGTGCCGCACGTCCGCGCGGCGTCGATTCCTCTCCCAATCGTGGGGCCTGTGCCGGGCGGTGGGCGCTCCAACCACCTGGTAGCAGCAGGGTTATGGCGAGGCCCCTGATGGGAAGCACACCGAAGGGGGGCAGTTCAGAGGAACCCCTGGGGGGGGGCGGCCGTCCCAAGGTGCACTTGGTGGGCCGCCGACGAGTTCACTGTCGGAACGGGGAGAACCACCACCGGGCGCACGCCTGGTCCTGTGCGGCCCACCAGGTACCTCCCTCCCGGTACTGGGGAAGGACTCTCGGGGCGGATTCTGGGGACGTTGGCGAGCGCCCTCAAGGGGACGTGGGGTGGACACGATAGGATGCCAACGACTGCGTCGAGTCCCCGTAGCCCTTCCCCTATGTCCCGCGCCCAGCTCCTGCTCTCCGTGCTGATTTCGATCTTCACGGGCTGCGCCGACGCCGGAGGTGTGGAGCAGGCCGATTCCCCGGCGAGGGACACCGCGGCGGCGTCCTCCCCGGAGCCCCACCCCGACGATCCCGTGGGCTGGGTCCCGATCGAGACCTTCCAGGGTGAGACCGTGGAAGTCCATCGGGAGTACGACGCCGAGGGCACCCTGAGGCGCATCGCCTGCTACCTGGCGGGACGCGTCGGTGAGGAAGAGGCACTCCACGGGCCGGAGTGGACCCTCTTCGCGACGAGCTTCCTCAGGGAAAAGGTGGTCTTCGTCCACGGCACGGCGCAGGGCGAATTCCTGCGCTGGTGGTTGAACGGCCAACTGCGCTGGAGGGGGACCTACCTCGACGGCGAGCGCCACGGTCAGTACCTCGTGTACTACAAGGGGGGCGACCTGCGCTTCGACTACGTGTACGAGCGAGGGCTTCCCACCGGGACCTGGCGTGAGTACTACGTGGGCGAAGTGCTGCAGACCGAGACCGAATACCAGAACGGCAAGCGCCACGGCCGGCACCGCTCGTGGGATCGCCCGCGAGGCGACGGGACGGGGGTCCCCACCGGCGGACAGGGGGTCCTGACCATCGACTCCGGGTTCGAGAACGGCGTGCGCCACGGTCAGCACCGCGAGTTTCACCCGAACACCGGCGAGCTCAGGGTCGAGGGACGCGTCGACCAGGATCGACGCGTCGGCACGTGGCGGCGCTACCACCCCAGCGGCGTGCTGCAGCTCGAGCAGGAGTTCGTCGAGGGTGTCCAGCAAGGAACCGAGATCGGGTACGACGCGGACGGGAATCGGCTGGAGGTGGTCGAGATCGTCGACGGCAAGCGCCAGGGCCCGGCTCGGCAGTGGTACGCGGATGGGACCCCGCAATCGGAAGGCAGCTACCTCGCCGGTCAGCGCAACGGTCCCTGGACCTACTGGAAACCCGACGGAATCGTCAACGCGGCCTGGTCAGGCACGTACGAGAAGGACGTGAGGGTAGGGGACTGACCGCTTGCCCCTCACACTGAATCCAAGCACCCCAGCACGATGATCGCATCCATCCTGCCCCTCTTACTCTTCGCCGCCAGCCCCCAGGACGAGCTGCCCGAGACCGCCAGCGACGAAGGGGTCGAGTTCACCTTCTACCACCCGAGCGGCGCCAAGGCGCGGCAGGGGCGGATCGCCCGGGGCCGGCGCACGGGGGTATGGCGTGGCTGGCACGAGAACGGGGAGGCGGCCTACGTCGGCGAGTTCCGTGACTACGCCCGAGTCGGCCCGTGGAAGCTCTGGCACCCCACCGGCGAGCCCAAGCTGGAAGGGACCTTCGCCGACGGCCAGCGCACCGGGATCTGGACCCGCTACCACGCCAACGGCGAGAAGCAAGTCGTATCGAACTGGGTGGATGGCAGACGCCAGGGGCTGGCCGTCCTCTATCGCGAGGACGGCAGCAAGCGGGCTGAGACCACGTACCTCGGCGGACGCCGGGAGGGACCCTCCACCGTGTACTCCGCGGACAGCAAGATCGTGGAGCAGGGCGCCTACGCCACCGACATGAAGGAAGGCGTGTGGGTCGCCTACCACGAAGATGGCGAGACCAAGAAGCACGAAGGGGCCTACTCCAAGGACATGCAGATCGGGTCCTGGACCTACTGGCACCCCAATGGGGTGGTGGACGGCAAGGGGGAGTACGCTGCCAACAAACAGTCCGGTCCGTGGACCGGGTGGCACAAGACCGGCGAGAAGCGCTTCGAGGGCGCCTTCGTCGGCGGCGTCGCCCAGGGTCCCTGGACCGAATGGTGGGTCAACGGCCAGCTCAAATCGCGGGGCGAATTTCTCGACGGGGAGTGGCATGGCCCCTGGGAGACCTGGGACAAAGAGGGGCGCGTGAACACCAAGCTCAGCGGCACCTACGACCACGGCAACAAGATCGACTAGGAGCACCAAGTGATCCCCATCTGCACCCTGCTCGCCGTCGCGAGCGCCCTCCAGCCCAACGCCTCCGACGAGGTGCTCCTGACCTGGTCCGCCCCCTCCGGCACCACTCTCGAGCGCACCTGGATGACCGGCCACCTGCTCTTCGTCGACACCGTGAGACGCAACGACTCCGGGAAGATCATTCCCACTGGCAAGCGCTGGAGCATCACGACCGAACGCTCCCTGACGTTCATCGACGAGTACCGGCGCGTCTCCCCGGGGCGCCCGCTCGAGGTACGGCGCGTCTACGACCAGGGGGAGCTCAAGGCGCGCGTTCAGGAGATCGGGGAAGAAAGCGAAGCGCAGCCGGCCGACCTCACGCTGAAGAGCGCCGTGACGGGGCGCAGCGTGATCTGGACCTGGGTGCCGCAGGAGGACGGCTACGGGCGCTACTGGGACGGCGTCGAGGCGCAGGAGGCCTGGCTGTCGCGGATGCAGGGGGATCTGGACCTGAGCTTCCTCCTGCCCGAAGGCCCCGTCGCGCCTGGAGCGCAGTGGGAGGTCGCCCCCGAGACGATGCGGGCTCTCCTGGATCCGGGGGGGGACGTGAGGTTCGAGGATCAGAAGGGCTACGGCGTCATCCAGCGCACGCTGGGCTTCGGCATCGGCGGAGGGCTGCATCGCGTCTTCGGAGGTCTCTGCTCCGGGAGCGTCTCGGTCGAGCTGAAAGCGGTCGAGGGGAAGCTGGCGACCCTGGCCCTGCGCCTCGAGCGCGTGCGTTTCGTTCGCGACGCGAACATGTACTCCCTCGAGCACATCCTGAGGCGCGAGGAGCTGGCGGACTTGAAGGTGGACAACGCCCGCCTGGTGCTGGAGTTCACCGGCACGGGGAGTCTGGTCTGGGATCTGGAGCAGGGTCGCGCGGTGAGCCTGAACCTAGATGTCGGCGAGAAGGTCGAGTCGCGCATCTCGATGAAGGGCCTCGAAGACCGCACGGTGCAGGAGGATCTGCACATGTCCGGCACCTTCCGGGCGCGCTACACCGCGGCACCCTTCGATCCGAACGCCCCGCGGAAGGTCCAGAAGCCGCCTGGTGAGCCGGCCGGCCCGAAGCGCCAAGGCCCCCCCCGCAAGGACGGGGAATGAGTGCGGGGAGCCGCCTCAGAGGGCTCCCAATTCCCGCATGATCCACACCAGGGTGGAGCGCACGCGCGCTTCCCCACGCTCGAGGGTGACGCGCCGCGTCCTCCCCCCCTCCCAGAGCTCGCGGCTGCGGCTGATGGCCCGGCTCTGGAGTGTCCACCACTCCTTCCACTTGTCCGCGGGGGGGAACTCGGCCGCCATGGCCGCCGGATCGGAGCCGGCCCGGCCCCAGAAGGCGTGCAGGCGGTCGGTGTTCGGCCCCTGGCCGTGACGCAGGGCTGGAGCGGAGCAGAGGTAGGTGCGCGCGAAGGCCTGGCGGCGGGCCAGGTGGTCGCGCGCGGCGACGTAGAGCCCCTTGATGGTGGCGTACAGCGCGTCGTGTTGTGAGGCGGGGATGGGGGCCGTCCAGGTCTCCCACTCATCCAGGACGTCGTGCACGATCCCCAGGCACTCGACGTCGGGCATCTCGATCGTCGATCCCGAACTCCAGGCGTCGTAGAGGGTCACCCCGGGGTACGCGCGACCCTTGCGGTCCGCGTAGGCGTGGGCGAGGGCCGCCAGGACCGCGCGCTGGCTGCCGTCGTCGGGCGCGCGCGCGACGATCGCTTCCGCCAGGTCCAGGTCCGGGGCGATCCCCGCCAAGGCGTTGGCGAAGTGCCGCTCCAGGTCGTCCGGATCGCCTGAGCGCAGGACGCTGCCCGTTGCGTAGTCGTAGGTCCAGGCCGCCTCGAAGCGGCGCGGGGGGACGCTCTCGAAGGCCTTGGTGCGCATGCGCTTCGCAGTGCGCGCGTTTTCGGGGAGGAACCTGCGCTCGATCGGCTGCCCGGGGGCGTGGCGCGTGGCGTCGTAGAGAGGCGCGCGCTCCGGCGCGACCGGCCAGTCGTACCGATCCCGATCCAGCTCCCCGAAGAGGTGCCGCATGAGGGCCGCCTGGAAGGTGTCCGCCCGCTCGCATTCGGCGCGCAACCAGTTGATCACCTCGGCGCGCTGCTCCTCACCGAGACGTTTCCAGGCCGCCAGCAGCGCCTCGTCGTCGGGATCCTCCGGCCCACTGCTACCAGCAGAGCGGTGGTGGGGGAGCCGGGCCAGGGCCGCGGAAGCGCCGGCGCAGGTGAGGCCGAGCGCCAACGCCAGGAGGGTCCGGCGCGCAACGCGGGGGGAGGGTCCACCGATCATGGGCACATCTTGCCAGGCGCGCCGGGACACGCGAGAGGCAAAGAGAAAGGGCCGGCCCTGGGGGCAGGGCCGGCCCGCTTGGTCGGCGCGAGGGGAGGGGCCCTCGCAAACCGGAGCGCGCGGATGCGCGCCCGAGGCTCCAGGAGTTTCCCGCGCTGGAGTGCCGCCGCCTTCCCGCGCCATCCGCAGGTCACCGCAAGGCCCGTGGGATGGCGTAGGGGGGAGGGGCGAATTCGGGAAGCCGGCTGGTCACTCCGGAACCCGAAGCCTCACCGCACATTCGAAAAGTACCCTCTGTCGGCCAGGGCGGGGCGGCCCCTTGGGAAATCCAGGCCGGGGCGCCCGTCAACCCCGCGGCTTGCGCCGCCGGCGCCGCCGGCGGCGCCGCGAGTGGGTGCGACGCCGCTCCTCCTCCAGCTCCTCCGGAGTGGCGCGCAGGGAGCGCTCGTAACGGTCCTGCCACCCCTCGAAGATGTCCCAGCCCATGCCGCGCGCCTCCACCCGCAGGCCGAAGAGGTCGAGGGCTTCAGGGAATTCCTCCATGCGGGCGAAGAGCAGGGGGCTGAAGCGGCGGGAGGGGGCCTGGGTGAACTTCTCCTGGCTGGCGATGATGCGCCGCGCGCGACCGAACTCGCGCCGCGAGAGACGCGCCGCCCGAGTGACCGGCTCCATCACCTCCCAGCAGACGGAGCGCACATCCCCCGGCTCGCCGGACAGGGAGCGCGTCTCCGGATCGCACTCGCGTTCCACGATCAGGACGAAGAGCACCGCCACGCTGACCGCGGTCGAGGGGCGATAGCCCTGGTGCACTTCCGAGTCGAGGGCCTCAAGCAAGCGCCAGAAGGTCTCCGCCCGGCGGCGGGTCGCGTCGCCGGCACCGCGCCGCGGCCCCAGGTACTCGTCCAACTCGGGGATGATCACCCGCAGAACCCTGCAGGCGCGCAGCATCTTGAAGGCGCCCAGGCTGGTCCCGGAGCGCATCAGCCGCAGGACTTCCTCCAGGACCCGCGGAGCAGCGGCGCGGCTCAGATGTGCGGCCAGCTTGGTCATCGCGTCCCACGTGTCGTCGGCGATGCGGAAGTCCAGCCGGGTGGCGAACTTCACCGCTCGCAGGATGCGCACCGGGTCCTCCGCCAAGCGCACGATGGGCTCCCCGATGGTGCGCAGCTCGCGCGACTCCAGGTCCGACAACCCGTCCACGTAGTCGATCACCTCGTGGCGCGTCGGGTCCAGGAAGAGGCCGTTGACTGTGAAGTCGCGCCGCCGCGCGTCCTGGGCCGCCGTGCCGAACTCGTTGTCCTCGAGGATCAGGAGGTCGTCACCCTCGTCGCTGGAGTGATCACTCGGCTCGCGGCGAAAGGTGGAGGTCTCGATGATCTCGTCGCCGTAGTAGACGTGCACCAGCCGAAAGCGCCGGCCGATGATGCGGCAGTTGCGGAAGAGGCTGCGGATCTGGCGTGGATCGGCGTTGGTGGCGACGTCGAAGTCCATGGGCACGCGGCCGATCAGAAGATCGCGCACACACCCCCCGACGAAGTAGGCCTCGAATCCGGCCCCCTGCAGGCGCGAGATCACCCGCAGCGCGTTGCGGTCGAGCACGCTGCGGTCGATGTCTGCGGCGGAGATGCGGCGTCCCCGCCCGCCACTGCCCCCACGCTGGGTCCTGGGTCGGCGGGGATTGCGGCGCTCGCGATTGGACATGGCGGAACGGCGGCGGTCTAGGGGACCACCCCAGACCGCCGCTGCAGCCTTAACTCTACTGAACTGCCCCCCTTCATTGTGCATTCCCCGGGATCTCTCGCCGCAACCCCGTTACCGCCAACGACTTCGATCGTCTTCCCCTCTGAGCAGGCCCACCGGCCCGCCGAGAGGAGGACCTTCCGATGTTCACGCCCCCCCGTTGCCCCCATCCCGACTGCCGCCGTCATCTCGCCCCCGAGCCCCACTTCTTCCTCCGACGCGGCACCTACACCCCCAAGTGCCGCGCCCACCCCGTACCCCGCTTCCGCTGCAAGACCTGCGGCCG
>CAZDQL010000135.1:0-13124 GCA_964507325.1 uncultured Planctomycetaceae bacterium | reverse complement strand
TCCCGGTGGAGGGGAGTGCGGACGAGTAGGCTCTCCGCGGATCCAGGTGCCTAGCGCTCGAGCTCGAGATAGGCGCGCGCCAAGAGCTCCCCCAGCTCCACGACGGCCCGGGTGTCGAGCACCAACGGCTTCTCCTGCTCGGGCAGGTCGAAGGCCTGGATCAGGACGATCTGCTCGTCCTCCGCGGCCACCTGCTCCAGCTCCGCGGTGACGTCGATTTCGTTGACGTGCTCGTGGTCGGTGGGGGGCTGCTGGCTGAGGAACCAGCGCAGCTCGGGGAGGCCCAGGTCGACGCGGCTCTGGCGGACGAAGGACTGGATCCGCGCGGGCGCCTGCCGCCGGTAGGGGCCGAAGGACATGTCGTTCTCGCCGACGTGGTAGAAGACGCCGGCCAGCTCGACCTCGTGACCCCTCTCGGACAGGTCGGCGAGGGCCGCCTGGACGAAGGCGATGAAGTCGGGGTAGAGGTTGCGCGACGCCGCTGCGCTCCCCTCCGGAGTCCAGTCGATGATCTGCGAGCCGGAGTGGGTGAACTTGGCGATGGCGATCGGGTGCCGGAGCTTCTTCCGGAGCGTGTGGCCGAAGCTGAGCTCGGGGCCGAAGGTGTCGTAGTAGCCCCGCGGTCCCAGGGCCTCCCAGGAATCCGAGGCCTTGAAGCCACCGCCGAGGTCGTACCGGAAGGGGATACCGTCGTCGTCTTCGAGTAGCGCACGTCCACCGCGCAGCGATCGCAGCTCCTGCACGAAGGCGCGCTCCCCCTCCATGTTGCGGTGCCCCGCCAGGACGAAGAGCTGGATCGGCTCACCCTTGGCGTAGGGCCACTTGGCGAGTGGGGGGGAGGGCTCGTCCGCGAGCCCGAGGGTGGCCAGGTAGGCGTCGGCGTAATTGACCCCGTGCTCGAGCTGGCCCAGGGTCCCGTAGTGGTAGTGCAGGCCGACGCCGCCGCCGATCTCGACCCCGACGTGGGCGGTGCGCACGTAGTCGGCGAGGGGGTCCGCCTCGGTCACCCCTTTCTGCCCCTGACTGATGGCGTACATGCGCGGGCGCAGGTCCATGCCCCAGATCGTCTTGGTGCACAGCTCGCCGACGTAGAAGCGCAGCTCCGGGGTCTCCAGATCGCGACGCACGCAGGACAGGAAGTTGGCCAGGTTCTTCCCGTAGTCGCGCAGGTACGACTCCTCGAACATGTCGTTCTCGCCCTGGTGCCACATGAAGCCCTCGATGCGGTAGTCGACGCCCTGGCGGTCCAGGGCGGCGAGGGAGGAGCGCACCAGCTCCAGCATCAGCGGGTACATCTCGAAGCCGCTGGGCTCGTCCGGATTCCAGTCGCCGCCCAGGTGGGTTCCCCCGGCGGCGCACTTGATGATCGCGATCGGAGCGCCGGTGCGATCGGCGACCTTGCGCGCGAAGCTGAGCTCCGGACCGACCATGTCGTTCACGGATTGCAGGGGCACCCACCCCTCCGAGCGCTGCTTGTTCTCGCGACCGATGCAGTAGGAGAACTTCACCCGCTTCTGGGGCTCCTCCAAGCCGACGAAGGGGGGGAAGCGCTCGATGTCCCGCACCTTGGAGTCCGCGCCTTCCATGTTGGACTGGCCGGCGAAGATGAACACGCGGGTGGGTTCACCCGGTGTGTGCGGCGAGGAGGGCGGTGCACCCGCGCACAGGAGAGCGAGAAGTGAGAGGATGAGGCCGTGCATGAATGGAAGCATAGACTGGAGCCGGGAGCGCGCAATGCCGGCCGCCCCCTCGACGAACCACCCCACTGAGCACGATGCGTCGATCTTCTCTCCTCGTCGTCCTGCCCCTGATCTCCGCCCAGACACCGCTCGATCCACCCCAGGAGATCACCAGTTGGTGGCACTTCGATGAAGCGGACGTCGATGGCGTCCTCGACGCGGCCAGGGAGCAGCGCGACTCCCTCCACGGGAGGGCCGAGTTCGTCCCGGGGGTACGAGGGAGCGCCATCAAGCTGGATGGGTTCCGCACGTACGTGAGAAGGAGGCAGCACGATTCGGGCGGCCCGACGGATGCGTTCACGGTGGAGTCCTGGATCGCGCTGGCGAGCTATCCGTGGTCCTGGGCCCCGATGGTCGACTGCTCGCGTCCGAGAGTCAGAGGCTTCTTCTTCGGCATCGACCCCGAGGGCCACGTGGGCTTCCAGATCGCCGCGGGCAACTCCTGGCACGAGGCGACGACCGAACGCGCGATTCCCCTGCGAGCCTGGACCCACCTGGCGGCGGTCTTCGAGCCTGGCCGGGGGATTTCTCTCTACATCGACGGAGAGCAGGCCGCTTTCGCCGGCGTGCGAGGGAACCACGTCCCGTCGCGCTACGGCTCCCTCACCCTCGGCAGGAGCAACGTGCCGCGGACCTGGAACGAAGCCCAGCTGACCACGGAGGACGCCCACTTCTTCCTCGATGGCCTGCTCGACGAGGTCAAGATCTCCCGCGCGGCGAAGAGCGCGGACGAGCTCCGCCGGGAGATCGCCACGGTGGGGGAGCCACCCGCTCCGGCCCTGAGCGATCGCTCGCGCCTCCCGACCGGCCCCGTCGGGTCGGGGAGCTTCGGGGCGTTCTACACCCGGCTCGACTACTACCCGGAATGGGATGCGCTGTGGCGGGTGAGCGATCGGCCGGACATCTTCGTGCGCTTCGACGGAGCGCCGGTGCAGCTCGTCTTCTGGCGCGGCGCCAGCTTCGTCCCCTGCTGGGTCACGGAGAACGACCTCTGGTACACCAACGAGTGGCTGGAGACGTGGGGCAGCGACGTGGTCAGTTGCGCGGAGCCGATCATGGATCGGGACTGCCGCTACTCGCACGTGCGACTCGTCGAGAGCACGGATGCCCGGGTGGTCGTGCACTGGCGCTATGCGCTCTCCGACGCCGAGTATCAGTTCGCCGCCGTCAGCGACGACGGCCGGGGCGAGTGGTGTGACGAGTACCACGTGATCTACCCCGACCAGGTCGGTGTGAGGAAGATGGAGCTGCACTACTCACGCCCCGAGCGCAAGCACGATTGGGTGGAGCAGATCGTCGTCCTGCCTCCGGGCAAGCATCCGGACGATGCGATCGAGAGAGACGGCGTCTCGCTGGTCAACATGCAGGGCGACGTCCAGACGTACTCCTGGCACGAGGACTTCGGGGTGGAGATGACCGAGCCCCGAGGCGCCAACATCTCCTACGTCCACCTCCAGTCGCAGTACCGGCCCTTCATCGTCGTCCCCGACGGTCCGGTGGAGACCGTGGAGGGGACGTGGGAGGCCCCCTTCTTCCGCAGCTACGCCTCCCACATGGCCACGGGCTACTGCCCGGACCCGCCTCCCTCGGTGTATGGCTGGTGGAACCACTGGCCCGTGGCCCAGATCCCGGGGGACGGCAGGTGGGTGCTCACCCCCGACCGACCCAGCCACTTCAACCTGACGACCTTCGTGCAGTGGCGGGACCACGAGCGCACGGAGCGGACGCGCACCAGGGTCATGCTGCAGGGAATGACGAGCGCGGATCCGGCGCAGCTGGTGCCGCTGGCCAAGTCGTGGCTGCGTGCTCCGGACCTGACGATCGTCTCCGGCGCTTGCGAGGGCGGCGGCTACGACCAGGCGGAGCGGGCCTACGTCGTCGTGAAGACGAAACCGGAGGACGCCGGTTCGTGCACGTTTACCGTAAATGCCTCCGAGGATGCGCCCCTCCTCAATCCGGCGATCCTCATCCATGGGTGGGGGAGGCAACGCTGCACCCTGTCGGTGAACGGTCACCCCGTCGAGTCGGGCCCCCGTTTCAGGCAGGGCATCCGCCGGCGAGCGGGTGGCGACGACTTGATCCTCTGGGTCGAGTTGGAGGCGGTGGAGCCGGTGGAGATCGCGGTCGGGCACGCGGGCATGTGATCCCTAAGTCCGCCCGGTAGCATCTCGACATGATCTTCAACCGCTGCTGCTGCACCCTCGCCTTTGCGACCCTGCTCGGCACGGCAAGTGCCCAGGACACCCCCGACGCCCCCGAACCGATCCGCGGCGGTGCGGCGCGCATCGCCGCCTGGGAGCAACACGTCGCGCTGACCGCGGACTCCCCCTGCGCCGACCTGGAGTGGCGCGCCCTCGGCCCCAAGAACTGCGGCGGCCGCATCGAGGCGGTGGACTCGCCGCGCGGTGAGCCGAGCGTGGTCTACGCCGGAGTCGGCTCCGGCGGCGTGTGGAAGTCGGTCAACGGCGGGCTCTCGTGGAGCCACGTCTTCGCGCAGGAGTCGACCTTCGCGATCGGCGACGTGACCGTCGACCCGAACGACGGCCAGGTGGTCTGGGTCGGCACCGGGGAAGCGCACCTGGGGGGCAACTCCTACGACGGAACGGGGGTCTTCCGCTCCGACGACGGCGGCGCGACCTGGCGCAACACGGGCCTGGTGGACAGCCTGCGCATCGGCAAGGTGCTCGTCGACCCGCGCGACTCCGACGTGGTGCACGTGGCCGTGATCGGGCCGCGGCGGGGCGCCCACAGCGGTCGCGGTGTGCACGTCAGCCGGGACGGGGGGGAGAGCTGGAAGCAGACCCTCTTCGCCGGCGAGCAGGTGGGCGTCATCGACCTGGTGCGCGATCCCTTCGACGGCGACCGCCTCTGGGCCGCGGCCTGGGATCGGGCTCGCGGGGGCAACGGGGGGGTGTACCGCAGCGTCGACGGGGGAGAGAGCTGGGAGCGACTCGAGGGGGGGCTCTTGACCGGTGAGGACATCGGTCGTGTCGCCCTCGCTGCGGCGGGCTCGGAGCGCGGTGTCGTCTACGCGCTGATCGTCGACCACTCCCCGCCCGGGAACGGGCGCTACGACGTGGGCGGCGCCCTCTTCCGCACGCGGGACGGCGGGGACACCTGGGAGCGCACGAGCGAGGAGTACGTCGACACCTACATCGGATGGGATTTCTGCGACGTGCTGGTCTCGCCGGACGACGCGGACGAGGTGTACGTCTGCGGCATGCGCCTGATGGTCTCGCGCGACGGCGGGGCGATCTTCGAGCGGGGGAGCGAGAAGGTGTTCCGGCTGCACGAGCACCCCGGCCGCGGCATGCACCTCGACATGCACGACCTGTGGATCGACCCGGGGAACCCGGACCGCATCCTGCTCGGCACCGACGGTGGCCTCTACGTCTCGATGGACCGGGCCCGCAGCTGGCTGCACCTCAACAACCTGCCGATCGCCGAGTTCTACACCGTGTACCTCGACGGCGAGGATCCCTTCCGCATCTGGGGCGGCACCCAGGACAACGCTTCCCTCGTGGCGCCCTCGACGGCGAAGCTGGTCGATCAGGAGTCCGACGACTGGCGCTACGTCTTCCTCGACCCCTGGGACGGCGGCGACGGCTTCGCGACCTTCCCCGACCCGAGCGGCGACGGCAGCGAGTACTACGAGCACCAGAACGGCGACATGCGGCGCAAGCGTCCGGGCGCTCCCGTGCGCTGGACGCGGGGTTCGGGGCGGCGCATCACTCCGCGGGCGGAGGAGGGGGAGCCGCAAATGCGCTTCTCCTGGAACACCCCGCTCTTCCCGTCGGTGCACGGGGAGGGGGTGCTGTACTGCGCGACCCAGTTCGCGATGCGCTCGGAGGACCGCGGCGACAGCTGGGAGCGCATCAGCGAGGACCTGACCGGCGGGCGCGGGGCGATCACATCGCTGTCGGAGTCGAGCCTGGATCCCCTGCGGCTGGTCGCGGGGGCGGGCCGGGCGCGGGTGTCGGTGACCGCTGACGGGGGGAAGACGTGGCGGGAGGCGGGGGAGGGCTTGCCCGCGCGGAGCCTGCGCTGCGTGGTCGCCTCGCGCCACGACGCGCAGCGCGTCTACGTCTGCCTCTCCGGTCAGGGCGATGGCGATCATCGGCCCTACCTGTACCGCTCGGAGGACTACGGCGAGAGCTGGACGTCACTGGCGCAGGGCCTCCCGAACGCGCCCCTGAACGTGGTCGTCGAGGATCCGGAGGCGGAGGGATGCCTCTACGTCGGCAGCGACATGGGCGTGTACTCCTCGCGGGACGGCGGCGAGAGCTGGTCCTCCCTCTCGAGTGGCCTGCCCACGGCTCCCGTGGTCAACCTGGCCCTGCACGCCGAGTCCGGCACGCTGGTGGCGGTGACCCATGGCCTCAGCGCGTTCGCCGTGGACGTCTCCTCGCTGCGGTAGGGAAAGCGGACTTGGCCCACAAATCACCACCCCGCGACAGAATGGAGCGGCAATGATCGAGAAGACCGCACTCAAGAGCGTCGGACTCCTGTTCCTCTTCACCCTCGTGGGATGTGCCTCGACGACGGAGGCGCCGACGGTCGAGGAGCCCAGCCAAGCGACGCCCGCGGGCGCCTTGACCCTCGAGCGCCTGCACGCGACCTCCGACTTCGCGACGGCGAGCTTCGGCCCCGCGCGGTGGCTGGCGGACGGGACGGGGTACACGACCCTCGAAGCGGCGCAGGGCGGGGGGCACGACATCGTGCGCTACGACCCGGCCACCGGGAAACGGGACGTCCTGGTGCCCGCGGCGCGGCTGGTGCCCGAGGGGCGCGAGGAGCCGCTCGGCATCGACGACTACCAGTGGTCGCAGGACGGACGCCACCTGCTCGTGTTCACGAACACGCGGCGCGTGTGGCGCATCAACTCGCGCGGCGACTACTGGGTGCTCGATCTGCAGTCGGGCAAGCTGCGCCAACTGGGGCACGACCTCGAGGGGACGCGCTTCATGTTCGCCAAGTTCTCGCCCGACGGCACGCGCGTGGGGTACGTGCACCTGAACGACATCTACGTCGAGGACGTGGATAGCGGGGCGCGCACCCGCCTGACCCACGATGGTTCCGAGACGATCATCAACGGCACCTTCGACTGGGTCTACGAAGAGGAGTTCGGTCTGCGCGACGGCTTCCGCTGGAGCCCGGACGGGGAGCGCATCGCCTACTGGCAGCTCGACGCCGAGGGGGTGGGGGTCTTCCACCTGATCGACTTCACGGCCGGGCTGTACTCCGAGATCATCCCTGTGCAGTACCCCAAGGTCGGCACGACGAACTCGGCCTGTCGCGTCGGGACCGTCAGCAGCGCGGGAGGCGAGACGACTTGGGTGCAGCTCGAGGGCGACCCGCGCAACAACTACGTCGCGCGCATGGAGTGGGCGGCGAGCTCCGACGAGCTCGCGCTGCAGTACCTCAACCGCCTGCAGAACACCAACCAGCTCATGCTCGCCGACGTCGCCACGGGGGAGGCGCGCACGGTGCTGACCGAACGCGACGAGGCGTGGTTGGATCCGGTCGACGACCTGGTGTGGATCGACGGGGGCGAGGACTTCACCTGGGTCAGCGAGCGCAATGGCTGGCGCCACGCCTTCCTCGTGTCGCGCGACGGCACGCAGGCCACCGAGATCACCCCGGGACCCTACGACGTCGTCAGCATCCTCGACATCGATGAGGAGCGCGGCTGGCTGCACTTCATCGGCAGCCTGGAGGACCCCAAACAGCGCTTCCTCTACCGCATCCGCCTCGACGGCAGCGGCGAGCCGGAGCGCCTCACGCCCGCCGACCAGCCGGGGACCCACTCATACCAGGTGTCGCCCTCGGCGTCCTGGGCGATCCACACGTACTCCGCCTTCGGGAGGCCACCGACGATCGACCTGGTGCGCCTGCCCGCGCACGAGTCGGTGCGGGCGCTCGTCGACAACGCCGAGATGGTCGCGCGCGTCGAGGCGCTCGACCGCGGGGAGGCCGATTTCTTCCGCGTCGACGTCGGCGGCGGGGTGCTGCTCGACGGTTACTACATGCTGCCTCCCGACTTCGACCCGGCGAGGAAGTACCCGTTGCTCTTCTACGTGTACGGCGAGCCGTGGGGCCAGACCGTCACCGACGCCTGGGGCGGCGGCTACTACCTCTGGCACCTGCTGCTGACGCAGCGCGGTTACGTCGTGATGAGCGTCGACAACCGCGGCACCCCGGCGCCCCGTGGACGGGCGTGGCGCAAGTGCATCTACGGTGAGATTGGCGTCATCGCCTCTGCGGACCAGGCGGCCGCCCTGCGCGCGATCTCCGAGCGCTGGTCCTGGGTCGACCGCGAGCGCATCGGCATCTGGGGCTGGAGTGGTGGAGGGTCGATGACCCTGAACATGCTCTTCCGTCACCCGGACCTCTACCACACCGGCATGTCGATCGCCCCCGTGCCCAATCAGCTCTACTACGACACGATCTACCAGGAGCGCTACATGGGGCTCCCCGACGAGAACGCCGAGGGCTACCGGCGCGGGTCACCGGTCACGTACGCCGACGGGTTGGAGGGCAACCTGCTCCTGATGCACGGGACCGGCGACGACAACTGCCACTACCAGGGCACCGAGGAGCTGATCGACGCGCTGATCGCCGCCAACAAGCCCTTCACGATGATGGCCTACCCCAACCGGTCGCATTCCATCCGCGAAGGCCCGGGGACGCGGCGGCACCTGTACGAGCTCCTGACCCGCTATCTCGAAGAGAACCTGGCTGCGGGCCCCCGCTGAACCGGAAAGGCTGGACGAGATGATGCACCTCACCCATCTGGCGCTTGCCTTCGCCATCGCTGCCCAGGAGCCCGTGGCCTGGTGGTCCTTCGATACGGTCGAGGGGGACGTGGTGATCGACCGCGCAGCCGGGCGGGAGGATCGCGTCGAGGGCAACTCGAGGATCATCAGCGGCGCCGTCTCCAAGGCGCTGCTCTTCGACGGGTTCACGACCTTGATCGAGCGGCCCGCCGCCGAGGCTCCCACCCTGGAGGGCGACTTCTCGGTCGAGGCCTGGGTCGCCCAGGGCGCCTACCCCTGGAACTGGTGTCCGCTCGTCACGCAGCGGGACGAGACCTCCGGCTATGCCCTGAGCGTCGGGCCGCGCGGCCAGATCCGTCTCGAGGCGGCGGTCGGCGGAACGTGGCAGAGCTGCACGAGCGAGGACTGGGTGCTGCCGCTGCGCGAGTGGGTCCACGTCGCCGCGACCTTCGACCCCCAGGGGGGGATCGCGCTCTACGCCGACGGCGAGAGGGCCGGCAACTTCGAGCTTGGAGGCCAGGTCACTTTCGCCCCCGAGGTCGACATGCGCATCGGGTCCAACCACGCGCTGACCAAGCCCTCGCACATCCACCGCGAGCACGGCACCGTGCCGTCCTTCTGGTGTCTCGACGGGGCGATCGACGAGCTGAAGATCCACGCCCGGGCCCTCTCGCCGCAGGAGGTGGCCGGGAGCTTCGCCGCCGCCGGACCCGTGACCGACTGCGAGATCCAGCCGCGGCGGATGCCCTCGGGGCCAAAGGGGCCCGGCCCATTCGGGGCCGTCTACTGCAACCTGAAGTACTACGAGGAATGGGATGCGCTGTGGCGCGTCGACGACCACCCCGACGTCCTGGTGCGCTTCGATCGCACATCCGTACGCGTCGTCTTCTGGAGGGGCAGTCGCTACTCGCCCGGGTGGGTCACGAACGACGACCAGTGGATGGCGGATCAGAGCGTCGAGGCGTGGAAGACCGGCGACCAGGACACCGACGGTTGCTTCGAGCACATGCAGGACCGGCTGTGCCGCTACAGCCACGTGCGGATCATCGAGAGCCACCCCGCCCGCGCGGTCGTCCACTGGCGCTACGCGCCGGTCAGCTCCAAGAACCACCTCTGGAACGTCGACGAGAAGACCGGGCGCGCCTGCTGGGTCGACGAGTACTACACGATCTACCCCGACGCCATCGGCGTGCGCAAGCCGACGTGGAAGAAGGGCACCCTCGGCGGCCCGCGGCAGTTCCAGGAATCGCTGCCCTTCACGAATCCCGGCCAGCTGTGCAGTGACGTGATCGAGAAGGACTTCTGCACGGTGGCCAACATGCGCGGTGAGGAGCTGACGCTGCGCTTCGTCGAGAACCCCGAGCGGGAGAAGGAGGGCGTGCCCGAGCAGCCGACGATCCAGCGCTACAACTTCCGCTCGGATCACGATCCCGTGATCGTCTACGAGGCTGGCAACCGCATGCACTACGTCACCGACCGCGACATCCGCGGCTACGAACGCCCCGGTGCGTGCAACCACTGGCCGGTGGGTCAGGCCCGCTGCGACGGCCGCACGGTGCAGGCGGCGGATCGACCCACGCACTTCCTCGGCTTCCCCATCTCCTATCCGCCGGTCCACGAGAGCGAGGACCGCTGTTGGTGGAACGGCCTGTACGGGATGACCGACCTGGAGATGGGGGAGTTGGTGACGCTCGCCAGGAGCTGGAATCATCCGCCCGAGCTCCGACACGGCGAGGGGTTCGATGAACGCGGCTACGACAGGGGTCAGCGGGCATTCGTGCTACAGCGCTCGGATCCCTCCGCAGGCAGCTTGGACATAGGGGTACGGGCCAGCTCAGAGCGTCCAGTCTTCAACCCAGCCTTCGTGATCCTGGACTGGGGAACCTCCGGCGCGGAGCTCACGATCGAAGGCGAAGAGGTGGCTGAGGGGCCGAGCTTCCGCGTCGGTCACCGGCATGGGCTCGAGGGCTCGGACCTGATCGTCTGGATCGAGCACGTTGCGACCGAGCCCTTCGTGATGACCTTGACACCGCGGTGAAGCCCCAGTGACCACTCCCAGGACCTGGTGGCGCAACTGCGCCCTCGAGCCCGACGACGAAATGCGGGCCATCGACGGGATGGAAGACCAGCTGGGGACGCTGTCCCCCGAGGTGACGAAGACCCGCGAGCTGATTTCCAGCCTGGAGATCTGCCACCACAAGGCCGAGCGCTGGGTCGACAACATCGTCAGGGCGATCGGTGCCGGAGAGACCGAGAAGGGCTTGGGCACGCGCTCACCCGAGGCGACACACCCGGTCGAGGAGGTCTGGACGCAAGCGGTCGCGGCGCTCACTGCCTGGTGTGCCGGCTGCCCCAGCTCTGGTCTGGACCTGACCGTCGGCGACCTCCCGGCTTCTCGACTCCTCGCCGGCCTCGGGGAGCGCTCGCCCCTCAAGGAGTGGCAGGTCCAACGGGTGGTCGACAAGATCCGCAGCAACATCCGCTGGCCGCAGTCGATGCAGGATCCGAGTGCGCAATACACCTGGATCCTCCTCGGCGGAGGCGAATACGAGGTCGACTACCGTAGCAGCTGTCCGGAGCAGTACGCGGAGCACGAGGACTTCTGGCTGACGACGGTGCGCACCATCCTCCACGACACCGACGCCGGCGACGAGGCTCCTCTGTCACTGGGGTTGGCGATCGACATGCTGATGCCCTGTCACCGGACCTTCGTCGAGAACCTCGAGCTCGTCCTGAATGCCATCGGTGGCGATCTTCGCCCGCGACGGCCCTTCGCAGCATGTGGGCGAAACATCGCGCGAGCAGTGGACTCCGCCCGGATGGAGCAGGTCTCCGAGGCTCTCGGGGCCTTCTGCGGAGAGGAGGAACCGGGCACGGGAGTCGATCGCGAAGTGCTCGAGGCCCTCGGGCCGCCTTCGCCGGACAAGCGCTGGCTCGCCGCTTCGTTGCGCAAGACGATCCGACTGCAGTTGGATCCGCCGGCGGAGATGCGGGCAGCGTCCGCCTTGACCGGGCCCGATTGGATCCGGGGGGGCTGAGGCCTCTGATAGAGTGAGGCTCGCCTTCTCGGCAGTGCAAGGAGCTCCCAGTGCCATGATGACCGTCGCCAAGTGCCTCGCAGTCGCGCTCTTACCTCTCGCCCTCGCCCAGGATCCCGTCCAGATCCCAACCGTCGATGAGGCCGGCCCCGAGTACCTCGTGCAGGGCGAGTACGTCGGCCGCCTGACTGTGGACGGAGTCGACGAGATGTTCGGCGTGCAGGTCGTCGCGGCGGGGGACGCGAAGTTCTGGGCCGTGGGGTATCGCGGCGGGTTGCCCGGGGCGGGCTGGGATCGCACCGAGAAGCTGCGCTTCCGGGGGGAAGCCGCGAATGCCGGGACGGTCCTGAGTCCGGACGACGCGGCGACTGAGTACACGCTCACCCTGGCCGACAAGGCCATGACCGTCCGGGATGGCGAGGGTCACGCGGTGGGTCAGCTCCTGCGCGTCTTCCGCAAGAGCCCGACCCTCGGGAAGGAGCCGCCGCAGGGGGCGACGGTGATCTTCGACGGCACCTCCACCGACCACGTCTTCTATCGCAACGAACAGCCGGTGCAGGTGACGGAGGACGGCATCCTCATCGTGCCGCGCGGCTCTGGCGGGCTCTTCACCAAGGAGCCCTTCAACGATTGCGAGCTCCACCTGGAGTTTCTCCTGCCCTTCCAGCCGCACGCCAGCGGCCAAGGCCGGGCCAACAGCGGTTGCTACGTCCAGGGGCGCTACGAGGTCCAGATCCTCGACTCCTTCGGGCAGGAGGGGAAGATGAATGAGTGCGGCGGCATGTACATGAACGCCGACCCGATCGTCAACGCCGCCTTCCCCCCCCTGACCTGGCAGACCTTCGACATCGAGTTCACCGCCGCGAAATACGAGACGCGCAACGCGAAACGGGTCACGCTCTCCACGGCGCGCATGACCGTCTACCACAACGGGATCCTCGTGCACGACGATCAGATCACCCAGGACAGGAAGACGACCGCCGCACCCTGCGAGCTCGGTCCGGAACCGGAACGTCACTATCTGCAGGACCATGGACACGACATCTACTTCCGCAACATCTGGGCGGTGAAGAAGTAGCTGGGTGGACATGGCCGAACCCGACTACGACGACCCGCAGGTCGAAGAGCACTGGTGCCTGCAAGCTCGCAAGTACGTCGCCGAATACCTGTCCTCGCAGGGGGTCTCCCATGGGCAGGTCGGGGAGTGGCCAGCCTGGCACGTTGCGCCCGTGGTCTCTGTCTGGGCGATCGAGAGTGCGAGTCGACCGGGCTGGGTCGGTTGGTGGGTCATCTACGGTGACCTCCCAACCGACTACGTCTCCGCCAAGGAGATCAGACATCCCCGGTCTGCCATCGGTGCCTTCGCCAAACGGTGGGGCGACTACGTCTCGGCCCATCGCTCCGGAGAGCCGCCGAGTGACTTCGTCCTGGGCGACGGATCGAAGGAGCTCGTCGACTTGCTCGAGGGTCGGGCGGCGGCCCTCGCGGAGTGGGCCGCTGACGACGAGCTCTGGGCTGATCTGTAGCAGCCACCTGACCGGCGGCTGTTGACGGACGGCCCTGCGGGCTAG